>JBQCHH010000050.1:0-9615 GCA_051954855.1 Solirubrobacterales bacterium | reverse complement strand
AAGCCAACCGCGAGCTGATCGTCCGCACCCTGATCCGCCCCGGCGACACCGAGCGCGACGTCGCTCTGCGCTTCGTCGCCGCAGCCGACTACATGCTGCCGCTGGTCGGCCCGACGATCGAATACGCGTTGCAGGCGCACCTGGTGGAACAGATCCGCCAGGACGTGATCGGCGCCACCAACCTCGCTTCGGGAGAGGTGGGGGGAGCCGTCAACCTCACCGTCTGCTTCGCCGACCTGGTCGAGTTCACCCGTCTCGGCGAGGAAATCGCCGCCGAGGAGCTGGGGATGGTCGCGGGGCGTCTGGAGGAGATGGCGACCGTCGTCGCCGAGCCGCCGGTGCGGCTGGTGAAGATGATCGGCGACGAGGCGATGCTGGTCTCGGCCCAGCCCGAGGCGATGGTCACCGCCGCCCTGGCGCTGATCCACGCCGCCGAGGAAGAAGGGCAGCAGTTCCCCTGGTTGCGGGCGGGGATCGCCAGCGGTCCGACGCTGCCGCAGTCGGGCGACTACTACGGCCGGCCGGTCAACCTCGCCAGTCGCATCACCAACATCGCCCGCCCCGGCAGCGTCGTCCTCGACGAGGCGACCAAGGACGCCATCGGCGAAGCCTTCGACTACTCCTACGTCGGCGAGCGCCGCCTCAAGGGCCTCGACTACCGCGTCAAGCTCTTCCGCGCCCGGATGCCGGGCGAAGGCAAGGATCGCGATCCGCGAGTGCGGCGCTAGGCGGGCTTGCGGGCCGAGACCAGGAGGTTGTAGAAGAGCTCGGCGGGGAGGTAGGGCTCGAGCAGGCGGGTGTCGACCTTCTGCAGGGCGATGTAGCTGTTGAAGGCGAAGCGGCGCCAGCGGAAGGGGATCGACTCGGGCTCGGCGCTGGACTCGACCGTGCGCAGGCCCCAGCCCCAGGCATTTGAGAGGAGCTCCTCGCCGCCGACGCGGCGCTGCTCGAAGCCGGCGTCGCGGAGCAGGCGGCGCAGATCGGCGGGGGCGAAGGCGTGGACGTCGACCTCGCCCTCCAGCGAGTGGTCGTGGGACTGCTCGCCCTCGGCGACGGCGCGCTGCTCGGCGCCGATCAGGCGCCGCCAGGCCGGCGCCAGCGCCAGGCCGGCCCGCTTCGGCAGGGCGGCCAGCTGGTCGCCGTAGCGGGAGGGCTCGCCGGCGAAGGCGATCATCCCGCCAGGCCGCAGCACGCGGCGGAATTCGGCGAAGGCCTTGTCGAGGTCGGGGATGTGGTGGAGGACGGCGTGGCCGAAGACGAGGTCGAAGCTCTCGTCCTCGAACGGCAGCACCTCGGCCTCCGTCTCGACGGTGGTGACGTCCTGGAGTCCGAGCGCCTCGGCGGTCGCGGCCAGCCGTTTCAGCATCCCCGGCGAGATGTCGGTCGCGGTCAGCCGCTCGATCACGCCGAGCTGGACCAGGTTGAGCGAGAAGTAGCCGGTGCCCGAGCCGATCTCCAGCGCGTCGCCGAAGCTGCGGCCCTTCAGCCCGCCCAGCGCCTTGACCAGCTTCAGGCGCACCTGGCGCTGGCCGACCTCCCCGAAGTCGATGCCCCACTTGGCGTCGTACTCCTCGGCGGCGGCGTCGTGGTAGCGGGTGTTGACGTCCTTGATGTGCTCCGGCGTGGCGGAGGGGGAGGCTGGCATGGGCGGGGACTCTATTACGGTGCCGGGCAGTGGAGCGCGACTACGTCCAGCTCAACCAGCCGCCCGGAGTGCCACCGCTGCCCCTGACGGGCGAGCGGACGCTGCCGGACGTGCCGGAGGAGAACTACTGGTTCCGCCGCCACCTGGTCGTCTACGAATGGATCGCCGAGCGGGCGCAGGGGCTGCGGGTCGTCGACATGGCCTGCGGCGAGGGCTACGGCTCCGACGTGCTGGCTCGCCGCGCCGCGAGCGTCGTCGGCGTCGACGCCAACCCGGAAGCGCACGAGCACGCCCGGCTCCGCTACCGGCGCTCCAACCTGCGCTTCGAGCGCGACCTGGTGGAAACGTTCTCCGAGCCCTGCGACGCGGTCGTCTTCCTGCAGACGATCGAGCACGTGCAGGACCCGGGGGCGATCCTCGAGCACTTCAAGTCGATGCTGGCGCCGGGCGGGGTCGCCTACGTCTCCACGCCGAACCTGCTGACGCTGGCGCCGCCGGGGGCGGAGAAGTCGGACAACCCCTGGCACGTGAAGGAGTACCGCGCCGAGGAGTTCCGGGCGCTCTGCGAGGCGCACTTCGACCGGGTCGAGGTGCTCGGCCTCTTCCACGCCCGCAAGCTGCGCGCCCACGAGCTGGCGATCAAGCTCGGCTGGGACTCAGTACACAAGCGCCTCGGCCTGACCAAACCTTTCTACGACCGCTTCACCCCCGCGATCGCCGCCTCCGATTTCAGCCTGCGCCCGCGCGACCTCGATGGCGCCCTGGACTTCCTCGCCATCTGCCGTGCCCCCTGATCTCCGAACTGCATCAACTTTCCTGCCTAGCAGGAGGGAAAGTTGATGCAGTTCGAAAGCGAGACCACCGGCGACCTGGCGATCGTCCTGCACAGCCACATGCCCTACGTCGAGGGCTTCGGGACCTACCCGTTCGGCGAGGAGTGGCTGTTCGACGCGGTGATCCGCTCCTACCTGCCGGTGCTGGAGGTGGCGCGCGACCTGACGATGACGGTGACGCCGGTGCTGGCCGACCAGCTCGAGGACCGGGGCGCGGCGGAGCGTCTGCGGCGGTTCCTGGTCGAGTGGCGGATCGGCGCGGCGGAGGCCGACCTGCCGCAGGTGCCGGCCGAGTGCCGGGCTGCCTGCGAAGGCGAGCGCGAACGCTACCGCCACGCCCTGGAGCTGCTCGACGCGGCCGGCGGCGACCCGCTGGCGTCGTTCCAGCGGGCGGCCGCGTCGGGACGGATCGCGCTCGCCACCTCGGCCGCCACCCACGCGGTGCTGCCGCTGCTGGCGACGCGGCAGGGGGTGCGGCTACAGCTGGAGACCGGCATCCGCTCGCACCGCCGCCGCTTCGGCTGGGACGGGGGGATGTGGTTGCCGGAGTGCGCATACGTGCCGGGGCTGGAGTGGGCGCTGGCCGAGCAGGGAGTGCGTTGGTTCTGCATCGACCAGAGCCAGCACGGCGAGCTGCTGGAGGCGCTGGCGCCGGTGCGGACCGAGGCCGGGCCGGTGGCGCTCCCGATCGACTGGGAGGCGATCTCCTGGCTCTGGTCGCTCGACGGCTACCCGGCCGACCCCGAGCACGCCCAGTTCGCCGGCAAATCGCTGCGCGGTATCAGGATCTGGCGGATTGGCGGCGGTGCCTATGACCCGGCCGCGGCCGCGGCGGCGGCGCGGCGCCAGGCCGGTGAGTTCCTCAACGCCGCGGCGCAGCGGCTGCGCGCCTACGCCGAGAGCCGCGGCCGCCGCGGTCTGCTCGTCTTCGCCATCGACACCGAGTTGCTCGGCCACTGGTGGTCGGAGGGGCCGATCTGGCTGCGAGCGGTCATCGAGGGAGCGGAGGCAGCCGGCATCCGCATGGTCACCGTGCCGCAGGCGCTGGCCGAGCACGAACCGCTTGAGCGCCCCCTGCGGGCCTCGACCTGGGGCGAGGGAAAGGACCTGCGGACGTGGGACTCGCCGCCGGTCGCCGACCTCGCCACCGGGGCCCGCCGGCTGGAGCTGCGGCTGCTGCGCGCGGCCTCGAACGGCACTCCGGAAGCGGCGCTGCTGCGGGCCGCGCGGGAGCTGCTGGCCGCCCAGGCGAGCGACTGGGCCTTCCTCGACCAGCGCGGGCAGGCAGGCGATTACGCCTACCAGCGCGCCACCGATCACTCACGGGCAATGTTGGAGGCCATAGACTCCCCCCGCGCCACCGACCCGCGTATGCGTTCACTCGCCCCGGACCTCAGCCTCGCTCCCCTCCTGGAGCCCTAAGCCACTGCGCACCACGCCACCCGAAGCGACATGACCTGCGTCCTGATCCTCTCCTGGGAGTACCCGCCGCTGATCGAGGGCGGCCTTGCCCGCCACGTCCGCAAGCTCTCCGAGGCGCTGGTCGAGCGCGACGTCGAGGTCCACGTGCTGACCCGCGGCGGCGAGGAGTCGCCGGCGCTGGAGCACCGCGGCGGGGTGATCATCCACCGCATCCGCGAGCCGAAACGGCCGACCGACCTCGGTGAGTTCGTCGCCTGGGTCGAGCGGATGAACTCGGACATGCTCGCCGCCGGGGTCGAGCTCGGCGACCGCTGCAGCTACGACCTCGTCCACGGCCACGACTGGCTGGTCGCCAACGCCTGCGACCACCTTGCCAAACGCTTCGACGCGCCGCTGATCACGACGATCCACGCGACCGAGTACGGCCGCCACCAGGGCTGGGTCGACAAGCACCCGCAGACCTACATCCACGGGGTCGAGCGCTGGATCACCAACCGCTCCGACCGCGTCATCACCTGCTCCCACTACATGCGCGAACAGGTCGCCGACATCTTCGGCGTCGAGGAGGAGCGGGTCAGCGTGATCCCGAACGGGATCGACCCCGACGACCTGCCCGCCCAGCCGGCGGCGGAGTTGGCGCGGCTGCGGTCCGAGTTCGCGGCGCCGGAGGAGAAGCTGGTGCTGCTGATCGGGCGCCTCGTCTACGAGAAGGGGTTCCAGCTGGCGCTGGAGGCGATGCCGCGGGTGTTGGAGGAGGCGCCGGGGACGCGCTTCCTCGTCGCTGGCTCCGGCACCCACGAGGCGGAACTGAAGCGCCAGGCGCAGGAGCTGGGGCTGATGGAGCACGGCACCTTCCTCGGCTGGATCGGCGACGACGTGCTGCACTCGCTCTACCGGATCGCCGACCTGACCGTGGTCCCCTCGATCTACGAGCCCTTCGGACTGGTGGCGCTGGAGGCGATGGCCTCCGGCTGTCCCTGCATCGTCGCCGACACCGGCGGCTTGCGCGAGGTGGTGCCGCATGAGGAGGCCGGGCTGCGCTTCCGCGCCCACGACCCCGAAGCGCTGGCCGAGGTGGCGATCCGCGTCCTCGTCGACGACGAGCTCGGCCGGCGCCTGGTCGCCGAAGCCTACGAGCACGTGCGCCGCTTCGACTGGGGCGACGTCGCCGAGCAGACGGCGGCGGTCTACGCCGCGCTGGCCGGCGCAAAGACGGCGTAGACGCGCAAAACGCGAAAACGCGCTTCGCGCAGCAAGCTCAGCAGTCGCCGCGCCGGCGACAGGCGAGCGTCGGCTCGCTGATGCTGAAGCCGCCCTCAGTGCTGTGGCCCGGGCTCCAGTCGATCCCCTCGAGTAGCTCGGCGGGCGGGATCCCGAGCGAGCCGGCGATCTTCATCAGCGTGTCGATGCGGGCGAGACGGGTGCCGTGCTCGAGCATCCCGATCTCGGTCCGGTGCAGGGAGGCGAGCTCACCGAGCTCTTCCTGCGACATCCCGGCCCGGCGACGGCAGCGGAAGAGGTTGCGGCCGAACTTGACCGCGACCTCCTCGGATCGAATTCTTCCGTCACGGGCCACGCAGACATGTTGTCGCCGTGAAGTCATTGTCAGCCAGACAATACATCTCGGCAATGACGGAAATCTTGCAGCCCCAGGCGCTTAAGCCGATGCCTTCTCGGGCGGCTGCATCGTCGTCCAGGCATCGGGGTCCGGTTCGACGGGGCGGTCCCAGTGGAGGCGCTCCGGGGCCTCGCGCATGCGGATGATGCGGGCGGGGATGCCGCCGACTACGGCGTTGGCGGGGACATCCTTGGTGACAACGGCGTTGGTGCCGATTACCGAGTTGTCGCCGACGCGGACGCCGCGGAGGATGCAGGCGCCGTAGCCGATCCAGACGTTGTTGCCGACCTCGACATCGCGCTTGTAGATGCCCTGGAGGCGGATCGGGCGCTCAACCTCGACCATGCCGTGGTCGAAGTCGATGAACATCGCCCGGTCGGCGATCACGCACTGCTCGCCGATCCGCACGCGCTGGTAGGCAGAGATCGTGCACTCCTGTCCGAGCACGCTCTTCGCGCCGATCTCGACCAGGCCCTCGTGGCAGCGGATCTTGGTCCCGTCGCCGATCCAGACGAAGCGGCCGAAGCGAACCTCGCCGTGCGGCTCGATGTGGATTTCCAGCTTGGGGCCGAGGAAGAAGGGCCCGTCCGAGCGCCAGCGCCAGCCGGCGGGCGTGAGGAAGCGGCGCCAGAGGTAGCGCCAGAAAAGCCGCGCGTAGCGGGGGGTCAGCATCCGGTTGCCGGCCAGGAAGCGGAGCATCGCGGGGCAACTCTAGACTGGCCCGGCCTTGGCTGACGCCGCCAAAACCGCCCCCTTGGCCGAGCGCCTCGTCGCCGGCGACAAGCGAGCGCTGGCGCGGGCGATCACCTTGATCGAGTCCGACGATCCCGCCGGCTGGGAACTGGTGCGCGAGGTCTATCCGCGCACCGGCAACGCCCGCATCGTCGGCTTCACCGGCCCGCCCGGAGTGGGGAAGAGCACCCTGATCGGGGCGCTGACGGCGGAGCTGCGCAAGGCCGAGCGCGAAGTCGCGGTGCTCTCGATCGATCCCTCCAGCCCCTTCACCCGCGGCGCCCTGCTCGGCGACCGCATCCGCCTCACCGAGCACTTCCTCGACCCCGGCGTCTTCATCCGCTCGATGGCCTCGCGCGGCGCCCTCGGCGGCCTCTCCGAGGCGGCGCTGCAGGTGGCGCTGATCATGGACGCGGCCGGCAAAGACGACGTGCTGATCGAGACCGTCGGCGTCGGCCAGGCCGAGATCGACATCGTCGACCACGCCGACACGATCGTGCTGGCGCTGATGCCCGGCTCCGGCGACTCGATCCAGGCGCTGAAGGCGGGGGTGATGGAGATCCCCGACATCATCGTCGTCAACAAGGCCGACCACCCGATGACCGACACGATGGTGCGCGAGGTCCGCGGCGTGCTCGCCCTCTCCCACGACCCCGAGGGCTGGAAGGTGCCGATCCTGCGCACCGAGGCGGCTCGCGGCGAGGGTGTCGAGGAGCTGGCGGTGAAGGTCGACGAGCACCGCGCCTTCATCGAGGAGCGGGGCATGCTGGCCGAGCGCCGCGCCCGCAACCTGCGCAGCGAGGTGATCGGGATCGCCACCTCGCGGATGCGCCGGCGCCTGGAAGCGACGATCGCCGACGACCCGACCACCGCCGAGCTGTTGGAGCGGGTGGTGCGGCGCGAGCTCGACCCCGCCACCGCCGCCAGCGAGCTGCTGGAGAAGTACGCCGATGGCTGAGGCGGTGCGCCCGCCTTCGGCGGCGGAGGCGATGAGCTGGCTCGGCGCCGACGTCACCGAGCTGGGCGGCGATGCGCTCGGCCAGGTGCAGGGGCTCTATGTCGATGCCGACAGCGGCGAGCCGGCCTGGCTCGTCGCCCGCCTGGGACGTCGCCGTCGCGTCCGCGTAGTCGCGGTCCCGTTTGCCACCTGCGCCGGCACCCCCTTCGGCGTCTGGGTGGCGCAGGAGGCCGACGCGATCCGCACTGCTCCCGTCGTCGACCCGACCCGGCCGCTGCGCCGCGAGCACGAGCTGACGATCTGCGCCCACTTCGGGATCGGCGAGAGGGTTGGTCGCGCCGCCGAGGTCGCGGGCCGCGCCGAGGGCGGTATCACCGCCACCCCGCCCGGTCGCTGACGCGGACACATCCGACGCCTTCATTTCCTCGTAATCCCTTCATGGGAAGGTAATTCCGATGGCCCTACTGATCATCTTCGGCTTCGTCGCCGGCGCCGCCACGGCGCTCTCGCCCTGCGTGCTGCCGGTGCTGCCGATCGCGCTCTCGGCCGGGGCAACCGGCGGCCGGCGGCGGCCGCTCGGGATCGTTGCCGGGCTGGCGGTCTCGTTCACCTTCGCCACCGTCGCCCTGGTCTACGTGATTGCGGCGCTCGGCCTGCCCGACGAAATCCTGCGCAAGCTGGCGATCGCGGTCCTGATCGGCTTCGGGCTGGTCCTGATGGCGCCGCCGCTGGCAGCGCGAGTGGAGGCTTGGCTGAGCCGCCGCACCAGCCGCGCCGGGACCACCCAGGGAGGCGGCGAGGGCTTCTGGTCCGGCGCCCTGATAGGGGTCAGCCTCGGCTTCGTCTACGCGCCCTGCGCCGGGCCGATACTCGCCGGCGTCATCACCGTTTCCGCCTCCCAGTCCTTCAATGCCGGTCGGCTCGCGGTCGCCCTCAGCTACGGCATCGGCTCCGCCGCCGCCCTCTACTTCCTCATGCTCGGCGGTCGCAAGCTGATTGCGCCACTGGCCCGCCGCGGGGTCGGCCTGCAAGTGGCAATGGGGGCGGTGATGGTCGTCGTCGCCCTGGCGATGCTCGGCCGCTACGACATCCGCTTCCAGAACGCGATCGCCAGCGACCTGCCGAGCTTCCTCGTCAACCCCAGCAAGAGCATCGAGGACACCGCCTCGGCTCAGGCAGCCTTGGCCGCTCTGCGCGGTGGTGCGCACGGCGTCGGCTCGGAAGCGAGCGGCTCCCCGGAAATGGGCGCCAACGGCGCTTTGAAGCTGCCGGTGCTCGGCAAAGCGCCGGAATTCGTCGGCACCGAGCGCTGGTTCAACACGCCCGGCGACCGGCCGCTTACCCTGAAGCAACTTCGCGGCCGCGTAGTCCTCGTCGACTTCTGGACCTACAGCTGCATCAACTGCATCCGCACGCTCCCTTATCTAAAAGCCTGGGATGCGCGCTACCGCAAGGACGGACTGACGATCGTCGGTGTCCACACCCCGGAGTTCCCCTTCGAGCGCGAGGCCGGCAACGTCGAAGCGGCGATCGCCGAAGACGGGATCAAGTATCCGGTCGTCCAGGACAACGAACAGCAGACCTGGGATGCCTACGGCAACCAGTACTGGCCGGCTGAGTACTTCATCGACGCGCGCGGGCGCGTCCGCTACGTCCACTTCGGCGAGGGCGAATACGGGGAGAAAGAGAAGGTGATCCGGGCGCTGCTGGCCGAAGCAGGGGACCGGGTCGGCAAACGGATGTCCGGCGCCCACGGGCTGGCGCCCTCGCCCGGCGTGACCACGCCGGAGACCTACCTCGGCGACGTCCGCGCCGAACGCTTCACCAACCCGATGCTCTCGCCGGGCCTGCACGACTTCAGCGCCCCGCCGCGGGTGCCGCTGAACGAATTCGCCTTCCGCGGCCCGTGGCGGATCGAATTCCACTCGGCGACGGCGGCCGGCGGCTCGCTCGAACTCAACTTCGGCGCTCGGCACGTCTACCTCGTCCTCGGCTCGCCGGGGCGACCGCGGCGGATGAAGGTCTTCCTCGACGGGAGACCGATCGCGTGGGGCGTCGCCGGCGCCGACGTCCACGGCGGCGTCGTCACCGTCCGCTCGCAGCGCCTCTACGAACTGGTCGACCTGCCCCGGGTCGGCCACCACGTCCTCCGCCTCCAACCGGAAGCGGGGGTGACGGGCTATGCCTTCACCTTCGGCTAGCGCATAGACAGCGCAGGACTGAGCGCTGCGGTAGGGAGGGAGTGGGTATTCCCTTCCTCCCTGGGTTACTCGCCACATCGCCCCCCGCTGCCCGCGTAAGGGGTTGGGGCTAGTAACTGCTTCCCGGTCGTGAGGCAAACCCCACTCCCACCCCACGACAGAGCTCCGGTTGACGCTCAGGGTTCAACAGCTCTCAGCGAAACCGC
>JBQCHH010000049.1:0-27249 GCA_051954855.1 Solirubrobacterales bacterium | reverse complement strand
CCCGTCCGACCGGAGGCAGAGAGGGAGCGCCCGAATCCTGGCGCTGTGTTGAGGATGGTCGAGCGTGTTATTCGAGAGGGGGCTGCCCGTGAGGGGAAGATCGCGGCTGATGTGGGTCCCGAGGATGCGCGGGCGCTGCTCGAGGCATGGTTGGACGGGATCGGGCTCGAGCTGCGCGGGCGCGACCTGATCGCCTATCTGCAGGCCGACGCTTTCTCCCACGCCGAGCTCTACCGGCGCGCCCGCCGCGTCCACGACAAGCGCCTGCGCAAGGCGGTCCGCGCCGGCGCCGCGGCCGTCGCCGGGGGCGACCCGGGCGCCGCCGTCGGCTCGCTGTTCGAGGCGCTGGTCCCGGCGATCCCATACGCGCCGGCCACCGCCTTCCTCGGCGCCGAGAAGGCGAAGCTGCGCGACCGCGTCGGTGAGCGCCCCCGGGTCGCGATCCTCGCGGACGGGATCGGCTCGATGCACGGCGTTACCCACACGATCGAACAGATCCGCGAGCGCGGCGTCCCCGGTTTCGAGGTCGAGGTGATCGGCACCGACCCCGGCGTCGATCGTCGCCTCCCCGCCGCGGCCGAGTTGGAGGTCCCCTTCTACGAGGGGATGCGGCTCGGCGTCCCCGGCCTGCCGGACCTGGTCGAGATCCTCGCCGAGGGCCGCTACGACCTCGTCCACGTCACCGCCCCCGGCCCGGGCGGGATCGCCGGCACCCTGCTCAGTCGCATCACCGGCGCGCCGCTGATCGCCAGCTACCACACCGAGCTTGCCACCTACGTCGGCATTCGCAGCACGAGCAAAAGCCTGGAGGCGTTGACCCGGGCCGGCCTCGGCGCCTTCTACTCGGCCCCGTCGATCGTCCTCTCGCCGAGCCCCTCGGCCGACAGCTCCATAATCGCCCTCGGCGCCGATCCTGACCGCGTCGGCCGCTGGGAGCGCGGGGTGGACATTGACCGCTTCGACCCCGCGAAGGCCGATCGCGACACCTTCCCCGGTGAGATCAAGGTCATCTACGCCGGTCGCCTCACCCGCGAGAAGGGTGTCCACCTGCTGGCCGAGAGCTTCCTCCGCGCCCACGCCGCCGACCCGCGCCTGCACCTGCTCGTCGCCGGCGGCGGGCCGGAGGAAGACGAGCTCCGCGCCCGCCTCGGCGAGCGCGCCACCTTCCTCGGCTGGCTCGAGGATGAGGAGCTGCCGCGCGCCTACGCCAGCGCCGACGCCTTCCTCTTCGCCAGCAGCACCGACACCTACGGCCAGGTGATCCTCGAGGCGCAGGCCAGCGGCCTGCCGATCGTCGCCGTCGCCGAGGGCGGCCCGGCGGCGCTGATCGAGAACCGCCACACCGGCCTCCTCTGCCGGCCCGACGCCGACCACCTCGCCGGCGCCCTGCTCCAGCTCGCCTCCGCCCCGCAGATGCGCCGGGCGCTTGGCGACGCCGGCGCTCACGCCGCCCGCCAGCGCTCCTGGGAGCGGTCGATGGGTCAGCTCGCGACCGGTTACCGGCGAGCCCTCGACGCCGCCGTCGCGGCGCGTCCGCGGGCGCACGTTCGTGCCGCCTGAGCCGGGCGACCAGCCGGGGGCCCAGCAGTACGATGGAGCCATCGACGATCCCGCCCTCTATTTCAACCGCGAGCTCTCCTGGCTCGACTTCAACCAGCGGGTTCTCGAACTGGCCGAGGACCCGCAGGTGCCGTTGCTGGAGCGGCTCCGCTTCTGCGGGATCTACGCCTCCAACCTCGACGAGTTCTTCATGGTCCGGGTCGCCGGCCTCTTCGACCAGCTCGACGCCGGGATCGAAGCGCGCGGCCCCGACGGCCTCGCGCCGAAGGAGCAGATCGACTTGATCCAGCAGCGTGTGCTCGATCTCGACGATCGCCTCTGCCACGCCTTCGGCGCCGAGCTGCGCCCCGCCCTGGAGGAGCACGGGATCAGGATCGTCTCTCTCGACAGCGCCGGCGAGGAGGAGCGCCGCGACATCGACGCCCACTTCGAGCAGCAGGTCTTCCCGGCGCTGACGCCGCTGGTGATCGGCCTCGGCCGGCCGTTTCCCTACATCTCCAACCTCTCGCTCAGCCTCGGCGTGCTGCTGCGCGACCCGGAGAGCGGCAGCGAGATCATCGCCCGGGTCAAGGTCCCGAAGGAGCTGCTCGGCCGCTTCCTCCCGGTCGGCGAGGGCGGCGCCTCCTTCGTCCCCCTGGAGGAGGTGATCGCCGCCAACCTCGACGCGCTCTTCCCCGGCACCGAGGTGATCGACCACGGCTACTTCCGGGTCACCCGCGACGCCGACTTCACCATCTCCGACGAGGCCGACGACCTCCTGCAGGCGGTCCAGGACGAGCTCCGCCGCCGCCGCTTCGGCGAGGTGGTGCGACTGGAGATCGCCTCCGGCATGAACCCGAAGCTGCGCGAGCAGCTGATCGGGGCGCTGCGCCTGGAAGATCGCGAGGTCTACGACATCGACGGCCTCCTCGACCTCGCCGACCTGTCAGCGATCGCCGACCTCCCCGGCCACGCCGAGCTGCGCTTCACGCCCTGGACGCCGGTCACCCAGCCGCGCCTGCAGGGGGAGGAGGAGGAGCCGGTCGACATGTTCGCCGAGATCAGCCGGCGCGACCTCCTCGTCCACCATCCCTACGACTCCTTCAACACCTCGGTCGAGCGCTTCGTCGCTCAGGCCGTCGCCGACCCCGACGTGCTGGCGATCAAGCAGACCGTCTACCGGACCAGCGACGACTCGGCGCTGGTGCCGGCGCTGATCCGCGCTTCCGAACGCGGCAAGCAGGCGGTCTGCATGGTCGAGCTGAAAGCGCGCTTCGACGAGGAGGCGAACATCCACTGGGCGAAGTCGCTGGAGGAGGCCGGCGTCCACGTCGTCTACGGCATCCCCGGGCTGAAGACGCACGTGAAGGCGGTCCTCGTCGCCCGCCGCGAGGGCGAGCGGGTGCGCGAGTACGTCCACGTCGGCACCGGCAACTACAACCCGAAGACCGCCCGTCTCTACACCGACTTCGGCCTCTTCACCGCCGACCCCGACATCGGCGCCGACGTCGCCGAGATGTTCAACTTCCTCACCGGCTACGGCCGGCCGGCCGAGTACCGCAAGATGCTGGTCTCGCCGACGACGATGCGCGAGCAGATCGTCGCGGAGATCGAGCGCACGGTAACCGCGCACGAGGCCGGCGAAGAGGCGCGGATCGCGCTGAAGATGAACGCGCTGGTCGACGCCCGCTGCATCCAGGCGCTGTACGAGGCCTCGCGGGCGGGGGTGCGGATCGACCTCAACGTGCGCGGGATCTGCTGCCTGCGGCCGGGGGTGGAGGGGGTCTCGGAGAACATCCGCGTCTGCTCGGTCGTCGGCCGCTTCCTCGAGCACTCGCGCATCTACGCCTTCCGCCGCGGCGAGGAGACGCGGGTGCTGATGGGCTCGGCCGACCTGATGCCGCGCAACCTCGACAGCCGGGTCGAGCTGGTCGCGCCGGTCGAGGACGCGGCGCTGAAGGCGGAGCTGCTGGACGTGCTCGAGCGCTGCCTCGCCGACAACGCGAGCTGCTGGGACCTGGGGCCGGACGGAGCCTGGACGCGGCGGCATCCCAATGGGGAAGAGCGCAGCGCGCAGGAGGAGCTGATGGCACGACATTCCGCACGTGCCGCAGAGCATCTGGCCGCCTCAGCCGCCTGAGCGGCGCAGACGCTGTTACGTCACTAGGATGCCGGTCCCAGTGCGCTTCTCGCTTCTGCCTCGCGACCGGACCTTCTTCGACCTCTTCACCCAGGCCGGGCAGAACACTCTGCACGCGGCGCGTCTGCTCGACGAGATGATGAACAGCTGGCCCGAATCCGGGGGGCTCTCGCGGGAGATCCTCCTGGCCGAGCAGGAGGGCGACCGGATCACCCACGACATCGTCAACCGGCTCAACACGACCTTCGTCACGCCGATCGACCGTGAGGACATCTACGGCCTCGCGACCCAGATGGACGACATCGTCGACTTCACGGAGGAGGCCGCCGACTTCCTCGGCCTCTACAAGATCGAGGCGCCGATGGAGCAGGCGCAGGCGCTGACCAAGGTCCTTGTCGCCTCCTGCGAGCAGCTGGCGATGGGGCTGGAAAACCTGCCCCAGTTCAAGGACCTCGACAAATACTGGATCGAGATCCACCGGCTCGAGAACGACGGCGACCGGATCTCGCGTGACGCGGTGGCCTCGCTCTTCTCCAACGGGATCGACCCGATGGTCGTGATCCGGTGGAAGGACATGTTCGGGGTGCTCGAGGAGGCGATCGACGCGACCGAGACCGCCGCTCAAATCCTCGAGGGCATCGTCATAAAGAACAGCTGAGGCCGTGAGCTCCGACGTAATCCTCGTCATCGTCGTCGGCACCGCCCTCGCCTTCGACTTCACCAACGGGTTCCACGACACCGCCAACGTCGTCGCCACCTCGATCTCGACCGGGGCGGCGCGGCCGCAGGTGGCGATCGGGTTCGCCTCCCTGCTCAACTTCGTCGGCGCCTTCATCTCGATCAGCGTCGCCGCGACGGTCGCCAAGGACGTCGTCAACGCGGAAGTGATCACGCCGACGATCGTCTTCGCCGGGCTGATCGGGGCGATCTCCTGGAACCTGATCACCTGGTGGTTCGGGCTGCCGTCGAGCTCCTCGCACGCGCTGATCGGCGGCATCGTCGGCTCGGCGGTGGCAGCGGCCGGGTTCAACGTGATCCTCGCCGAAGGTTTGGTCGGCAAGGTGCTGATCCCGGCGGTGGTGGCGCCGATCGTGGCCCTGGTCGTCGCCGCACTGGCGATCGGCATCTCCTACCGGGTGGTGGGGAGGCAGCGGCCCGGCATCGTCACCCGCGGGTTTCGCTGGGGGCAGATTCTCTCCGGCGGGTTGCTGGCGCTGGCGCACGGCACCAACGACGCCCAGAAGACCATGGGCGTGATCACGCTGGCGCTGATCGCCGCCGGCAAGCTCGGCGCCGAAGCGAATCCGCCGACCTGGGTGATCGTCTCCTCGGCGAGCGCGATTGCCCTCGGCACCTACAGCGGCGGCTGGCGGATCATCAAAACGACCGGCACCCGGATCATCAAGATGGACGCGGCGCAGGGCTTCTCCTCGCAGGGCGCCGGCGCGGCGGTGATCCTCGCCTCGACTCACTTCGGCTTCCCGCTCTCGACCACGCACGTGATCAACGGCGGCGTGATGGGGGCGGGCGCCGGCAAACGACTCTCGGCGGTGCGCTGGGGCGTCGCCGGCAACATCGTCGTCGCCTGGCTGCTGACGCTGCCGGCGGCGGCGCTGATCGGTGGCCTCACCTACGGCTTCACGCGGATCTTCGGGACCGGTGCGCTGGGGCCGGTGCTGGTGACGCTGATGGCGCTTTCGCTGGTTGCCGCCGCTTTCGCCCGCCGGGCGCAGCGTGGCTCTCCGGTTCCGGCGGCGGGCGGATGATCGCGACGATCGTCGAGTGGAAGGACCTGTGGCAGGCGGTCGCCGCCTCGATCGTCGCGGGGGTCGGTGTCACCTTCGCCTTCTCGCTGGCGATCCGGGGATTTGGGCAATTCGCCGAATTGAGCCGCGACGAACGCCCGGTAGGGGCCACGTTCGCGGCGATCACCGGGATTCTCGCCCTGGTCTGCGTCGCCGCCGCGGTGGTCGTCGGGATCGTCGTGATGACGCACAAGTAGGAGCAGGCTCGAAGCGGTCGATTTCGGTCGAGCAGGCGGCTCGACCGGCGTACACTGGGGGAGTGCGTACCGCTCGCAATGTAGCCATCATCATGCTGCTGGCTTTGGGCGTCGCCTTCCTGCCCGGTGGCGGCAACGTGGCTGCGGCCATTCTCGCCGCCCTGACGATGGCCCTGCTGGCCGGCATCTCCTGGATGGTCTACGTGTTCAGCCGCGAGAACCAGCTGACGTTGGCGACCCTGACCGACGGCCGCCGCGCCCTCCTCTACGGCGCGATCGGCATGATCCTCCTGCTGATCGCCGGCAGCGCCCGCCTCTTCTCCAGCGGCGGCGGTACCGTCCTCTGGATCATCCTCCTCGCCGCGTCGATCGCGGCGATCTGGAAGGTCTGGATAGAGGCAAATACCTACCACTAGCGCGGAGACCGGCTCGCTTGTGTCTTGCCGCGCCAGAGGGCGGCGGACCGGCGCAATACGGCGTCCTCTGGCATCGGCAATCCACTTCGCGAGACGGCTTCGGCGCTAGGCGTTTCATTTGGCCCAGGAACCACCAGCGCGCTTCACCCCTTCCGTGGTTCCTTTTGCACGCTATGGGTGCGAAAGGAACCACGGGATTGGATGGGGCAGTTTCGTATGTGAATTGGTGCGGAGAATTTTGTTTTTGCGCGCCACACGTGCGTTGTGACCTGAGACGGTGTGGCCATGTCGTCACCGGCCGACAGAAGGGCAGCACATGGGGAGGAGGGGACCGCTTCGGTGGAGCTGGTCGCCGTGGTCCCCTTCCTGCTGCTGGCGTTGGTGGCGGTGGCGCAGATCGCGCTCGCCGGCCAGGCGCTCTGGTCGGCGAGCGTGGCTGCGCGGGCGGGAGCGCGAGCGGCGCTCGTGGGAGGGGACGCGACGGCGGCGGCGAGGGCGGCGCTGCCGCCGTCGCTGCGTCGCGCGGCGAAGGTGGAGGACGAAGGCAAGGTTGCGGTACGGGTCGAGGTGCCGCGTCTGATCCCATCGTTGCCGCCGGCGCGGGTGGGGGCGAGCTCTGGACTGGAGCCGGGCGATGGCTGAGCGGGGGCAGGCGACGGTGGAGCTGGTCGCGGCTTTGCCGGCACTGCTCCTGGCGGCGGCGGTAGCGCTGCAACTGCTCGTCGCCGGCTACGCGATGACGCTCGCCGACGGAGCGGCGGAGGCCGGAGCGCTGGCCCTGGCCTCCGGCGGCTCCGCCGCGAAGGCGGCGCGGAAAGCACTGCCCGGCTGGGCGAAGGACGACGCCTCGGTTGTGGTCGAGGGCGGCACCGTCTCTGTGCGGCTGCGCCCGCCCTCGCCGTTCGCGGTCGTCGCCGACCGGCTCGCCGTCAGCAGCAGTGCCAATGCGAGGCCGGCGCGATGAGCGAGAGCGGCCTAATCAGCTTCTCCGGCCCACGAGTGCCTGAGCCGTCGAGTTATGCCAATCCTCTGCGTGAGAGCCCGGTGATCGTAGTGGCGGCGGTGGGCGAGGCCGAGGGCTCGCGCGGCGCCGCGGCGGCGCTGTCCTGCGCGGGGGCGGAGATCGACACGGCAGCTCTGCTGGTGGATGTCGGCGGCAGGCCGCCGCGGCCGACCCTGCTCGCCTCCGCCGCTGCGCAGAAGCTTGAGGAGCGGCTGACGGCGCACCTGCCTCACCTGCGCGTGGCGGCACGGGGGCAGGTCTGCCACCTCGCGGTCCCTGCCGAGCCGGAGGGGCTCGACGCCGCCTCCGCCGCGCTAACGGCGGCGCGCGGCGCGACCGCGGTGCTGCATGTGCCGTCGGAACTGCTGCAGGAGGTCGTTGAAGGGGCCGGCGGCCTACGGCCTTCTGGCGTCCTCCTGCGGGCGCACCTCGATCATGACCGTGCCCTCGTCGCGCTGGCTGCTCGCGAGCTAATGGCTCGCGGCCTTGCCGTCGCCGTGCTGAAGCGACGCCTGAGCTGGATGGTCGAGCGCAGGGCTTTCTTCGGGGTGTTGCCCGCCGGCTCTGCCGGCGGGCTGCCCGCGCAGCTTGTGCGTCGCCTCGGCGTCGCTAATACGGATACGGAGGTGCTTCCGATTCCGGCTGCGACCCAGAGCTGGACTTCTTGACCTTGGCCGCGTGCCAGGTGCCGACGTCCTTCATTCCCTGGCCGTTCGCTTCGCCCGGCTTGGAGTCGCCGTTGAAGCTGTAGAGGGGGAGGCCCTTGTAGGTGACCTGGGTCCTGCCGTCCGGCCGCTTCCGCGTGCCCAGCGTCACCGGTCCCATCGGTTTGACGCCGGCCGGCACCACCAGCGGTTTCCACAAGGCGAGGCAAGAGCCGGTGCAGATGAACCTGCCTTTGGTCTCAGCGCTGAGGCTGTAGAGGGTCTTGCCCTTCATGGTGACCAGGATCGTCTCGTTGAGGGTGGCGTTTTCAGCCTCCTTGGCCACGCGCTTGGTCTGAGTTCCCAGGGCGCTGGAGGCGCCCAGCAGGGCCAGGGCGGCGATCGCCACCAGGGCGATGCGGATCGGAAGTGAGCGGGGGCGGGGGATTGCCGGTTGCGGCATGGCGAGGTCTCCTTGGTCGCTTGCGTCGCCCGGGTCTACGCGCCCTGTGACGGAAAAGTTCGAAAGTCGTTCCACAAGATTTTGTTTCTGCGCACCACGCGTGCGCCGCCACCCGGAAGGGTCGGCGCATGCGGGAGAAGCGGGGGAGGGATGAGTCGGGGCAGGCATTGATCCTCGCTCTGGGTGGGGCGCTGGCGCTGATCGCGGCGGCGTTGGCGTTGGTGGCGATCGCCGGCGCGGTGACCGGCAAAGGGAGGGTGCAACGGGCGGCGGATCTGGTCGCGATCTCCGCCGTCCGCTCGATGCGCGACGACCTGCCGCATCTGCTCTCGCCGCCGACCCTCGGCGACGGCCGGCCGAATCCCGACCACATCGACAAGCCGCTTTACCTGGCGCGGGCACGGACTGCCGCGTTGGCGGTAGCGCGCCGCAACGAAGTCGACCCGGCGCGCGTCCGGATCCGCTTTCCCGACGCGAGCTCCTTCGCGCCGGTGCGGGCAAAGGCGACGGTGGTGGCGGGCCTGAGGGGCGCCGAGCGCCACCGCGTCGAGGCCTCCGCCGTGGCCGAAGCCGCCGCGCCCTACAGAGCGGCGGCACCCGGCGCCACCGGGATGGCGAGCGGCGGCGGCTACGGCGGCCCACTCGTGTTCCGCGACGGCGAGGGGATGCGACCGGACGTCGCAGCCGCCTACGACCGAATGGCGGCGGCTGCTCAGGCCGACGGGCTCGCCCTGATCGTCGTCTCCGGCTTCCGCTCCGATGCCGAACAGGCGGAACTGTTCGCCGCCCATCCCGACCCGACCTGGGTCGCGCCCCCGGGGCATTCGCTGCACCGGTGCGCCACCGAGCTCGACCTCGGCCCGTCCTCCGCCTATGGCTGGCTCGCCGCCAACGCGAGCCGCTTCGGCTTCGTCCAGCGCTACTCGTGGGAGGCCTGGCATTACGGCTTCGACGCCGGCCCTGCGCCCTGCTCACCGGCCGGGGAAGCGGTTGGCGCGGCCGGGGGAGGAGCGACGCCCGTTGCCTCATCGACCAGCCTGCCCTCCTTCGTCCCAACTCAGTACCGGGCGCCGATTCTCCGCTCCGCCGCCCGCTGGGGCGTTCCGCCGGCGCTGATGGCCGGCCAGCTGATGGCCGAGTCCGGCTTCGACCCCGATGCCGGCTCGCCCGCCGGGGCCCAGGGCATCGCCCAGTTCATGCCGAGCACCGCCGCCGCCTACGGCCTCACCAATCCCTACGACCCCGTCGCCGCGATCGAGGCCGAGGCCCATCTGATGTCCGACCTGCTCCACCAGTTCGGTTCCCCCGAACTGGCCCTCGCCGCCTACAACGCCGGCCCCGCCCCCGTCGAAGCCTGCCACTGCATCCCGCCCTACCCCGAGACCCAGGCCTACGTCACCCGCATCCTCGCCCTGATCGGCAGCGCCGGCGCCATCGCCATGCCCACCTTCGAAGTGCGGCTGGTGGCGTGAGGTGTACTCCTGAGCAGAGGAAGGCTGGGAGATTGAGGAGCTTCTTACCTGGCGGGAGATAGGGTCCGGCGCCATGTCGCGCCCTCTCCTGCTCGCCCAGCTCAGCGATCTCCACATCGGTGCGACGGAGGAGGAAGTCGATCCGTTCGCGCGGCTGGAAGCGGTGGTGGGGGCGGTCTTGGTGTTGCCGAACCCGGTTGACGCTGTGCTCGTCTCGGGGGATCTCAGCGACGACGGCGGTGAGGAGTCCTACCGGCTGGCGCGCGCGGCGCTCGATCGCTTCGGGTGCCCGGTGCATGTCCTGCCCGGCAACCACGATGACCGCGCCCGGCTGCGGGAGACCTTCGGGCTGCCGGGAACCGGGGACGAGCCCATCAACTACAGCGCCGAGGTCGGTCTGCTGCGGCTCGTCCTCCTCGATTCGAATGTGCCGGGCCGAGACCCGGGTCGCTTCGGCCCTCGGGACCTAGCCTGGCTGGACGCGACGCTGGCGGAGGAGCCTGAGCGCCCGACGCTGCTCGCCCTTCACCACACCCCCCTTTCCACCGGCCTGCCCGGCTGGGACGCGATCAACCTCGACCCCTCCGAGCGCGAGGCGCTGGGCGAGGTCGTCGCCCGCCACTCGCAGCTGCGGGCGATCGCCGGCGGCCATCTGCACCGGATCGCTGCCGCGAGCCTCGCCGGCTGCCCGGTCCTCTCCGCCCCCAGCACCTACCTCCAGGCCCGGCCCGACTTCGACTTCGACGACGAAGACGTGGAGATGGTCGGCCCGCCCGGTTTCGCCCTCCACGTCTTCACCGGCGGCGTTCTCTCCTGCCAGGTCGAAATGCTCTCTGGCGCCTGAGCGCGCGGCTCAGCGCTGCTCCGCCAGCGGTGCCAGGTGCTCGTGCACGAAGCGGACCACCGCGGCGCCCTCGCCGACGGCGATCGCGCAGCGCTTGATCGAGCCGTGGCGGGCGTCGCCGACGGCGTAGACGCGGGGGACGCTGGTTTCGTACAAGCCTTCGGCGCCGACGTCGGGACCGGTGAGGACGAAGCCGTTCTCGTCGCGCTCCACCGTCCCGTCCAGCCAGTCGGTGCAGGGGGAGGCGCCGAGGAAGAGGAAGAGGAAGGAGTGAGGGAGGCGGGTGCCGTCGGTCAGGGTCACCGCTTCGAGCTGGTCGTTCTCCCCGTGCAGCTCGGCGATTTCGCTGCGATCGCGGACGTTGACGCCGAAGCGGTCGAGCTCCTCGATCAGGTAGCTGGACATCGTCTCGGCGAGGTCGGCGCGGCGGTGCAGGAGGGTGACGAGGGCGCCGCCGCGGGCCAGCCAGACGGCGGCCTGCCCGGCCGAGTTCCCACCGCCGACCACCCCGACGCGCTGGCCACCGCAGATCTGCGCCTCCGGTGGCCCGGCTGCGTAGAAGATGCTGATCCCCTCGTAGCGCTCCAGTTCGGCGACCGGCAGTTTGCGATATTCGGCGCCGGTCGCGAGGACGACGGCCCGGGCGGAGATCTCGTTGCCCTCCTCGAGCCGCACGAGGTGGCGCTCCTCGCCCGGCTCCAGCACCCGCGCCCGGTAGGGCGTGGCGGTGCGGGCGCGGAACTTGCGTGCCTGGGTGACGGCGCGGCTGGTCAGCTCGCTGCCGCTGATCCCGGCCGGGAAGCCGAGGTAGTTCTCGATCCGCCGCGAGGTTCCGGCCTGGCCGCCGAGCCCGGTGCTCTCGACCACCAGCGTGTCGAGCCCCTCCGAGGCGCCGTAGACGGCGGCGCCAAGACCCGCCGGCCCGCCGCCGATCACCAGCAGATCGACCTGCTCCCGCGCTCCCAGCTCCAGCCCGATCCCAAGCGCCCGCGAGAGCTCGCCGTCGCTCGGTGCCCGCAGCTCGGCCCCGCCCGGCAGCCGCACCAGCGGCAGCTCCTCAGGCGCGACCCCAACCAGCGCCCGCGCCGCCTCCTCGTTCTCCTCCGGCTCGGTCCAGGTGAAGGGCAGCCGCTGCCGCTTGGCGAAGTCGACCAGCTGTCGCGTCGGCGCCGAGCCCCGCGAGCCGACGATCTCGATCCCGATGCCCTGCCGCTGCTGCAGCAGCTCGCGCCGCTGCACGAAGGCGGCGAGGAGGATGTCGGAGAGCACCGCGTCCTCCAGCAGCAGCTTGCGCAGCTCTTCGCGCTCGACCGCGATGTAGCGCATAGGCTGCGTCACCACCGCGGTGAGGAAGACGGTCTGGCCGGAGAGCAGGTTCATCTCGCCGAGGAAGCCCGAGGCGCCGTGGCGGACGATCTCCTGCCCGGCGCCGTCCAGCACCGCCGCCTCGCCCTCGCGGATGGCGATGAACGGGTAGGTCTCGTCGCCGATCTCAAACAGCACGTCGCCGACCGCTGCCTGCCGCTCCTTCCCGTGCGCCGCCAGCGTCGCCAGCTGGCTGCTGGAGAGGACGCGGCTGACCGGAGCGGGCACGTGTCAAGGCTACTGCGCGTGGATAGACTGCCCGCCAATGCCCGCGGTCGAGGTCAACGGAATCGAGGAGATGCAGGCGCTGGTCGGTCGGGAGATCGGCCCCAGCGAGTGGCGCACGGTCATCCAGGCCGACATCGACGCCTTTGCCGAGCTCTCCGGCGACCACCAGTGGATCCACGTCGACCCCGAGCGGGCCAAGACGGAGAGCCCCTTCGGCACCACCATCGCCCACGGCAACCCCACCCTGGCGATGGTCGACGGCTTCCGCGGCGAACTGATCACCTCCTCCGGCTTCACGATGGGCCTCAACTACGGCTGGGACAAGATCCGCTTCCCGTCCCCCGTCCCCGTCGACTCCAAGCTCCGCGCCAAAGCCGAGGTCGTCTCGGTCGAAGACAAAGGCGGCGACTGGTATCAGGTAGTCACCCGCTTCACCCTCGAAGTCGAGGGCGCCGAGAAGCCCTGCTTCGTCGGCGACAGTGTCACCCGCGTGCTGGCGCCGGCTGCCTAGCGCGATCGGTTCTTCCGCGGACGATCTCCGGCTCGGTGAACAGCGGTGGGCCTTTTGGGGGTATAGAGACCAAAAGGCGCACCGCAGTGTGCGTTGGGTCTATTTGACCGTCAGCGTGCCTTCCATGCCGGCCTGGCGGTGGCCTGGGATGGTGCAGAAGTATTTGTAGGTGCCCGGTTTCAGATTGACGGTGGTGGAGTCGGAGCCTTCGGAGATGACTTCGGTTTTGCCGACGGTTTCTCCGCCTTCGCTTTCGATCGCGACATCGTGGGGGACTACCGATTCGTTGGTGAAGTCGACGGTCACTTTGCCGGCTTTGGCGGTCTCGGTGCTGCTGGTGAATTCGAGGTTGCCTTCGGGGTTGGCTTCGATTTCAAGCGAGGCGCCGCCGCCTCCAGCTTCCTTTTCGGCTTCGCCGGCCTTTTCTTCGGCTTCCTTGCCCGCTTCTTCGACGGTTTCTTCGGCTTCCTTGGCGGCGCCGGCCGCCGGGGAGGTTTCTTCGGTCGTGTTGGAACTGGACGAGCTGCCGCAGGCGACCAGGGCCACGGCGGCGATCAACAGGGCCAGCAGAACTGCGAGTTTCTTCATAGGAATCCTTTCCCGCGAGGACGTTGTCATCTCGACTGTAGTCGCGATACGCAGACAGCGACTACCCGGTTCAGCGGCCGTGGAACTCCGGGGTGCCGCCGCTGAAGAAGGTCTCGACCCCGTTGCGGAGGTCTTCGGTCGCCATCGAGTCGGCGATCCCGTGCCGCTCCAGCTGCAGGTGCTCGGTGATCGAGTTCTCGACGCTGACCCCGACCAGTTTCTTCGCCATCCGCACGTAGTGGGGCGCCATCTTCGCCAGCTTCTCGGCCTTCGTCCGCGCCCGCACCATCAGCTCTTCCGGCGGCGCCACTTCGCTCACCAGCCCCAGCGCCTGCGCGTCCTCGGCGCCGAGGTTGGGATCTTCGAGCAGCAGTTCCAGCGCCTTGCTCGGCCCGACCACGCGCGGCAGGAAATAGGTCATGCCGCCGTCGGGGGAGGCGCCGATCCGCCCGTAGGCGGGGGCGAAGAAGGCGGTGCTGGCGGCGATGCGGATGTCGCAGGCGAGCGCCAGCGAGAAGCCGGCCCCGGCCGCCGGCCCGTTCACCGCTGCGATCACCGGGTAGGGGATCCGCCGCAGGTCGACGATCGCCTGGTGCAGGACCTCGGCCCCGCGTCGCACGTCGGAGGACAGGTCGATCTCCCCCGACTCGACCCCTTTGCGGAACCAGGTGACGTCGCCGCCGGCGCAGAAGGCCTTGCCGGCGCCGGTGACGATCAGCCCTCGCAGCGGCGCCCGGTCGGCGAGCCAGGCGAAAGCCACCGTCATCTCCCCGATCATCTCCGGGCTCATCGCGTTGAAGGCATCGGGGCGGTCGAGGGTCAGGGTCCCGATCTCCCCGTCGATCTCGATCCGCATCGTGTTCAGCTGCGGCGGGTTGATGGTCTCGCTGGTCATCTCGCTCTCCTGGTTCGCGTCGGGTTTGGCCGAGTGGCCAGCAGCCTACCCTTAGAGCGATGGCAAAAGGCGAGCGCAAAGCCAAAACGGAGGGGGTCCTGAGCCGCGCCGACCGGATCGCGCAGCAGCGCGAATCCCTGCCCGACCAGCCGGGCGTCTACCTCTTCTACGACCGCGAGGGGGAGTTGCTCTACGTCGGCAAGGCACGCTCGATCCGCAAGCGCATCGCCTCCCACTTCTCCGGCGGCGACACCCGCCTCACCTCGCGCATCGACCGCATCGAATCCCTCGTCACCGCCAACGAGGCGGAGGCGCTGCTGACCGAGCAGAGCTTCATCAAGCGCCACCGGCCGCGCTTCAACATCCGGCTGCGCGACGACAAGTCCTACCCCTACGTCGCCGTCAGCCTCGACGAGGACTACCCGCGCGTCTACTTCACCCGCGAGAAGCACCGCGCCGGCCGCGCCTACTTCGGTCCCTTCTCCAGCGCCCGGCGGGTGCGGGAGACGCTCGACCTGCTCGGCCGCCTGTTCCAGTTCCGCACCTGCGAGGGCAAAGAGCCCGGCCGCCGCTCCGGCAGCCCCTGCCTCGACTACTACATCAAGCGCTGCGGGGCGCCCTGCGTCGACTACGTCAGCAAGGAGGAGTACCGCCGCAACATCGAGGCGATCGTCGACTTCCTCTCCGGCCGCTACCGCCAGATCGAGCGCGAGGAGGAGGCGAAGATGGAGGCCGCCGCCGCCGCGCAGGAGTTCGAGCGGGCGGCGATCCACCGCGACCGGCTGAAAGCGATCCGCTCGCTGTTCGAGCGCCAGCGGGTGGCGGGGGCGGCGATGGGGACCGCCGACCTGATCGGGGTCGCGGTCGAGGGACCCGACGCCAACGCCCAGGTCTTCCAGGTCCGCGACGGCGTCCTCGCCCAGCGCCAGAGCTTCTACCTCGAAAACCAGGGCGAACGCGAGCCGGCCGAGGTCGCCGAGGAGTTCATCAGTCAGTACTACGCCGCCTCGCCGGCGATGCCGCGAACGGTGATCGTCGGCCCCTACCTGCGCGACCGCGCGGAGGTGCTGGCCGAGGCGCTGAGCGAGCGCCGCGGCGCCCCGGTCGAGGTGCGCGCCGCCGAGCGCGGCGACAAACGGCGGCTGCGCGAGCTGGCCGAGCGCAACGCGCAGCTGGCCCTCGACCAGGACAAGCTGCGCCGCGAGCACCGCCGCACCCGCCGGGTCGAGTCGCTGAGCGCGCTGGCCGAGGCGCTGGGGATGGAGGAGCTGCCGGTGCGGATCGAGGGCTTCGATATCTCGACGATCGGCGGCGAGCACACCGTCGCCTCGATGGTCGTCTTCGAGGGCGGGGCGCCGAAGAAGTCCGACTACCGGCGCTTCAAGGTCCGCGGCGACCTGCGCGAGGCGGGGGTTGGCAACGGCGGCCCCGACGACTTCGCCTCGATGGAGGAGGTGCTCTCGCGGCGGATGGCGCGCTACCTCGAGCAGGCCGACCTCTCGCCGCACGACGAGAAGCGCGACGCCAGCTTCTCCTCGTTGCCGTCGGTGATCCTGATCGACGGCGGCAAAGGGCAGCTGGCGGCAGGGGTGCGGGCCCTGCGGCCGTTCACGGAGCGCGGCGTCACCGTCCTCAGCCTTGCCAAGCGGCTGGAGGAGGTCTACGTCCCCGGCCGCTCCGCGCCGCTCGACCTCGCCGCTTCCTCAGAGGCTTCGCAGTTGCTGCAGCGGGTGCGCGACGAGGCGCACCGCTTCGCGATCGACCACCACCGCGGCCGCCGCGACAAAGGCATGCTGGCAGGGTCGGTGTTCGATTCGCTGCCCGGGATCGGTCCGGCGCGCAAGCGGGCGCTGCTGCAACACTTCGGGACGCCGGAGCGGTTCCTCGCCGCCACCCGCGAGGAGCTCGAGGCAGTGCCCGGCCTGCCTGGCAAAGTAGGTCGGGAGATACACGAACAGCTCAACCGCACGAGCTGAGGGAGAGTCGGATGGCAGAGCGGGTGGAGACGGAACTGGAGACCGAAAGCGTGGATGGCAACGGCCTTCCCGCCAGGCCGGTGACCGTCGTCGTCATCACCGGCCACTCCGGGGCGGGCAAGTCGGAAGCGATCGCCGCCTTCGAGGACGGCGGCTACTTCTGCGTCGACAACCTGCCGCCGCGGATGATCGCCGCCCTCGGCGAGCTCTTCCGCCACGAGGGCAGCGGGGTCGAGCGCGCCGCGGTCGTCTCCGACGTGCGCGGCGGCGAATACTTCGACGAGCTGGTGCAGGTGCTGGACGACCTCGAGGCCGAAGGGCTGCGGCCGATGGTCCTCTTCCTCGAGGCCGACGAGGAGGCGCTGCTCGACCGCTACAAGGAGACCCGCCGCCGCCATCCGCTGGCGCCGGAAGGGCGGATCGTCGAGGGGATCCGGGCCGAGCGCGAGCTGCTGGCGCCGCTGCGCGAGCGCGCCGACAAGGTGATCGACACCAGCGACCTGACCGGGGCGGAGCTGCGCCGTCAGATCACCGAAGAGCTGCTGGGGCGGGAGGAGAGCGGCAAGCTGGCGCTGACCCTGCTCACCTTCGGCTTCAAGAACGGACCGCCGCGCGACGCCGACCTGACCCTGGACGTGCGCTTCCTGCCCAATCCGCACTACGACGACGACCTGCGCCCGAAAACCGGGATGGACGCAGACGTGCGCGACTACGTCGAGCAGGGGACCCAGGCCGGCGAGTTCTACGGCCGCCTGCTGCCGCTGCTCGAGTTCCTCGTCCCCGCCTACGTCGCCGAGGGCAAGAGCCATCTGACGATCGCCGTCGGCTGCACCGGCGGCCGCCACCGCTCGATCACCGTCGCCGACCGCATCCGCCGCGACCTGGCCGCCCGCGAGGACGTGATCATCAACGTCAAACACCGCGACGTGGACCTAAGCTGACCGCCGACGGGACGAAATGTCGCCTCCCATATGCCGACGGGACGATATGACTGGCTGGGTAAGACAAATCGGCCCGTCGGCGCGGCGGATTCGTCATTTCGGCCCGTCGGCTTGGGAGATTGGGCGGGTCGATAGACGCCTGCCCGCCGCGATGTCCGGACGCCCGCTGGTGGTGACGGCGGTGCGGAGTTGGCGTAGCGCCTCGCTTGATTGGCGCCATCCCTGAACTGCGTAAGTGGCGCGTTCCTCGGGCTCGCCGACTTTCAACGCTTCGACGATCCAGGGACGACCCAGCAGCACCCGCCCGATCAGGCCCGAGCCGAGCAGGAAGACGAGGGCGATCAGCTCCAGTGCAACTCCCAGCAGGGGGAGGAGCACGAAGACGACGATGACCAACACCACGATGGCGACGATCACTGCCGCCGGGCTGTCTCCCTGAAAGGCTTCGCCGAAGTCGAGGTTGGGTGAACTGTCAAGGACGTTCCCAACCGAGACATGGCTCCGATTCGTTTGGAAGCGCTCTCGCAGGTCCGGCAGCGGCCGATCCAGCCAGCGCCGCCGCACCCGCCACTGCGTCCCGTCCGGCGCCGTCACGATCGACCCCTGAGCCATGCGGCGACTCTATGTCTCCGCGCCGACGGGACGAAATGACGAATCCGCTCCAGCGATGGGCCTAAAAGACTCGATATAGGCGACATTTAGGCCCGTCGGCCTAGAATCGCTCGCCTCTTGGCGGAACCCGTCATCTCTCTCAGCGGTTTGCGGATGTCTTACGGCGCGACCGAAGCGGTCCGCGGGATCGACTTCGAGGTCAACCGGGGTGAGGTCTTTGCCTTCCTCGGGCCCAACGGGGCGGGGAAGACGACGACGGTCGAGATCCTCGAGGGGTACCGGCGTCGGACCGGGGGAGAGGTGGCGGTGCTGGGCGAGGATCCGCAGCGGGCGGGGCGCGAGTGGCGGGAGCGGATCGGGATCGTTCTGCAGAGTGGGCGGCTCGACCCCTACCTGACCGTGCGCGAGTCGCTCGACCTCTACGCCGGCTACTTCCGCTCGCCACGCCCGACTGAGGAGGTGATCTCGTTGATAGGCCTGGGGGGCAAGGCAGACGAGCGGGCAAGCCGGCTCTCAGGCGGTCAGCAGCGCCGACTCGACGTTGGCATGGCGCTGGTCGGCGACCCCGAGCTGCTCTTCCTCGACGAGCCGACGACCGGCTTCGACCCCTCCGCCCGGCGCCAGGCCTGGGACGTGATCGCCGGCCTGCGCGACCTCGGCAAGACCGTCTTCCTCACCACCCATTACATGGACGAGGCGCAGCGGCTCGCCGACCGGGTGACGATCATCGCCGCCGGCCGCATCGTCGCCCGCGGCACGCCCGCGGACCTCGGCCGGCGCGATGAGGGCGAGACGACGATCCGCTACCGCGCCGACGGCCGCGAGGTGACCGTGCAGACGACGACGCCGACCAAGGCCCTGCAGGAGCTGACCGCCGCCGCGCTCGCCCGCGGCGAAGAGCTCGACCACCTCGAAGTCACCCGTCCCTCGCTGGAGGACGTCTACCTGGAGCTGACCGGCGAAGCCGAGCAGGCTGACGCCGAGGTCACCCCCGCGGAGGCTGCCGAGTGAACGGTCTCGCCCTCGTCGCCCACCAGTTCCGCTACGACCAGAAGGCGTTCTGGCGCAACCCCGCCTCCGTCTTCTTCACGGTGATGTTCCCCGTCATCGTCTTCCTCATCCTTGCCGTCGTCTTCAACGGCAAGACCATCGACGTGCGGGGCGGGGTGGCGGCGACCACCTATTACGTGCCGGCGATCATGTCGCTGGCGATCATCTCGGCGACGATGCAGACGCTGGCGATGACGCTGGTGATCGCCCGCGAAGACGGCCGCCTCAAGCGCGGCCGCGGCACCCCGATGCCGCCCTGGGTCTTCATCGCCGGCCGCGTCGGCAACTCGATCGTCGTGGCGCTGATGATGCTGGTGCTGCTGGCGGCGATCGGTGCCTTGCTCTTCGGTGTCGACATCCCCTGGGAACGCCTGCCGGCGATCCTCCTCGCCCTCGTCATCGGCGCCGCCTCCTTCTGCTGCCTCGGCATCGCCCTCACCGCCGCGATCCCCTCCCAGGACGCCGCCGCGCCGATCGTCAACCTGATGCTGCTGCCGCTCTACTTCCTCTCCGGCGTCTTCATCCCCGAAGACGAACTGCCGAACGGCGTCATCGCCTTCGCCGACCTCTTCCCGGTCCGCCACTTCTTCGACGCCTTCCTCGACGCCTACGTCCCCGCCGGCGGCGCCGCCGTCTCCTGGGACAACCTCGCCGTGGTAGCCGCCTGGGGCATAGCCGGCCTCCTGCTTGCCATGCGGTTTTTCCGTTGGACGCCCCGGTCCGGCTAGATCTATAGCCTCCGTTGTCCAATGCTTCACCACGTCCTCCTGGAGGTCGGCGATCTCGACCGCAGCGCCGCCTTCTATGACTCGATGCTGGCCCCGCTGGGTTGGCGGCGCCATTTCGAGCAGGACCAGACGATCGGCTGGGGCATCGCCAAACCCGTTTTCTTCATCTCCTCGAAGCACGATCCGGCTCCTGGCTTCGGTCTGCTGAGCTTCTCGGCGCTGGGGATCGTCGCCGTCAAGGCGGCGTGGGAGAACGGGGTCAGAGCGGGGGGCGTCAGCGTCGCCGATCCGGGCCAGCAGCGCTCGCCCGGCTCCGGCTCTTACTCCGCATTTCTCAAGGACCCGGACGGGTACGAGATTGAGATCACCATCGGCTCCGACTAGGGCGGGGCAGGAGGCCAAGCCGGCCTCCCAAAAACGAAATCAGGAGGTAATTGGTTCATGGCTGTGAAGGTCGGCATCAACGGCTTCGGTCGCATCGGGCGCAACGTCTTCCGCGCCGCCAAGGCGGCGAGGGCCGACATCGAGTTCGTCGCCGTCAACGACCTCGTCGACACGGCCACGATGGCCCACCTGCTCAAGTACGACTCGATCCTCGGCCGCTTCCCGGGCGAGGTCGGCGTCTCCGGCGACACGATCGTGGTCGACGGCGCCGAGCTGAAGGTGCTCTCCGAGCGCGACCCGGCCGCCCTGCCCTGGGGCGACCTCGGCGTCGACGTGGTGATCGAGTCGACCGGCTTCTTCACCGCCCGCGCCGACGCCGCCAAGCACCTCGACGCCGGCGCCAAGAAGGTGATCATCTCCGCCCCAGCCAAGGAGCCGGACGTGACCGTCGCCCTCGGCGTCAACTTCGACTCCGACTACGACCCGGAGAAGCACGACGTCATCTCCAACGCCTCCTGCACCACCAACTGCCTGGCGCCGCTGGCGAAAGTCCTGCACGGGGCCTTCGGGATCGAACAGGGCTTGATGACGACGATCCACGCCTACACCGCCGACCAGCGCCTGCAGGACATGCCGCACAAGGACCTGCGCCGGGCGCGCGCCGCGGCGCTGAACCTGATCCCGACCACGACCGGCGCCGCCAAGGCGGTCGGCCTGGTGCTGCCGGAGCTGAACGGCAAGCTGAACGGGTTCGCGATGCGGGCGCCGGTGCCGACCGGCTCGGTCGTCGACCTCACCTTCGACTCGGCCAAAGCGGTCAACCCGGAGGAGGTCAACGCCGCCGTCAAGGAGGCCGCCGAGGGCCCGCTGAAGGGAATCCTCTCCTACACCGAGGACCCGATCGTCTCCACCGACATCGTCGGCGACCCGCACTCGTCGATCTTCGACTCCGCCCAGACGATGGTGATCGGCGAGGGCAAGCTGGTGAAAGTGGTCAGCTGGTACGACAACGAGTGGGGCTACTCCAACCGCTGCGTCGAGTTGGCCGAAAAGGTCCTGCCGTAGCAGAGGGCACCAGCCGATGGGCTTCGCCAAGGCCAGCGTCCGCGACGCCGACGTCAAGGGCCACCGCGTCCTCGTCAGGGTGGACTTCAACGTCCCCCTGGCGGACCACGCGCCCGGACGCGAAGCGGAGGAGGTAGGTCGTCATGTCGCCGACGACACCCGCATCCGGGCGGCGCTGCCGACGATCGAGCTGCTGCGCGAGCGCGGCGCGGCGCTGATCCTGATGTCGCACCTGGGCCGGCCCAAGGGCGAGCGCGACCCGGCGCTCTCGCTGGCGCCGGTGGCGAAGCGGCTGGGGGAGCTGATCGGGACCGAGGTGCAGCTGGCGCCGGGGGTGATCGAGGGCGACGTCGACCTCACCTGCGGCGCGCTCGGCCCGGGCGACGTGCTGTTGCTGGAGAACGTCCGCTTCGAGCCGGGTGAGACGAAGAACGATCCGAAGCTGGGCGAATCGCTGGCTCAGCTCGGCGACGTCTTCGTCAACGACGCCTTCGGGGCCTCGCACCGCGCCCACGCCAGCACCGTCGGCGTCGCCGAACACCTGCCCGCCTACGCCGGCCTGCTGCTGGAGCGCGAGGTGAGCGAACTGACGCAAGTCGTCGAGTCGCCGCAGCGACCGCTGGTGGTGGTGCTGGGGGGGGCCAAGGTCTCCGACAAGGTCGGGGTGATCGACCGCTTCCTCGAAGTCGCCGACCGGATCCTGATCGGCGGCGCGATGTGCTTCGGCTTCTTCGAGGCGCAGGGGATCGCGACCGGCGACTCGCTGGTCGAGGGCGTCGAGCTGGCGAAGGAGGCGCTGGAGCGGGCCGAGCAGTCCGACTGCGAGCTCTCGCTGCCGGTCGACCTTGTTCTCGGCCGCGAGTTCTCCGCCGACACCGAGCGCAAAGAGAGCGACGGCGTCGAGACGCCCGACGGCTGGATGGGGCTCGACATCGGCCCGCGCACGGCGGAGGCTTACGCGGAGGCGATCGCCGGGGCGGGGACGGTGCTCTGGAACGGCCCGATGGGCGCCTTCGAGCTGGAGCCGTTCGCCGCCGGCACCCGCCGGGTCGCCGAAGCCGTCGCCGCGGCTCACGGGACCACCGTGGTCGGCGGCGGCGACTCGGTCGCCGCGCTGAACCGGTTCGGCCTCGAGGGCCAGGTCGACTGGGTCTCGACCGGGGGCGGCGCCTCGCTGGAGCTGCTGGAGGGAACGAGGCTGCCGGGCGTTGAGGCCCTGCTCGACGCTGAAGGAGACAAAGCCGATGCCTGATCGCACCCCTTACATCGCCGCCAACTGGAAGATGAACAAGACCGTCGCCGAGGCGGCCGAGTTCGTCGACGCCCTGCTGCCGCGGATCGCCGCGACCCAGAACGACGTCGTCATCTGCGCGCCTTTCACCGCCCTGACCGCGGTGGTCGAGCGGCGCTACGGCACCGCCGTCAAGGTCGCCGCCCAGAACATGCACGACGAGGAGTCGGGAGCCTTCACCGGCGAGGTCTCGGCGCCGATGCTGGTCGAGCTCGACGTCGAGGCGGTCGTCCTCGGCCATTCCGAGCGGCGCCAGTTCTTCAACGAGACCGACGAGGCGCTGGCCCGCAAGGTCCCGGTCGCGCTGGCTGCGGGCCTGGAGCCGATCCTCTGCGTCGGCGAGAGCGAGGCGGCGCGCGACGCGGGCGAGACCAAGGAGGTGCTGGAGCGCCAGTTGCAGGCCGACCTCGCCGGGCTGGAGGCGGGGCAGATCGAGAAGGTCGTCATCGCCTACGAGCCGATCTGGGCGATCGGCACCGGCCGCACCGCCACCCCCGAGCAGGCCCAGGAGGCCTGTGCCTACATCCGCGACGTGCTGCGGGTGCGGGGTGCCGCCGACAAGGTCCGAATCCTCTATGGCGGCTCGGTCAAGCCCGACAACGCCGCCGAGCTGCTGGCCCTGCCGGACGTGGACGGCGCCCTGGTCGGCGGCGCCAGCCTCGATCCGAATGACTTCGCCGCAATTGTCGAGGCCGCGGGCTGAGCCGATGACCCAGCACGTCCCCTCGCTGGCGCTGATCATCCTCGACGGCTGGGGCCTCGCCCCGCCCGGGCCTGGCAACGCGATCTCGCTCGCCGAGACGCCGGTCTTCGACCGTCTCTGGGATGAGTTCCCCCACACCCAGCTCTCCGCCCAGGGTCGCGACGTCGGCCTGCCGGAGGGGCAGATGGGTAACTCCGAGGTCGGCCACCTCAACCTCGGCGCCGGCGCGATCGTCAAGCAGGACCTGGCCCGGATTGACGACGCTGTCGCCGACGGCAGCTTCTTCGACAACGAGGTGCTGACCGCCGCCTGCGAGCGCGCCCGCAACAGTCCGCGCGGCCGCCTGCACCTGCTCGGGCTCGTCTCCGACGGCGGCGTCCACTCCGGCTGGGAGCACATCGAGGCCTGCATCGAGCTGGCCGCCCAGGAGGGCGTGCCGGATGTCGTCTTCCATGCCTTCACCGACGGCCGCGACACGCTCCCGCACGGCGGTAAGGGCTACCTCGAAGAGCTGGAGCGCTGGCTGCGGGCGGCCGGCCGCGTCGCCACCGTCAGCGGCCGCTACTACGCGATGGACCGCGACACCCGCTGGGAGCGGACCAAGCTCGCCTACGACGCGATCGTCCACGGCGAGGGGCTGCACGCGCCCAGCTCCTCGGCGGCGATCACAGAGTCCTACGAGCGCGAGGAGACCGACGAGTTCGTCAAGCCGACGGTGATCGGCGACTACGACGGCGCCGCCGCGGGCGACGTGGCGATCTTCGTCAACTTCCGCCCCGACCGTGCCCGGCAGATGAGCCGCGCCCTCGCCGAGCCCGGGTTCGAGGAGCTCTCCCGCGCCGGCGGCACCCCGCTCGACCTGACGACGATGACCGAGTACCGCAAGGGCTGGCCCTACCCGGTCGCCTTCCCCGAGCAGCGGCCGCAGGCGACGCTGGCGGAGACGATCGCCGACGCCGGCGGCACCCAGCTCCACGTCGCCGAGACCGAGAAGTACGCGCACGTCACCTACTTCTTCAACGGCGGCCGCGAGCAGGAGCTGGAGGGGGAGGAGCACTGCCTGGTCGAATCCCCCCGCGACGTGCCGACCTACGACCACAAGCCGGAGATGAGCGCCGCCGACGCGGCCGAGGCCTTCGTCAGCCGCTGGAGCGAGGGCGACTACCGCTTCGGGATCATCAACTTCGCCAACCCCGACATGGTCGGCCACACCGGCGTCATCCCCGCCGCAGTCAAGGCGGTCGAGACCGTCGACGCCCAGCTCGGCAAGGTCATCGAGGCGGTCACCGCCAAGGGCGGTGCCTGCATCGTCACCGCCGACCACGGCAACTGCGACAACATGCTCGAGCCCGACGGCTCCCCCAACACCGCCCACTCCCTCAACCCGGTCCCTCTAATCGTCACGGAGCAAGACCTCCACCTCCGCGACCACGGCATCCTCGCCGACGTCGCCCCCACCGCCCTCGACCTCCTCGGCATCTCCCAGCCCAAGGCGATGACGGGGAAGTCGCTGATCACCTGAGCTTTGGGCAAGATTTTCAGTGTCGACTTTGTCTCGCATAGGGAGACAAAAGCGACACTGAGATCTTTGACCTACTCGAGGACCGGCTCCGGCTCGCGGGCCTCGACGTCGATCCTGGGCAGCATCCGCTCCAGCCAGTCGGGGATCCACCAGTTGCGGGGGCCGAGCAGCTGCATCACCGCCGGTACGAGCACCATGCGGACGAGGGTGGCGTCGAGGAAGATCGCCGAGGCGAGGCCGATCCCGAAGAGCTTGAGGAAGACTTCGGGAGAGGCGACGAAGGCGAGGAAGACGACGACCATGATCGCCGCCGCGGCGGTGATCACCCGCGCCGTCTTCGCCAGGCCGTCGGCGACCGCACGGCGGGTGTCGCCGTCTTTCAAGTACTCCTCGCGGATCCGCGAGATCAGGAAGACCTCGTAGTCCATCGAGAGCCCGAAGAGGATCGCGAACATCATCACCGGCATGAACGGGGCGATCGGCACTTCGTGGTCGATCCCGATCAGTTCGCCCACCGCGCCGCCCTTGGCGACGAGGGTCATCACCCCGTAGGCGGCGCTGAACGAGAGCAGGTTCATCACCCCCGCCTTGAGCGAGATGAAGGGCGAGTGGAAGGCGACGAGGAGAAGCAGGAACGAGAGGCCGACCACCCCGGCGATGAACCACGGCATGCGGCCGGTGATGTATTCGCTCTGGTCCTCCAGCGCGGCGTTGACGCCGCCGACCAGCGCGGTGACGGCGGTGCCGGCGGTCGTCTGGGGGATCGTCGTATCGCGCAGGCGTTCGACCAGCTTCGAGGTGGCTTCGTCCTGCGGCGAGGTGGTGGGGATGGCGGTGACGATCGCCGCGGTGGCGCCGGCGTTGAACTGCGGCGCCGGCACGTAGGCGACCCCGGGGTCTTCGCGCAGCACCGCGGCCAGGTGGTTGACGTCGCCACGCGCCTGCGGCCCTGGCATTTCGACGGCGATCACCAGCGGTCCGTTGCTGCCGGGGCCGAAGCCTTCGCTGATCAGGTCGTAGGCTTCGCGCGTCATCGTCCCCTTCTTGTCGTTGCCGGCGTCGGGGAAGCCGAGCCGCATGCCCAGCGCCGGGGCGGCGAGGGCGAGCAGGATTGCGGCGGCGGCAATTGCCGCCAGCCAGGGCCGCCGCTGCACCGCGTGGCTCCAGCGCGCAGCGGGAGAGTGGCCGTCCCCTTCGGGGCGGTCGAGGCGGCGGCCGAGGAAGGGGATCCGCAGCCGGTCGACCTTGGGGCCGAGGAAGGAGAGCAGCGCCGGCAGCAGCGTGATCGAGGCCAGCATCACCACCAGCACCGCCAGCGAGGCCGAGATCGCGACCCCGTACATGTAGGGGAGGCCGGTGAGGAAGAGGCCGAGGATCGCGATCACCACGGTGCAGCCGGCGATGAGGACGCTGCGCCCGGCGGTGCTGACCGCCTCGACGACGGCGTCGTGGCGGTCCTTGCCGGACTTCATCGCGCTGCGGAAGCGGGTCAGCACCAGCAGCGAGTAGTCGATCCCGACGCCGATCCCGATCAGGCCGGAGACGGCGGTGGTCCAGTTGGGGACGTCGATCGCGTTGGCGAGGAGGAGGATCAGCCCGCCGGAGGAGATGCCGAGGCCGACCAGCGCGATCAGCAGTGGCAGGCCGGCGGCGACCAGCGAGCCGAAGGCGATCAGCAGCACGATCGCCGCGCCGAGGAAGCCGATCCCCTCGGGGCTGGTCGATTCCTGGGCGGCATAGATCGGCGCGCCGCCGAGCTTGATCTCGAGGCCGCCGCCGCTGTTGGCTTCGGCGGCCTGGATCAGCTGTTCGCCTTCCGCCTTCTTGACGTCGGAGCCCGACACGTTCAGCGGCATCGTCGTCGTCGCGATCGTGCCGCTCTTGGAGACGCGGGGCGCCGCCGCCTTGCCGACGTGCTCGACTTCTTCGGCGGCGGCGAAGAAGGCGTTCATCTGCCGTTTCGCGGCGGCGCTGTCGGCGCCCTTCGGGTCTTTCCAGACGACGTAGATTTCCTCGCCCGAGTAGCCGCTGAACTCGCGTTTGGTCAGGTCGCTGGCCGCCTTCGACTCCGAGCCGGGGGTGTTGTATTCGGCCTTGTACTCCCCCTTGAAGGAGGAGCCGAGTCCGATCAGGACGACGGTGGCGACGATCCAGGCGAGGACCATGCGGCCACGGCGGCGGTAGGCGATGTCAGCGAGGCGAGCGAGGCGACGGGTCATGGACTGGTTTCCTCCCTTGTGGAACCTTTGCAAAAATTAATGTACATGTGTAAAGGTTTAGGAATGAAACGATTCATATCACAAACGAGCGGTAGGATCATCCCGCCATGAACGCCCCCGGGATGAACGGCGACAAAGCGCCCTCGACCCTCGCCTTCCTCCTCTCGCAGGTGGGGATCTACGCCTCCAAGCGCTTCGCCGAGCGGATCGCGACCGTCGGCCTGCAGCCGCCGCTGTTCCGCGTGCTCAACCTGGTCGACGCGGAAGAGGGAAAGTCGCAGCAGGCGATCGCGGCGGGCATTGAAATCCCTCCCAGCCGCATGGTGGCGCTGGTCGACGAGCTTGAGCGCCGCGGTCTGGTCGAACGCCGGCCGGACCCCAAGGACCGCCGCGTCCGCGCCCTCTTTCTCACCGCCGAGGGCAGGCGCTGCCTCGCCCGCGGCCGGAAAATCGCCCACCAGCACGAAGAGGAGCTGACCAAGGGCATGAAGGCAGCGGACCGCAGGCGCCTCGTCGATCTGCTGCAGAAGATCGTCGACGAGCAGGCGATCGGCCGCGGCGTCCACCCCGGCCTGAGCGAGAAGCCTTGAACCGTGGGGGGGATATGGGGACGTATTTCGGAAAAATAGGCCACGGTAGAATAGCAGC
>JBQCHH010000048.1:0-48714 GCA_051954855.1 Solirubrobacterales bacterium | reverse complement strand
TGGAAGCCGGAGATCCCCTTCTACTTCTTCTTCGGCGGGCTGGCCGGCGCCTCGGCGGTGCTGGCGAGCGCCGCGACCTTCGCCGGCCGCCCGGAGCTGGCGCGCCGCGCCTGGGCCGGCGCCTTCGTCGGCGTCACCGTCAGCCCGCTGCTGCTGATCAAAGACCTCGGCAAACCGATGCGCTTCCTCAACATGCTTCGCGTCTTCAAGGTCACCTCGCCGATGAACGTGGGGGCCTGGCTGCTGCTGGCCAACGGCGGTGCGACCAGCCTCGCGGCCGGCCTCAACGTGCTGAAACCGAAGCGCCGCGGCGGCGCGCCGGAGCTGGCGGCGGCCGCGCTGGGCGCGCCGCTGGCGACCTACACCGCCGCCCTCGTCACCCACAGCGCGATCCCGGCCTGGTCGGAGGCGCGCCGCGAGATGCCCTTCGTCTTCGCCGCCAGCGCAACCGCCAGCGCCGCGGGCGCGGCGCTGCTGACCGTCCCGGCCGACGAAGCCGAGCCGGCCCGTCACCTCGGCATCGCCGCCGCGATCGCCGAGGAGGCGACGACCGCCGTCCTCCACCAACGCCTCGGCCCCCTCGCCGACTCCTACGAGCAGGGAAAAGCCGGCGCCTTCGGCAAGGCCGCCCGCGCCCTCACCGTCGCCGGCGCCGTCGCCCTGGCGATCGGCGACGATGCCTTCCCCCACAAGCTCGACCATCGCCCGCGCCGGTCCCTCACCATCGCCGGCGGCGCCCTCCTCCTGGCCGGCTCCGTCTGCAAGCGCTGGTCGGTCTTCAAAGCCGGCTTCCAATCCGCCGAAGACCCGACCCAGGTCGTCCACACCCAGCGCGAGGGCGGCGACTGAGTGGACGGCCGCGAGGAACGGCTCGGCGCCGCCGTCTACCTGCGCCCGGTCGGCAACCCGCTGCCGCTGGCGTTCCTCGCCCTCGCGGCCGGGACGCTCACGCTCAGCGCGATGCAGCTCGGCTGGGTCTCGGCCGGCGAAGGAAAGGACGTCGCGCTCGTGCTGATCGGCTTCGTCTTCCCGCTGCAGTTCCTCGCGACCGTCTTCGCCTTCCTCGCCCGCGACGGCGCCGCCGCGGGAGGCATGGGCCTGATCGCCGGCCACTGGCTCGTGATCGGCCTGGTGATGATCAGCTCGCCGCCGGGATCGACCAGCAAGGCGCTCGGCGTCTTTCTCCTCGGCGCCTCCTCGCTCCTGCTCGTCCCGACGTCCGCCTCGCTCGCGACGAAGGGCGTCGCCGCGGCGGTGGTCGGCGCCACCGGCCTGCGCTTCGCCTTCACCGGCATCTACCAGCTCACCGGCAGCGGCGGTTGGGCCGACGTCTCCGGCATCGCCGGGCTGGCGCTCTTCGCGCTCGCCTTCTACGCCGGCCTGGCGCTCAGCCTCGCCGACGCCGCCCACGGCGCCGGCCCGCTCCCGGTCGGCCGTGGCAGGAGCGGCAAACCCGTCGAGAGCCACCCGGTCGAGGGCATCGACAGCGAGCCCGGCGTCCGCCCGCAGCTTTAATCGGTGTCGCGCAGACAGCTGTCTGCCGCAGACGATAAGTTTCGGGCAATGTCTCTTCAGACCGGCAATGCCCTTCTCCTGATCGCGGTCTTCGTGTTGCCCGGATTCGTAACGCTCCTGATGCGCGAGCGGACCTATCGGGTGAGGGATCAGGACTCTCCGTTCGAGCGCCTGCTCAACGCGCTGTATTTCAGCTCGATCGTTTATACGGTGATCGTTCTCGGTTGGGCGGTCGAGGGGTTGGACCCCGCAGATCTATCTCGCCTCTATTCAGGGGAAGGGGGAGTGCGGGCATACCTTCTTCTGGGTCTCCTCGGTCTTTTCGTCCTGCCGGTTCTTATCGCCGAATTGGGACGCCGCTGGCAAAAGTCGAGAAAGGTGCGGCCCTGGTTACTGAGCCGCCTGGGAATAGACATCAGCCACGGAGTGCCAGCGGGATGGGAGCAACTGTTCCAAGAGAGCCTTGCGGCGAATGCTGGACCTGGCTTGATGTTGCGGGTGACGCTTGAGGATGGACGCGTCGTCGGTGGTTATTTCGGATGTAAGAGCCTCGCTGGCTATACCGCTCGCACCCGTGACCTCTTCCTTGAGGAACAGTGGATTCTTAATGCTCGAAATTGGTTTGAGAGACCGGCAAAAGGCAGCGCCGGTCTCTGGATCGCCGAGGATCAGATTCTCTCCATAGAGGCTTACGGACCTGCAAGCATCATCTCGGATGAGTACAATTCATTTCGATGCGATTCAGACGCAAAAAGAGAAACGACGACTACGGCCCAATCCTGAAGCGAGGCGGTATGTCCCTTCGCACGAATGGCATCCGGCCGACCCAGCCCCCGCCAAATCCCTGGGACGTGGGGGCCAACTCCAGCCCGAAGAAGTAGATCCCGCTTAGGATCCTGGCGATGGCAGGGATGACGAAGAGGAATCGAAGGCGTTGGGGTCGCTGGCTTCTCGGGCTCGCTGTTGTGGCGGCGTTGGCGGGGGGCGGAATGGCACTCGCGTCGGCTGGCTCCTCGAGTGCTATCCACGGCTGCTACTCGAAGCGGACCGGGGTGCTGCGGGTGGCGAACACGTGCCGGCATGGCGAAAAGCGGCTGGTCTGGAACCAGACGATCACCGGTCCGCAGGGGCCGAGGGGTGCGGAAGGTGCCGTCGGGCCGGCCGGGGCGGCCGGCAGCGCCCGCGCCTATGCGTACGTGAACGGTTCCGTCAGCAGCCCGTCGTTCAATGCGCAGCGGACCAGAGGGTTCAGCGCAGTGAGCGAGCCAGCGAAAGGCGTGTACTGCCTGACCGCTCCCGGAATCGACCCCGCCACCACGGCGCCGGCCGTGACCGCCGTCTACAACTCCGGCTTCGCCGGCGTCCCTACCTCCGCCAAGCTCGAAGCCCGCGGCGAAGGATGCGCCGCCGGCCAGTTCGAGGTTCTGACCCAGGACATCCAGTCCGGCAGCGAGGTCGACTCCCCGAACCTGGACTTCACGATCGTCGTTCCCTGAGGAGGGAGGAGACGTCTGCGTCTAGTTCTTCCTGGGAGCGGTAGGCGCCGATGTGGGTGCGGACTACCTGACCGTTGCTGCCGATGAGGTCGGTGAAGGGGGTGCCGGTCGTGGGGGCGAGGGGGCCGAGGGCCGTCAGGCTCGTCGCGTAGCTGGGGTAGCCGAGGGGGACTTCGGCGAGGAGCGCGCGGGCGGCGGCGGGGCCGTCTTCGACGTCGGCGCCGAGGAAGGCGACGCGGCGGCCGAAGCGGGCTGACGCGTTCGCGAAGAGCGGCAGCTCTTCGCGGCACGGCGGGCACCAGGAGGCCCAGGCGTTGAGGACCACCGGCCGGCCGCGCAGGGAGCGGAGACGAGCTTCGAGGTTCCCGCTGGTGAGGAGTCGAGGGGATGGGGCTCCACTTGCGGCTGCTCCCCTCTTGCTTGCGGGCCTCGCCCCCTGTTCGGGATGGAGAGAGATCCGGTTCGCTGCGCTCACCGCGCCGCCCTGCCCATGCATCCCCAGCCCAATCGCCACGACCGCCAGCCCGGCCACGACCGCGATCCCGATCAACCAGCGCTGCATGGCCCACCGCTACCCGCCGGCCGGCTTGCGATCACGCCTTGCGGGTAATCGAGGGGCGGTGATCGTCGCCGCCGCACTTCTGGCCAGCGCCCTCTACGCGCGGCGCGCGCGCACCCTGGCGCGGCGTGGCCGCGGTGTGTCGCTCTGGCGGCAGCTCAGCTTCTACCTCGGGATCGCGATCGCGGTCGCCGCGCTGGTCTCGCCGATCGACACGATCGGCGAGGAACGCCTCTTCTCGATCCACATGCTCCAGCACATCATGCTCGGCGAAATCGCGCCGCTATTCATCCTCGTCGGCCTCAGCGGCGCCGTCCTGCGCCCGCTGCTGGCGCCGGCCCCGGTCCGGCGCCTGCGCTTCCTGCTCAACCCGCTGGTGGCGCTGCCGCTCTGGGCGCTCAACCTCTACGGCTGGCACGTCCCCGCCTTCTACGAAGCGGCGCTCGACAACCCGCCCCTCCACGCCGTCGAGCACGCCAGCTTCTTCACCGCCGGGCTGCTGATGTGGGGGGCGCTGCTGGAGCCGCTGCCCGGCCCGAGCTGGTTCGGCTCGGGCCAGAAGGCCGGCTACGTGCTGGTCGTCCGCGCCCTTGGCTGCGCGATCCTCGGCAACATCTTCATCTGGGCCGGGACGCCGTTCTACCCCTACTACGCCGCCGGCGAGCGCGCCTCGGGAATCGCCCCGCTCACCGACCAGCAGGTCGGCGGCGCGATCATGTTCATCTGGGGGGCGCTGATCACCGTCAGCCTCTTCTCCTGGATGTTCCTGCGCTGGATCCGCGAGGCGGAGCTGCGCCAGTCCCTGCTCGAGGGCGGCGCCGAAGCGCGGGTCGCTACTCGGGCCGCGCGCTACGGACGGCGGCCTCCCGGTCGGCCTGCACCTCCTCCATCCCCTTGAGGGCGAGGCAGAAGCGCCAGGCGACGAGGCCGACCACGACCGGCACGACCCAGACCGCCACCCGGTAGAACCAGATCTGGCTCATGTAGCTGATGCCGAGGAAGACCAGCGCCCGGTCGGAGGCGCCGGCCATGAAGATCATCGCCACCCAGGTGAGGAAGCCGGCGCCGATGCCGGTCCGGACCGGGGCGTCGCGCGGCCGCTGCAGCACGTTGTGGGCGCGGTAGTCGCCCGTCACGCGCCGCTCCAGGAACGGCCAGCCGATCAGCGCCCCCATCACCACCAGCGGGAACAGCACCCCGCCCCAGAACGGGTTCGGCACCAGCGTCCGGTTCCAGACGACGACGTCGAAGCCCGGCACCAGGCGCAGCGCTCCGATCAGCCAGCCCAGGTACCAGTCCGGCTGCGCCCCGTTGGTGCCGTCGTAGACGTGGTAGGGGCCCCAGAGCCAGACCGGGTTGATCTGCACCAGCCCGCCGAGCAGGACCAGCACCCCGGCGACCGCGACCATCAGCCCCAGCGAGCGCGGCAGCTGCCCGGGGAAGGTGGGGATGCCGACCACCTTGCGCTCGCTGGCCACCGACTTGCGCCGGAACTGGGTGTGGTGGCGGGAGGCGACCAGGGCCAGGTGGACGGCGAGCAGCCCGCCGATCAGCAGCGGCAGGATCAGCACGTGGCCGATGTACATCCGCGACCAGAAGCTGGGGTCGCCGGGGAACGGGTGCCCCCAGATCAGCAGCGCCAGGTTGGCGCCGAGGAAGGGGAGCGAGAGCGCCACCCCGTAGCCGATCGCCAGCCCCATCCCGGAGAGCAGGTCGTCGACCAGCGAGTAGCCGAGGTAGCCCTCCAGCAGCGCCGCGAACAGCATCAGGATGCCGATCAGGTAGGTCAGCTCGCGCGGCTTGCGGTAGGCGCCGGTGAAGAAGACGCGGATCAGGTGCAGGACGATCGCGGCGATGAAGACGTCGGCGGCCCAGTGATGGGTCTGGCGGATCAGCAGCCCCGCCTTGACGTCGAAGGAGAGGTGGACGACCGAGGCGTAGGCCCTGCTCATCTCCATCCCCCGCAGCGGCGCGTAGCTGCCGTGGTAGACGGTTTTCGCCGTGCTCGGCTCGAAGAAGAAGGTGAGGTAGACGCCGGTGGCGACGAGGACGACGAAGGCGTAGAGCGCCACCTCTCCGAGCAGGAAGGACCAGTGGTCGGGGAAGACGTAGCGCAGCGTCTTCTTCAGCAGCGGGGCGCTGCCGCTGCGCTGGTCGAGGAAGCGGATGGTGCGACGGATCACGCCGTCGGCCTCCGCGTCCGCACGCCCCAGAAGCTCGGGCCGACCGGGGCGGAGAAGTTGCCCGCCGCGCGCAGCTCCCCGGCCGAGTCGACCATCAGCGGCAGCTGCGGCAGTTCGCGCCCGGCCGGGCCGAAGATCACCTTGCCGCCCTCGGCGGGGTCGAAGGTCGAGTAGTGGCAGGGGCAGACGAGCGCGGGCCGCGGCTCGGCCTGGGGGAACTTCGGCTTGCGGTAGAGGGCGACCGCGCAGCCGGCGTGGGTGCAGATCTTCGAGTAGGCGACGATCCCTTCCGGCGCCCAGTTCCCCCGGCCTTCGGGCAGTTCGAGTTCGGCGGGATCGACTTTCACCACCACCAGCGGCGCCGCCAGCTCCTCCCGGTAGGCGTTCTCGGGAAAGGCGGTGTAGAAGGTTTCGTACTCGATCTCGGCGGCTTTGTAGGGCTTGCCTTCCTCGTCGACCAGGCGGCGGTCGCGATGCCAGGGCGAGTAGTAGAAGGACTGCGTGTCGAGGAACGGCCCGAAGGAGGCGGCGGGGACGACGAGCGCGGCGCCGAGCGCGGCCCCGGCCGCGCCCGCGGCGCCGAGCAGGAGCCGCTTCCGCGTGAAGCCGGCGACGCTCTCGCGGCCGATCTGGTCGAGCTCCTCCTGCGCTTCGGGGTGCTCGATCGGCGGGTAGTCCTCTTCCAGGTTCTCGGTCGGGACGAAGGTCTCGCCGGCGTAGATCAGGGCGGCGGCGATCAGCAGCAGGCAGCCGCCGAGGCTGAGCCCGAGCCACTGGGTCAGGTTCGCCCACTCGAGCGCGTAGGCGACGATGAACACCACCGCGCAGGCGGCGGCGCCGAACAGCAGCAGCGCCACCACGAGCTCGGCCCGCGGGTCGCCGCCTTCCTCCTTGACGATCCGCTCGCGCTTGCGCTTGCGGCCGGCTTCGCGCAGGAACCCGAAGGCGGTCAGCAGGGCGAACTTCAGCTTGGTCGCGGTCTTCACGACGAGAGCCTCCTTCCGATCACGCCGCAGAGCCCGGCGAAGACGAAGACGGCGACGAACCAGGCGACCATCCCCTCCGGCACCGGCCCGATGTGGCCGATTCCCCAGCCCCCGGGGTCTTCGGGGTGCTTGCTCCTGTTGATGTAGGCGATGATCTTGTTGAGGTCGGCGTCGCTGATCTGGCTCGGCGGGAACTTCGGCATCAGGAAGGGCCCGATCCGCACCGCCTCGGCGATCTCGGTCGGGGTCGCGTGCCCGAGCACCGGCACCTTGGCGCCGGTCACGTAGCCGCCCTCGCCGACAATCTGGTGGCAACCGGCGCAGTGCTCGGTGAACAGCGACATCCCTTCCGACAGCGAGCCGTAGTCGGGTTTCGGTTCGGGGATCTTCGGCCCGCCGCCGAAGGAGCCGACGTAGGCGGTGATCGCTTCGATCTCGTGCGAGTTGAAGAACGGCGGCTGCCGTTCGGGCTCTTCGCCGGCGTGTTCGAGCGGCATCCGCCCGGTCCGCAGGTAGAAGTCGGGGGCCTCTTCGCCGACCCCGATCAGCGACGGGCCCTGGCCGGTGACGCCGCCGACGCCGCTTTCGCGCGGGGTCAGCACGCCTTCGCCGCGGAAGCCGTGGCAGCTGGCGCAGTTGGCGGCGAAGAGACCCTCGCCCAACTGCATCAGCTTCTGCTGCGAGCCGCCGGGCGCGTGGGTGATGCCGCTCGGCGGCTCCGCCTCGGCCAGCGCGGCGAGCGCGAGCCCGCCGAGCACGACCGCTCCGACCAGTGCTTTCAGCCTGCCGCTCATGACTGGTTGCAGACGCGGAAGGCGACGGCGCCGACGCCGGTCATCAGGATCAGCACGAGGAAGAGGGAGGAGACGGTCATCCCGACCGCGGCGAGGAAGGCGACCCGGCCCGCCGGCGGCGGTTTGTGGCGGTCGCCGTGGCGCCGGTAGAGCCACACGGAGGTCAGCCCGGCGCCGACGGCGATCGCCGCCGCCGCGGCGGTGACGACGATCGCCCAGGCGCTGAGCGAGATGCCCCACCGGCCGCCGGTGGGGCTGCACGCCGCCTCCGCCAGCCAGTAGCCGAGGCCGAGCTGCGCCGCATACGCCCCCGGGGCGCCGAGCACCGCAAACCAGAGCATGGGGGAGACCGGCGACTCCGGCGGGATCCGCTCCAGGATCGGCCGCGGCGCCCTCATAGCGACGGGTAGAGCTGGGTCAGGACCACGGCGATCGCGGTCACGCTGACGAAGTACCAGTAGAAGGCGGCCACCCGCAGCGCGATCAGCCGGTAGTTGGTGATGCCGCGCGCGAGCTTCCAGAGCAGCCAGGCGTCGATCGCCAGCCCCACCGCGACGTGGGCGTGGTGGGTGCCGATCAGCGCGTAGTAGATGGAGCCGTAGGCGTTCGCCTGGGGGGTGAAGGAGTGCAGGTCGTCGACCATCAGGTGGATCTGCAGGCCGAGGTAGGTCGCCTGGACCACGGTCGCCAGCAGGAGCAGCCACCAGGCGGCGCGGACGGCGCCGCCCTTCGCCGCCTTGACCGAGAGGAACATCGGGACGCAGGTGGCGACGAGCATCGCGGTGAAGACGAGGGGCAGCGTCACCGACGGCTTTTCGATCCCGCCGAGCGGCCATTCGCTGGTCCTGAAGCGCAGGTAGAAGTAGGTCGCGATCAGGCAGGCGAAGAGCGTCGCCTCGGTGGCGATCAGCAGGATCGCGCCCCACCAGCCGCTCGCCTGCGTCTGGCGCTGCCGGTCGACCGCCTTGACCGGCCCCGGGCCGGCCGCCTCCATGCTGCGCGGGATCGAGCTCACGCCTCCTCCGGCTCTTTGAGGTGGAAGCCGGCGACGGTGGCGGCGAGGACCGCGACGAAGATCGCCGCCGCCAGCCACTGCTGCAGCAGGATCATCGCGAAGACCCCCGTCATCGCCAACGCGACCAGCGGCGGCCAGGCGGAGTGGGAGGGCATCTCCAGCACCTCGTCCCACTCGGCGTCGACGGCGGTGCTGGCCGGCGTCTCGTGTCCCTGCTCGAGCGTTTTGCGCCCCAGCTCGAGGTTGCGCGCGTCCTCTTCCCGATCCTCCTTGTCCCACATCGCATACGGGCTGGAGACCTTGGGGATGACGGCGTAGTTGTACTCGGGCGGGGGGGAGGTGGTCGACCACTCCAGGGTGTCGCCTTCCCAGGGGTCGTTGCCGGCTTTCTCGCCCTTGAAGAGGCTGACCGCGAGGTTGACGAAGACCGAGAGCAGACCGAGGGCGAGGAGGTAGGCGCCCAGCGTCTCGATCAGGTTCAGCCCGGTCCAGCCCATTTCCGGGCCGTAGGTGTAGTTGCGCCGCGGCATCCCGTCCAGCCCGAGGATGTGCATCGGGAAGAAGGTGACGTTGGTGCCGATGAAGGTCAGCCAGAAGCTGACCTTGCCCCAGCGCTCGTAGTACATCCGCCCGGTGACCTTCGGGAACCAGTAGTACATGCCGCCGAGCAGCGGGAAGACGGCGGCGCCGAAGATCACGTAGTGGAAGTGGGCGACGACGAAGTAGGTGTCGGTCGTCTGCTGGTCGAAGGGGATGGCGGCGAACATCACCCCGGAGAGGCCGCCCATGATGAAGAGGACGATGAAGCCGATGATCCAGAGGAAGGGCGTCTTGAAGCGCGGCGTGCCGGTGACGATCGTCGTGATCCAAGCGAACAGCTGGATGCCGCTGGGGATGACGATCACCAGGCTGGCGGCGGCGAAGTAGATCGCGGTCGCGCTGGCGAGGCCGACGGCGAACATGTGGTGCGCCCAGACGCCGAAGCCGAGGAAGGCGACGAGGATCTCGGCCAGCGCCACCAGCGGGAAGGCGACCATCCGCCGCCGCACGAAGGTGGGGATGATCGAGGTCGCGATCCCGAAGGCGGGCAGGATGATGATGTAGACCTCGGGGTGGCCGAAGATCCAGAACAGGTTCTGCCAGAGGATCGGGGCGCCGCCGCTGGCGGGGATGAAGAAGTGGAAGCCGAGCAGCCGTTCCAGCTCGAGCAGGACCAGGGCGGTGCTGAGCGCCGGCAGGGCGAAGATCAGGGCGAAGGAGACGGCGAGGTAGGCGAAGCAGAACAGCGGCATCCGGTTCAGCGACATCCCCGGCGCCCGTAACTTGAAGATGGTGACGATAGCGTTGATCGCGCCGAACGTGGTCGAGATGCCGACGAACAGCAGCGAGAGGGCGTAGAAGTCGATCCCCGGCCCCGGGCTGTAGGCCTTGGAGGCGAGCGGCACGTAGTCGAACCAGCCGGCGCTGGGGGCGTTGCCGCTGAAGACGCCGACGTAGAGGAAGGTGCCGGCGCAGAGGTAGATCCAGAAGGAGAGCGCGTTGAGGCGCGGGAAGGCCATGTCGCGGGCGCCGATCATCAGCGGGATCAGGTAGTTGCCGAAGGCGCCCAGCGACATCGGCACGACGAAGAAGAAGATCATCGTCGTCCCGTGGGTCGACATCATTTCGTTGAAGGTCGCCGGGTCGAGGGTGGACTGGTTGGGGCCGATCAGCTGGGTGCGGATCAGCAGCGCCTCGACCCCGCCGGCGCCGAAGAAGAAGAGCGAGGTGAAGAAGTAGAGGATGCCGATCCGCTTGTGGTCGACGGTGGTGAGCCAGCCGAGCACGCCGGGGCTCTCCTTCCAGATCCGCTCCAGGCGGTTGAGGCGGACGGTCGCGGCGGGTGGGGTGGACACCGTCATCTCAACCCCGCCAGGTAGGCGACGATCGCGTGGAATCTTTCCGGGCCGAGGCCGAGCCCGGGCATCTTCACCCCGGGCTTGATGCTCTGCGGGTTCTGGATCCAGCGGAAGAGGTCTGCCGGGGTGTTGGGGATGGTGTCGGCGGCGAGGGTCTGGCGGCCGGCCAGGTGGGTCAGGTTCGGCCCCACCGTTCCTTCGGCTGCGGTGCCGGCGATGGTGTGGCAGGCGGCGCAGCCGTCCCGCATAAAGTCCCGTTGGCCCTGGCGGGCCAACGGGGTGGTCGGTTCGCGGGCGGGGCGCTTGAGGTTGGCCAGCCAGGCTTTGAACTTGGGCATCGGTTCGGCATAGACGCGGAACGCCATGTGAGCGTGCTGGAGGCCGCAGAACTCGGCGCACTGGCCGCGGAAGATGCCGGCGCGTTCGGCGTACAGTTCGATCGAGTTCGCCTGCCCCGGGATCGTGTCGATCTTGCGGTTCAGTTCCGGCACCCAGAAGGAGTGGATGACGTCGGCGCTGCGGACCACGAGGTTGACCGGGGTGCGCACCGGGATGTGGATCTCGTTGGCGGTTTCCGCGTCTTCGCCTTCGTAGCGGACCTGCCAGAACCACTGGTGGCCGATCACGGTGATCGTCATCGCCGTGCTGCTCGCCGAGGGGGCGTCGGTTTCGTTGAGGAGGACGAGGTCGGAGACGACGAAGAGGGCGACCAGGATCACGATCGGGATCGCCATCCCGAACAGCACGACCAGGCCGGTGTTCAGCTTCTCGCTCTCCCCGAAGAAGGGGAGGCCCGGGCGGTCCCGCCGGACCCAGCCCACCACCAGCATCGCCACCGCGCCGAGGAAGACGATCCCCGCGACCGCCAACATCCACCACCAGAGCGTGGCAATGTGGTGAGCGGCGGGGCTATGGGGATTAAGCGGCGACACGCGTCACGTTTCGGCTTTACCCGCGGGGGGTAGCGCAAAAACGCTGGTGTCGGGCCACTTACACCTCGGGGATGGGGCGGGCCGGATGGACGGCTCGCGGCTCTTCCGCGAGATCGAGCGGGACGGCGAACGCGACCTCGTCGCCGTCGAGGAGCCGCTCGAGATCCGGGTCGGCGGCGAACCGCTGAGCGTGACGATGCGGACGCCGGGCGACGACGAGGAGCTGGCGCTCGGCTTCCTCTACGGCGAGGGACTGATCGACGGTCCGCGCGCGGCCGGCCTCAGTCGCGACCTCGCCGCCAACGTGGTCGAGGTCGCCGGGCCGCTGCTGCGCGACCCCGGCACCCGCCGCTTCTACACGACCTCCTCCTGCGGGGTCTGCGGCAAGGGCGCGCTGGAGGAGGTGGCGGTGGCGAGCGAGCCGCTGCCGCCGGGACCTACCGTTGCCCGGGAGCTGCTGGCCGACCTGCCGGAGCGGCTGCGCCAGCCCGGCTTCGAGCGCACCGGCGGCCTGCACGCGACCGGCCTCTTCGACGCCGAAGGTGTTCTGCTGCTGGCGCGCGAGGACGTCGGCCGCCACAACGCGATGGACAAGGTGGTGGGAGCAGAGCTCCTCGCCGGCCGGCTCCCCCTCCGCGACCGCATCCTCTGCGTCAGCGGCCGCCTCTCCTTCGAGCTGGTCCAAAAGGCCGCCGTCGCCGGCTGCCCGATCCTCGTCGGCGTCGGCGCCCCCAGCACCCTCGCGATCGAGCTTGCTGCCGACCGCGGCATGACCCTCGCCGGCTTCGCAAGGCGCGGGTCGGTGAACGTCTACGCCAACGCCGGCCGCGTCGCTTAGCCGAGTGCGCCGGTCTTTTGCACCGCTATGCGGAACAAAGGACCGGAGCGCTTTCTCTCCCGGCGGTTGACTTCTCTATGAGTTCCCGTTGGGATCTCCGACGGCCTCGCTTCGCTCGGCCTCTAGATCTGAAGCTGGCTCGAGAGAGGGGGTGGAGCTGATGAAGACCGAAAAGGTGGCGCTTGGCATCCCTTCTCACTTGATCTTCAAGGGCCGCTGACGTTTCCTTGCTTGCGAAGGGGGCATAGTCGCCTGACCCACCGCCCGCCGTGGCGGCGCTAGGAGGAGACGGGATTCTCGCCCTCCGGTGCCACTTCCTTTGCGATCTCTCCCATCTCGCTCACCGGGCGACCAGCCCGACCGGCGACCCAGCACGCAAGGGGGGCGGCGGTGCGCTCGGAGCTGTGGGCGGCGGTGGCGGCGAGGTCGAGCAGCGCCACGACTTCCTCTTTGCTCGGCGGCTCGACGCCTATTCGCGCGCAGAACTCGGCCAGCCACTCGTCCCGTCTCATCTCAGCCTCCGATCGCGCTCATCGTCCGCGCCGGCGGGCGGAAGCCCGGCTCGCCGACGTGATGTTTCAGCTCCTTGCGCCAGACCGCGTCGCGGACGATCCGCTCCAGCTCCACGTCGTCGGCGCCCGCCCGCAGCGGACCGCGCAGGTCGGTCTCGTGCTGGGAGAAGAGGCAGGTGCGGAGCCGGCCGTCGGCGGTGAGGCGGATGCGGTTGCAGTCGGCGCAGAACGGCTCGGTCACCGGGTTGACGAAGCCGATCTCGCCGTGGCCGTCGGCGAAGGCGAAGACGCGCGCGGTGGAGTGCGGCTCGCGCGGCAGCTCGCGCAGCGAGTGCTCGGCTTCGACCAGAGCCCGCACGGCGGCGCCGCTCAGCACGTCGTCGGGTCGCCAGGCGCGTTCGCCGTCGAGCGGCATGAACTCGATGAAGCGGACCTGGAAGTCGCGCCGCCGCGCCAGCTCGCAGAAGCGGCGCACCTCCTCGGCGCCGAAGCCCGGCATCGGCACCGCGTTGACCTTGATCGGCCGCACCTGCGGGTGGGCGGCGATCGCCTCCAGCCCTACCAGTACTTGCTCCAGCGCGTCGCGGCGGGTGATCTCGAAGAAGCGGCTGCGGGCGAGCGAGTCGATCGAGACGTTGACCCGGTGGATGCCGGCGGCGACCAGCGCCTCGGCGTCGCGGGCGAGCAGGTAGCCGTTGGTGGTGAGCGAGAGGTCGCGAATGCCGTCGATCGCAGCCAGCCGCGCGACCAGGGCTGGGAACTCGCGCCGCACCAGCGGCTCGCCGCCGGTCAGCCGCACGTCCCGCACGCCGAGTGCGACGAAGAGACGTACCAGCCGCTCGATCTCCTCGAAGCTGAGGATCTCCGCCCGGTCGATCCACGGCATCCCCTCGGCCGGCATGCAGTAACGGCAGCGGAAGTTGCACCGGTCGGTGACGGAGACCCGCAGGTCGCCGAGCAGTCGTCCGTGAGCATCTTCGAGTGCCACCAGCCGAGGCTACCCGGCGCGCCGCACTGAAACACTTCGTCGGTATGGAGGCGGACAGCCGCAAGGCATTGGGCGCGGTGCTGGCGGGGGGGCGCGGAAGCCGGCTGGGTGGCGCCAAGGCTTGGGTCGAGCTTGGCGGTCGGCCGCTCTACTCGTACCCCCTGGCGGCGATCGAAGCGGCGGGCCTCGATCCCGTCGTCTGCGTCAAGCGATCCGAATCCCGTGGTTCCTTTTGCACGTATATGGGGCGAAAGGAACCACGGAATGAGGTGGCGGTCCTGGAGGAGCCGGACGAGCCGCGCCATCCGCTCGCCGGGATCGTCGCGGCGTTGCGGGCGGGGCGGCCCGACGGAGTGGGCACGTCATCGGAGCGGCCGGGGGCGGAGCTGGGAGAACCGGCAGCCGCGCGGTCGGTAATCGCCGTCGCCTGCGACATGCCGTTCGTTTCCTATGACCTACTTGCCTTGCTCGCTGAAGTCAACGAGCCGCTCATAGTTCCGGTCCTCGATGGCCGCCTCCAACCCCTGCTCGGCCGCTATGACGCAGTACTCTTGCCCGAGCTGGAAGCCGCGTTGGAGCGCGAGGAGCCGCTCACCCGCACCGTCGAATCCCTCCGTCCCCGCCTCCTCGACGAGCAGGAGCTGAGCCGCTTCGGTGACCCCCACCGCCTCCTCTTCAACGTCAACGATCCTGACGATTTGCGCGAAGCGGAGAAGCTCCTCTGAGTTCCGTGGTTCCTTTTGCACCGCATACGTGCAAAAGGAACCAACGGAACTAGAGGGGGATGAGGCGGGTGGCGGTTGCCTTCCAGGCGGCGATCACGCGGGAGCCCGGGCGCAGGGACATCGCCTCGGCGGAGCGGGCGGTGACCTCGGTGCCGAGCGGTTGCGGCGTGGCCAGGCCGACGCGGACGCGGTTGCCGACGGGGGTGAGAGAGGTGACCTCGCCCGGGAGCCGGTTGAGCATCGAATCCTCGGGTTCCGCGCTTGGTGGTTGCAGCGAGATCTCCCAGGGGAAGACGCTGACCGCGACCGGCCCGCTTGCCGGGTCGGTGCTGCGCAGCTCGCCGCCGCTGCGCAGGCGCACCAGCGTCAGGCCGCCGGGCTCGCGACTCGCCTCGCCGTGGAGGACGGCGGCGCCGGCGAAGTCGGCGACGAACGGCGACTGCGGCCGGGTCGAGATCTCCGCCGGCTCGCCGCTCTGGACGATGCGGCCGCGGTCGATCACCGCGATCCGCTCGGCCAGCAGCGCCGCCTCGTCGTAGGAATGGGTCACGAGCAGGACCGGGATCGAGAGCTCGGCGAGCAGTGCGTGCAGCTCGCGCAGGGCGCTGCGGCGGCTGCCGGGGTCGAGGGCGGAGAGCGGCTCGTCGAGGAGCAGCGCCCGCGGCTCGGCGGCTAGCGCCCGCGCCAGCGCCACCCGCTGGCGCTCCCCGCCGGACAGGGAGACCGGGCTCGCCTTGGCGAGCGCGCCGATCCCGAAGCGGTCGAGCAGCTGGACCGCGCGCCGCTGCCGCTCGCGCCGCGGCCCGTTCATCCCGTAGGCGACGTTGCGCCAGGCGCTGAGGCCGGGGAAGAGGGCGTAGTCCTGGAAGACGACCCCGCAGCGCCGCCGCTCGGCGGGAACCTCGACCCCGGTGGCGGTATCGAGCCAGGCTTCGTCGCCAAGTGCGACCCGTCCTGAAGCCGGCCGCGCCAAACCGGCGACGATCCGCAGGGCGGTCGTCTTGCCCGCGCCCGAGGGGCCGGCCAACGCCAGCCGCTCGCCGGCATCGATCGCCAATCGAAGGCTCAGCTCGAATTCGCGGAGCGGGGTCTGGGCAGAGACCTCGAGGTGCTCCGCGCCTGGCGCGCTCATCGCGTTTCCACCGCCGGCGCTTCGATCGCTCGGTCGCCGCCCAGCAGCTTCACCCCGACCAGGATCGCCGCCGCGACGACGATCAGGACCGCCGACAGCGCCAGCGCCGCGACGAACCCGCCTGGCCGGCTGAACTCGGAGAAGATCGCCAGCGGCGCCGTCTGGGTCACGCCCTGGAGCGAGCCGGCGAAGAGCAGCGTCGCCCCGAACTCGCCCAGCGCCCGCCCCCAGGCCAGCGCCAGACCGGCGGCGAGGCCCGGCCGCGCGCTCGGCACCGCGACCGTGGCGAAGGCGCGGAAGGGGCCGGCGCCGAGCGTCCGCGCCGCCTCCAGCAGCCGCGGGTCGAGCGCGGCGAAGGCGGCGATCGCCTGGCGCAGGAAGAAGGGGGCGGAGACGAAGACGAGGGCGACGACGACTCCGGCGGTCTGGAAGACGAGTTCGATCCCCGCCCCTTCGACCGCGCCGCCGAGAACGCCGTGCGGGCCGAGCGCCGCCAGCAGGGCGATGCCGGCCACCGCCGGCGGCATCACCAGCGGCAGCTCGATCGCGGTGAGGACGAGGGCGCGGCCGCGGAACCGCCGCAGCGCCAGCAGGTAGGCGGCGGGGGTGCCGACGATGACGATGACCGCGACCGCGATCAGGGTCGTCCGCAGGCTCAGCCAGAGCGCTTCCCGCGCCGTCTCTTCGCCGAGCGCGTCGAGCAGTCGCCCCGGGCTGACGTCGGCGAAGATCGCCACCACCGGCAGGACGAGGAAGGCGACCGTCAGGGTGGCCGCGATCAAGGCCAGCAGCCCGAAGCCGGAGCGCAGTCTCACGGCGGCGGCAGGAAGCCCGCTTCGCGCAGGTCGGTGGCGCCTTCTCCGTGCAGCAGTCCCCGCAGGTAGCGCCGGGCCGCTTCACGGTCGCCGCTGTCGCTGACGACCACCGCCGCGTAGGCGACGGCGGGCTGCAACCGCCCCGGGATCTGGATCGTCCGCACCTGCCCCGCCACCGTCTTCGCGTCGGTGACGTAGACGAAGCCGGCGTCGGCGGCGCCGCTCGTGACCTTGGCGAGAACCGCGGTCACCTCCGGTTCTTCGGAGCGGACGTTGGCGAGGATCGCCTTGCGTTCGGCCGCCGGCAGGCGCGCGATCACTTCCCGCGTGTAGGCGCCGACCGGGACGCCGGGGTCGCCGATCACGATCTTCGTCCCCGGCCGCGCCAGGTCCGCCAGCGACTTCACCGATACGCCCTCGGGGGTGACGACGACCAGGCGGTTGCGGGCGAACACCACCGGCTTTCCGACCAGCCCTTCGCGGTGCAGTTCGGCCGGGTATTCGGTGTCGGCCGAGGCGAAGACGTCGGCCTTGGCGCCCTGCTTGATCTGCGCCGCCAGTTCGTCCGATCCGGCGAACGAGTTGCGGACCTTCGCCCCCTTGAACGATTCGCCGTACTTCCCGAGCGCTTCCGTCAGCGAAGACGCCCCCAGCACCGTCAACGTCGGTTCGCCACCGCCACCGCCACATCCCACCAACGCCAGCGCCACCACAACCCCCATGAGCCCCACGAACAGCACGCCGACGGGACGAAAACCGGATCCATAGGACGGTTTTCGTCCCGTCGGCATCGATCTCATCACTCGCCTCGCTGGACCATCACCGAGGAGGCCTTGACGGTGGCGGTGGCTTTCATGCCGGGGACGAGACCGAGCTCTTCGACCGAGTCGCGGGTGATCGCGGCGGTGACGAGGTGGGGGCCGGCCTCGATCTCGACCAGCGCCATCACCCCGTCGACCTCGACCGAGCGGATCGTGCCGGGGAAGCGGTTGCGGGCCGAGAAGGTGTCGCCGGTGGCATGGCGGGACGGCGCCCCGCGCAGGCGCTCCACCTCGGCGACCGGGACGCGGCGACGGTTGCGCGCGTCGCGGGTGGTCTTGATCCGCCCGGAGCGGTCCCAGCGCCGCAGCGTGTCGGTGCTGATCCCCAGCATCTTCGCCGCCTCGCCGACCCCGACCGTCTTGGCCACTGCCTATGCAGTGTATAGGCAGATGGGGACTAGCCGAAGCGCCGCTCAAGCGGCTGGAAGGTTCGCCACCAGCCGCGGTCGAGCGCGGCGTGCTCGACCTCCACCAGCAGCGACCCATCGTCGTCATGGAGCTCGTAGCTGACTACCGGTGGCTCCTGCTCGACGTCGACCTCGACGATCTGCGCCATCATCAGGTACGGAGGGCAGCTCAGCCAAACCTCGCCGGGCTTGGGGATGCTCTTGACGTTCGGGGCTGCCATGGGCTCTGGGTACCCCTGCATTCGACGCGAAAACGAAGAGTCATCCCCGAAATTAGGGGAAAACAGACCCTTGATTTTTCGCTGCGGATCACCCTCTCCCATGCTTTTGGAACACGGTGCTTAAGCAAAAGTCACGGTTCCCCGGGTCAGCCGAGTGACTAATCCCGCAACGCGGGCAAAACCGAGCGCTCGTAGAAGTCGAAGAAGCCGTCCTGATCGGGGCCGACCTGATGGACGTAAACGTGGTCGTAGCCGGCGTCGATGTACTCGCGGATCGCTTCCAGGTGGCGGCCGGGATCGGGGCCGCAGACGATGCTCTCGGCGATCGCCTCCTCGTCGACGTGCTCGGAGGCCTCTTCGAAGTGGGAGGGAATCGGCAGCTCGAGGAAGTGGCTGCCGCTGATCGCCCCGTTCGGCCACCACTCCAGCGCCGTCTTCCGCGCCTCGGCCTCGGACTCCGCCCAGCAGACGTGGAGCTGTCCGTAGGTCGGCTTGCCCTTGCCCCCTTCGGCGCGGAACCGCTCGACCGACTCGGCCTTGGGGGAGGTGCCGATCAGGCCGTCGCCGAGCCGCGCCGCGAGGTCGACCGAGCGCTCGCCCGCGACCGCGACGAGGATCGGCGGTAGCTCCTCCGGCAGCGTGTAGACGCGCGCGTTCTCGACCGTGAAGTGGCGCCCGTAATGCGTGACGAGCCCGCCTTCCCAGAGCTTGCGGATCACCTCGATCGCCTCCTCCAGCCGCTCCTGCCGTCGCGCAACCGGCGGCCAGCGGTCGCCGAGGATGTGCTCGTTGAGGTTCTCGCCGGTGCCGACGCCGAGCGAGAAGCGTCCCGGCAGCTGACAGGCCGCCGTCGCCGCCGCCTGGGCGATGATCGCCGGGTGGATGCGGGTCGTCGGGCAGGTGACGCCGGTGATCAGCCGTAGCCGCTTGGTCGCCTCCGCCACCGCCCCCAACACGCCCCAGACGAAGGGACTGTTGCCCTGCCGGTCGACCCAGGGGTGGTAGTGGTCGGAGATGCCGGCGAACTCGAAGCCCGCCCGCTCGGCGCGGACCGCCTGCGCGGCGAGAGCTCGCGGCCCGAACTCCTCGCAGGAAAGCGTGTAGCCGATCGCCGCCATCCCGAACTGCATCAACTTTCCGGGCTAGTAGGCAGGGAAGTTGATGCAGTTCGGGGCATGGGTGCGACCTACTGCCTCGCCCCGATGCCGGTCGCCAGCTCGCGCATGCGCATCGGCCCGCCGGCAGTCGGCTCCAGCGGTGGCGTCGGCGCGCCCTCGGCATTGCGCAGGCCGCGCAGCAGGTCGCCCAGCGCCTCCAAGGAAGAGACCGTCGGCTCCCAGCCGAGCTCCTCACGCGCCCGGGCCGTGTCCATCATCGGCACCCCGAGCGCGAGGTCGATCCAGCCTGGGGAAGAGGGTTGCAGGCGCAGCTTCCAGGTCAGCTCGGCGGCGGCGCGCAGCGCTCCGACCGGCAGCGGGAAGCTGCGGGCGCCGAAGAACTCGCAGAGCTCCTCGACCCCGATCTCCGGCTCGGCGGCGATGTTGAAGGCGCCGGAAACGTCGCGTACCACGGCCTGCCGGTAGGCCTCGCCGACGTCGCGCGAGTGCACCGCTTGGAAGCGCAGCCGCGGCACCCGCGGGATCAGCCGCACCAGCCGCTTCTGCGCCAGGAAGCCCGGTAGGAGCGGTCCGGCGAAGAGGCGGCGGATCTCGCTTGCCGCCTCGGCCTTGAAGATCAGCCCGGGCCGCAGCCGCACCACCCGCGTATCCGGCGCCCGGCCTTCGAAATCGTCCAGCAGTTCTTCCACCGCCGCCTTGTGGCGCGAGTAGAAGGAAGTGGGAATGCCCTCGACCGGCCAGGACTCGTCGACCCGCCGTGTCTTCGGCCCCGGGCTGTAGGCGCCGACCGAGGAGGCGTGGACCAGCGCCGGCACTTCTGCCGCCGCAACCGCGTCGAAGACGAGCTTGCTGCCGAGCACGTTGATCCGCTCGGTCAGCGCTTCGTCGCGGCTCGGCTGGATCGCCCAGGCGAGGTGGACGACGGCGTCGGCGCCGTCGAAGAGGCCGGCCAGCGGCGCGTCGAGGATGTCGGCGCCGACCCACTCGACCTTCGGCAGCTCCAGCTCGGGCACCCGGCGGGCGATGCCGACGATCTCCAACACGCGCTCCTCGCGGCCCAGCGCCTCCAGCACGCTGGTGCCGACGTTGCCGCTGGCGCCGGTGACGACTACGCGCATGCTCACGCTCCGTTGACTCCGTTCGGCTGGATCACGAACTTGATCGCGCCGTCTTCCTTCTTCTGAAACTTCTCGTAGGCCTCGGGCACCTCGTCGATCCCGATCTTGTGGGAGGCGAGGTCCTCGGTCCCGAGCGGGTCGGCTTCGTCGCTGACCAGCGGCATGATCTCGTCGATCCATTTCTTCACGTGGGCCTGGCCCATCCGCAGCTGCACGCCCTTGTCGAACAGCTGCATCATCGGGATCGGGTCGACCATGCCGCCGTAGACGCCGCTGACCGAGACGGTGCCGCCGCGGCGCACGGTGTCGAAGCACTCATACAGCGCCGACATCCGGTCGATCCCGCCTTTTTCGATCACTTTCTCGGCCAGCTTGTCGGGGAGCAGGCCGGCCGCTTTCTGGGCGAGCTCGCCGACCGGGGCGCCGTGGGCCTCCATGCCGACCGCGTCGATCGCGGCGTCGGTGCCCCGCCCCTCGGTCATCTCGCGGATCGTCTCGGAGATGTCTTCGTGCTCCTCCAGGTCAAGGGTCTCGATCCCGTGCTTCTGCGCCAAGTCCAGCCGCTCGGGAACGAGATCGACGGCGATCACGCGCGCACCTTTGTGGGCGGCGATCCGCGCGGTCATCTGCCCGATCGGACCGAGCCCGAACACGGCCACCGAGCCGCCCTCCGGGATCGCTGCGTAGTCGACTGCCTGCCAGGAGGTCGGCAGCACGTCGGAGAGGTAGAGGAAGCGGTCGTCGGGCGGGCCCTCGGGCACTTTGATCGGCCCGAACTGCGCCTGCGGCACGCGCAGGTACTCGGCCTGGCCGCCCGGCACCTGGCCGTAGAGCTTGGTGTAGCCGAGCAGCGAGGCGCCCTTTTCCTCGTCGCGGTTCTGGGTCGTCTCGCACTGCGCATAGAGCTGCTGGTCGCACATCCAACAATGCCCGCAGGAGATGTTGAAGGGGATGACGACGCGGTCGCCGGGCGCGATATGGGTTACCTCAGACCCGACCTCCTCGACGACCCCCATCGGCTCGTGGCCGAGGATGTCGCCCGCTTCCATGAAGGGAGAGAGGACCTCGTAGAGGTGCAGGTCGGAGCCGCAGATCGCGCTCGAGGTGATGCGGATAACCGCGTCGGTGCCTTCCTCGATCTTCGGGTCCTCGACCTCGTCGACGCGGACGTCGCGCGGGCCATGCCAGACCGCGGCCTTCATCGGCCCTCACCTCGCTCGCCGGCGGTCGCGGGTTGCGCCATCTTGCGGTGCATTTCCGCCTTCACCGAGTCGGAGACGAACTTGCCGGCGACGACCTGCACTTTGTTCTTGAAGCTGCCGCCGACGACCTTTTCCCTGCCTGCCATCAGCGCCTCGAAGCCCTGGCGCGCGACTTCGGCCGGGTCGTCCTTCTCTTCTTCGCCGACCGGGGTGTCGAGCATGTCGGCGCGCTCGAAGAACTCGGTCTCGGTCGGGCCGGGCATCAGCGCGGTGACGCTGACGTCGGTGTCCTTGAGCTCGTTGCGGAGCGCCAGCGCGAAGGCCTGGACGAAGGACTTGGAGGCGTTGTAGACGGCCTGATAGGCGCCCGGCATGGTGGAAGCGATCGAGGAGGTGAAGAGGATGCGGCCCGCGTCGCGGGCGACCATGTCCCGCGCCACCAGCTTGCAGAGATGGACGGTGGAGCGGACGTTGAGGTCGATCAGCCGCAGCTCCCTGCGCAGCTCGGTTTCGCGGGCGAAGTCGCCGCCGGCGCCGATGCCGGCGTTGAGGGCGATCGCGTCGACCGGGCGGCCGGTGGCGCGGATGCGCTCGTAGAGGCGTTCGACTCCCTCCGGCGTAGAGAGGTCCTCGCGGGCGCACTCGGTGCCGGAAGTGATCAGGTTCAACTCCCGCTGGGCCCCCTCGATCTCCTCGTCCTCGGCGGTGATCAGGAGGTCGAAGCCGTTTTCGGCGAATACCTTGGCGAGCTCGAAGCCGATCCCGCTCGATGCCCCCGTCACCACGGCGAAGGCTCTTTGCTGCTGCGTGTTCATCTCTGCCTTCCCTAGTTGTCTGGACACCCCAAGTCCCCGGTGCGCGAGCATCGAAACGGCCAGGGGAGGGGTCGGGGGTGCCTCTCCTCACGAAACGAGCTCGATTACTTCCTTCTCGATCCGGCGGCGCGCCTTGGCGGTGAGGCGGCCGTTGCTGCTGGGCGGGGGAGAGATCGTTACCCCGTCGCGGTAGCGGTCGAGCACGCGGGGGTCGATGTAGGAGGCCCGGCAGACGGCGGGGGTGTTGCCGAGCGCCTCGGAGACGCGGTCGACGGCGCGGGCGATGGCCCGCTTCGCCGCCGCCTCGGAGCGCGGCGGCCGCTCGCCCGCCAGCTCGACCGCGGCCAGCACCGTCCCGTGCCAGGTGCGGAAGTTCTTCGCCGTGAACTCGTCGCCGATCTGCGCGTGGATGTACTCGTTGATCTCGTCGGAGCGGACGTCGCGCCACTCGCCGCCCTGGCGGTAGGCGAGCAGGTCTTCCGGCCCGCTGCGCCGCCGGTACATCGCCTCGATCGCCCGCCGTGCCGCCGCGTCGCGGATCGACTGCACGCGACGCTGGCCGCTCTTGGCCGGGAAGTCGAAGACGACCTCGCTGCGCTTCAGGGTGACGTGCTCGCGGCGCACGGTGGCGAGACCGAAGCTCTCGTTTTCCTCCGCGTAGACCTCGCTGCCGACGCGGAAGAAGCCGAGGTCGAGGAGGCGGACAGCGCAGGCGAGCGCCCGCTCGCGCGGCATCCCCCGGCGGCGCAGGTCGGCGGTGACGGCGCGCCGCAGCCGCGGCAGCCGCTGGGCGAAGTCGCGCACCAGCTCGAACTTCCGTTCCGCCTGCCGCTGCTGCCAGCGCTCGTGGTAGAGGTATTGCTTGCGACCGGCTTCGTCGTAACCGGTCGCCTGGATGTGGCCGAAAGGGTCGGGGCAGATCCAGACCTCCTTCCAGGCGGGCGGGATCACCAGCGCCCGGATCCGCTCCAGCGTCTCCTCGTCGGCGATCGCCTCGCCGGAGGCGTCCTCATAAGAGAAGCCCCGCCCGCGCCGGATGCGCCTGATACCCGGCCCCGCGCAATCGGCGCGGCGCAGGCGGCCACGGCGGGTGGGGGCAACAGTCGCGCTCACCGGGCGGCGTCCCGCAGCGCTGCATCGACCGCTTCCAGGTCGGCGACGAAGCCGGCGAGCTCGGTCTCGCGCTCGTCGTGGTCGCGCAGCCGCAGGATCGCCGAGGGGTGGATGGTGATCGCCGCCACCGGCGCGAGCGGGGACTCGAGCGGCCTGCCGCGGTCCTTGGTGACTTTGACCTTCGACCCGAACAGCGCCCGCCCCGCCGTGGCGCCCATCGCCAGCAGCGCCTCCGGCTTGACCGCCGCTACCTCGGCCTCCAACCACGGCTTGCAAGCCTCGATCTCCCCGGCCCGCGGCGTCTGGTGCAGCCGCCGTTTGCCGCGTGGTTTCCACTTGAAGTGCTTGACCGCGTTGGTGACGTAAGCCTCCGCGCGATCGATCCCAGCCTCCTCAAGCGCCTTGTCCAGCAACCGCCCCGCCGGCCCCACAAACGGCTCCCCCTCCCGATCCTCCCTGTCCCCCGGCTGCTCACCAACCAACATCAACCGAGCGCTGGCCCGTCCCGCTCCGAACACCGTCTGCGTAGCGTCCTTGTAGAGCTCACACCCCCGGCACCCCTCAGCCGCCTCGGCCAATGCCTTCAGCGAGCGGCTCTGGGGGAGGAAATCCGCGGCACTCGACATGAGCGCCAGCTACCCAAGCCGCGAGCGCCACGAAACCGCCTCACTTCCGCATGAGAGCTGGCACGAACCGCGCGCCACCCGTGCGCCCAGACCCGCCACGCTCGAGGCGTGCTCGCCGAGTCCGCGAAAACCGCTCTTGAAGGAGGGTTTTCGCGGACTCGCGATGACGACTGGCGCCTCGCGGAGCTGGCCGAGCGGCAGTGCGGGGTGGTGGGACGACAGCAGTTGCTGGAAGCGGGGTGGAGTGAAGGCGCGATCGAGAAGCGAATCCGCAGCGGGCGACTGCATCGACTTCACGCTGGCGTGTATCTGGTGGGGCATCGGCTGGTCTCCCGCGAGGGAAGGTGGATGGCGGCTGTCCTCGCCTCGGGACCCGAAGCCGTCTTGAGCCACTGGTCCGCTGCGGCGCTTTGGATGATTCGGCCGAACTCCCGGACGCGGATCGACGTGACGGTGTCGCATCGGAGCCGCTCCTCGGACTTCATCCGCCGCCATATCTCCGATGTGCCCGCTGACGAGCGGACGGCTGAGGAGGGAATTCCGGTCACCACCGTCCCGCGGACGATTCTCGACCTGGCCGCGACCGAGTCAGAGGGCGTGGTGGAGAACCTCCTGCGCGAGGCGGAATTCCTGGAGCTGCGGGACCGGCTCTCGCTGCGGGACCTCGTTGAGCGCTATCCGCGCAGGCGCGGGGTGCGCAAGGTGCGCTTCGCGCTTGATCGCTTGAAGGAAGAGCCCTCCGGTCGCAAGCGCAGCCCCTTGGAGGAGCGCTTCGCGCCCTTCCTGCGCCGATACCGCCTGCCCCTACCCCGCTTCAACGACTGGATCGTCCTCGGACCGAAGCGCTACCAGGTCGACTGTCACTGGCCGGGCACCGGGCAGATCGTCGAGCTCGACGGCTGGAAGGGCCATCGCACCAGAGCCGCCTTCCGCGAAGACCGCGCTCGCGACAGGGCATTAAGGGTCGCCGGCTATTCGGTCACCCGCCTCACCTGGGCGCAGCTGGACGACGAACCCGAGGCGGTCTCTGCGGATCTACGGGTGTTGCTGGGGATTGAGAGATAGGAAGAAGAAGAATGGCTACGCCCGCGGCGTCGGCGCGATTCGGTCGAGTTCCGCCAGGTCCTCCGCGCTCGGCTGCCAGCGCGCGGCGCCGACGTTTGCCCGCACCTGCTCGGGCTTCGTCGCCCCGGCGATCACCGAGCCCACCGCCGGCTGCGCCGCCAGGCCGCCGATCGCCACGTCGATCATCTCGATCCCGCGCTCCTCCGCGTACGCCCGCAGCGCTTCGACCACGTCGAACTGCGCGTCGGTCCCTGGCGCGCTCCCTGCCAGCCGCGTCCCCTCCGGCGCCGCCGCGCCGCGCCGGTACTTGCCGGTCAGCAGGCCGCTCTTGAGCGGAAAGAAGGGAAGGATCGAGACGCCGAGCCGCTCGCAGACCGGCGCCACCTCGGCCTCGATCCCGCGCTCCAGCAGGCTGTATTCGTTCTGCAGGGTCACGAACCGCGCCAGCCCGCGCTCCCGCGCCACCCGCTCGGCCTCCTCCAGCTCCGGCGCGCTGAAGTTCGAGCAGCCGATCGCGCCCACGATCCCTTCCCGCACCAGCTCGTCCAGCGCCGCCAGCGTCTCGGCGATCGGCGTCGCCCCGTCGGGCTGGTGGTACTGGTAGAGGTCGATCCGCTCGACCCGCAGCCGCCGCAGCGAGCCCTCGACCGCCCAGCGGATGTACTCGCGCGAGCCCCGCGGCGCCGCCGGCACCCCCTCGACCCCTTTCATCTCCATCCCGAACTTGGTGGCGATCACGAACTCCTCGCGCCGGTCCTCCAGCGCCCGCCCCATCAGCTCCTCGCTCGCCCCGCCGCCCCCATATATGTCGGCGGTGTCGAAGAAGGTGATGCCCGCCTCCAGCGCCGCCTCCAGCACGGCGGCGGTGCCGTCCAGGTCGAGCCGCCGCCCGAAGTTGTTGCAGCCGAGGCCGACCAGCGAGACCTCCAGCTCGGAGTCGCCCAGTCGGCGCGTCGGCAGCGGGGTGGTGGGGGTGCTGGTACTCATCGAGTCTCCTTCCGGGGTCGCCTCCGAAGCGACTACCCGAATCCGTAGCATGCGGACCAAGAAAGATGCCTGAACCAGTAAAGCGCGGTCAGCGCTACATGCCCGGGCTCGACGGGCTGCGCGCGATCGCCGTCCTCGCTGTCATCGTCTTCCATCTCGGCTTCAACTGGGCCCCCGGTGGCCTGCTCGGCGTCGGCATCTTCTTCACCCTCTCGGGCTACCTGATCACCGACATCCTGCTGTCGCAGATCTCCTCTCGGGGCAGCATCCAACTCGTCCAGTTCTGGCTCGCCCGCGCCCGGCGTCTGCTGCCCGCCCTCTTCGTGATGTTGGCGATCGTCGTCGCCTGGGTGACGATCTTCGGCCCCGCCCAGCCCGACCAGTTCCGCAAGGCCGTCGTCTCCGCGGGCTTCTACGTCAACAACTGGGAGCAGATCTTCGCCAACGTCTCCTACTTCGCCCGCTTCGCGCCGGAAGGCCCGCTCAACCACCTCTGGTCGCTCTCGGTCGAGGAGCAGTTCTACCTCCTCTGGCCGTTCCTGCTCTCGCTCGGGATCAAGCTCGTCCACGAGCGCCCGCTGCCCTCCGGCGTGCGTCCGCGGTTGGCGCTGATGGCGGTTGTCCTCGCGGTCGTCTCCGCGATCGAGATGGCGATCCTCTACCACCCCAGCCTCGACCCCTCGCGGGTCTACTACGGGACCGACACCCGCGCCGGCGGCCTCCTCTTCGGCGCGGCGCTGGCGATGGTCTGGCCGAGCCGCCGCCTCAGCCACCGCATCGCCCCCCAGGCCCGCAACCTGCTCGACGGCCTCGGCATCCTCGGCCTGGCGATCATCGCCTTGATGATCTGGCAGGTCGGCGAGTTCTCGCGCTTCCTCTACCAGGGCGGTTTCGTCGTCCTCTCGCTGGCGACGGTGATGGTGCTGATGCCCCTCGTCCACCCGGCCTGCCGCCTCGGCGCCTGGCTGGGAGCGCGGCCACTGCGCTGGGTCGGCGTCCGCTCCTACGGGATCTACCTCTGGCAGACGCCGATCATCGTCCTCACCGGTCCCGGCAGCCGCCCGCCCGAAAGCCTGCTCGGCAAAGCTCTGCAGGTGGCGGCGATCTTCGCCATCGCCGCCCTCTCCTGGCGCTTCGTCGAGGAGCCGATCCGCCACGGCGCGATCGGCCGCTTCTTCGCCCGCCGCCGCGCCGTCGGCTGGAAGTGGGAGACCTTCGCGCCGCCGATGCGGGCGGTGATCGTCGGTGCGGGCCTCGTCCTCGTCGTCGCCGCCGCCGGGATGGTGGGCCTCAACTCCGCCCCCGCGGAAGGCAACGACATCCGCGTCGAACAAGCGCGGGCGGCGGGGACGAAGGCGCCGCCGCCGCTGACCAAGGCCCAGGCCGAAGACTCGACCAGATCGTCCTGCAGAGCCGTCGTCCACATCGGCGACTCGACCTCCGAGGGGCTCGACAGCGCCGAATACCTGCCGAACGAAAAGGAGCGCATCCCCAACCGCTACGCCGAAGTCGGGGTCAAAGTGACCCACATGGAGGTGCAAGGGGCGCGCTCGATCGAAGAGCGCTACGAAGGCCAGCCCAACGCCCAGGAAGTCGCAGCCGCCTGGAAAGCCGAAGGCTACAAAGGCTGCTGGGTGCTGGCGCTGGGGACCAACGAGGCCGCCGACGTCGCCGCCGGCTCCAACGTCAGCGAGCGCGAACGGATCGAAAAAATGATGGCGATCATCGGCGACGAACCGGTCCTATGGGTGAACGTGCGCTCGCTGGTCCCGGCGGGCGATCCCTACTCGAAGGAAAACATGGAAGGGTGGGACGAAGAACTGGTCCGCGCCTGCAACACCTACCCGAACATGCGCGTCTACAACTGGGCCGCCGACGTCAAAAACGACTGGTTCATCGAAGACGGCATCCACTTCACCTCGCCCGGCTACGCCGCCCGCGCCCAGCTGATCGCCCAGGCACTCGCCCACGCCTTCCCCGCAAAAGGGAAGAGCGAAGGCGGCTCCAAGCACTGCCTCGTCAGCTAGCGCCGAACTGCATCAAATTTCCGGCCCAGTGGGGGGGAAAGTTGATGCAGTTCGGATCAGAGCCCGCTGATCTCGACCGGCTCGGGATCGCCGGCCGGCTCGAAGCCCATGATCCGGCCATAGAAGTAGAGCTCGGCTTCGAGGCAGCGGATGTTCGTCTCCGAGCGGCGGAAGCCGTGCTGCTCGCCCTCGAGGGCGAGGTAGGCGTGGGGAATGCCGTTGCGGGTCAGCGCCGCCACCATCGTCTCCGCCTGGTTCGGCGGCACCACCTCGTCCTCGAGGCCCTGGAAGAGGATCACCGGCACCTGCAGCTGCTCGACGTGGTTGATCGGCGAGCGCTCGCGGTAGAGGTCGGCGCGCTCGGGATAGGGACCGATCAGCCGGTCGAGGTAGCGCGACTCGAACTTGTGGGTGTCGCGGGCGAGCGCCTCGGTGTCGGCGACGCCGTAGTAGCTGGCGCCGGCGGCGAAGTCGTCGTGGAAGGTGAGCGCGCAGAGGGTCGCGTAGCCGCCGGCCGAGCCGCCGCGGATCGCCAGCCGCGCGCGGTCGGCCTCGCCCTCCTCGGCCAGGTGCAGTGCCGCCTTGACGCAGTCTTCGGTGTCGACCGCGCCCCAGGTGCCGCGCAGCTTGTTGCGGTACTCGCGTCCGTAGCCGCTGGAGCCGCGGTAGTTGACGTCGACGACGCCGAAGCCGCGGCTGGTCCAGTAGAGGTACTCGCGGTCCAGCGCCGGGGTGGCGTGGGAGGTCGGCCCGCCGTGGCTCTCGACGATCAACGGCGGCAGTTCTCCCGCTGGCGCCTCGAACTCGGGGTTGGTCGGGGGGTAGTAGAAGCCGTAGGCGACTTCGCCCTCCCCGGTCGCGAATTCGACCGCCTGCGGCCGCGAGACGTACGCGGCATCGACGGGCTCGTCGCTGGAGGTGCGCACGACCTCGGTCTCGCCGCTCGCCACGTCGTGGACGACGATCGCCGTCTCGCGCTCCGGGCTCGCCGCCGCGAAGGCGACCTTGCTGCCGCGCGCCGCCAGCGCCGGGAAGCCGAAGGCGGTGAACGGCAGCCCGAGGTCGGCCGGTTCCCAGCCATCGGGTTCGAGCAGGAAGAGCCTTTCCTCGCCGCGCTGGCAGCGCACGCAGGCGATCGCGCCGCTGGCGAGGAAGGCGAAGGTGGCGCCGCCGAAGAGCCACTGCGGCTGGGCGAAGTCGGCCTCTTCCTCGGTCAGCTGGACCAGCGCCCCCTCCTCGCCGCTCAGCTCGGCACCGGGCTCGCGCGCCCGGTAGAGGTTCCACCAGCCGTCGCGGTCGGAGGCGAAGTGGAGCCGCCCTTCCGGGCCCCACTCGGGCTGGAACACCGACTCCTCGGCCCCGCCCGCCACCAGCCGCTCCTGGCCGCTGTCCTCCAGCGGCGCGACCCACAGCTCGCTGCCGTCCCAGGGCATGTTCGGGTGGTCCCAGCAGGTCCAGGCCAGCCAGCCGCCGTCGGGGCTGATCCGCGGGAAGGAGTAGAAGTCGCGCCCGCTCGCCAGCACCTCGGGCTCCGTTTTCCCGTCGAGCGGCAGCGAGACGATCTCGTTCATCGCTTCGCCCTCGCCGTGGCGCTCGCGTACGCAGACGACGCTGCGCCCGTCGGGGGAGGGGCGCATGTCGGCGTAGCGCAGGGCGGCGGGCTCGTCCGGCTCGGGCGTGAACGCCACCGGCTCTTCGCCGAGCCGCAGCCGGTAGAGCCGCTGGTCCGCGAAGTCGACGAAGAGGAGGCGGTCGGAGTCGACCAGGCACCAGGCGCCGCCGCCGTACTCGTGCACGCGCGTGCGCACGTTCGTCCCCTCGGGCGTCACCGTCTCCGGCTCGCCGCCCGGGGCCTGCCGCATCAGCACCACCCGGCCGCCTTCGGTCGGCCGCCCCTCGGCCCACCAGACCGCCCCGTCGGGGGCGATCACCGGCGACCCCAACCGCCGCCCCGACCGCGCCACCGTCGCCGCGTCGATCGGCGAGGGCCAGGAGCCGTAGGGGGAGACGGTTGCCACGCCTACTTGTCTACCTTGATCTCGCGCAATCGATGCGTGTCGACCTCGTAGACGAAGCCGCGCACGTTGTCGCGGTGGGGGATGAAGGGGGAGGTGGCCACGCGGCGGATCGACTGCCGTACGTCCTCCTCGACGTCGGCGAAGGACTCGATCGCGAACGCCGGGGCCATCCCGGTCGTCTCCTGCAGCTCCATCCGGAAGCCGTCGTCGGTGATCGTCTGCATGCCGCAGTTGGTGTGGTGGATCAGCATTACGTCGTGGGTGCCGAGGCGGCGCTGGGAGATCGCCAGCGAGCGGATCACGTCGTCGGTGATCACCCCGCCGGCGTTGCGCAGCACGTGCGCCTCGCCGTCGCCGAGCCCCAGCGCCGCGAAGACATCGAGGCGCGAGTCCATGCAGGTGACGATGGCAAGCTGACGGCTGGGGCGGACGTCGAGGTGACGTTTGGCGAGGCTGTCGGCAAAGGAGCGGTTGTTCTCGAGCAACTGATCGATCGTGTCCATGACGCGGCAGCCTAACGGTGAGTTTCCTCCCCTAGTACCTGGGGTAGCCGCACGACACGGACGACCGACCCGACCGCGACGAGACGAGAGAAGGAATGAGCATGGAGACCAAGAGCCTCGACAAGGGGATCTTCAGCGGTGAGAGTTCCGCCACCCGGGAACACATCGTCGAGCTGTTGACCAAGGCCTACTGGATGGAGATCGAGACGGTGATGAGCTACCTCGCTGCCTCAACCAACCTCGACGGCGTCCGCGCCCAGGAGATCCGCGAGTCGCTGGCCGAGGACGTCGAAGAGGAGCTCGGTCACGCGAAGGAGTTCGCCAACCGGATCAAGGAGCTCTACGGCGTCGTCCCCGGCTCCGAGGAGTTCCGCCCCGAGCAGGGCTTCCTGCAGCCGCCCGAGCACCAGACCGACGTCGTCGCCGTGATCCGCGGCGTGATCAAGGCCGAGACCGGCGCGATCGAGCACTACACGCGGATCGTCGAGGAGACCGAGGGCGTCGACCCCGTCACCCAGGACATGGTGATCGACATCCTCCGCGACGAGCAGGGCCACCGCCGCCTCTTCGAGGGCTTCCTGCGCGAGTACGAATTCGAAGGCAAGGCCTGAGCGGAAGCGCCTCTTTGGCTCGGACCGAGATGGGGGAGAGGGAGCGATTGCCGCCGGAGACCTTCCGGCTGCCGGTCGAGAAAATCCGCGAGAACTACTACTCGGACTCCTACTTCGCCTTGACCAAGGAGCTGCTCGAAGCCGAGGGCCGCAGCCCGCGGGTGACGATGCAGGTCTTCGCCAAGCAGCGCGGGCTGCTGGGCGGGATCGACGAGGCGATCGCGATCCTCAAGCTCTGCTCCGGCCGCCAGGGGATGGACATCTGGGAGCCGGGCTGGGAGCAGCTGCGGGTCGGCGCCCTGCACGAGGGCGACGAGATCGAGCCGCACGAGACGGTGATGCTGATCGAGGGCGACTACACCCTCTTCGCCCACCTGGAGACGCTCTACCTGGGGACGATGGCGCGCCGCTCCCTGGTGATGACCAACGTCCGCCGCGTCGTCGAGGCCGCCGGCGGCAAGCCGACCCTCTTCTTCCCGGCCCGCCACGACCACTGGCTGGTCCAGACCGGCGACGGCTGGGCGGCGCACGTCGCCGGCGCGATCGGCGTCTCCACCGACGCCCAGGCCAGCTGGTGGGGAGGCCGCGGCGGCGGCACGATTCCGCACTCGCTGATCGCCGCCTACGGGGGCGACACCGTCGCCGCCGCCCGCGCCTTCTGCCGCCGCTACGGCGAGGAGATCAACGTCATCGCTCTCGTCGATTTCCACAACGACTCGGTCGCTGAATCGGTCGCGGTCGCCGACGCGCTCGGCGAGAGGCTGTGGGGGGTGCGCCTCGACACCTCCGAGCGCCTCGTCGACCGCGCGCTGGAGGCGGAGGCGCGGGAGCGGGGGGAGGACGGCCTGCGCGGGGTCAACGTCGAGCTCGTCCGGCGCGTGCGCGAGGCCCTCGACGCCGCCGGGCACGAGCACGTGAAGATCGTCGTCTCCGGCGGCTTCACCGCCGAGAAGATCGAAGGCTTCGAGGAGGCCGGGGCACCGGTCGACTCCTACGGCGTCGGCTCGGCGCTGCTGCGCGGCTCCTTCGACTTCACCGCCGACATCGTCTGCGTCGAGGGCCGGCACGGCGCCAAGGTCGGCCGCGAGCTGCGCCCGAACCAGCGGCTGGAGCCGGTCGCTTAGGCTTGGCGGCGATGGGGGCGAGCGTCAACGATCTGCGGATTCGGCCGGTGAGTGAAGCGGACGTGCCGGTCCTCTTCGACCTGATCCTCGAGCTCGCCTCCTACGAGAAGCTCTCCGACGCAGTCAGCGGCGACCCCGAGGTCCTGCGCCGCTCGCTGCTCGAGGAGAAGGCGGCGGAGGCGCTGCTGCTCGAAGCCCGCGACGAATACGTCGGCTACGCGATCTTCTTCACCACCTTCTCCACCTTCGAGTGCCGCTCCGGGATCTGGCTGGAGGACGTCTATGTTCGCCCCGAGCACCGCCGCGGCGGCATCGGCCGCGAGGTGATGGAGCACCTCGCCAAGCTCGCCCGGGATCGCGGCCACGTCCGCCTCGAATGGTGCGCCCTCGACTGGAACGAACCGGCGATCGACTTCTACGAAGGCCTCGGCGCCAAACGCCTGGACGACTGGCGCATGTTTCGCCTAGAGCGGGACGGGATCAGGCGCCTGGCCGAGGGCGGCTGACCGTTTTCTCAGCCACGGTGCCGTTTGACCGCCCGTTCGGCGGCTTTATCGGCTTCTTTGAGTACCTCGTCCGCCTTCGCCCTGTCCGGATTGAGGTGGAGGGCGTAGACCTGGGCCTTCGCAGCTTCGGCTTTCTGGTTCTCGGCGGCCGTTTTGCTCTGGTCGGTCCCCACCTTGACCCCGAAGTACGCGCCGACCATGGTCGCGATCACGCCACCCGCGGCGCTGGCGATGGTCCCGGCGTTGGCGCTGTCCTTGAAGATCGCGGCCAGGGCGATGATCAGCACCGCGCCGACGCCGATCGCGACGGCCACAAGGCCGCCGACGGCCTTCACCTGTTCGCTGAAGGTGACCTGTTCTTCTTTTTCTTCTGGTTTTTTCTCCGCCGGCAGCGCGGTCGTCGGAGCTTCGGCGGCGTCGTCGGGAAGTTCGGAGTGCATGCTCATCATCTGACCATAGCCCGTGCTCCGGATCGATTGTCAATCTGAAGAAGCACGTGCCGCCCGGCTGAGGAGGAGCTCGCGCTCGCGGGCATTCGCGGTCAGCTCGGCGGCGCGGCGGAATTCGGTTGCGGCCTCATCTCGTCTCCCCGCTTTCTCCAAGAGGTCGCCGCGGACGCTGGGGAGGAGGTGGTAATTGGCGAGGGCGGGGTCGCCGTCGATCTGGTCGAGCACCTCAAGGCCCGCCTCGGGGCCGAAGGCCATGCCGAGGGCGACGGCGCGGTTGAGCTCGACGATGGGGGAGGGCTGGATCTGGGCGAGGGCGTCGTAGAGGGCCGCGATCCGCACCCAGTCGGTTTCCTCGGCTCGCAGCGCCCGCGCGTGGCAGGCGGCGATCGCGGCCTGGAGGCCGTAGGGACCGAGCGGGCCGGCCAGCGCTTCGGCTCGCTCCAACGCCCGCCGGCCACGCACGATCAGCAGCGGGTCCCAGCGGCCGCGGTCCTGGTCGAGCAGCAGCACCGGCTCGCCGCCGGGGCCGAGCCGCGCTCGCACCCGCGAGGCCTGGATCTCGAGCAGCGCGATCAGCCCGTGGGCCTCTGGCTCCGCCGGCGCGAGCTCGGCAAGGATGCGGCCCAGCCGCAGCGCTTCCTCGCAGAGCTCGGTGCGAACCCAGTCCTCGCCGGCGCTTGCCGCGTAGCCCTCGTTGAAGACGAGGTAGACGACTTCGAGCACCGCGGGCAGGCGTTCGCCGAGCTCCGCCCCGCGCGGCACCTCGAACGGCACCTTGGCGTCCCGCAGCGTCCGCTTCGCCCGCACCAGTCGCTGTGCGATCGTCGCCTCGCCGGCGAGGAAGGCTCGCGCGATCTCCCCCGTCGTCAGCCCGCCGAGCAGGCGCAGGGTCAGCGCCACCCGCGCCTCGCGCGAGAGCAGCGGGTGGCAGCAGGTGAAGATCAGCGCCAGCAGGTCGTCGCCGATCTCCTCGTCGACCGCCGCCTCGAACTCGGAGCGCTCCAGAGCGAACAGCGCCCCGGTATCGCGGCCGATCTCTTCCAGCTTGCGCGCGTAGGTCTGCTCGCGCCGCATCCGGTCGATTGCCCGGTTCTTCGCGGTGGCCATCAGCCAGGCGCCCGGGTTCTCCGGTACGCCCGACTGCGGCCACTTCTCCAGCGCCGCCACCAGCGCGTCCTGCGCCAGGTCCTCGGCGAGGCCGACGTCGCCGGTCATCCGCGCCAGGCCCGCGATCAGGCGGGCGGACTCGATCCGCCAAACCGCCTCGATGGCGCGCCTGGCGTCGGCCATCGCCTAGCCGCCGAAGTTCTCCGCGGCTGCGTCCTGCACGTCCTGGGGGAAGTCCTCCATCTCGAACACCCGACGCACCTCGACCCGGCAGTTCTCGCCGGGGCAGCGGCTGGCCCACTCCAGCGCCTCCTCCTTCGAGCGCGCCTGGATCAGCCAGTAGCCGCCGACGACCTCCTTCGCCTCGGTGAACGGCCCGTCGGTGACCGTCGCCTTGCCCTCGCCGTCGAAGCTGACGCTGCCGCCCTCGGCCGGCGGGTGCAGGCCGTCGAGCGAGAGCAGCATCCCGGCCTTGCGCAGCTCCTCGTTGTAGCGGCTCATCGCGGCCACGGCCTCAGCCGAGGGCTGCCACTCCTCTTCGCTGATCTGGGGATACATGAACATCATGAAACGCATCGTTTCCTCCTTCGTCGCGGGCGGCGCTCCCGCCCTTTTACCTCAACGACGAACGGGAAGCGCCGAAATCGACACCCCCCCGCCAATTCATCGTTTCCACCCTTGAAGCCCCTATAGGGGCCAAAAGTCTGGAAACGATCATCCGGGGCAGGGGCCGAGGCGGCGGAGCTTGCGGCGGTAGATCTGCATCGAGGCGTGCTTCCAGTCGCCGTGGGTCTGGTGGCGCAGACTTGGCACTCGCTCGCGGTGGTAGGGGGAGCTGAGGCTCTCGGCGTGGCCGATCACGTCGTGGACGTGGATGTGGAACTTGCAGCGCAGGTACTGGGTCAGGCGCAGCGAGGCGTGCAGCTCGCGGCGGTTGTCGAGCGCGTCGCTGTCGGCGTAGCCGACGTGCTCGATCCCGATCGCCGTCCAGTTCAGCCCGACCGTGTGGCGGCAGCGGGTGCGCAGGTTGACGAGGCGGAAGATCCGCCCCGAGGAGCCGACCACGAAGTGCGAGCAGACGTTGGGCAGTTCGTGCAGCTCGACGTCGGGCACGTCGGGGGCGAAGGTGTTGTGGACGGCCGCGACGCTGCTCGCCTGCGCCATGTGCTCGACGATCACGTGCGGGTGCCGCAGCCGCCAGGTCCGTTCGCCGTAGTGCCGCAGCGAGTATTCCGCCATCTCGTGCTTGCGTTTCGGCCCGAAGGGGATCGGCCAGAGCTCGATCGGCGGTCGCGTGACTCGGCCTGCTCTCGCGGGCGGTGCTTTCGCGGTCGTCGGCGCGGCGCCGGCGAGCGCTAACAGAAAGCTGGCCGCGGTGATAGCAACGGCTAGGGCGAGCTTCATCGGGCGATGGTAAACGCGTTTGCGAGCCGCAACTTCCGGATCGGCAACTTTAGGCAAATCTATCTTGACTATTTGTCACTGACCCATTAGAACAACTTGTACCTATTGACGCTTCCGGCGCTGGATCGAGGAGGACGACAGCATGTTGAGGTCGCGCAGAGTTATCGCTCTCGCCGTCGTGGCAGCTGGGGCGCTGACGGTGCTCGGTGGAACGGGAACGGCTTCGGCGACCGTTTTCTGCTCGACCACATCGACACCCTGCGGATCAATATGGCCGGCAAACACCACGCTCAGCTTCGCTCTGAAGACGAATGTGCCCTTCAAATTCGTGGAACCAGGTGGCGGCGTATTCGACGAATGTCCCGAATCGAACCTGAAGACAAAAATCGTGAAAGCAGGTTCCAGCACCGAAACAGTGACAGGCCCGATAGAAGAATGGGTTTGGGGGAATTGCAAAATCGGTCCGATGAGCATCCGGACCGTGGCGACTTTGAAGGGGAAGATTGAAGTTCACAACATCAGCGGTTCAGACAACGGAACAGTCACAGCGGATGGAGAAAGCGGCGTCGAATTCGGTTTCCCTCTGATGTCGGGTTGCATCTTCGAACTGAAAAATGGAACCGATTTGGGTCTCCTGACAGCAGGGAGCCCCGCGACCCTCGACATCAACGCGACCCTCGTAAAGATCTCGGACAAAGGCGGCGCCAGTTGCCCGCTCTCCTTGACCATGACCGCCGAATACACGCTCAAAGAACCAGGCGGCACAACACTGGACGTCGAGCCGAGCTGAACTCGCGGCAAGGGGGTTTGAGTCAGTCTCGCCCGAACAGGCTGATCAGGGCCGGGATCAGCAGCGTCCTGGCGATCAGGGTGTCGAGCAGGAGGCCGACGGCGAGGGCGAAGGCCATCTCGCGGAAGGAGAGGATCGGGATCAGCGCCACCGCGGCGAAGGAGAGGGCGAGGATCATCCCCGCGACGGTGATCGCCCCGGCGGCGCGGGAGCCGGCGGTGCGGATCGCGGGCCGCAGGTCCTGGCGCTCGGCCTCGCCCCAGATGCGGCTGATCAGGAAGACGTTGTAGTCGGCGCCGAGCGCCAGCAGCAGGATCGCCGCCGCGATCGGGACGAAGAAGGCGAGTTCGCCATAGCCGAGCAGGTCCTGAAAGAGGTAGACGGTGAGCCCGAGCGAGGCGGCGACGACGAGGACGCTGACCCCGACCAGGTAGAGCGGCGCGGTGCGGCTGCGCAGCAGCACCCAGAGCAGGAAGAGGAGCACGAGCAGGGCAGCCGGCGCCACCCGCTCGAACGCCGTCCAGGTGTCGGCGGTCAGTTCCGAGGCGATCGTGGTGTCGCCGGTGACCCCGACCTTAGCCCCGCCGAGCCCGCTTTGTTCGAGTAGGCCCGGCAGCTTGTCTTCGAGATCGGCGAGGACACGGGTCCCTTCGGCGCTATCGGGGTCGGCGGCGAGGATGAGGACGTAGCGCGCCGCGTCGCCGTTCTTCGCCACCAGCACGCCGTAGGGATGGGAGGCGCCCGGTTCCATCACCGGCCCGACCACGCCGGCCACCTCGTCCTGCTGCCCCAGCGCCGTCTGCAGGGAGCCGAGCTGCTGCTCGCGTTCGCCGATCCCGGGTTCCTTCAGCACCAGCATCGTCGGCCCGACCACCCCCGGTCCGAGGTTTTCGCTGGCGATGTCGTAGCCCTGCCGGGCGTCGGTGCTCGGCGGCAGGCCGCGGATGATCGGATTGCCGAGCTCGAGCATGCGGATACCGCTGGCCGCCGCCCCCAGTAGCAGCAGGCAGAAAATCGCGACCAGCGCCGGGTGGTGGGCGGCGAACCCGACCACGCGCCCGCGCCGCCCACGCTCCTTCGGATGCCTGCCCCTCGTTTCCGGCCGCGGGCGGCTGGGCCAGAGCAGGACCCGGCCGAAGATCGCCAGCATCGCCGGCACGAAGGTCAGCGCCACCGCGGCGCCGACGATGACCGCCACCGCCATCCCCGGCCCGAAGGCGGAGAGGAACCGCACGCCGGAGATCAGCAGGGTCAGCGTAGCCCCGGCGATCATCAGCGCCGCGGTCGAGATCACCGGCAAGAGCTCGGTCGTCACCTCCCTCACCGCGGCGCAGGAACTCAGCCCTTCCTGCAGGTGGCGCCGGTAGTCGGAGGCGAAGAAGACGAGGTAGTCGGTGAGGATGCCGAACAGCAGCGCGACGATCACGGGATCGACCTCGCGCGGGATCGAGATCGCGTAGCGTTCGCTCGCCCAGCCGAGGACGTGGTCGGTGATCTGGTAGGCGATCGCCACCGTGCCCAGCCCCAAGAGCGGGATTCCCGGCGAGCGGAAGTAGAAGGCGAGGATGGCGACGACAAGGAGGACCGTCGCCAGCTCGACCCAGAGCAGGCGTTCGTTGGCGAGGCTCGTTTCCTGCTGGCTGGCGGGGACCGCGCCGGTGAGATGGGCGGTGGGGGCGCCGGTAGCCCGCCGCAGCCCGTCGGCGAAGCCTTCGACTTCTGCGTTCGCCTGCTTCGAAATCAGCTCCGGGTCGACGTAGAGGTAGACGACCAGCGTCGAGCCGAGCCGTTTCGATTCGAGCAGGCCGGGCGCGTCGAGCAGCGGCACCGCCCGCAGCAGCGCCCGCCCTTCGGGTACTTCGTCGACGCGGCTGATGTAGCGGGCCGCCGCTTTTCCCTGCTGGAGTGAGAACCCGCCCGGTTGGTGGGCGATGACGAGGGTGCGGCTCAAGACCGGGACGCCGAAGATTTCGATCGCTTCTTTTTCGACCTGGATCGCCTGCGAGTTGCGCGGCAGCAGGCTGCCGAGGTCACTGGCTTCGGAGCCGAAGATCGAGGGCAGGTTGAAGCTGACCCAGACCGCCGCCGCGATCCACGCCGGCACCAGCAGGAACCGCAGCGCGACGATGAGGCGGGCGAGCTTTCTCACGCCGAGCCATTACCCTGCTCCGCCCCAGTTTCACCCCAACGGGGCTGGGTAGGTAATTCCATCAACCCGAAGTGAGAAGGAGGAGGCGCAGATCGCGATGGCGGATTTGAACGAGCGCGACGCGAAGCTGGTCCAGTACCTCAGTGAGGCCTACGGCAAGGAGCGCGAACTGGAGACTGCCCTGCAGGCCCACATCGCGATGACCGCCAAAGGCCCGTACAAGAAACGGTTGCAGCAGCACCTGAAAGAGACGAAAGCGCACGCCAAACAGGTCGAGCGCCGGATCAAGCAGCTCGGCGGCGGCGGCCAGACCTTGCAGAGCGCGGTCGGCAAGCTGCAGGCGGCGGCAAAGGGCCCGCTGCACGCGATCCGCGGCGGCGGCGAGCAGGAGAAGATGCTGAAGAACGCCAAGACCGAGTACTTCAACGAGCACGAGGAGATCGCCACCTACCTGGCGATCGAGACCCTCGCCGAGAAAGTCCGCGACACCGAGACGGCGAAACTGGCGCGGATGATCCGCCGCGAGGAGGAGCGGATGGCAAGCTTCCTCGCCGGCCAGATCAAGTCGCTGACCAACGCGGTGGTGCGGGAGGACATCCCGGCGCGGCTGCGCCAGGCGGCCGGCTCGACCCGCAAAGCCAAAAAAGCGACGAAAGCGACGAAAAAAGTGGCCGCGCGCAAATCGCCGGCGGCGAAAAAATCCGCCAGCCGTTCGAAAAAATCGACGGCCAAAAAAACCGGCGCCAAAAAACGCAGCGCGACCCGCACTAAAAAAGCGGCGAAAAAAGCCGGCGCGAAAAGCTAGCCGGCGACGCCGACTGCCTGCTCCCGCGGCGCCTCGGCGTCGTCCGAGGTCGCCCGGGGGCGGATCGCCAGCAGCACCAGGTCGTCGCGCAGGGTCCCGGCGCTGCGCCCGACCGCGTCCGCCCGCAGGCGCTCGGTCATCTCGTCGAGCTCCAGCCCGGAGAGCGACTGGGCCATCTCGGCAAAGCTCTCCGGCGGCTGGTGGGAGCTGACCGGTCCAGCCTCGAGCCAGCCGTCGGTGCACAGCACCAGGGTCTCGCCCGGCTCGATCGTCCGCTCGTGCCGCTCGACGTTGGCCTGCCGCCAGGCGCCGAGCACCGAGCCGCCGCCGAGCAGCGTCGAGCCGGTCTCGCCTGAGAGCACGGCGGGCGGGTGGCCCGCCGAGGCGAGGACCAGCCGCCACCCCGATGCCTCCTGGTGGAGGCGCGCCAGCATCACCGTGGCGAAGTCGTTGAGGCTCTCCCCGGTGAGGAGGAGCTCGTTGACCCGCCGCAGCACCTCCTCCGGCTCGGCGATCTCGCGGGTCAGACCGCGCACCGAGTGCCGCACCGCGACCGAGACGCTGGCCGCGGTGCTGCCCTTGCCGGCGACGTCGCCGATCAGGATCCAGCAGCCGTCGTCGGTCGGCAGCACGTCGTAGAGATCGCCGCCGATTTCGATCCCCTCGCCCGCCGCATCGAAGACGACGGAGATGTCGAGCCCCGGCACCTCTGCCGGCCGCGGCGGCCGCAGCCCGCGCTGCAGGCTCTTGGCGACGCGGTCGCGCTCACGGTAGAGGCGGGCGTTGTCGAGCGCCAGCGCCGCTCGTTCGCCCAGCTCGGCGAGGAACTCGAGGTCGTCGGGGTCATAGCGCAGGTTGCTGAAGGCGTGGAGGAAGGAGAGGGCGCCGATGATGCGGCCGCGGGCGACCAGCGGAACCACTGCCGCGGAGTTGTAGCCGGCGTCCTCCATCAACTGCATGTGGTCGTCGTTCTGAGCGACCTTGGCGGCGACCTCCGGTGCCTTCAGATCGCGCCAGATCATCGGCTGGTTCAGCCGCAGCACCTGGGCGACCGGGTGCTCGCCGGCAGGGTCTAGCGGCGATTCGCGGCGAATCCGTTCCAGCCGTTTCGCCATCTCCGGGTTGGCGCCGGCGACGACGCTGTCGCCGTACCAGCCGTCGGCGCGGCGGAAGTCGATCAGGCAGAGCTCGGCCAGCTCCGGCACCGCGGTCTTGACGATCGTCCGCGCCGTCTCCATCAGATCGAGCGAGCTGTCGAGAAGGCGGCTGGCGGCGACCAGGAACTCCTGGGCGCGGCGCCGGCGCATCTCGGCGGTGATGTCGCGGGCGACCACCGAGGCGCCGATCAGGCCGCGCATCGGGCTGCGGATCGGCGAGACGGTGAGGGAGACGGCGATGCGGGCGCCGTCGGCGCGGATGCGTTCGGTCTCGTACGTTTCCAGCCGTTCTCCGCGCTTGATCCGCTCGAGGATCACCATCTCCTCGTTCTCGTGGTCGGAGGGGACGAGGAAGGAGATGTGGCGGCCGATCGCTTCCTCGGCGGTGTAGCCGTAGAGGCGGGTGGCGGCGGGGTTCCAGGTGGTGATGATCCCGTCCAGGTCCTTGCTCATCACCGCGTCGTGGGTGCCGCGGACGACCTCGGCCAGGTGCTGGCGGAAGCGCTCCGCCTCGGCGCTCCGCGCCTCCGCCCGGCGGCGGGTGATGAAGGCTCCGAGCTGGTCGGCGAACCCCGCCAGCAGCGCCATCAGCTCCTCCGACTGGGGGTTGAAGGCGAGGGTGTGGAACTCGGCGACCGCGAGGACTTTGTCCGGTTCGCCGATCGGGACCGGGATCGCCAGCGCCGCCTCCAGCCCCAGGTCGGCGGAGACGTCGTAGCGCGGCGCCGGCGTCGGGTACTCGCGGTAGTTGGGGGCGAGCGCGATCTGCCCCGTTGCCCAGGCGTCGCCGGGGAGGCCGGTGCCCTTCATGAAGCTCAGTTCGCGGCTGCGCCGCCAGAGCGGCCTGGCGTCGAGATCGTGGGTGCTCCAGCCGGCGACGAGCCGCAGCGGCGCCGACTGCCCGACGACTTCCCACAGCGCCCCCGCCTCCCACCGCAGCAGGTCGGCGACGATCTCGAGGAAGCGCGGCGCGACCTGGTCCAGCGAATCCCCTTCGATCAGCCGCTCCGCCAGTTCTCGCTGACTGCGCAGATAGCGCAACAGCTCCAGTTCCTGCGGTTCTTGCATGTTTTCCAACGTAGCTCTCCCCAGCCGGCAACGTACCCTCTGAGCGTTGCGTTTAAGCCCTTGTCCAGAGGGTAGTCAAGCGCTCAACAGGTTTAGCCAAACGGGAGAAGGCGGGAGCAGAGCGATGTTCAGGTGTGACAACTGCGGAAGCGGTTACTCGACGCAGGCAGCTTCGTCATGGACTTCTTGTCCGCGGTGCCTGGCGAAAGAGAAGATCCAGGTGCCACTGACCTTCGAGCTTGGTTGGCAGCGGCAAGAGGCCCTTTCGCCTCAGGCCATAGCCGACGACGGCAAGAGCCCCGAGACTCAGCACGCCTTGCGCTGACGGTCTCGTTTTCGTCGCCCTCTCCCTCGGGTAGGCGGGGAAAGACAGAAAACGAGGAAAGGGGCAAGCGATGTCCGACCGCCTGCGAGACAAGAAAATCGCCTTCCTGATGTCAAACGAGGGGGTCGAGCAGGTCGAGCTGACCGAGCCGCTGAAGGCCGTGCGCGAGGCCGGCGCGGAAACCGAGCTGCTGGCGCCCGAAGCCGGAGAGATCCAGGCTTTCAACCACCTCGACAAGGGTGACACCTTCGAGGCCGAGCGCGCCGTCGGCGACGCCGACGCCAGTGAATTCGACGGCCTCGTCCTGCCCGGTGGGGTGGCCAACCCAGATCAGTTGCGGGCCAAACCGGAGGCGCAGAAGTTCGTCCGCGGCTTCTTCGAAGCCGGCAAGCCCGTCGGCGTGATCTGCCACGGGCCCTGGACGCTGATCGACGCCGGCGTGGCAGAGGGGCGGACCCTCACCTCCTGGCCGACCCTGCAGACCGACCTGCGCAACGCCGGTGCCAACTGGGTGGACGAGGAAGTCCATGTCGACCAGGGCCTCGTCTCCAGCCGCAAACCGGACGACCTCGAGGCGTTCAACGCGAAGCTCGTCGAGGAGCTCGCCGAGGGCGTGCACGAGGGCCAGCGCGCCAAGACGGGCGTTCACTGAAGCGAGCGAGAGAAGGAAGGAGCGACAGCGATGCCACCACGCGGAGTGAAAAAAGGCAGCAAACGCGAGCGCCAGTACAAACACATCAAACAGAGCGAGAAGAAAGCCGGCCGCTCGACCAAACGGGCGGAGGAAATCGCCGCCCGTGCCGTCAACAAGGAAAAGGCCCGCTCGGGCGAATCGAAGAGCTCCTCGCGCAGCTCGACCCGTGGCCGCTCGGCCAGCAGCCGCGGCGGCAAGCAGTCGGGCCATGGCCCGGGTGGTCGCACCCGCGAACAGCTCTACAACGACGCCAAGAAGCTGGGGGTCGAAGGGCGCTCGCGGATGAACAAGAAAGAGCTCCAGCGCGCCGTCGCCGGAGCCAGCTAGCTCTGTTTGTCGTCGGGCGCGCGCCGCTTTCCGGCTTCGAAGGCGGCGAGCCCGACGACAATCGAGAGTCCCTCCGCTCCCTCCAGCCGCTTGCTGCTGCGCTCGTGCGCCTCGGCGACCTGACGCGCCGCGTTCTCCATGATCGCGGCGATCTCACGCCAGCCCGGCTCGTCGACGGTGAGCGGCATCCAGGTGAGGACGGTCTCCTCGCGACGGTCGATTGTGCCCTCTTCGAGCGCCCTGGCAGCGGCGTCGATGAAGGTCCCGAGGGCGGCCGCCGTGATCCCCGCCCGCACCGCCAGCGGCGCCCGGCGCCAGTCCTGATGGCCGATCGAGGACCGGGGGGCGAGGCCGAAGAAGTGCTCGATCGCTCCGCGCCTGGGCTCGGTGTGGACCAGTTCGAGGCAGCCGCATTTGACCAGCGTTTTCGCGTGGTAGGAGATCACCCCGAGGCTCTCGTCGATCTCCTGCGAGAGTTCGGTCGGGCTGGCGACCCTTCCTTGCAGCGCCTCCAGGATCTCGACCCGGATCGGGTGCGAAAGCGCCTTGACCAGTTCCTGGTCGATCCGGCCGTCCCTCTTTTCTGCCAACTCCCGCTCCCTTGACTCGTTTTTCGCCATTCGGCGACGTTTCGCGCAAATCTCTCTTATCTGGACACTGTGGCCAACCCCAATTTTCGGGTTTTCGGGCCTTCCATAGTCGGAAATTGCGGCTCAGGTGGTCGCCGTGCGGTTTATAAAACCGGCTATCTAGCCAGCCTGGAGAGAGCCTGCCGGTCGATTCGCAGCTCCTCGATCGATTCCGCCACCTGGGCGGCGCCCGCCTCGCGCAGCTCCGCCTCCGAGAAGCCGCCGGTGAGGACGGCAAGGGTGGGGAGGCCGGCTGCCTTCGCCGCCTTCACGTCCCAGACCGAGTCGCCGACCATCACCGACGGCCCGTCGCCGCCGGCCTTCGCCAGCGCCGCCTGGACCAGGTCCGGCTCTGGCTTGGTGCGCTCGACGTCGGCTGAGGTGGTCCAGCCGTCGACCAGCTCGCGGGCGTCGAGCAGGTCGAGATAGTGGTCGACCTCCTCCTGCTTGGCGGAGCTGGCCAGGATCACCGTCGAGTCCTCCGCCCGCAGCTTCTCGATCAGCTCGCGGGCTCCCGCCATCGGCTCGACTTCGCCGATCAGCTTGCCGTAGGCCTCCGCCTCCGCGTCGCGGATCTCGTCGCCCTCGGCCGCCGCGGCCCCCTCGCCGATCAGCGCCGGGAGAATCTGGTCGCCGCCCATGCCGATGTGGCGGTGAACCTTCCACATCTGCACGGAGTGGCCGTGCGCGTGCAGCGCGCGGTGCCAGGCCAGCGCGTGGTGGTAGTTGGTGTCGACGAGCGTCCCGTCGACGTCGAGGATCGCGTTCAGCGGCATGCCGACCGCTACCCCTACCCGCAATCCGGGTAAACGGAGGCGGATATGAAGGACGTGCGGATCGGCTGCTCGGGTTGGGTGTACGACTCCTGGCGCTGCGGCATCTACGAAGGCGTGCCCTCGTCCCGCTGGCTCGAGCGCTACGCCGAGCTCTTCGACACGGTCGAGGTCAACAACACCTTCTACCGGCTGGTCAAGCGCGAGGTGGTGGAAGGGTGGGTCGAGCGGACGCCGCCCGGCTTCCTCTTCGCGGTGAAGGGGAGCCGCTACCTGACCCACATGAAGAGGCTGCGCGGGATCGAGCAGGGCCTCGCCCGCTTCTGGGAGCCGCTGGAGCCGTTGCGCGAGAGCGGCAAGCTGGGCCCGGTGCTCTGGCAGCTGCCGGGCAACTTCCACCGCGATGAGGCGGTGCTGGCCGCGGCGCTTGAGCTGCTGCCGCCCGCTCGCCACTGCTTCGAGTTCCGCCACGCGAGCTGGTTCGTGCCGGCGGTGATGCGAGCGCTGGAAGAACACGGCGCTTCGTTGGTCATCCCCCACGACGGGCGCCGTCCCCTGCCGGAGGCCAAGCCCGTGGGGGAGATCGCCTACGTACGCTTCCATCACGGCGCCCGCGGCAGGAACGGCAACTACTCCCGCACCGAGATCGACCGCTGGCGCCGGCGGATCGCCGCCTGGCGCGCGCGGCGCGAGGTCTTCGCCTACTTCAACAACGACTGGGAGGAATTCGCCCCGCCCAACGCGCTGTCGCTGCGCCAGGGCCTCTCGGTCCCGGTGCTGGTGTAGGCGTGGGAGCGCCGGGTAAAAGAGCGGGCATGTCGACCATCAAGAAAGCCCTCGCCCGCCGCGCGGTGAAGACGACCGCCCGGCACAGTGCCCGCGGGACTGCTTCGAAGCTGAAGCGCGACCCGATGCGGACGGCAGCCCTGCTCGGCCTCGGCGGCGCCCTCGGCGCCCTCGCCGGCTTTATGGCCGGCCGCAGCGCGGCCGGCACCGCCTCGGTCAGCACCGGCTCCTAGCCGGCGCCGGCCGAGGCGTCGGCATCCCTCAGGCTGCGATGCGCGAGCGCAGCAGGTCCTTGCCCTGCTCGGCGCCCTTGCGGCTGGTCTCCTGGGCGCGGCGGAAGAAGTCCGCGAGGTCGGAATCCCCCTCACGCTCGGCGTCTTCGACGTAGGTCTCGAGTCGGAGCACATTGCTCAGGCACTGCTCCGTGAACCAGATGACGTTGTAGTCCTTGTCCTTGGTGCCGGTGATGTGGCCTGCCTCTTGAGTCCCCATCCTTACTCCTTCGGGTTGCTTGCTTGCACCTCTGCGACTACCCATTCGCGGGAGGGTGAAAAACGGGGCTGGAGAAAGGGCTGGAGTTTCGTGCCTGCGCGGCAGGGGTAATCGGCCGACATGTATTGGATACCGATTGGACTGATCATCCTGCTGGCCCTGATCGCCGTCGCGTGGTCGCCGATCTTCGCGCTGATCATCTTCGGAGCCGCCTTCGCCGCCTTCCTCGCCTACGTGGCGATGAAGCCCCGCGCCGATGAGAAACTGGCCCCGCCGGAGCAGCCCGGGCGGCAGCCCCACAACGAGGGCGGGGAGCCCACTGGAATTTGGGGCGAGCGTCGTCCATCATGAGCGAGATGAGCCGTTCGGAGGGAGAGCGCGACCCGATCGCGGAGGAAGAGGCCGAGGCTGCGGCAGCTGAAGCGCGGGAGATCGGCGGTCACGTCGACCCCGTCAGCGACGACCCCGCCGAGGAGCCCCTGCTCGAGGCGGGGGAGGGCGAGGCCGAGGGCTTCGAGCTGGCCGAGGAGCGGCTCGAGGATGTCGCCGCTCACGGCGATCAGCATCGCTTCCCCGGGCGCGATGCGCTGCCTCCGGAGGAGCCCACCGACACCGCCTACGGCGAACCGGACGAAGAGATCCACCAAGACGAGTAGGGAGGTCCCAGATGAGCCGCCGTTTGATCGCGATCGTCCCCGACGAGCTACACGGGTCCGAGCCGGTCGAGCAGATCCGCGCCTGCGCGGACGGCGACGGCGTCGAGCTGCGCGTCGTCGTCCCTGCCGTGGAGGAGAACTCGCTGCACCACACCATGGGCGACGTCGACGAGCCGCGGCACCAGGCGGAAGAGCGGCTGGGACAGGTGCTGAAGCTGCTGCGGGACGGCGGCATGGAGGTCAGCGGCGAGGTCGGTGACTCGGACCCGGTGCTGGCCGCCCAGGACGCGCTGCTGAAAGCGCCGGCCGACGAAGTCCTGATCTTCGAGCACGACGAGGCGCAGGCGCGCTGGTATGAGAACGGCCTCTTCGAGCGGGCGCAGGAGTCGATCGAGCCGCCGCTGCGGATGGTGGTCCTCGAGTGCGCCGACGGACAGCCCGACCACGTGGTCAAGGTAGAGGAAGCGGGGGCCGGCACGATCAACCCGGTCGCCCACCAGGAAGTCGGCGGCGGCAACTACGTCCCCGGGATGACCCGCTCCGATCTGGCCGGGATGATCGCCGGCATCGCCGGGACGATCGTCGTCGCCGTCCTCGCCGCCGCGGTGACCGCCGGCAACTACGCCACCGGCTGGGAAGCGGCGGCGATCCTGATCGCGATCGGCATCGCCCTCGCCAACCTCGCCCACGTCGTCGGTCTCACCCTCTTCGAGGCCGTCCACTACCACGGCGGCTTCGCCAAGTTCTTCCGCACGCTGGCGTTGATGGCGACGCCGGCGGCGGTCGTGATCAACCTGGCGATCCTGCTCTTCGCCTCCTAGGCCGAAGCCGGGCTCTCGGCCGGTTCCTCGCGGCGCAGCGCGTCGAGGACCTCCTCGGCCAGTTGCGAGCCGTCTTCCGGGCGCAGCGGCGTCGCGTTGACGCGCAGAGCGACCCCCTCGGCGTCGAGCTCCTCCAGCGAGACGCTCGGTTTGTAACGGGTGGGGACGGTGATCGCCTGCAGCAGCTGCTCCTCCACCTGCCGGGGGCTGACGTGGGAGGGAAAGCGGACCCGGACGTCGACCTTGTCGGGCTCGCGCAGGGGCACGACGACGAGACCGAGGAGGACGTTGTTGGGAACCATCAGTCGGTCCGCTCCCTGGCTGAGCGTGGTGTAGAAGAGGCCGAGCGAGGAGACGGTTCCCTCCAGCGAGCCGGCAAGGGCACCGCCGACCAGGCGCACCCGTTCGCCGACCCGGAACGGCCGCGTGCTCTGCAGGACGATGCCGGCGAAGATCCCGCCCAGCGCCTGCTGGGCGGCGAGGCCGAGCAGGACCGCGGTGAAGGCGCCGCCGACGGCGAGGGTGCCGGCGGTGACGCCGGCGATCCGCAGCGCCAGGATCACCACCGCCGCCATCGCGAGCAGGCGGATGACGAAGCCCGCGGTCCCGGCCGTCGCCGGGTCCAGCCGCCGGTACAGCCGTGGCGAGAGGCCCTTCGCCAGCCAGTGCGTCGCCGCCGAGCCGACGAGGACGAGGATCACCACGGTCCCGTACCGGATCCACTCCTCGTAACCCGGCGCGATGTGCTGGCGCTGGTAGTAGACGACCAGGGTCCCCGCCAGCACCAACAGCGCCACCAGCAGGCCGCCCAACTGCCGCTTCGAGAACCGCGGCGCCAACTCCTCGCCCAGGCCCAGCGAATGCCAAGCGTGGCTGCGAGTCTCAAACAGCTCCCGCGGGAGCCGGCGTCGGCGCGGCGTCGGAGGCATCCCCAGCCGCTACCCGCGCCTGGCGAGTCGTATTCAGCTGGGGCTGGGTCAGCTCTTGATCGCGGCCAGTGCTTCGTCCCGCGTCATGTGGACCGGGATCGATAGCTCTAGGCCGGTGATCTCGAGGACGCGACGGACCTGGTCGTTGTGGCTGCAGATGACGAGGGCGCGGCCGTTGTCACCGCTCTCGAGGCGCTGCCAGGCCCGGACGATCAGGGCGATGCCGGTGGAGTCGATGAACTCGCACTCGGAGAGGTCGATCAGGACCGAGCCCTCGCCGCTCTCAAGCGCTTCATCAAGGGGCTCTTTCAGTTCAGGGGCCGTGCTCAGATCGAGCTCGCCGCGGACGGAGATCGTCCGCACGCCTTGCTCAAGATTGCCGATCTGTACCTCGAAAGGAGCTGGATTCACGCGCCGATGCTACCGCAGGAGGGCTCCCTTGCCGCCCGCTGTTTTGCCTCTAGCGGCCAGGGGTAAGCACGACTTGATGCGAGACAGCAGGTTATGCTCGCGACTCCGATGAAAAGCCTCGGTGTTCTGGGGGCGGCTTAACTTTGAATACCTCAACCAATGACCACACGGGGCTTCAAATGTCTCTTCCCGCGCGGGCGGAGAACGTGGCCGTCGTGCGCCACGCCCTCGCCGGGCTGGCGGAACGCCTCGGCATGGACGAGGCATCTCTC
>JBQCHH010000047.1:0-12529 GCA_051954855.1 Solirubrobacterales bacterium | reverse complement strand
TCGGCGGCAAGAGGAGCCTGATCGAAAACCACGCCGACCTCTGCCGGGGCATCCACCGGGCGAGGGTGGTGTTCAAGGCGCAGAACGGGCGGGTCTCCAGGCAGGGGCCGGTGATCGGGACGGGGTGCGGGGGGAAGTAGGGGCCTCGTCGCCTAGTACCCGGCCGGGTGCCGCGCGACGAAGCCTTCGTTGGTGAGGAGTTCTTCGTGCCAGCGGGGGCCGGTTTCGCCGTTTTCGTCGCCGGCGGTGTCCCAGCGGAAGCCGGCGATGACGGCGTAGGCATGACCGGCGTTGGCGTAGACGGTGATCCAGCGGCCTTCGCCTTCTTCGCCCCAGCTCTCCAGAGGACCGGAGGGGAGGGGGCTGCTGAGGAATTTGCCGCCGTGGAGGGCGTAGGAGACCGAGCCCGAGCAGTCGTAGCCGCGGTCCCACCAGCGGGCGTGGCCGCCGCCCCAGATGTAGGGTTTGGTGCGGATTCTGTTCGCCGCGGCGATCACGCGCTTGACGCGCGCCGGGGCGCTCTTCGGCGGGATTAGCTGGCCGTCGGGCAGCAGCTTCGCCTTCGCGGTCGGCGTGCAGACGTCGACTTCCACGGCAGACATGCCGCCGGTGTCGCATTCGGCGTGGGCGCTGCCCGGGGCGATCAGAGCGGTCGCTGAGAGGGCCACGATGAACGCCAGCCCGACCTTCAGCCTGAAGTTGTGAAGCAAACCGATTCTCCTTCGTCGGCCTGCGGGGTTAGCTGTCGGGCTGGCGCGAAAGGAGCTTGCGCCCCCACCTGGTCGGTGGGCTCGCCCCGAAAACGTGGTTCCCCCGCTCCCCATCCGCGCTTGGCTTCGGGGATTAGGCGCTTCGGTTATCGAACGGCGGCAGTGTAAACGATTACACGGCGCCATGGCTCACAAAACGCAAATATTTAGAAAAAGATCCCGCTCTCATCGGGATTCTCTTCGACGCGATGGCTGGTAGCTTGCGCGCTGGGATGAACCTTTCGGGCCGCAAAGCGCTCCTCACCGGTGCCACCGGAGGCCTCGGAAGGGCGATGGCGAGGGCGCTGGCCGAGCGCGGCGCCCACCTGACGCTGAGCGCGCGCAACCGCGAGGCGCTGGAGGCGCTGGCCGCGGAGCTGCCCGGCGTGGCCCACCGCGCGCTGCCCGCCTATGTGGCCGAGCCCGACGCCGCCGGTCGCCTCGCCGCCGAGGCGACCGGCACCGAGAACCTCATCGCCAACGCCGGCCGGCCCGGCGCCGGCCGGCTCACCGACTTCAGCGCCGAGGACGTAAAGCGCGCCCTGCGCGTCAATCTCGAGGCGCCGATGCTGCTGGCCCGCGCCCTCTACCCGGCGATGGTCGACGCCGGCAGCGGCCACCTCGTCTTCGTCTCTTCCCTCTCCGGCAAGGCCGCCAGTCCCCGCACCTCGGTCTACAACGCGACCAAGTTCGGCCTGCGCGGCTTCGCCCTCGCCCTCCGCGCCGACCTCGCGGCGAGCGGGGTCGGCGTCTCGATCGTCTCCCCTGGCTTCATCCGCGAAGCCGGGATGTTCGCCGAGTCGGGAGCGAAGCCGCCGCCTGGGATGGGAACCGCCACCCCGGAGCAGGTGGGAGCCGCCACCGTCAAAGCAATAGAGCGCGACAAGGTAGAGGTCGCTGTCGCCCCCATCCCGCAGCGCGTAGGAGCCCACCTGGCCCTCGTCAGCCCCACCCTCGGCATCAAAGCCCAGAGCGGCAGCGCCGGCCAGAAGGCCGCTAAAGCCATCGCTGACGGTCATCCCCCAGACAAGCGCTGAAGAGGCGATTGCCTAGGATGGAATCGTGAGCAGCGATTCCTTCGGCGCCCGGTCCACCCTCCAAGTCGGAGGCCGCGAGTTCGAGATCTTTCGCCTCGACGCGCTGCAGGACCGCTTCGACGTCGCCCGCCTGCCCTACTCGATCAAGGTCCTGCTGGAGAACGTGCTGCGGCTCGAGGACGGCACCTCGGTCAGCGCCGAGGACGTCGAGGCGATCGCCTCCTGGGACGCCGCCGCCGAGCCCGGCGTCGAGATCCCCTTCCAGCCCGCCCGGGTGCTGATGCAGGACTTCACCGGTGTCCCCGCCGTCGTCGACCTGGCGGCGATGCGCGACGCGATGGACGAGATCGGCGGCGACCCGGCCGCGATCAACCCGCTGGTCGACGTCGACCTGGTGATCGACCACTCGGTCCAGGTCGACGCCTTCGGCAACGAGCGCGCATTCGCCCTCAACGCCGAGCGCGACTTCGAGCGCAACCGCGAGCGCTACTCCTTCCTCAAGTGGGGCCAGCAGTCGTTCGCCAACTTCCGCGTCGTCCCGCCGGCCACCGGCATCTGCCACCAGGTCAACCTCGAGTACCTCTCCCAGGTCGTCTACAGCCGCGAGAACGGCGGCACCCTGCAGGCCTACCCCGACACCCTCGTCGGCACCGACTCGCACACGACGATGGTCAACGGCCTCGGCGTGCTCGGCTGGGGCGTGGGGGGGATCGAGGCCGAGGCGGCGATGCTGGGCCAGCCGATCTCGATGCTGCTGCCGCAGGTCGTCGGCTTCAAGCTCTCCGGCGAACTGCCGGAGGGGGCGACCGCGACCGACCTCGTCCTCACCGTCACCGAGATGCTGCGCGAGCGGGGCGTCGTCTCCAAGTTCGTCGAGTTCTTCGGCCCCGGCCTGCCGACCCTCGGCCTCGCCGACCGCGCCACCCTCGGCAACATGTCGCCGGAGTTCGGCTCGACCTGCGCGATCTTCCCGGTCGATGCCGAGACCCTGCGCTACCTCGACCTCACCGGCCGACCGACCGAGACGATCGAGCTGGTCGACGCCTACGCGCGCGAGCAGGGGATGTTCCACGGCCAAGACGCGGAGGACCCGGTCTTCTCCGACCTCCTCGAGCTCGACCTCGGCGACGTCGAACCGAGCATCGCCGGGCCGAAGCGGCCGCAGGACCGAGTGCCGCTGGCGCAGGCGAAGGAGTCCTTCCTAGAGGCGATGGGCGAGTTCGACCCCGAGGCCGCTGCGGAAATGGGCAACGGCCGCGACGAGGCGATCGAAGAGTCCTTCCCCGCCTCCGACCCGCCGGCTGAGGCGCACGACGACGAGCGCGGCAAGCCGCGGCCTGCGGTCAGCGGCACCGCCACCGCGCCGCGCACCGGCGATGCGATTGCGGTGACGCTGGAGGACGGGACCGAGATCGAGCTCGACCATGGCCGCGTCGTCATCGCCGCGATCACCAGCTGCACCAACACCTCCAACCCGAGCGTGATGATCGGCGCCGGGCTGCTCGCCCGCAACGCGGTCCAGAAGGGCCTGCAGCGCCAGCCCTGGGTGAAGACCTCGCTCGCCCCCGGCTCGACCGTCGTCACCGAGTACCTCGAGCAGGCTGGCCTGACCGAGCACCTCGACGCCCTCCAGTTCAACCTGGTCGGTTACGGCTGCACCACCTGCATCGGCAACTCCGGTCCGCTGGCGCCGGAGATCTCCGCGGCGGTCGCCGAGAAGGACCTCGCCGTCTGCGCCGTCCTCTCCGGCAACCGCAACTTCGAGGGCCGGATCAACCAGGACGTGAAGGCGAACTACCTGGCCAGCCCGCCGCTGGTCGTCGCCTACGCCCTCGCCGGCCGCATGGACATCGACCTCCAGAGCGAGCCGCTCGGCGAGGGCTCCGACGGCGAGCCCGTCTACCTGCATGACATCTGGCCCGACGCCGAGGAGGTGAAGCAGATGGTCGGCGACTCCGTGAAAGCGGAGATGTTCGAGCGCAACTACGCCGAGGTGTTCGCCGGCGACGAGATGTGGAACGCGGTCGAGGTTCCCTCCGGTGACCGTTACACCTGGCCCGAGTCCACCTACGTGCGCCGTCCCACCTTCTTCGAAGACATGCCGGCCGAGGCGCCCGGCGTCTCCTCGATCACCGGCGCTCGCGCGCTCGCGTTGCTGGGTGACTCGATCACCACCGACCATATTTCACCCGCCGGGGCGATCAAAAAAGACAGTCCTGCCGGTCGCTGGCTGACGGAAAACGGTGTGGAGGTCAAGGACTTCAACTCCTACGGCTCCCGCCGCGGCAACCACGAGGTGATGATCCGCGGCACCTTCGCCAACATCCGCCTCCGCAACCAGCTCGTCGACCGCGCCGGCGGCTACACCCTTCACTTCCCCGACGGCGAGGAGACGACGATCTACGAGGCGGCGATGGCCTACGCCGACGAAGGCGTGCCGCTGGTGGTGCTGGCGGGCAAGGAGTACGGCTCCGGCTCCTCCCGCGACTGGGCGGCGAAGGGGACCCGTCTGCTCGGGGTGCGGGCGGTGATCGCCGAGAGCTTCGAGCGCATCCACCGCTCCAACCTGATCGGGATGGGGGTGTTGCCGCTGCAGTTCGCGGCCGGTGAGAGCGCGGCCTCGCTCGGCCTAAGCGGGGATGAGAACTTCGACTTCGGCGACCTCGAAGACGGAGAGGCGAAGACCGTGACGGTGACCGCCCGCGCCGACGATGGCGCCGAGAAGCAGTTCGAGGCAACCGTCCGGCTCGACACCCCGAACGAGATCGCCTACTTCAGAAACACGGGTATCTTGCAGACGGTGCTGCGCAAACTCAAAGAGTAGGCGCAGCGGGGCCGCGGGAGGCAGGGGGGTCCGCGCGACCCTCGCTGCACCTGCGCGTCGGTAGCCAGGGAGGGATGCCGACGCGGCCGTTCCCCCTGGCGGGACTGCCCTGAGGAACAGTCAGGGTTTAGCTATAGCGGCTCAGAGGCGGTCGGTCAAGCGGAATCGACCGCTTTTAGGAATGTTCTGAAGCGCTTTCCGGTGTGAATTCTTGAGAACTGCGATGTTCACCGATTCCCCAGCCCTTGCGCTCGATCAGCTCGATCCCGATCACGCTGCCGAGCGGACCGACCGGAGTGAGGGTCGCGGCGAGCAAGGTGTAAGGGGCCTCCTTGCGGATGCAGGCGACCCAGATCACCACACAGAGGGCGACGAACCCGAGCCCGTGGGCCCAGCCGAACAGCATCGTCTCGGTTTCGAACCCCGGTACCAGCCAGAAGACGATCAGGCAGGTGAAGATCGCCAGCTCGATCCATGAGAGGAGCTTGACCCGGGCGAAGAGCTCGCCCGGCACGGGCTTTTCGAACGGTTGGCGCGCCAAGCCGCTCAGGCTCCGGGAGTCAGCGCGGTGAGGACGATGCGCTCCTGCTCCCGCGCGTGGGCGCCGGAGTAACCCTCGCCCGGGCTGGCCCGGCCTTGGCGGCCGATGTAGGTGAGGGTGACGCCCTCGGGCAGGACGTCGGGCATGCGGCGGGACATCACCTTCCAGGCGCCCATGTTGCGCGGCTCCTCCTGGACCCAGGCGATCTCCTTCAGGTTCGGATAGGAGGCGATCAACCGTTCCAGCTGTTCCTTCGCGAACGGGTAGAGGACCTCGACCCGGGCGATCGCGACGTTCTCGGCCCCGGCGCGGCGCTCGCTGGCGTCCATGTCGTAATAGACCTTGCCGGTGCAGAGGACCAGGCGCTCGACCTTCTCCCGGCGCTCGGCCGCGGTCGGGTCGTCGAGGATGAACTGCAGTTCGCCGTCGGTCAGCTCCTCGAGGGTGGCGGTGGCGCGGTCGAGGCGCAGCAGCCCCTTCGGGGTGAAGACGATCAGCGGCCGCGGCTTCTTGATCAGTGCCTGCCGCCGCAGCAGGTGGAAGTACTGGGCCGCCGTGGTCGGGTTGGCGATGCGGATGTTGCCCTCGGCGCCGAGGGCGAGGAAGCGCTCGATGCGGGCGCTCGAGTGCTCCGGCCCCGAGCCCTCGTAGCCGTGCGGCAGCAGCATGGTGAGGCGGCTGGTCTGGCCCCACTTCGACTCGCCGGCGACGATGAAGCTGTCGACGATCACCTGGCCGGCGTTGGCGAAGTCGCCGAACTGGGCCTCCCAGAGGACCAGCGCGCTCGGGCTCGCCGCCGAGTAGCCGTACTCGAAGCCGAGGCAGCCGGTCTCCGAGAGCGGGCTGTTGTAGAGCTCGAACGGCGCCGCGGCGTCCTCGAGGTGCTGCATCGGCGTGTATTTGAGGCCCGTGTTCTCGTCGTGGAGGACGAGGTGGCGGTGGGAGAAGGTGCCGCGCTCGGTGTCCTGGCCGGTGAGGCGGATGTGGACGCCGTCGCTGAGCAGCGAGGCGAAGGCCAGCGCCTCGGCCTGGCCGAAGTCGATCCCGCCCTGCTCCAGCGCCTCGATCCGCCGCGCCAGCGGCCGCCGCAGCTTGCGGTGGACGTTGAAGCCCTCCGGCGTCTTCAGCAGCGCCTCGTTCAGCGAGCGCAGCTGGGCCGGCTCGACGGCGGTGTGGACGGGCGGGCTCGCGGTGCGGTCGAGCAGTTCGCCGGTGCTGGTGGTGGCGCCGGTGACGGTCGGGTCCTCGTACTCGCCGGACTCCATCTTCTCCCGCAGCGCCTTCAGCGCCCCCGACATCTCCGCGTGGCGTTCGTCGGAGACCTTGCCGGCCTGCTCGGCCGAGACCGTCCCCTCGCCGATCAGCTTCTCGGCGTAGATCTCCGAGACCGGCGGGTGACTCTTGATCTTCGTCGCCATCGTCGGCTGCGTGTAGGCGGGCTCGTCGGTCTCGTTGTGGCCGAAGCGGCGGTAGCCGATCACGTCGATGACGACGTCGCGGCACCAGCGGTCGCGGTAGGCCATCGCCAGCCGCACGGCGGCGACGCAGGCCTCGACGTCGTCGGCGTTGACGTGGATGATCGGCACGTTGAACCCCTTCGCCATGTCGGCGGCGAACGGGGTGGAGCGGGCCTCGTCGGGGTCGGTGGTGAAGCCGACCTGGTTGTTCTGAATCAGGTGGATCGTGCCGCCGGTGGTGTAGCCGGGCAGCGATTGCAGGTTGAGCGTCTCGGCGACCACGCCCTGGGCCGGGAAGGCGGCGTCGCCGTGGAGCAGCACCGGCACCGCCCGCTTCGGGTCGTGGGTCAGGTTCGGGCCGTCGAAGTCCTGCTGCAGGAAGCGGGTGCCGCCGGTGACGACCGGGTCGACGAACTCGAGGTGGCTCGGGTTCGGGTAAAGACGGACCGAGATCTTCTCGCTGTCGGCGGTCTCGTAGATCCCGCGGTGGCCGTAGTGGTACTTGACGTCGCCGGTGCCCCCGTGGGGGATCGCGGCGACGGCCTTGACCGCCTCGATCTGCTTCGAGCCCTCGAACTCGGCCAGGATCGACTCCACCGAGCGACCGAGGTTGTGGGCGAGCACGCTGAGGCGGCCGCGGTGGGCCATCCCGAAGACGACCTCCTCGGCCTCGGCCCGCTGGGCGAGGGTGACGACTTCGTCGAGCATCGGCACGATCACGTCGAGCCCCTCGATCGAGAACATCTTCTGGCCCAAATACGCTTTCTCGAGGAAGCGCTCGAACTGGAAGACCTCGATCAGCCGGTTCAGCAGGCGCTGTTTCTCCTCATCGGTCAGGGGCTGGCGGTGGGCGCCGGTCTCGATCATTTCCCGCAGCCAGATCCGCTGCTGGTGCGAGGAGAGGTGCTCGACCTGGTAGCCGATCGTGCCGCAGTAGGCGTCGCGCATCCGCGGCAGCGCCTCCAGCAGGGTTTCGCCGGGGACGCCGATGCGCAGGATCGAGGCCGGGATCCGCGCCATCAGCTCCGGGGTGAGGTTGACGTTCTCCGGCTGCAGTGCCGGGTCGCCCTTCGGCTCGGAGCCGAGCGGATCGAGGTTGGCGGCGAGGACGCCGTGGGTGCGGTAGGCCTTCAGCAGCGAGGTCGCCGCCTGCACCGCCTGCAGCAGCTCTTCATCGATTTCGCCGGGGGCGGTGGTCGGTTCGGCGCTGGGGGCGGCGGCGCTGAGCGGCGGCGCTGAGGCGGAGGCGGGGTGGGCGTTGGCGACTACCGCGGTGGTTTCAAAGCCGAGGTCGTCGGCGACCGACTCGTAGAACTCGTCCTCGCCCTGCAGCAGCTGCTCGACCCGGCGCAGGAAGGCGCCCGACTCGGCCCCCTGGATGACGCGGTGGTCGTAGGTCGAGGTCAGCGTCATCACCTTGCTGACGCCGACCTGCTTCAGCCGTTCCGGCGAGGCGTGCTTCCACTCCGGCGGGTAGGCGATCGAGCCGGTGGCGATGATCGCGCTCTGGCCGCTGAGCAGGCGCGGCACCGAGGCCATCGTCCCGATCCCGCCGGGGTTGGTGAGGCTGATGTTGGTGCCCTGGAAGTCGTCGGCGGAAAGCTTGTTCTCACGCGTTTTCGCGATCAGCTCCTCGTAGCGGGTGTGGAAGCCGGCGAAGTCGAGCTCGTCCGCGCCCTTGATCGCGGGCACCATCAGCGAATGCGAGCCGTCCTTTTTCTCGACGTCGACGGCGATCCCGAGGTTGACCGGGTTGCCCTCGATCGCGAACGGCTTGCCCTCACGCTGCTCGAAGACCCGCACCATTACCGGGAAGTCCTTGGCCGCCTGCACGATCGCCCAGGCGACCAGATGCGTGAAGGACACCTTCAACCCCCGGTCCTTCAGCACCGCATTAATAGCCTTCCGCTTCGCATCCAAAGTGTCCACAGCAATCGTCCGGAACGAAGTCGCCGTCGGCACCTCCCGGCTCTGATCCATTGCCTGAGCCAGCATCGCCGCAGCCCCCCGCAGCTGCTTCGCCTCCCCGAGAGCCGGCACGGCTACACCATTCCCGCCTCCGTTGGCCGCCAACACATCGTCTTTAGTGACCTTCGCCCCAGGCCCGGACCCACTTACCGAAGCAAGATCGACGCCGGTAGCTTCAGCTACGCGCCGCGCCACAGGCGTAGCGCGCACGTCGGCGCTGCCATTGCCCCCGTTCGAACCCTGAGCGGGAGAAGCCGTCTCTGGCGCGGAGGGCTCATCGGAGACAGGACCCGCGCCCTCAGCGCTTGGTCCCTCACCCGATCCAGGTTCCATCTCAGCAAGAGGAGCGCCAACCGGAACCTCGTCGTCCACCTGCGCAATCAGCTTGGTAATGACGCCGTCCATAGGCGCCGGCACCTCGGCGTCGACCTTGTCGGTCGACACCTCGACGATGGTGTCGCCCTCTTTGACGGCGTCGCCCTCGGCGACGTGCCACTCGAGAACGATGCCCTCGGTCACCGACTCGCCCATCTCGGGCATGGGAATCTGCACGGTGGCCGTCTCTGGCATCTCTTGTTCGCAGTCTAGGGATTGAAGTTTACGAGCAGATGAATGGAGATACCCTGCTACTCAATGAGCTATTTCGTCACCGGCGCGACCGGGTTCATCGGCAGGCATTTGGTCCAGCGGCTGCTCCAGCGGGAGGGCACGATCTACGCGCTGGTGCGGGCGGGCTCGCGCGGCCGGCTGGAGGAGCTGCGCACCGGCTGGGGGGCCGACGGCGCCCGCATCGTGCCGATCACCGGCGACCTCTCGCAGCCCGGGCTCGGGGTCTCCGAGGAGGACCTGCTGACGATGCGGGGGGAGATCGACCACTTCTTCCACCTCGCCGCGATCTACGACCTGACCGCCGACGCCGAGGCGCAGGAGGTGGCGAACGTCGAGGGGACGCGCCACGCGATCGAGCTCGCCGGGGCGCTCGAGGCGGGGATCTTCCACCAGGTGAGCTCGATCGCCGCCGCCGGCCTCTACCGCGGCGTCTGGACCGAGGACATGTTCGACGAGGCCGAACGGCTCGACAACAACCCCTACTTCCGCACCAAGCACGAGTCCGAGCGGCTGGTCCGCGACGAGTGCCAGCGGCCCTGGCGGGTCTACCGGCCGGGGATCGTGGTCGGCGACTCGCGCACGGGGGAGATCGACAAGATCGACGGCCCCTACTACTTCTTCAAGAGCCTGCAGCGGCTGCGGCGGGTGGCGCCGGCCTGGTTGCCGTTCGTCGGCATCGAAGGCGGCGAGATCAACATCGTCCCGGTCGACTACGTGGCGGCGGCCATGGACCACATCGCCCACAAGCCGCGGCTGAACGGGCGCGCCTTCCACCTCACCGACCCCCGTCCGCACCGCGCCGGCGAGGTGATCAACATCTTCGCCAAGGCCGCCGACGCGCCGCAGATGGCGCTGCGGCTCGACAGCGACGTGACCGAGCCGGCGACCGGGGCGATGCGGACGGCGCTGAAGCTGTTCCCGCCGGCCAAGCGCGCCGCCAAGGTGGCGCTGAGCCGGCTGGGGCTGCCGCCGGAGCTGCTCACCTACGTCGACTATCCGACCACCTTCGATTCGACCCAGACGCAGCGGGCGCTGAAGGACTCCGGCATCGAGGTGCCGCCGCTGGAGAGCTACGCGGCCAGGGTCTGGGACTACTGGGAGCGCAACCTCGACCCCGACCTCTTCCAGGACCGCTCGCTCTCGGCGGCGGTGCGGGGGAAAGTGGTGCTGATCACCGGCGCGTCTTCCGGGATCGGCAAAGCGACCGCGGTCAAGGTCGCCGACGCCGGGGCGACGGTGCTGCTGGTCGCCCGCTCGCTCGACAAGCTGGAAGAGACCAAAGAGGAGATCGTCTCCGCCGGCGGCACCGCGCACGTCCACCAGTGCGACCTCTCCGACATCGACGACATCGAGCGGATGGCCGAGGAGGTGCTTGCCTACCACGGCCACGTCGACATCCTCGTCAACAACGCCGGCCGCTCGATCCGCCGCTCGATCTCGCTCTCCTATGACCGCTATCACGACTTCGAGCGCACGATCCAGCTCAACTACCTGGGGGCGGTGCGGCTGATCCTGGCACTGCTGCCGGCGATGCGCGGCCGCAAGCAGGGCCACATCATCAACATCAGCTCGATCGGGACCCAGACCAACCCGCCGCGCTTCTCCGCCTATGTGGCCTCGAAGGCGGCGCTGGACGCGTTCGGCCGGGTGATCGCCTCCGAGGTGATCGACGACAACGTCCACATCACCACCGTCCACATGCCGCTGGTGCGGACGCCGATGATCGCGCCGACGCGGATGTACGACATGTTCCCGGCGATCACGCCCGAGGAGGCGGCCGAGATGATCGCCAAGGCGATGATCAACCGACCGAAGAAGGTGGCGACGAAACTCGGCCAGTTCGGCGAGCTGATGTACGCGGTCGCCCCTAAAGCCAGCGACTCGATCCTCAACACCGCCTACAAGCTCTTCCCCGACTCACAGGCGGCCAAGGGGAAGAAAGACGAGGCGCGCGACAAGCCGCCCTCGACCGAGGCGGTGGCCTTCGCCCATCTCATGAAAGGCGTTCACTGGTAGCGCGGTAGGTTGAGCCTGTGGCGGAGCGCAGGCTCAAGCATTGGGGGTGGGGGTATGAGGACCAGGCGCCCAGCTCTACGCAGTTGAGGGAGGCCGCGGAAGGGATTCGGGAGCGGTTTGGATTTGGCGGCGAGGTGGAGAGGCCGGTGTCGCTGGAGGATGTGTCTCTGCGTAGGTCGCGGCTGAAGCGGCCTAGTGGGTTCGGGGATCTGTTCGCGGATGGACACTACGAGCGGGCTTCGCATGCGCTGGGGAAGGCGTATCGCGATGTGGTGCGGGGGTTCTACGGGAAGTTCGAGAATCCGCCGGACCTGGTTGCCTTCCCGAAGGACGAGTCCGAGATCGAGGCGGTGCTGAGCTGGGCCGAGGCTGAGGGGACGGCGGTGATCCCGTTCGGCGGCGGCACCAGCGTCGTCGGTGGGGTGGAGCCGCGGCTCGGGGAGCGGCCGGTGGTCTCAATGGATCTGCGGCGGCTGGACCGGGTGCTGGAAGTCGATCCCACCTCGCTGGCGGCGCGGATCCAGGCTGGGGCGACGGGCCCTGTGTTGGAGGACCAACTGCGCGAGCACGGCCTCACCTTGCGCCACTTTCCGCAGTCCTTCGAGTACTCGACCCTCGGCGGCTGGATCGCGACCCGCGCCGGCGGTCACTTCGCGACGCTGGAGACCCACATCGACGACCTGGTCGAGTCGGTGCGGGCAATCACCCCGCGCGGCACCTGGGAGAGCCGGCGCCTCCCTGGCTCGGGTGCGGGTCCCTCGCCCGATCGAATGCTGATCGGCTCCGAGGGCATCCTCGGCGTCATCGCCGAGGCCTGGGTGCGGGTGCGCCCACGGCCGCAGTTCAAGGCCTCGGTCGGCGTGCGCTTCGATGGCTTCCTCAAGGCGGCCGACGCCGTCCGCGAGATCGCCCAGTCCGGCCTCTACCCCTCCAACTGCCGCCTCCTCGACGCCGACGAGGCCGGCCTGACCGGCGCCGGCGACGGCCGCACCCACCTCCTGCTGCTGGGGTTCGAGTCCGCCCACCACCCCGTAGACGCCCCGATGCAAGAGGCGCTGGATATCGCCCGCGACGCAGGCGGCACCCCCGGCAACCTCCGCACGACTGCGCCGACGGGCCGAAATGTCGAACCCAATCTGCCGACGGGCCGAAAAGACTCACATAGGGCGACAAATCGGCCCGTCGGCGGGGGGGATGCGACGAATCGGCCCGTCGATGAGGCGGTGGATGCTTGGCGCGGGGCGTTTCTTCTCGCGCCGTACCTGCGGGACACGTTTGTCGCTTGCGGTGTGCTCTCGGAGACCTTTGAGACGGCGATCACCTGGGAC
>JBQCHH010000046.1:0-6730 GCA_051954855.1 Solirubrobacterales bacterium | reverse complement strand
CCGGGGGTAGGTCTTCCAGACCCTCCCCGCTGTTGTCTGGAAGACCTACCCCCGGTCCTCCCCCTCAACGCTTCAAGCGGGCGACGTAGATCGCCTTGAAGTGGCGGTCTTCGTCGAGCGGCTGGCGCGGGATGCCGTCCTGCTCCTGACCGTAGACGTCAAGGCATTCGAGACCGCAGCGCTCCAGCGCCGCCAGCACCGTCGCTTCCGGGAAGTGGCGCTCGCGATGCAGCTCGGGCGGAATCGCCGGACCCGCCGCTGGCTCTACCGGCTCGGCCTCGAAGCTCGCTTCGGCGATCGCGCCGGGCTCCATCGCGCCGCTGGCCATGCCCTTCCAGGTCATACGCGTACTGTCACGCTCGATCACCGCCTCTTCGGCGAAGAAGGTGCGGTACGCGTGTAGGGTGTTGAGGTCGAAAAGCATCAACCCCTCAGAGCTGAGGTTGCGGCGCATTCCACTGAATGCCTGTTCCATTTCCTCGGTAGTCAGCAGATAGTTGACCGCGTCGTCGATGCACCAGACGACGTCGAATTCGCCGAAGTCGGGCAGCTCCCGCATGTCGGCGACCGAGAGCTTCGCCCGCTCGCCCACCTTCTCTGCGGCGATCGCGACCATCGCCGGAGACACGTCGCAGGCCGTCACTTCCCAGCCCCAATCGAGCATCGGGATGAAGCTCTTGCCGGTGCCGCAGGCGACGTCGAGCAGGCGTTTGCCGGCGATTTCGCGCTTATCCAGCACGCCGAGGAGGCTGGTCAGCCACTCCTCGTATTTGTGGTGGGCGGTGAAGGCGTCGTAGACAGGCGCGATCGCCTCGTAGGCGACCTCTGCCCAGCGCGGTTTTTCGCCTTCCTCCCTGCCCACATTAAAAAGACCTGCGCAAGTTCAGGATAGTTTCTTCTCCAAGCCTGGCAATTTCCTGCATCGCTTAGATAGGTTCGTTTTATCAACACTGCAGACAGGCATCGCCGCGGGAACGACGATGGCTGGGAGTGGGATGAGGCGCACAGGGTCTGTCTTCGAATGGCGTATCGCTACGCGAGCAATCCGAGCGAAGCCGAGGACATAGCTCAGGATGCCTTGCTCCGGGCCTGGCGTCGGCGCTCGACCCTGCGCGATTCCGAGCGGCGCAACCAGTGGCTGGCGACGATCGTCCGCAACGAGGCGTTCCGCCAGCACGCCCGGGTCAAGCCCGATCTGACAGCAACGGTCGAGCTGCTGGAGGGGGCGGAGGATGAGCAGGTGCTGGCGACGGTGGAGACGGCCGACCTGCACGCGGCGCTGGCGGGACTGAGCGAACGGGACCGGCAGCTGCTGGAGATGCGCTACGAGCAAGACCTGACGCAGGCGACGATCGCCCGTCGGCTCGGCATCCCGGAAGGGACCGTGAAGGTGCGCCTGCACCGGGCGCGTGACAAGCTGCGTCGCGCCTACGTCGTGCGTTAGGCGCCTGTACAGGCGGGCGAGCGCGGCCGCGCGAACTTCGGACCGCTGTACAACGACGCGGGCGCCTGCCGCGACGACCATTGATTGATGAAGACGGCAGCGCGTCAGATCGTCGCCTTCGGCGGCGGCGGCTTTTCGATGGAGTCCGGCAACCCGCTGCTTGACGACTACGTCCTGGGGTTGACCAAGGCGGAGCGGCCTCGGGTCTGCTTCCTGCCCTCGGCCAGCGGCGACGCCGACCACTACGTCGTCCGCTTCTACCGCGCCTTCGCCGCCCACCGCTGCGAGGCCAGCCACATCTCCCTCTTCCGCCGTGAGCAGGGGCCGGCCGACCTGCGCCGTCACCTCCTCTCCCAGGACCTGATCTACGTCGGCGGCGGCAGCGTCGTCAGCCTGCTCGGGGTCTGGCGGGCGCACGGGATCGACGCGATCTTGCGCGAAGCCTGGGAAGCGGGGGTGATCCTCTGCGGCCTCTCCGCCGGCTCGCTCTGCTGGTTCGAGGAGGCGGTGAGCGGCTTCCACGGCGAGCCGCGGCGGCTGCGCGGGTTGGGCCTGCTGCCGTTCAGCAACTGCGTCCACTACGAGCGCGGCTCGGCGCGGTGCGAGGCCTATCACCGCTCGCTGCGCGAAGGGATGGTCGGCGGCTACGCGGCCGAGGACGGGGCGGCGCTTCATTTCACCGGCACCGAGCTGAGCCGGGTGGTGACCTCGCGGCCGCAGGCGCGCGGGTACCGGCTTGATGTGGCCGGCGGGCGGGTGGTCGAGATGCAGATCGCGACCACCTACCTGGGGGATCCGGACCAGGTGCCGGACGTCGCCCCGCTGCCGGAGGCGCTCTCGACCACTCCCGCCTCCGCCGCCTGATGCCCGTGGACGGCAACGAGCGCTTTCCGAACGCGGCGACGCCGGTGCGGCGCGTGCTCGCCCTCGGCGGCCACGAGTTCAGCTCGCGACCCCCGGACCGAGCCGTCTGCGAGCTGCTGCTGCGCCTGGCGGGCGAGCGCGGCGGCAAGCGGCCGCGGATCTGCATCCTGCCCACCGCGAGTGGCGACACCTCCGAGCAGATCTCCAGCTTCTACGCCGCCTTTGGCGAGCGGCCCTGCGAGCCCTCCGACGTCTCCCTGTTCCGGCTCGGGCGCCGACCACTGGCCCTGCGCGACCACCTGCTCGCCCAGGACCTGATCTACGTCGGCGGCGGCAGCCTGGTCAACCTGCTGGCGGTCTGGGAGGCGCACGACGTCGCCTCGATCCTCAGCCTCGCCTGGCGGCAGGGGATCGTCCTCGCCGGGCAGAGCGCGGGGGCGATGTGCTGGTTCGAGGCCGGCGTCACCAAGTCCTCCGGCAAGCCGCTGCCCGCCGCCGGCCTCGGCCTGCTCCGCGGCAGCCTCTGCGTCCACTACAACAACGAACCCGAGCGCCGCGCCGCCTACCTGGATGCGGTCGGGGACGGGATGCCGAGCGGCTACGGCCTCGACGACTACGCCGGCCTCCTCTGGGAGGGTGAAGGGGCGCCCGCCGCCCTCACCGCCCGCCGCGGCGCCCGCGCCTACCGCGTCACCAGCCAGGAAGGCGAGGTCACCGAGTCCCCGCTCCCCGCCCGCTTCCTCCCCGCGCCGGCCCCGGCCGCCCTGCGCGAGGACATCGCCGAGTTCCGCCGCATCAAGACGATGCGCAGACGAGCCGGCTGGTTGGGGTAGATTTATTACTCGACATGGGGAGACTGAGGCGCCTGCGCGTGCTCATATTTGTCGCCGCCGCCCTCGTCACCGGCTGCGGCTCGGGAGAAGAACCCGAACCAGTCACCCCGCCGGTCGCCAACCCCGCCCGGGCGGCAACCCTTGCCGGCCGTTATGAGCCCGACCTGATGCTCGAAAAGCACGACGGGTTCTGGCCGGTCGCGGTGCGCACGATCGACCGGCTCCGCTCCGGCTCGACGCGCACCTGCCTCGCCGAAAAGCCCGGTGCCCGCTGCTCTCCGACGCGCATCCGCGAACTCCCTTGGGCGTCGGGCCCGGCGTCGGCCTTTCTCGACTATCCCGCCAGCAGCCACAACCCCGAAGCGGAGCACGAAGGGGCCGTGCAGGCGCTCGGGGGCAACGCCCCCGGCACCGGCGCCCGCATCTACTACTACGTGACCGGCCGCGATCCCGACCGGCCGCTCACCCTCCAGTACTGGTTCTACTATCCGTTCAACTACCTGGAAGCCCACCTCTTCGCCGGCGCCTCGGTCGACACGGACCTGCACGAGGGGGACATCGAGGGGATGTCCCTCCTGCTCTCCGCCCACAAGCACCAGCCGGTCTACGTGTGGATGCCGCGGCATCGCGACGAGGGCGAGCGCTTCACCTGGAACGAGGGCGCGCTACAGCTGCACGAAGACCACCCGGTCGGCTACGCCGCCAAGGGCAGCCACGCGACTTACGAATCGTGCGGCCGCAAGTTCCGCACCGCCGTGGTGCTGGGCGGCCTCGCCGACAACGTCGTTCCCGACGACTATTTCTCCTGCGAACCCGGAGCCGGCTATGAACTGGGGGCCGGGGTTCCGGCTCTCGACCTCGCCCGCACCTGGTGGGCCTGCTGGCCCGGTCACCTCGGCGACGCTCCGCACCATCCCTCGCCGCTGAGCGAAATCTATGCCGACGGCCCGACCTCGCCGCTGTACCAGCAGAAGTTCGAATTGCGCGAAGCCGATCCCTGCGCGGGGGTCGAACCCCCGCCGACCCCGCGCCCCGGTCAGGAACTGCTCGACGACCCGGAAACGACGCAGGCGCTGGACGAAGCGGGCGGCCGGCTGAACGAGCTGTTCAGCAGTTGCGACGACTGGCGGCAGCGCCCCCCCGACGGCAGCTACATGGTCGCCTGCGACCAGGAAACGCTGGATTCGTTCTTCGAATCCGGCCTCGAAGACCCCGGTTCCCAGAACCTGCGCATCGAAGGCAGCCCGGCGCCGCGAGGGCCGGCGGTTCCGGCCGTGTTCGCCGCATCCGAACCGGGGGCGGTCGACGGCGCGACGATCGAAACGGATCAGGTCGCACACCCGGTCGTCTTCGTCGCGATCCGCGACGAAGAGCAGGTCAAATTCGCCCGTTTCCCCAAATTCACCCTGCAGCCGGGGCAGCGGCTGCGCCTGAAGCGAGACAGCGACACGCACTGGCGACTGGTAGATGTCGCTCACGGAGAACGAACCGTCGCGGGAGCCCACGTATCCGAAACCGAAGCGCCGACTCCGCCCCAGCAGCCGACGATCCTCGCGGCCGAACGCCGCGGCGAATCAATCGAGCTTCGCTTCCGCGGCGGCACCAACCCCGAAACGAGCTTCGTCGTCTACGCCGGCACCAGCCGTGAAGACCTGGAAGAAGGAGGGCGCTCGGTGGGAGCCCTCGAGGGCCGGCGGGGCGGCGAATACGAGCTGACGATCGCAGATCCCGAACGCCGGTTCCACCAGGTCCGGGTCGTCGCCTTCAACGAATCCCTCCGGGCGGCGAGCCCGATCGCGCCGGTCGGGGGCGGCTAGCCTCGCGGGCCTGCGCCCTGCGGGAGCGGAATGCTCCCTATCCCTCTCCGGCCACCGGCGGGGCGGTCGGGTCGGTGCCCTCTTCGCCGAGTTTCTCGCGGGCGATGTAGTCCTCGGCGAGGAGGAGGTTGTCCTTCGAGCGCTCGACCACGTTGAGCAGATCGCCCATCAGCGAGACCTCCTCGACCTGCTCCTTGACGAACCACTGCAGGAACTGCTCGGCGCGGTAGTCCTTGAGGTCGCGGGCGAGCTCGAAGAGGCCGAAGATCTCATCGCTGACCCGCTGCTCCTGCTGCAGCGCCATCCGCACCGGCGCCGCACCGTCCTCGAAGCTCGTCTGCTGGGCCTTGATGTCCGGGATCCGCACCTCCTCGCCGACGTCGAGCAGGTAGCGGATCATCATCATCGCGTGCTCGCGCTCCTCCAGCGCCTGGCGGTAGAAGAATGCGGCCAGGCGGGGCAGCGTCTCGGCGTCGTAGTAGACGGCGGCGGCCACGTACTGCTGGTGGGCGGCGAACTCGTTGGAGATCTGCTCGTTGAGGGCGTCGGCGAAGGATTTCTCGGGCATCGTCAGCTCCTTGTCGGGGTGTCCCGACCCTAGAGCTTCCAGCGGAAGCCGGTCTCCTCGATCGCCGGCTGCAGCGGGCTGCTCGGCAGCCCCGGCTTCGTCGCCAGCGCGGGGTCGTTGTAGCCGGAGGGGGCGACGTCGTTGGGGGTGTCGGGATGGAAGATCGAGGCGAGGTACTGGATCTGGCCGCGGCCCTGGCCGAGCTCGCTCTGGCCGCCGCCGTAAGCGCCGATCCCGCGCTCCTCGCAGTAGTCGTAGGCGGCGAAGAGGTTGCGGATCGGGCCGAAGCGCGAGGGCTTGACGTTGACCGTCCGCGGCGGCGACCACGGCATCGCCTCGATGTCGGCGATCGAGTGGATCGGCGCGTCCCAGGTGATCCGCTCGTGGACCGGGTCGAGCAGCGGTTTGGTCTCCTCGTTGACGTCGGGGTCCTCGAGCCAGGCGTCGGGGAAGGTCTCGATCAGCTTCGCGTAGAGCTCGGGGTCGGTTTCGACGTCGACCACCGTGCCTTTGTAGAAGCCCTTGAAGTCGAGCGAGTCGACCGCGCCGGTCTCGGCCAGCGTCGCGATCAGCTCGTCGTCCCAGTCATTGACCGGGTCGAGCTTGAAGCGCAGCGTCGGGTAGACGGCGAGCCGCGCCCGCAACGGCTCGATCGAGGAGCGCGAGCCCTCTTCCCAGCCGGCGAGGCGCATCGAGTTGACGAAGTTAACCGGCTGCGGCTCGCGGCCGAGCGCGGCAGCGAGGTTGGTGCCGGCCTGGCGCAGCGCCAGATCCAGCGCCGCCGACTCGAAGGCCCAGCGGCGGTAGTCGCGGGAGACGTCTTCGCGCACCGGCGGCCCGGCCGGGAAGAGGTCGATCCCCTCCAGACGGTCGGAGAACTCGGCGAAGGTGAACTTGCCGGCCAGCCCATCCGGCGGCCCGTGGTCCTGCTGACCGATGTGATCGATCGCGTCATAGACCACGTCCTCCCCGATCCCCTCATGACCCCCGCCCCGCAGCTTGACGACCGTAGTCAGCCGTTCCATCGACCCCCAGTCGATGGACAGCCCTTCGAACTCACAACTATCAATCTCAAGCGCTAAGTCCGCGACGGCATCGAAGCTGGCCATTACGGCAGCGTAGAGGAGCCGGGGGGGGTGCCGGGGGCCCCACCCCCCCGGTGTCCCCCCAGGCCACACCCCCCACCAAAAGAGCCCCCCCCCCC
>JBQCHH010000045.1:0-35562 GCA_051954855.1 Solirubrobacterales bacterium | reverse complement strand
GAACGCGGCGGGCGACACGACTCACTCGGTCAGCCTCCAGAGGCGACGAGATAATGCGGAGTCAGCCCGCCGCGCTGAGGACGCTAGGCCGGAGGTTGGACGTGTTCTCCGCCGCTCCGTGGAGGTATCGAACCACCCGGTGATAGTGCGTGAGGGGGTCTGCTGTTCGGTTAGATGCCTCGGCTCAAGAGCCTCAATCTGACTCTTGAGCTTGGGGCATCTTGCCTGGGACTCGTAGCCGGGAGGGGAGCTACCTGCCTTTGCGTTTCTGCTTCTTCTTTGACTGCTCTTCTTCTTCGGATCTTCGGAGTCGGTCTAGGACGGGGCGGTTTCCCTCCGCCCGCCGTTCCAGCCGCTCCATGAACTCCTTGTCCTCCCGCCGCTCGGCGACGTGTTCGTCTATGCGGGCGCGCATCTCCTCGCTTAACGGGGGCAGACCGAGGACGTCCATGACCCAGGGCGTCTCCCGCGCCAGCTTGCTCGGCCGGTAGAAGTGGGCGACCGACCCGCGCCGTGGTTCTTCCCCAGCGACGTCCAGCGCCCCGTACTCGGCGAGCGTCCGCATGTGGTAGCTGACGTTGGAGAGGTGGGCTTGGAAGGAGCGTTTGCCTCCGTACGTCGCAAGCGCCAGCTCCTTCGGGCTCTTCCTCTCGCCTGCCTCCAAGCAGAGCTTGAGCAGCGTCTTTCGCATGGGGTGACCGAGAGCCCGAAGCAGCGCCTGCTGGGGGTTGACCTTCTCACCCGGCATGGGCTACCGCCTCCTCGGATCGTAGAAGGAAGCTGCCGCCTGCGGGTGGGCCGGGCGCAAGCCACTCGATCCCCGCCAGCAGAATCCCGGGCTCCACTTCAAGCGCGCCCGCGAGCTTCATCAGCGTGTCGATGCGCGGAGTGCGCCTGCCCGCCTCCAGCAACCCGACCTCCGTGCGGTGCAAGCCGGTGCGCTTGGCGACCTCTTCCTGGGAGTAGCCCGCCCAGCGGCGGCGACGGAAGAGGTTGCGCCCGAAGTGCCTTGCCATATCGCGGCGTTCGTCGCGGCCCTCCATCAGAGTTCCGCCAGCTCGTGGAAGCGAACGGCGGCCCGGGTCGGCAGGACCAGATCACCGACCTGGTGGAGCAGGTCGACCGCGATCAGTTCGCGGACGGCCCGCTGCACCTGGTCTACCTCCGGGAACTCGGCGGAGGCGATGGTCATCTGGCGGATCAGCTCCTCCAGCCTCATCGACTCCGGGTAGAGGAACAGGATCTCTCGCAGGACGGCCGCCTCGGTCCTGTCGTCTTCGGTGGCGGTGGTGGTGCGCGGATCATCGCCCGCGCCTCTAGGCTTGTCGTGCATGGGAAGTACCCCTTCCTGTGCCATGCCCCCGGCTGTGTCAGCAGCGCGGGGGCGCTTTTTCTGGATCGGGCGAAGTTAGCAGAGCGTGGAGGAAAACTCCACAGCGGAGGCGTTAGTCACCTCGGATGATCTGCCCGACTCGCGAGTGGTCGAGGCCCACTAGCTCGCCGATCTCGCGCAGTGAGAGCCCTTCCTTCTGCGCCTTGGTGAATGCCTTGCGCCGTACTTCCCTCGCCGCTTTGCTGTCGCGCTCGAACTGCTTCTGAGCTGCTTGGACTGCCTTTGCAGCCGCTTTGCGCTCTGGATCAATAGGCATCGAGCGCAGCCTATTCGCTCTCGCCCACCGATCTGCTCTTCCCGGATTCGGCTTGTTCCAGTCCCAACTGCATTCTGACGCTTTCACGAGATTGCTCATCAAAGATGCCGTCGTTCGGCGGTCCATCCATAGTTTCGGATAGCGATGCTCCAGCTATCCGCTCTACAGGCGTTTCCCTCATGAGTTGATCAAGGAGGCGCATCGTTCTGCTGAAGATGGCGTCAAGCAGCTTTCCGGGATCTGCATGAACGCGATCGGGTAGAAGCCTGCGAAGGCCGAAGGCGCCTCGGCCACCCACGGCATCCATTGCCACCAGAAGATTGTCTGCGTCGGCCGGAGGAAGACTGACATAAGTGGCGTCACGCCCATTGGGGTTCGAGCTCACCGCCAAGGGCTGGAGCGCAGCTCCGTGGATCGAGTTGCGCAGAAGGCGAAGAATCTCCAAGACTTGCGCTCCGGAAGAGCCTGGGGCTACAACCGTAGCCAACCCTGGAGCTGCTGCTCTGACCTTCTTGAGCCACCTCTCCTTCTGCCAACCCGCGCTGTACTCCTTGCCCTCCAGTTTCAGCGCCCTATGTGCGACACGGGCAGTGATATCGACTGCCGCCATCAGTCCGAGGAGCACATTGTCCAAACTTCCGAGCGCGTCGTCGGCAGTGTCGTTGTTTTGGGGCTGGTTGAGCGCCCATAGAGCAGCATCGCGGTCTTGAAGTGCACGTTGGACCCGTTGGAAGAGAGACTGCCCGAGGTAGACCAATCCACTCTGCTCCCGGTCTTGCTCAACGCAAGCGCTAAACCACCGCCATCCGGCTGGGAGGAGATCGCGGGTTCCAACCCAATAGAACAGCCCACGGTTGAAGGAGTCGGTCGCGCTGCCGTTTGGGGAGCGACAGGAGAGGAAGACACCTTGGCGCCTCAGGTAAAGGCTTACGAGTGGCAGAGCCTGCCTGGGGGTTCCGACAGCTACCTCGCGGGCAAATCCCCACGTGAGGTCATGGAGATAGGGCCTAATGGTGATGAAGAGGTCGGCTCCTACCTCTCGAGCCGCTTCAAGCATCCTAATGTCCGAGGCTCGTTGAGCGGCGGCGCCATCCTCTCCCCGCTCTTGGTAGGCGGTTGAAGTCGGATCATCTTCAGCAACTTCGGGTGCGTTCCCAATCAGTGCGCGCCGAACAATTCTGGTCCCGTCCTTGCTCGCCTGCACGAGAGGCGTGATCCCGCCCTCAGCCGACGACTCTCCCATGACGATCCACCCTGGTACATACTCGACCCCTTGTTCGGTGCTGCCCCGCTCGGCGGTCTCAGGCGGACCATCGTCACTGATGCGAAAGACCTCTATGTAGGGATGAGAAAGGAGGCCGCTGAGCAGGCTGTCCTCACTCGACCTGCTACAAGACAATGTTTCTAGGAGGTCATAATCAACGACCACCACAAGCTTGCGCAGCGGGGGTCGCGGCGAGAATACCGTCGAAGGCTCATCGAGCGAATATTTCGGCCACTCGCCCTGGCGCAAGTCGACCGAAATCGTTGCCGGTTGGAAGCGAAGCATCCTGCCAGTTTGGCACTACCAAGGAAGGACGGCTTCGAATAGCCGCTACGGCGCAATCCCACCAAGGGCATCGACCCAATGGACGAGAATCCGACTGAGGATGCTGCATGCATAGTCAAGATCCTGATCAGATGGTATCTCGACCTCTCCGCCGTGAGTTGCTTTGTTCCGGGCGGTGCGGATCTTGAAAAGCAAATCGAACTCCGACTCGGTTACTGGAACACCTTCCTCATCAATGACTTTCCTCAATGCTGCTTTCGGCGGGGGCTGATCAATCCAGTTGAGAAGATCCGCTACCCGTTGATGCTGATCCTTTGGAACTGCCGCACGCAGACAGTCGAGCAGCTCCTTTCGCTCGGAGGGACTGAACAGCCGCTCACTGGCACGACCCGCCAGATAGAACTCAAGTGACTCCCAAAGTGCTTGGGAGCGCTGAATGGGATCCTCGTCACTAAGTGCCCGTCCCGCCGAAAGCATTGCTTGGCGCATCTCGAAGGGTAGATCTTTGGGAAGGGTAGGCTCATCCAAGCGAGCCCTACCACCGAGGCTGAGGGCACTCGCTCTCAGCCGAGGCCCCAATCGCTGCATCCAGCGCCGTCCAGTTTGCAGTCCACGAAGGGCGACTAGGTCACGACGAGAAGGAGTCGCGTTGCTTTCGCTGCGGTCGTAGCGATGGAGAGTCCCATCGGGCAGGTTGCTAAGTCCGTATCGAGTACGAATTGCAAGCCAGCTCAGGGCCCAATCGATCTCCGCCAAAGCCTCGACCTGTGCATTGTGCATGTGCTGGGTCGTCGTGTAAACAACGGCATGGCACGGAGCGCCTTCAAACTCATCTGCCCACTCAGGTCGGGGATTAAACTGATCCAAAATCCGTCGACCCTGACCCGGAGTTACGAAAGTCACTGCACCGATCCGCATCGGTAGACGAGCCTCAGCGCCATCAATCCCGACCACAACCTCAAACACCTCGTACGGAAGATCGTCTAGCTCATCAATAACTATGTTCTCGTCCTCAAACCCTGAGCGCCGTGCCATCGCATAAAAAACGTCCTGCGGTTGGAAGTCTTGGGCGACCATTCCATGCATCGTCTCCTCGGTCATCGCAACAGCCGATTGGACGTGTAATTCGACAGTGGTGCCCTGAGGGAACGCAGCAACAACCGAACCCTCGATCATCTGGTGTCCATCAATGTCCACCTTGACCGGGGCGAGATACTCAAGCCGGAGCCCGACGTTCATCTCAACCGAAAACCAGGCTCGATCCAAATCATCGAGAGCAGATACGAAGTTGCCCCCAACTATGGGCACTCGTACGCCTCCGATTTCCGCGGTTGCCTTCCCGGGGGGCTCTCCAGAAGGGCGTTCCATCAATCTGCGCTTGATTCGACGGAGATGATGTTTTGAAGCTCGACGATTGGGGGCTCGTGCACGACTTTGGCTATCACGGGAAGCAATCCATCGATCAGAGGAACGGCCAAACCAAGGTCGACACGACGATTGCTGAGGGCATTTGCCTCGGTGTCAAGGAGGCAAAGTCCGGAGGCATACTCACGAAGAGATGGAGCTTGAGAGAGAAGGGCGCCTGGCTCCGAAAGCCGGGGGTCGTCCCTCTCAATGAACGGCAGCGATTCAAGGGCTCCCCGCAAAGCGCCTCGACTGTGGAGGATGGCGGCGTCCAGATCCCCGTGTGAATAGGCAGCTTGCGCCGCTCTTAAGCTCTCGCCGGCAGCCTCAACTGAGAGATCCAACTTTGGCGGTGACAAATCTCCCAGGAGAGCATCAGTCACGCGGTCAACCTCTCGCGTCACTCGTAGCAAGAGCTTGGCTCGATCTCTGAATAGGGCGAAAGCGCCAGCCTCAAACCACTGGGTGCGTGATTGCGCTCTTAGATCTATCTCTTCCCCACTTGGCTCCTGTAGCGCTTTGTAGGCCTCAAGAACTTCCCGCAGAGCGATCATCTGCGCTATGACTAGATTGCTTCGGCGAGAAGCTGAATCACTGCCTGGCTGAAGCTTTTTGGAGGTGTCTGGGTCGTAGGGCCACGAATAAATTTTTGGATCAATGCCCTCTGCTTCAAGCCTCTCATCGGTTTCCTGAAGCGCCCCGGTCATCGTCGTAACAAGAGCGCTCAGTTCCGTGTTCAACTCATCTTCTGCTCGACTCAGGACACCTGCGTCGAGAGCATCTGACCAAGCTCGCTCCAATGCCCCTGAAAGCTTGACCACATGAAGTGCAAGCGCTTCAAGGTCGACTGGTCCGACAATCCCGTGCCTGGTCTCGCTGTCCTCGCCCATTCAGGTCTCCGCCCGGAACGCCTCTGATATACGGCGTGCCGCATCTTGTCTTGGCTTGAACTGGAGATAGCGCTGCGTCGTCGCGAGATCCTGGTGGCCCATCCACTCCATGACCTCGCGGGAGTCGGCCGTGCGGATCGCGTGGGAGCCGAAGGTGTGGCGGAGGTCGTGGAAGCGCAGATCGCGAAGGCCGGCCTTCTTGATCGCGGCCTTGTAGCGGCCGCGGAGCTTGTGCCCTGAGAGATGGCCGCCCCTGACTCCGCAGAAGACGAGATCGTCGTCGCTTCGGAACTCGTCGCGCTGGCCGAGAGCGGCAAGAGCCTGGGCGACCTCCTCTGCCATCGGCACGGTGCGCTCCTGGCCGCTCTTCGGCGTGTCGATGCGGCCATTGGTGAAGCTCTGGCGAACGTGGATCGCGCTGTTCGGGAAATCCACGTCGCGCCAGCGCAGAGCGAGAAGCTCGCCTAGACGCAAGCCGGTGAATGCCGCCGTGAGGTAGATCATGCCGTCCTGCTTCGATGCAGCTGCTCGAACGAGGGCCAAGACCTCCTCGCGGGAGAAGACGTCGATGTTGCCGCGCTTCGCATGGGGGCGGCGCTCGATGTTCGCCACCGGATTCGCCGGCAGCTTGTAGCGGCGCTGCGCCCAGACGAAGAGGCCGTGGAGCACGGTGAGGTACTTGTTGACGGTCCGGTCCGAGAGGTCTTCGGCCACCAAGGCATCGCGGAACCCTTCGACCATCTCCGGCGTCACCTCCTCCAGTCGCACCTTGTCGCCGAACTTCTCGCCGAAAACCTTCTTCATCCGGTCGGCCATGTGCTCGTAGTCGATCTGCGTCGAGAGCTTGATCTTGCGGTCCCGCTTGTAGTCGAGCCAGTCGTCACAGGCAACGGCGAAGGTGGTCCCGGTGCGGACCATCCCCGGCAGCTCGCCGCGCCGCGCCTTGGCGAGGGTTTCGTCCAGCCATGCCCGCGCCGTGGTCTTCGTGTAGAAGCCGGCCGGCGGCTCGGTCTTACGCTCGGTCCAGTGGGGGCCTATCCGCCTCTGGACCTGGCGGCCATCCGGCAGTCGGTACTTCGCGTACCACTGCGCGCCTCGTTTGCGCTCGACCTTGAAAACGTGGCCGCTGATCGCTCTCGTCGCCTGTCGCTGCATCGTGTCCCAAGTTTCTAGCACGACTTCGGGACATATTTCGGGACATGTTTTCCGCTCGGAAGACGCCTGAGAATGAAAAAACCCCGCTTTTGCGGGGCTTTCGTGGGATACCGCTACCGGGATTCGAACCCGGGTTTCCGGACTGAGAATCCGGCGTCCTAGTCCCCTAGACGATAGCGGCGAGGAGAGGGCATTCTAGCGAGCGGGCAGGCGCTGATGCGAGACGTCGGTCACAGGAAAAGCCGCAAGGCGGAAAGAGGCGCGCGACGCGCAAGCGGTAAATTGCCTGCTCCGCGCGGCTGTGGCGGAACTGGTAGACGCGCACGGTTCAGGTCCGTGTGGGCGAAAGCTCGTGGAGGTTCGACTCCTCTCAGCCGCATTGTCGAGTCTGTCTTAGACCCCCGTATAGGGGGACTGAAACAGACTCGCTGCTAGGCCGTTTGGGCGGCGGACTCTGGCTCGGGCGCCCTTGCGGAGTTGGCGGCGATCTCCTCGACGAAGGTCGGCCAGAGCGGGCGGGGCAGGTCGTGGCCCATGCCTTCGACCAGCTTGAGGCGGGCGCCGGGGATCGCCTTGGCGGTGGCGCGGCCGCCGGAGGGGTTGACGAGGACATCGTTCTTGCCGTGGATGACGAGCGCCGGCAGGTCGAGCTTGCGCAGGCCCGGGGTGCGGTCGCCGGAGGCGGTGATCGCGTGCAACTGGCGGGCGACGCCGGCTTCGCTGTGGCCGCGGTCGAAGGAGCGGCCGGCGATCTCGCGAATCCGCTCCTCTTCGAAGGGGTAGCCGGGTGAGCCGATCACCCGAAAGACCCTGACCACGCGTTCGATCGCCGCCTCGCGCTCGCGCGGTGGCTTGCCGAGCAGGAGGCCGAAGGTCTTGTAGCTGGGGTGGCCGACGCGGCGACTGCCGGTGGTCGACATGATCGAGGTCAGCGAGCGGACCCGCTCGGGGCGCTCGATCGCGGCGCTTTGAACGATCATCCCGCCCATTGAGGCGCCGACCAGGTGGGCCGAGTCGATCCCGAGGTGATCCATCAGGCCGAAGGTGTCGGCGGCCATGTCGCGCAGCAGGTAGGGCGGGGTCCCACGGCCGAGGATCAGGTCGAGTTTGCCCGGGGCGCCGGCCGCGCCGATCCGGGTCGAGCGGCCGATGTCGCGATTGTCAAAGCGCACGACGCGGAAACCGCGCGCGGCCAGCATCGCGCAGAACTCCTCGTCCCAGGCGATCATCTGCGTCGCCAGCCCCATCACCAGCAGCAGCGGCTCACCATCAGGGTCGCCCATCTCCTGGTAGCAGAGCTCGACCCCGTTGGCGGGTGCCATCAGTTCCTCGCCGAAGGCGTGCATTGCGGGATCGTACCCATCCTGGCTGCTCAGCCAAACATGGGACGTGTTGCTTTTTGCGTCCATATGGGCGCATAACTCGACATGAGATAGAACGGGGGCGTGCGAACGGCGATCATCTCCGACCTCCACCTCGGCGTCGCCAGCGACGAGGACGTGCTTCGTGACCCGGAGGTGCGGCGGGTGCTCTTCGAGGAGATCGCCGGCGCTGACCGCCTCGTCCTGCTCGGCGATGCAGTCGAGCTGCGCAACCTCCCACTCGGACCCTCGCTGGAGCGGGCGCGGCCTTTCTTCGAAGAGCTAGGCGACGTGCTGGGCCACAGCGAAGTGATCCTTGTACCCGGCAACCACGATGCCCGCCTCGCCGAGCCGCTGCTCGACGAGCTCTCGATCGCCGGCGAAGCGCTCGGACTGGAGCACCGATACAACCCCCTCCCGCCCGGCAACGTCCCCTCCCCTGGTCCCGCCGAGCTGATCGACGAGTGGCTCGGCCCAGCGCACCTGAACTTCGCCTACCCCGGGGTCTGGCTCCGCCCCGATGCCTACGCCACCCACGGCCACTACATGGACGCCCACCTGACCTTACCGCGAGCCGAGTGCGTCGCCGCGGCGACGATGATCCGCCTCGCCGGTCCGCTGCCGGCCCATACCACCCCGGCCGACTACGAGCGGATCCTGCGCCCCTTATATGGGTTCGCCTACGGGCTGGCGCAGGTGCTGCCGGTTCGGCGGCGGCGCAACGGCCCCTTCGAGAAGGCTTGGGAGGTGCTGGCCGGCGAACGCGACGGCGCCAAAGCGAAGGCGGCGCGGGCCGGCTTCCCGCTGGCGATCCGCGGCCTCAACTCGCTGCTGCGGGCGGGTTTCGAGCCCGACGTGACGCCGCGGGCGATCTTCCGCAGCGGCCTCGAGGCGACGGTCGAGCTGGCGACGCGGCTCGGCCTCGACGACGTCCACGTGATCACCGGCCACACCCACCGCGCCGGCCCGCTGCCCGACGAACCGGAATGGCCACTCCCAGGCGGTGGCCAGCTTCACAACACGGGCAGCTGGGTTTTCGCATCGGCGTTCCACCAACCAGGCACGCCCCCGAACCCCTACTGGCCGGGCACGGTTACCTGGCTTAAGGACGACGACCCCCCGCGCCGTGTGCAGCTCCTACAGGAGCATTCGCACGCGGAGATGGTCGCTCTGATCAACCGGGCGGGTGGGGAGAGCCGGGAATAACTCGCCGGACAACAGCGGGGAGGGTCCGTCGAGTTATGCCCGGCTCTCCAACCAGTCCGCGATGATGGTTCCGATCTCGGGGCCTGCGTCCTCCTGGAGGAAGTGGCCCGCATCGGCGATCGGGCGCGGCGGCGGGAAGTTCAGCTCGCTCGAGACGCGCTCACCAACCGAGAACGGCAAGACGGGGTCGGAGTCGGCCCAGAGGACGAGGGCGGGTCGATCGTCCTCGCGCAATGCGTCGGCGACCGCTTTTCCCTCGGCTGCCCCCACCATCTCGGGAGTGGTCGGGAGGATCAGGGGGAAGGCGCGGGCGCCGGCCTTTGACATCGGTTCCGGATAGGGCGCGTCGTAGGCGGCGATCACCTCGTCGCCGGGGTCGTTCGCGCAGCCACCCCTTATGAGGAAGCCGATCGGCACGTCCTCGTTGTCGCGAACGAAGTCGCGGAAGGCGAACCAGGCGTCGCTCATCTTCTGGTGGCCGGTGAACGGCCCGGTCTCCATGATCACGATGCGGTCGAAGCGGTCGGCGTGCTCGACCGCCAACCGCAGCCCGATCGGCCCGCCCCAGTCGTGGACGACAGCGGTCGCTTCGCGCAGGTCGAGCTCCTCCAGCAGCGTCGCCACCAGCTCGACGTGGCGGTCGTAGGTGTACCAGCCGACGTCGGTGGGCTTGTCGGAGCGGCCGAAGCCGGCGTAGTCGGGGGCGATGCAGCGGTAGCCGGCGTCGCGCACCGGCGGGATCACCTTGCGCCAGAGGAACGACCAGGTCGGCTCGCCGTGGAAGAAGACGACGGGCTTCCCCTCCCCCTCGTCGAGATGCGCCAGCCGCAACCCGTCGACTTCGCGGTAGCGGGACTTGAACGGGTAGTCCGGCAGCCCCTCCAGCAGCTCATCCGGCGTGCGCACGGCGTCGACGCTCATCCTCTCCACCTCCCTGTCGACTTTGCTCGGAATAGCCGAACAAAAGCGACTCTCGATTGCGCTCGCAGTCTAGTTCCCCTGAATCCAGATCGGGATTCCCTACTTTTCTGATCGACTTTGTGATACTGTGCCCGGCCAATTGAGCAGTAAGTTGCTCAAGAACCTAAGTTAGTCGAGAAGGAAGGAAAACCTAGATGCGGAACGCGCGCACTATCCGGCGGCGCAGCGTGACGGTCGGCCTCCCCGTCGCCCTCGTCACTCTGTTGATCGCTCTCGTCGTCGCCGGTTGCGGCAGCAGCAGCAGTTCGGGCACCAGCTCCAGCTCCGGCGGAGCCAAGCTCGACGTGGTCGGCTACTCCACCCCGGAATCCGTCTACGCCGAAACGCTCGAGCCCGCCTTCGCGAAAACCTCGCAGGGCAAGGGCGTCAGCTTCAGCAACTCGTTCGGCGCCTCCGGCGACCAGAGTCGCGCGGTGGTCGCGGGGCAGCCCGCATCGGTCGTCCACTTCTCCCAGGCCGGCGACATGGAACGGCTGGTCGAAGAAGGCGAACTCGTCGCCAAAAAATGGGAGAGCCAGCCCTATGGCGGCATCGCCACCGACTCCGTCGTCGTGATCATGGTCCGCAAGGGCAACCCGGACGGGATCAAGTCCTTCAAAGACATCGTCGACAAGGGGGTCAAGGTCGTCACCCCGAACCCGTTCAGCTCCGGCTCGGCCCGCTGGAACATCATGGCCGTCTACGGCTCGGCGCTGGAAGAAGGAGCCTCTCCCACCCAGGCGCTGGAAGCAGTGAAGAAGGTGCTGGAACAGACCGTCGCCCAGCCGGGCAGCGGCCGCGACGCCTTCTCGGCCTTCAGCCAGGGTCAGGGCGACGTCCTCCTCACCTACGAGAACGAAGCGATCAAGGCCGAAAAGGAAGGTGAAGAAGTCGAATACGTGATCCCGCCGGCGACGATCCAGATCGAAACGCCGATCGCGGTCACCAAAGAAGCGCCGGAGCCGGCGGCCGAAGACTTCCTCAAGTTCCTCTGGTCGAACGAAGGCCAGGAACTGTGGGCCGAAAACGGCTACCGCCCGGTCAACCCGAAGCTCGTCGATCCGAAGCAGTTCCCGACCCCGAAGCAGCTGTTCAAGATCAGCAAATTCGGCGGTTGGGGCAAGGTCAACGAAGAATTCTTCGATGAAGAATCGGGCTCGGTCGCCCAGATCGAGAACGAACTCGGAGTCTCGACCTCGGGCTGATCGATGGAGGCCGGGACCCTCACCCGCTCACGCGCCCCCCGGGTAGGCGTTCGCCTGCCCGGGGTCGGCGCCGGCCTCGGCCGCGGCATGGTGGTGCTCTACCTGAGCATCATCGTGCTGCTGCCGCTGGCGGCGCTGGCCGATAAATCGCTGAGCGAAGGTCTCGGTCACTTCTGGGCACAGGTCACCTCGCCGCAGGCGCTGCGCTCGCTCGAGCTGACCCTGATCGCCTCGACCATCGTCGTCCTCATCAACGCCTTCTTCGGGACGATCCTCGCCTGGCTACTGGTCCGGGACGAGTTCCCGGGCAAGAGCGTCGTCAACGCCGTCATCGACCTCCCCTTCGCGCTGCCGACGATCGTCGCCAGCCTGATCCTGATCGAGCTCTGGGGCGAGAAAAGCCCCTTCGGCGTGCACATCGCCGGCACCCGCGCCGCGGTGGTCGTCGCGCTCTGCTTCGTCACCCTCCCCTTCGTCGTCCGCGCGGTGCAGCCGCTGCTGATGGAGATGGACCGCGAGATGGAGGAGGCGGCTACCTCGCTCGGCGCCGGCGGCTTCACCGTCTTCCGCCGCATCATCTTCCCCAACCTGCTGCCCGGCCTCGGCGCCGGCGTCGCCCTCGCCTACGCGCGGGCGCTCGGCGAGTTCGGCTCAGTCCTGCTCTTCGCCGGCGGCCTGCCCAGCACGATGGTCGCCTCGGTCTTCATCAAACAGCAGATCGAGTCGGGCAACGAACCCGGCGCCGCCGCGGTCTCCGTCGTCCTGCTGGCGGCCTCGCTCGCCTGCCTCGTCGTCGTCAGCCTGATCCAGCGCTGGAGCGGACGGCACGAACGGTCCCACGACGAAGGCAGCTTGGAGGCCCGCGATGAGTAGCTCCACCACCGGCCGCTGGAGCCTGCGGATCCTCGGCCTCGGCTACGTCCTCCTGCTCCTGCTCCTCCCGCTCGGCTTCATCCTCTACAAAACCTTCGAACACGGCCTGGCGCCGCCGCTGGAAGCGATCACCTCCGGGGACGGCCTGCACGCGCTGAAGCTGACCCTGCTGATGGTGGCGATCGCGGTGCCGCTGAACACGGTCTTCGGCGTCGGCTGCGCGCTGCTGCTGGTCCGCCACCGGGTCCGCGGCAGCGCCCTGGTCGACGCGGCGATCAACCTCCCGTTCGCGATCTCGCCGGTGGTGATCGGCCTCTCGCTCTTCATCCTCTACGGCAAAGGCGGCTGGCTCGGCCCCGGCCTCGAAGAAGCGGGCATCAAGGTCCTCTTCTCGGTGCCGGGGATGGTGCTGGCGAGCATCTTCGTCTCGCTGCCGTTCGTGGTGCGGGAGACGGTGCCGGTGCTGCAGGAGATCGGCACCGAACAGGAGCAGGCCGCCGAGACCCTGGGCGCCAACGCCTGGCAGACCTTCTGGCGGGTGACGCTGCCGGCGATCCGCTGGGGAGTCGCCTACGGCGTCGTCCTCACCACCGCCCGCGTGCTCGGCGAGTTCGGCGCCGTCTCGGTCGTCTCCGGCTCGATCTCCGGCACCACGCAGACGCTGCCGCTCTTCGTCCAGAAGCAGTACGAGAACTTCAACCTGGCCGGCGCCTTCGGCGCCTCCGTCCTGCTGGCGCTGCTGGCGCTGGCGACGCTGCTCGCAATGAACCTGCTGAAACGAAAGGAGGCCGCCTGATGGGAATCTCAGTCGAGGGAGCGAACAAACGCTTCGGTGACTTTCAGGCGCTGCAAGACGTATCGATCGAGGTCCCGGACGGGTCCCTGACCGCCCTGCTCGGGCCCAGCGGCTCCGGCAAGTCGACGCTGCTGCGGGCGATCGCCGGTTTGGAGACGCTCGACTCCGGCCTGGTGCTGATCGAGGGCGAGGACGTCTCGAAGAAACCGGCGCAGAAGCGCGAAGTCGGCTTCGTCTTCCAGCACTACGCCGCCTTCAAGCACATGACCGTGTTCGAGAACGTCGGCTTCGGGCTGAAGATCCGCAAGTGGGACAAGCGCAAGATCGCCCGGCGGGTGCACGAGCTGCTCGACCTGGTCCAGCTGGAGGGGCTGGCCGAACGCTATCCCTCCCAGCTCTCCGGCGGACAGCGGCAGCGGATGGCGCTGGCGCGGGCGCTGGCGGTGGAGCCGCAGGTGCTGCTGCTCGACGAGCCGTTCGGGGCGCTCGACGCGAAGGTGCGCAAGGACCTGCGGACCTGGCTGCGGCGCCTCCACGAGGAGATGCACGTGACGACGATCTTCGTCACCCACGACCAGGAGGAGGCGATGGACGTCGCCGGCCAGCTGGTGGTGATGAACGAAGGGCGGGTCGAGCAGTCGGGCACGGCGGACGAGCTCTACGAGCACCCGGCCAACGAATTCGTGATGAGCTTCGTCGGCGAGGTCAACCGGCTCGGCGACGACTTCGTGCGCCCGCACGACATGGAAGTCGTGCTCGACCCCGACGAGCGCACCCAGGAGGGCCTGGTGCAGCGGATCGTCGCCCTCGGCTTCGAGGTGCGGGTCGAGTTCCTGCTCGCCGACGGCACCGAGGTCTGGGCGCAGCTGACCCGGGCCGAGCTGCAGCGGCTGGAGCTGCGCGAGGGCCAGATCGCCTACCTGCGCCCGGTCCAGGCCAAAAGCTTCAACGGTTCGCCGCCGTCATCCCCCAACGGGGCCTCGACTCCCCTGGGGACCCGCGACGGCGGCGACGCAGAGGTATCTGCAGCCGTCTGAAGAGGCGACGGGGTGGGGCGCCTTCTTGCCGGGTGGCGCCCCGCCCCAACTCGCCACAGAGCCTCCAGCGATCCCGTGGTTCCTTAGTCCGCTAATCGAGGACAAAGGAGCGACAAGTTGGGACGGTTCGCGGCTTGGGTCCTTTGCTATTCTTGAGTTTGATGATCAACAAATGAAAAAAGGAGACAGAGTGACCAAGAGAGTGGAGGCCACCACGTTTCGCTCGCGGGGGCGGCTGACCGGGCTGGTGCGGGACGAGCAGCCGGCCGGGACCGGTCAGAACCGGACGACGCAGACCGACAATCGCGAGTCGGCGCTGAACGGGGCCGACGAGGCGCTCTTCTACCGCGCCCGCTTGATCCTCGGCGACTCCCTCCCCCGCCCCCAGCGCTGAGTCATGAGCGACGAAAGCGCTGACTGTCCCCACGCAGAATCCTGAGCCCGGACCGCGGGCGCCAAATCGGCACCGGGTCCGGGCTCTAACTCTTCGTCGTTTCCACCCTTCGCCCCCCATAGGGGCCAAAAGGGTGGAAACGATGCTCAGCCCGCCTTGGAGCTGCCGCCTTTGCCCGAGCCGCCGGAGCTCGAGGTTTCTTCGGGCTGCAGCGGTTCTTCGGGCTGCGGGTAGGCCTGGACGGCGAGGTTCCAGCTTTTCAGCGTGAACGTCACGTTTTTCGCCCCCGCGTACTGGACCGCCACCGTGTGGCCGCCTTTGCCGAGCACGGTCGTCTGCATGACCGTGTGGACAAGCGGCACCGGCGTCTGCGAAGCGAGCGTCGCCGGGGCGAAGTTCACTTTGCCCTGCGACTGGTTGTCGACCAGGAGCTGGATCGGGCAGGCGTCGGCCGAGCTCGCTTTTTCCGAGGTGCAGGTCGCGGTCCCCGAGAAGGTGATCACGACCGAGCTGACTTCGGCGTGGGTCGCGAACGAGGTGAACGCGGTCGGGATGTAGCCGGCGGTGGTCGCCGCCGCCGAGAACTGCGCGGTGCCGGCGGCGATCCCGACCACCGGCGGCTTCGGCGCAGTCGCTTTCGCCACGAACAGGTTCGAGGCCGCCTTTTTCTTCAGGAACAGCTTCGAGGCCTTCTGGTTGGTGACGAATACCTTGGCTGCCCTCTGGCTCGTCAGGAACGACTGGGCGACCGAGGGCACCACGGTGACCGACGCGGCAACCGCCGCCGCCAAGACGACGACGGTCGCGGCTCGGGGCGTGGACAGTCTTCTCTTCAGCAATTGATCCTCCATTTCTACTTTGTGGACTAACTAGGTCAATAAAGTACAGAAGCTGCTACTGTTTCGCGAGCAAGTTGGTCAACAAAGTCTTTTTTACCCCTCTCACCCGGCAAGAAAGGACGCGAAACCGCATGAGAAGCAAGACCCTCGCCATCGCGGCGATCACCCTTCTGGGGCTCGCAGCGCCGGCGTCGGCCGGTGCCGTGACCCTGATCGGGTCGGGCTCGGTGGCAGCGCAGCCGGTGCTGCAGGCCCTCTTCGCCACCTACACGAAGCAGGTCAACCACAAGGTCCACTTCACCTACGTCGCCGACGGCGGCAACGCCGGCGTCAAAGACGTGCAGAACGGGACCAGTCAGTTCGCGGGCCAGGCCCGCACCCCCCTCCCCAGCGACGCCGGCACCACCTACGTCAAGTTCTACCTCGACGGGTTGTGCATGGACGTCAACCCGAAAAACAGCCTCACCAACATCACGATCCAGCAGACCCACGACATCTACCGCGGCCTACTGACCAACTGGAGCCAGGTGCCCGGTTCGAACCTGACGACGACGATCGACCCGGTGGGCCGCGACACCAACGGAGGGACCTACAACTTCTTCCTCCAGGCGGTGCTGAACAACGAACCGCCGGCGTCCAACGTCAACGCCCTCACCGCCGACGGCCTCGTCGTCAACGCGGTCAAGCAGGACCCGAACGCGATCGGCTACGCCGGTCTCGCCTGGCAGAAGAAAGGCCTCAAGACCCTCAAGGTCAACGGCGTCCCCTGCCAGGCGAACAAGATCAGCGTCGAACCGCTGAAGTACCCGCTCTCGCGCTACATCTGGCTCGTCCTGCCCGGGGACGGCAGCTCCAGCCCGAAAGCCCTGCTCAAGTTCATCGACTGGGCCCGGCGCAGCAAGCTAGCCGGCCAAGTGATCCTCAAAGCCGGCGGCGTCCCCGCCTTCAACAAGAAATAGGCCCTTGGAGGATCCGACTCCCCAGTACGGCCCGAAGTGGTCTGACCAGCGCGTCGAGCGAATACTCGGCGCGCTGGTCTGTGGGGTCGTGGCGCTGCTGCTGGCACTGATCGCGACCGTCTTCATCCACGCCTGGCCCTCCTTCGCCCACAACGGCCTCGCCTGGTTCGGGCCCGGCGGCAACGTCGACGACCAGCTGCAGGCGATCTCGCTCTCGGCGCAGACGGGGGCCGGCTACGTCTACACCTTCCACGCCTGGCCGCTGATCTGGAGCACGATCCTGATCACCTGCGGCGCGGTCGCGATCGCCCTCGTCTCGGCGCTCTTCATCGCCGTCTTCATCGTCGAGTTCGCGCCGACCTGGATGAGCAACGTCCTGCAGCCGGTGGTGCGCTTCCTGGCCAGCGTGCCGTCGGTGATCTACGGCCTGATCGGCGTCGTCGTGGTCGTCCCCTTCATCGGCAACCACCTCGTCACCGAGCCGCAGAAGGCCTCGGTCGCCGGCGTCATCTCGCTCACCGGCTACAGCCTGCTGGCCGCGGTGCTGGTGCTGACGGTGATGATCGCGCCGCTGATGGTGTCGATCTTCAGCGACGGCCTGCGGGCGGTGAAACCGGGCTGGCTGGAAGGCTCGCTGGCGCTCGGCGTCAACCGCTGGCGCACGACCTGGAAGATCGGCGTCCGCAGCGCCCGCCCGGCGATCGTCGCCGGCACCGTGCTGGCGGTCGCCCGGGCGACCGGCGAGGCGGTGATGCTGGCGATGATCTCCGGCTCGGTCGGCTTCGCCCCCAACCCGGCCGACGGCTTGATCTTCATCTATGAGCCCTCGCGGCCGCTGGCGCCGACGATCGTCAAGAACATCGACCAGCTGAGCTCGAAGCCCGCCAACGCGACCCTGTTCGCGATCGCCGCCGTCCTCCTCTTCTCCGGGGCGATGGTCTCCTTCGCCGGCCACCTCGCCCGCCGGGCGATGCGCAGGTACGGGAGCGCCTGATGGAGTCCTCGATCCAGACGCCGTCCCAAGCGCCGCTCCCCACCGCCCCCTCGACGCCGCCGACGCCGCGGCGCAACCCGCTGCGCCCGGGCCGCGGCCACACCGACGCGGTCGAGGGCAGCGCCACCTGGCGGCTCGCCGACCGCATCGGCCTCGCCTTCTGCTGGTTCCTCGGCCTGCTCTTCTGCGCGATCGCGGTCGCGATCGTCGTCTACCTGATGGTGCAGGGGATCAGGTTCCTGCGCCCGGAAATGCTGTGGACCCCGGCCGCCGCCGGCTTCACCGAGGGCGAAACGGGCGGCTTCTCCGACGCCTTCATCGGCACCATGATCGTCGCCGCGATGGGGATCGCGATCGCCCTCCCGGCCGGGGTCGCGATCGCGGTCTGGCTGGTCGAGTACGGCCGCCCGCGGGCGCTGGCGCGGATCACCGAGTCGACGATCGAGGCGATCGCCGCGATCCCCTCGATCGTCCTCGCCCTGTTCGGCACCGTGATCTTCTCCAGCACCGCGCTCGGCTTCCTCAGCCGCACCTCGCAGGGCGTCGTCTTCGGCCGCTCCTTCTTCGCCGCCTCGGCAATGCTCTCGCTGGTGGCGCTGCCGCTGGTCGTCGCCAGCGTCCGCGAGGGGCTGAACTCGATCCCGCGCCACGTGCGCGAGGCCTCGTATGCGGTCGGCAAGACGAAGGCGGCGACGACGCGGCGGATCCTGCTGCCGACCTGCCGCCCGCAGGTGGCGACCGGCGCAATCCTCGGCCTCGGCCGGATCATCGGCGACACCGCGATCATCCTCGTCCTCCTCGGCGCCACCCAGAACTTCGCTCCGGTCGAAGGCGTCGGCTTCCCGCTCAACTACCTGCGCGGGGCCGGCACCACCCTGACCAACTTCGTCTTCGACGCCTCCCCGACCGGAAACCTCAACCAGCCGGAGAAGGCCTATGCGGCGGCTTTCGTCCTGCTGCTGATGGTCCTCGCCTTGAACGCGGCCGCCGACATCGTCCATCGCCGCGCGAGAAAGGTTGGAACGTGGAGTCACTGACCGACGTTTCTGAGCAGAGGGACCCCATGGGGACTCTGAAGTCAGACACCCCCGGGCCGCCGCCGATCCGGCGGCTGAAGCTGGAGGATCCCGAGCCGGCGACCGAGGTGACGGGGCCGCTGGCGCCGGCGCTCGGGCCGGGTGCGCAGCAGAGCGGCTTCACCGCCGCCAAACGCTCGATCGGCGCCCCTCAGTTCTCGATCCGGCGGATGGAGATCGACGACGTCTCCGTCTTCTACGGCGCCAAAGAAGCGGTCAAGCACGTGACCCTGCCGGTGCGCCAGGGCGAGGTGCTGTCGCTGATCGGCCCCTCCGGCTGCGGCAAGACGACGCTTCTGCGCTCGCTCAACCGGCTCACCGAGCTGACCGCTAGCGCGCGCCTCAGCGGCCGCATCCTGCTCGACGACGTCGACATCACCCAGATCGAGCCGACCCTGCTGCGGCGGCGGGTGACGATGGTCTTCCAGCAGCCGAACCCGTTCCCGATGAGCGTCTTCGACAACATCGCCTACGTGCTGCGGGAGCAGGGCTCGCGCCGGCAGCGCAAGAAGACCCTGGAGCCGGCGGTGCACAGCGCCCTCGACCGCGCCGGCCTCTTCGAGGAGGTCAAGGACAACCTCGACCACCCGGCGCTGAAGCTCTCCGGCGGCCAGCAGCAGCGGCGCTGTATCGCCCGGGCGCTGGCGGCCGAGCCCGAGGTGCTGCTGCTCGACGAGCCCTGCTCGGCGCTCGACCCGAAATCGACGCAGGTGATCGAGGACCTGATCGTCAAGCTGCGCGACGACGTCGCCGTCGTCATCGTCACCCACAACCTGCAGCAGGCCTACCGGATCGCCGACCACGTCGCCTTCATGTACCTGGGCGCCCTGGTCGAGTACAACAGCGCCACCGCCCTCTTCGGCTCGCCCCGCGAGCAACGGACCCAGGAGTACGTGAGCGGTGCCTTCGGTTAGGCGACAAGCGCAGCTCGCGGTCCCGATCCTCTGCGGCGCCATTCTCGCCGGCGGCCTCGCCGGCTGCGAGACGACCCAGGAAAAGGCCGCCGCCAAGCAAGCCGAATCCACCCGCATCCTGCGAGCCCGCGCCAAGCGCCAAAAAACCAATGGCGACGGGACGAAAACCGGACTATCTATCCGGAAATCGTCCCGTCGGCATCAGAAGGGGGAGAGATGACGACGACGTTTGAGCCTTGCGAGGAGTGCGGGGCGGCGATGGACCCGCAGCAGCGCTACTGCGTCAACTGCGCGGCGAGGCGCGGCAACGGCGCCAACCCGTCCTCGCGCTATTTCGCGGCGATGAGCAAAAAGGCGCGGCGGCCGCTGACCGCGCCGCCCCAGAAAGCGAGTCCGACCAGCCGCGCCGCTGCAGTCGCCTTCTTCGCCCTGCTGCCGGTTGCGGTCGCACTCGGGGTGATCGTCGGCCGCAGCAACTCGTCCAGCGGCGACAGCGAAGCGCTGCTGCAGGCCCTGCGCGAACGGCAGGCGACGGCGGCCACCGCTACCGCCGGCACGGCGACGACCGCCGCGACCAGCTCGCAGACGAAGAAAAAAGGCAAAGCGAGCAAGTCATCCGCAAAGGGCACGGAAAAGGTGGTCGCGAAGACCAAGAACGGGACCGTCCACGCGGTCACCGACTTCCACGCCTCCAAGCAGAAGGAAGAAGAAGACACCAAGATCGTCGACGAATCTCCCGAACAGTCGGGCGAAAACTACATCAAGGCCCAGCAGGGCCTACCCGACATAGTCACGGTCGGCGGCAGCGGCGGCAGCACCACCGCCCCCACGGGGTCGGAACCATGAGCGACCTGGAGCAGCAGCGCGACCGGCTGCTGGAGAAGTTCACGGTGATGCAGGCCGACCTCGGCGGCGCCTTCTATGAGATGGCGATCCGCGACCACGTCCGCCTCGACGTGCTGACCCGCAAAGCGGCCGAGCTGCAGCGGGTCGACGCCGAGCTGCTCGCGGTCGAGCGGATGCTCGCGCTGGAGCAGGTCGACGCGGCCGGGCTATGCGCCAGTTGCGGCGCCCCCTACGGGCCCGCGGACCGCTTCTGCCCCCAGTGCGGCAGCTCGCTGGCGCCGGTGGGAGCGGCCGCGTGAAACTCCTCTCCGCCCCCCTCCTGCAGAAGGCGATCACCGCCGCCGCGAGCCTGACCGGGAAACGGTTCGCGCTGCTGGTCGCCTCCTCGCTCGTCGCCACCTCCGGCGTCGTCGCCGTCGGCCTCGGCGGCTCCCACGGCATCGGCCCGCTGGCGGCAGCGGCGGAGGTGCTGAGTGAAGAACAGCCCGCGGCGGTCGCCTCAGCGCCAACGCCGGTCCCCCAAGCGAGCTCCGGGCCAACGCCTTCTCCAGCCGCTAGGCCGGCGGGTCCTGTCTCCGATTCTAGGCTCTCCCTACCGGGAGAGTCCTCAGAATCGTCGCCACCCGCCGGAGAAAAGCATCCGAAAGCTCCGGTCACCCAGCCCACGGAACCAGAACTGCCTAAAGCGGGGCCTATAAAGCACGTCTTCCTCATCTCGCTTGCCAGCCCCGGCTACGAAGCCGCCTTCGGCGCCGCCTCGCAGATGCCCTACCTGAGCGGCACCCTGCGCCCGCAGGGGGTGCTGCTGACCAACTACTCGCTGCTCGGCGAAGCCGCCCTCCCCAACGAGATCGCCACCGTCAGCGGCGAAGCGCCGACCCCCGCCACCGAAGCCGACTGCCCGGACTACGAAAAGTGCACCTACCCGGTGGAAACGCTGACCCTCGCCGACCAGCTCGGCAGCGCCCGCTTCACCTGGCGCGCCTACCTGGAAGGGATGACCAACGTCTCCACCGGCCAACCGGACAACTGCGTCCACCCCGAACCGGGCGCCGAAGAAGCGCCCGCGACCGGCGGCTACTCGCCGCTGCTCAACCCCTTCGTCTACTTCCACTCGCTGCTCGACCTCGGCGACTGTGCGAGCAGCGACGTGCCGGCGGAAGAGCTCACCAAGGACCTGAAGACGGTCGACTCCACCGCCAATTTCTCCTACCTCTCCCCCACGCTCTGCAACGCCGGCTTCCCCGGCCAATGCCCGGAAGGGACGCCCGACGGCGCCGCTGCGGCCGACGCCTACCTGGCCAAGGTGGTGCCGGAGATCCTCGCCTCCCCCGCTTACAAGGAAGACGGCCTGCTGATCGTCGCCTTCGGCGCCGCCGACCCGGCGCCGCCAGCCGAACCCGCCGCCGCACCGCCCGCCAACCCGCTCAAAACCGGCGCCGTGCTGGTCTCGCCGCTGCTGATCCCGAACTCCACCGACGGAGCCCACTACGACCCCTACTCGCTGCTGCGCTCGACCGAGGACCTCTTCGGCCTCGAACCGCTCGGCGCCGCGGCCGGGACCAAGGTCCGCTCCTTCGCCTCGGCCTTCACCACGGGGAACGCCGGCGACTGATTTCTGCGACGCTCCCATGCATGAGCGCCCAGGAGCAGAACGGCGAGCCGATCACCCAGGCCGGAATCGAAGAGCTGAAAGCGGAGCTGGCCGAGCTGGAAGGACCGGCGCGGCAGACGATGGCGGAGCGGATCAGGGTCGCCCGCGAGCTCGGCGACCTCAAGGAGAACGCCGACTACCACACCGCCAAAGAGGACCAGGCGCACCTGGAGACGCGGATCAAACGACTGCGCGAGCGCCTCCACAACGCGGTCGTGGTCGAGGTCTCCGACCTCGACAGCAGCGTCTTCAGCTTCGGCCGCAGCGCCGAGGTGCTCGACGAGTCCAAAGGCGAGACCGTCGTCTGGACCCTGGTCGGCTCGACCGAGGCCAACCTCGCCGAAGGCCGCCTCTCGGCCGAGTCGCCGATCGGCCGGGCGCTGATGGACGCCAAGGTCGGCTCCACCGTCACTGTCGAGACGCCCAAAGGCGATCGTTCGTTCAAAGTTCTGAAGCTGCTTTAGGCAACTGCGACCAGGGGGCGGGCTGCGGGCGGCGGTCGTCGTAGAGGACGTCGGTGGCGGCGAGGCGGTCGGCCCAGCCTCGCCGCTCGGAGCCGAAGACGATTCCGAGCAGCCCGAGGCCGAAGGTGACGACGGAGAGCCCGAGGCCGATCAGGCGCTTGATGCTGCGCCCCAGGGTCAGCCGCACGGCATCGAGGCGGATGCCGAGGAAGCGCATCCCTGGCGTCTGCCCGGCAAGCGACCAGAAGCCGAGCAGGTAGATCGCCCCAAGGGCAAGCCAGGCAGTCGAGCCCACCGCGATCGCCAGGGCCGAGCCGCCCTGCGCGCTGCCGCCGAAGGCATTGTCGACCAGGGTCACCAGGGCAGCGAAGGCGGTGAAGCCGAGGTTGACGAAGACGCCGTCGATCACCATCGCCAAGCCGCGGCTGACGGCGCCGGCGTGGTTGGTCGGCTCCAGCCGCGGCTTGCGGAAGAAGAGTCGCCGGGCAATGCGCTCGAAGCTGTTGTCGAGACGCCGCGCCAGGTTGCCGATCGTGCGGCCGATGTCGTCGAGCAATCCCATCCCCTGGGCGCTGATCGCGGCGCGGATCTCCGGCGCCTCGGCGATCCGCTCGACCAACTGCTGGACCTCGTCGCTGGCCAGCAGACGCCGCCAGACTTCGTCGACCAGCTCGCTGTCCATCGCCTCGATCAGCGCTCGCTTCACCGCCTCGCTCTCGAGCGCCTCGCTGACCGCATCCTCGACCACCGGTCCCTGCAGCACCCGGCCGATCGCCCGCTCCACCGCCTCGCTTTCGACCGCGGCGACGATCGCCTCCTCGGCGGCGACTTCGAAGGCGCGGTCGATCCCGGTCGCTCGCGTCACCGTGCGCGCCCCGCGCGCGCCGACCCCGAGCAGCCTGGCGGAGAGCGGCAGGTTGCCGTTACGCGTCGCAGCTTCCGCGACGCCCTCGGATCGCGGAGTGGAGCCGTTCTCCATCCCACGGCGAGTATAGGTCCGCTTCAGCGATTCCGCGACAAATGCTCGACCAGGCGGTCGAGGAACTCGGCCTGCGCGGGGAGGATCTTCTCCCGCGCTGCCTCCAGGCCGAACCACTCGGCCCGGTCGACCTCGGGGAACTCCTGTCGCTTACCGCTGCGCGGCGGCCACTCCATCGCGAAGGTGTTGCTGGCAAGCGCGGCGGGGTCGAACTCCCCCTCCGCCGCCCAGGCTTCGACCACTTTGCCGGCTTTCTGCTTGACCCGGCCCAGCTCGATCAGCTCCTCGGGGTCGAGCGCCGGCGCCGCCCCCAGCTCCTCTTCGAGCTCGCGGATCGCGCCGGCGCGCGGTTCCTCCTCGTCTTCGATCCCGCCCTTGGGGATCGTCCAGGCGCCCGCGTCTTTCTTCGTCCAGAACGGCCCGCCGGGGTGGACGAGCAGGAACCGGACCTCGCCGCCGTCGCGGCGGAAGAGCAGGATCCCGGCGCTGCGCGGTGTCGCCATCGACCCGAGCTATACCTGCTCGGGTCGATGGAGACAAGGGCGAAGGACTAACCGCCGATTCTGTAGGCGACCAGTTCCGGCGTCTGGCCTTCGCCCGCCAGGCCGGCGCCGGCAAGGAGCATGTCGCCGCTGACCATCACGCCGGCGTTGGTGCCGGAGGGCAGTGCCGACTGCCAGATTTCGCCGCCGGTTTCCTTTTTCAGCGCGTGGATGACGCCGTCGGCGGTGGTGACGAAAACGAGATCGTTGGTGACCAGCGTCGCGCCGAAGGCCATCTGTTCCAGTTCCCGCGTCCATTTGATCTTGCCGGTGGCGATGTCGATCGCGACGACTTCACCGGTTGCGATGGGGCTTTCTTCGGTGACTTCGGAGCCCGACTTCACCGTCATCGGGTGATTGACGATCGGCACGAAGACGGTCTTGCCGTCGCTGGCGATCGGCGCGATCACGCCACCGAGCTCACCCGGGAACACTTCGCCCGTCTTGATCTTCGAGTATTCGTGGCGCATCGCGTAGAGACCGTCGTTGTCGTGGCCGTTGTGTTTGCCGACCGACACTTTCCAGATCGGTTTGCCCGTCTTGGTGTCGACGGCGACGACCCAGCCCGACTTCCCGGAGCCGATCGCGACTTCCTTGCCACCGTCCTTGGCCAGCACCGGGGTGTTTTGGAAGTCCCAGTCGTAGATGTTGTGCGGGGTCTGCTGGTAGAACCAGATCAATTTGCCCGTCTTCGGGTCGAGCTTGATGAGCGAGTCGGCATAGCGGCTGTCGCCCGGCCGGCCCGAGCCCCATGGCTTCGACGGCGTGCCCGGCAACGGCGCCGGATTGCCGGTGCCGGCGTAGAGGTCGCCTTTGCTGTCGATCGAGGGCGGGTACCAGAGGCCGCCGCCGGAGTTGACGCTTGGTTCGCCCCAGAGGTTCTTCGGGACGGTGGCGAATTCCCATTTCTTCTTACCGGTTTTCGCGTCGAGCGCGAAGACGGTTCCCACCGTCCCGGCCTGGTACAGCGATTCCGAGGTCTCGGGAACGGTCGAGGCGTAGACCAGGCCGTTGTGCGCAATTGGCGCGATGTCGACCGCGTTCCCAAGTTTGGTTTCCCAGAGTTTTTCGCCCGTTTCCTGGTCAAGTGCGAAGGCCGCTTCCTCGGTCGCCCCGTAGACGCGCCCTTCGGCGACGGTGAGCCCGTTGGGGCCGTGGTCGGGGGATTTGAATTCCGTCGACCAGATCACGTTGCCGGTTTCGAGGTCGAGCGCCTGCACGTTGGATTCGAGATCCTGCGAGTAGACGACGCCGTTGACGATCACCGGCGTCGAGGCGTAGCTGCCATAGATGCCTTTGCCTTCGATCGGCAGCGTCCAGGCAACTTTCAGCTTGTTGACATTGCCGCTGTTGATCGAGCTTTCCACTTCGCGGTTGGCTTCGAGGTTGACCCCGGGATACCCGGTACCGGTGAGGTTGTGGCTCGACGAGGAGCCACCACCGCATCCTGCGATGAGTGCCCCCACGGCAACCACTACCGCAAGCAGCGGCAACCTCCAGACCTTGGACAGCATCGACATCCCGGCTCCTCTCCCTAATCGAGTAATAAGGACTCGTCTTTTATCGTTTCAGAAACCCCTGCAAAGGGGACGCCCAGTTCGGCAAGCAGCGGCGTGAGGACGCGGTTCGCCAGCAGGCCGAGGCTGCCGAGGTTGGCGAAACCGGGGCCCTGGCGGAGGCCGCCGAGGCCGGGGATGTGCAGGCGCGGCCGCACCCCCTCCAGTTCGAGACCGCGCCCGATCGGGACCTCGGTCTGCGGCGGGCGGTCCCAGAGCGGGCCGCACTGTTCTTCGACCTCGTCGCGGACGGCGTCCGGGAAGAGACCGCGGAGCTGGCGCAGCAGGTCGAAGCCGGTGCAGTTGATGACGAAGTCGTAGCGCTCGGAGCACATCCCCTCCGAGGGGCTCTCGAATTCGAGCAGGGCGGCCTCGCCGTCGTCGGCGAGGGAGACGTGGATCGCGCGGCCGCAGACGAACGAGAGGTGGTCGTCGTCGGCGATTTTCGCCAGCACGGTCTGGTCGAAGACACCACGGTCGCAGTGCTTGACGAAGTCGCGCCGGGTCTCGATGTCGAGGTGTTCCCAGGCGACGTTGTCGGGATCGGCGAAGACCCGGTTCTCGAGGAAGCTCTCGCCGCGGCTGAGTGGCAGCATCGGCGTGAAGACGGTGAGCCGCGCCTGCGGGCGCAGGTCGCGGAGGAAGACGAGGGCGCTGAGGGCGCTCTCGCCGCCGCCGATGATCGCGATCTCCGCAGGCTCGTCCGCCGGCACCCGGGCGAATTCCTCGCGGCGGCTGTCGCAGTGGAAGACCCGCGACTCGACCTCGGGGTCGTGGGGGAAGTGGCGGTGGACGCCGGGGCCGGTGAGCACGAGGGCGCCGCCGGTGTGGCGCTCGGGGTCCTCGGGGCGGCCGCGCTCGGCGACCTCGACCTGCCAGCGGTCGTGCGCCTCCGTGAGGGTGACCTCGGTGACCCGGCCGTCGTAGATGGCGACTCCCTCGGTCGCCCGTTCAAGCACCCAGCTCAGGTAGGTGCCGTAGTCGCGGTGCAGCACCGAGGGCGAGCCGGAGTTGACCCAGGCTGCGTATTCGTGCCGTTCCATCGCGAAGCGCTGCCAGGTGAACGGCAGGAGGGCGGCGTCGATCTCGTCGCCGACCTCGCCGAACTGGCGGCTGCTCTGGTACGGGAAGCCGATGTCCTTGATCGGCGGGATCGCCAGCGGCTCCTCGCCGGAGGTCATCCCGTTGAGCCCCTTCCAGGAGGCGGCGGGCTCGGTTTTCTCGATCACGGTCATCGAGATCTCGCCGAGGCCGAGGGTGTTGATCGTGTGGACCTTGGCGGCGAGCGCGGCCGCCTTGGCGCCGGCGCCGACGATGAGGATGTCGCTGTCGCTCACGATTCCCTCCTCAGGCCGGCGCCAGGGTCGGGTACTCGGGTTCGGCCGGGCCGGCGGCTCGCGGCTCGGCGATCACCAGCCCCTTCTGGTCGGGGCTGAAGGAGATCGCGCTTTTGCGCGCCCGCTCGCCGCTGTTCTCGACCGGCCGCAGGTCGGTCGTCTCCAGCACGACCCGGAGCACGCGTTTCATCTCCATTTCCGCGTAGCTGGCGGCGAGGCAGCGGCGCACTCCGCCGCCGAACGGAATCCAGGTGTAGGTGCCGGGCTGTTTGCCGACGAAGCGCTCGGGCAGGAAGCGGAGCGGCTGGTCGTACCAGCGCTCGTCGCGGTGGATCAGGTGGATGCAGGGCGCGACGACGGTGCCGGCCGGCAGGTCGTAGCCGCCGAGCCGCATCGGCTCCAGCAGAGTGCGGACGACGACCGGGACCGGCGGCCGCAGCCGCAGCGTCTCCTTCACCACCGCGTCGAGGTAGCTGCCGTCGCCGCCGAGGATGTCGTCGCGCAGCAGCTCCAGCTTGTCCGGGTTGCGCAGCAGCCGCTCGAAGGTCCAGGCCAGCGTGCTCGAGGTCGGCCCGTCGGAGAGCAGCGTCACCAGTTCGTCGCGCAGGTCCTGGTCGGAGAGCGGCGAGCCGTCCTCGTAGCGGGCCTGGACCAGCATCGAGACGACGCCGATCTCGCCCCCGTCCGGTTCGGACTTGCGCCGCCGCACCTCCTCCATCACCGCCTCCTCGACCGCGCCCATCGCCGCGCGGTAGCCACGGCTGCGGGTCACCCAGCCGGGGCCGAGGACGGCGAGCCGCGCCAGGTTGCGCGGTTCGTTCATCCAGGTGGTCAGCTCACGCAGCCGTTCGCGCAGGGGCTGCAGGCGCGGGCTCTGCGAGTCGGGGCCGAAGACCGCGCGCATCACCACGTCGAGGGTGACGTCCTGCATCCGCGGCCAGAGCACGAACGGCTCGCCGACCGGCCAGCGGGAGATCTCCTGCCGCGCCACACCGGCCATCATCTCCGAATCCGCCTGCACCGCTTTGCCGTGGAAGGAGGGCAGCATCAGCTTGCGCCGGGTCATGTGCTCGGGTTCTTCCAGCAGCATCACCGAGCGCGGGCCCAGCAGCGGGCCCAGCAGCGGGTTGGCGGTGGCGACGCCGACCGCCTGCCCGGCGGTGAAGACCTTTTTCACGTCGTCGGGGTCGGCGAGCAGCACCCAGTCGCCGTAGTGTCGGATGCGCAGGGTGAAGATGTCGCCGTAGCGGCGGTGGCAGCGCTCGAGCCAGGGCAGCGGCCGCTGAGTCCAGCCGACCGCCTGCAGGGCGCGGGGCAGTCGCGGTCCGGGCGGCAGCGGGCTCATGCGGCCTCCCCTCCCCCGTTCCTGGCGGCGAGCTCGTCCATCAGCTCGTCCTCGAGCTTGCAGGTGGTCGCGATCAGCAGCTCGAAGAGGTCGGAGGTGAACTCCTCGGGCAGGTCGACCTCGGCGCCGCGGGCGAGGTAGCGCTCGCGCACCGCCTTGACCCGGTGCGGCTGCATCATCGGGATCTCGTGCTCGCTCTTGTAAACGGCGACTTCACGGCAGATCTGCAGGCGCTCGCCGAGCAGCTTGGCGACCTGGTCGTCGATCTCGTCAAGGCGGCGGCGGAACGGCTCCAGCCCGTTGTCGCTCATCGCTCCTCACCCCCCAAAAGGCCGTTGGCGAAGGCGTGGCTGCAGGCGGCGAGGTCGCCGAGCGAGTAGCCGCCCTCCTGGATCACGCAGACCGGCAGGCCCGAGCGCGCCAGCAGGCGGCCGACGTCGGCGAAGATCCCGGGCCGGAAGCTCCAGCCGCCGTGCGGGTCGCCGGCGACGGTGTCGTAGCCGAGCGAGACGACCAGCGCCCCGGCGATCTCCGAGAGGTCGTGGATCGAGGCGGCCACCTCGGCCAGATAGGTCTTTTCGTCCGGGCTCTCGGCGAAGGCGACGGCGCGTTCGCCGGCCAGCCGCGGCAGCGCGGTTCCCGGCGGCAGGTTGGTAACCGGCGCCGCGTGCAGCGAGTGCAGGGCGACGTGGGGCGCCATCCGCTCGAGCAGGGCCGAGGTCCCGTTCGGGTAGTGGAGGTCGAGGTCGACGACGCCGACCGGCTTGAGGCCGCCGTCGCAGAGGCGGCGGACCGCCGCGGCGGCGTTGTTGAGGTAGCAGTAGCCGGCGTGGAAGTTGGGGCCGGCGTGGTGGCCCGGCGGCCGGCAGACCGCGTAGGTGAAGCGGGCGCCTTCCAGCAGCCGCTCGGCGGCGGTGATCGAGGTGCGGATGCCCTCCCGCGCGGCGGCGACGAGGGCGGCGTTGACGGGGATGTCGGGCTCCAGCCCCGGCGGCGCGAACTCCGGCATCACCACCGGCTCCTCAGATTCGAGTTCGGCCAGCGCCTGCAGGTACTCGGCCTCGTGCAGCGCCGCCAGCGTCCGCTCGACGTCCTCGTCGGCGGCGTCGGCGACGACCGCTCGCACCCGCGAGTGGCGGATCAGCCCCGCCCGCAGCTCGACCAGGCGCCGGTTGCTGTCCTGGCCCTCGATCCGGCGGTCGCCTTCGCGCACCCAGAAGGAGGCGGCTTCGTCGTCGCCCTGCCGCTGCTCGACCATGACGAGCTCAGGAGCCATCGAGCAACCTCCGCATCCGTGGCCCGAGGTGCTCGAACCCGTTGCGCTCGTAGAAGGACCGGGTCGAAGCGATCGCCGCAAAGGTCTCGCGCGGCAGGCCGACCTCGAGCCGACCGACACCGCGAGCTCGCGCCTGGGACGCGATCGCCTCGACCAGTTCCGCCCCGACTCCGTGGCTGCGCCACGCCGCGTCGACCCAGAGGTCCTGGATCGTCGCGTAGACGCCGGGCACGTGTATCGCTCGCTGCCAGCTCGCGGTGAGGATGCCGACGATCTTGCCGTCGGCCTCCGCGACCAGCACCGACCCGCCCTGCGGGTCGTCGAGCAAAGCCTTTACCTCCGCCTCCATCTCGGCCCGCGCGGGCATCCGTCCGCCCAGCTCGGCGAGCAGGCTTTCGACCGCCGTCGCCACCGCCTCGACGTCGCCGGCCCCCGCCTCGCGAACCGCGGTCTCGGTCGCCACCGGCTCGGTCACGCCGCCTCCACGTGCCGCGCCGCCGGCTCCAGCTCGACGCTCCAGGCCTCGCCTTTGACGTCGCTGCCGGTCACCGTCCGGGCGATCGCCGCCATCGGCGCCCGCGCCTTGAGCAGGATCTCGTCGAACTCCTCGACCGGGTCGGACTGCATGACGATCGCGCCGCCGGCGCCGATCGTCGTCCTCCCCGGCCGCATCACGATCGTGCGGATGACGATGTTGAGGTCGGTGTGGCCGTCGGCGCCGAAGTAGCCGATCGAGCCGGAGTAGACGCCGCGCGCCTCGGCCTCGAGGTCGTCGATGATCTCCATCGTCCGCTCCTTCGGGGCGCCGGTCATCGAGCCGCCGGGGAAGGTCGCGCGCACGGCTTCGACCGGGCTGCGCTCCTGCTCGAGCCGGCCGACGATGGTCGAGACCATCTGGTGCACGGTCGCGTAGGGCTCGATCACCATCAGGTGCGGCACTTCGACCGAGTCGACGTCGCAGACGACGCCGAGGTCGTTGCGGAGCAGGTCGACGATCATCAGGTGCTCGGCGTAGGTCTTTTCGTCTTCGGCCAGCTCCTGCCGCACCGCCTCGTCCTCGGCCGGGTCCTCGACCCGGGAGACCGTCCCCTTGATCGGCCGCGCCATCACCTGGCGCTCGCGGTCGACCGAGATGAAGCGCTCCGGCGAGGAGCTGACGACGGTGAAGTCGCGGAAGTCGAGGAAGGCCGAGAACGGCGAGGGGTTGCTGCGCCGCAGCTGCCGGTAGAGCGCGAACGGGTCCGGTTCGGCCGTGGTCGAGAACTGGTCGGTGAGGCAGACCTCATACGACTCGCCGGCCAGCAGTTCGGCCTGCGATTTGGCGATGTCGGCGAGGTAGCGCTCGCGGCCGCGGCCGGACTGGAAGCTGACGTGGGCGCCCGGGTCCTCCGGCGGCGCCAGCGGACGCTCGGCGGGCGGGTTCGCGATCGCGTCGGCGATCAGCGCCTCGGCGGCGTCGAGCCAGCGCTCGGCGTCGGGGTCCTCGCCGCGGCAGAGGGCGAAGACGAAGGTCTTCTGCGTGGTGTGGTCGACGGCGACGACCCGGTTGGCGAGCATCATCGCCGCGTCGGGCATGTCGGAGCTGTGGACGTTGGGCGAGCCGCAGTCGGCCTTCAGCTCGTAGCCGAGGTAGCCGACGTAGCCGCCGACGAGGCCGCGGTCGACCTCGGCCGGCGGGTCGACCTTGATCCGCTCCAGCTCCTTGTCGAGGTAGTCGAAGATCGACTTGTGCTCGACGGTGTCGATGCCGTTGCGGGACACGGCGATCTCGCCCGTGTCGACGTCGTATTCGACCACGCAGCGCTCGGCGCCGGCGGTGGTGCCCATGTAGGAGCATTGGGCGAGCCAGGTCGGCGCGTCGGCGCTGTCGAACCAGAAGGAGGGCTCGTGCTCGGCGAAGAGCTGTTCGTAGACGTACTCGGTCGGCGCTTCGCCCTCCAGCGTCCGCACCCGCAACTCGAACTCGCCCTTCTCCTGCTCGGCCGGCTTCGGCACGGGCGCGGGCTTGCCGCTGCGCGGCGCCACCGTGGCGCGACCGGCCGGGCGCTCGCCGGGGCGCTGGTAGCGCGCCGCCAGGTCGAAGAAGTTTTCGGCGATCTTCAGCCCGTACTGGGTCGAGATCGACTCAGGGTGGAACTGGACTCCCCAGATCGGCCGCTTGGTGTGTTCGACCCCCATCACCACGCCGTCATCGGACCAGGCGACGATGCTCCCTTCCGGCCCGGGCGGAGTGGTGATCGCGAGCGAGTGGTAGCGGACCACGGAGAAGCCCTGCGGCACGTCCTTGAACAGGCCCTTGCCTTCGTGCATGACCCGGCTGAGGCGGCCGTGCATCGCCATCGGCGCCCGGTTGACCGAGCCCTCGAGCAGGTTGCCGATCCCCTGGTGGCCGAGGCAGATGCCGAAGACCGGGACTTCGCTGTAGCGGAGGATGTCGCGGCAGACGCCGAAATCGTGCCAGCGGGACGGGTGGCCCGGCCCCGGCGAGAGCACGATCGCGTCGAAGTCCATCCTTGTCAGGACGCGCCAGCTCACCGCGTCGTTGTTGACGACCATCGGCTCCTCGCCCGAGGCCGCGGCCAGCAGGTGGAAGACGTTGTAGGTGTAGGAATCGTGGTTGTCGACCAAAAGCGTTTTCACGTCAAGCTCCCTCCAGTCCCAGGCCGCGCAGGCCCTGCTCCAGCACCGGCTGGACGACCCCCTCGACCTCCGGCGCCCGCTCGTCTTCGCTGTACCAGCGCGCGAAATGGGAGAGGTACTTGGAGAGCGGAGCGACGTCGAACTCATCGACGGCGCTGCGCAGGTGCACCCGGTAGTGCTCCGACTGGACCACCGCGAAGCGGTAGTCGGGGTCCTCGGCCGGCCGCTCGCCCCGCAAAGCGGCCGTGCCGTGATGGGCCTGCGCGCGCGCCAGGTCCCAACCGAGGCTGCCTTTCCCCTCCCGGAGAAGTTTGTCCTTGCCGAAGTTGACCTGCTTGGTCGTCGGCTGCAGGAGGAAGTAGCCGAGGGCGACCTGGGCCGGCACCGTCTCCGGGTGGGGGTGGCTCGCCATCGTCGCCGCCAACTCGGGCTCGGAGGCGAGCACCTCCTCCAGCCACTCGACCAGGTCGTCGATCAGCAGTGCCCCTTCCTTGCTGGAGCTGATCGATTCGTTTTCCCTGGCGACCATGCCGTGGAAGATGTCGTAGGTCGGCGGGCCGCCCCCGCGGGCGCTGCCGTTGCCGTTGCCGTTCTCGAGCCCGAGCTCGTCGATCAGCTGGCGGCGGCAGGTGACGTGGGCGACCCACTCGTTACCGCAGACCTGCATCGAGATCACGTCGTCGAGTTCGTCGGCGGCGGCCCAGTAGGCGAGGGCGCGCATGTGCTGGGTCGGGAGCCCGTCGGAGCGGACCAGCGGCATCTCTTCCAGCTCCTCGCGTTCGGTCTCGTACATGACCATGTCGTCGCCCCAGCGCTTGGTCAGCGTGCCGGCGGCGAGCCCCTGGTTGGTGAACTCGCGCACCTCGGGCAGGAAGTCGGACTCGTAGATGACCTTGTCGAAGGTGATGCCGAGACTGGCGAGCGTCTTGCGCTGGCCGGAGACCACCCAGGAGCGCGTCCGCGACCACAGTTCCAGCGCTTTCTGGTCGCCCTCGAGGACCCGCATCATCATCTCGTCGGCTTTGTCGTTGTAGCTCGTCGACTCGCGGGCGATGGAGTCCTCGGCGCCGGCGGCGCCGACCACGCCCCCGGGGCGGCTGGCGGTGTCCTAGTCGGCGTAGCAGAAGCCGACGAAGTGATCGCTCTTCTGGTTGGAGTCGGGACCCGCCTCCTCGCCGGCGCGGGTGGCGACGCCGGCCATCGCCTCGCCCATGCTGCGGCCGACGTCGCAGATCAGGCTGCGGTTGTCGACCTTGCCGCCGGCCTGCTTCAGCGCGCCGGCGATCGCGGCTCCGACGGCGAGGTTGCGGAGGTGGCCGATGTGCAGCGCCTTGGTCGTGTTGGCTCCCCAGAAGTAGACGGCGTACTTGTTGCCCGCCGCCATGTCGGCGAACTCGAGGCGCTCGCCGGAGCTGATCTCCTGCCCGGTCGCTTCGATCCACTCGTCGGCGAGGCGGATGGTCGGCTGCTTGCCCTCGCGGTCGAGGGAGGCGACCCACGGCTCGGCCTCGATCCGGTCGAGCGCCGCCAAAGCGTCGGCGTCCTCGCGCCAGTCGGCGCCCTTGGGCAGGCGCGGGATCAGCATCAGGTCGAAGTCCGGCTCGGGCCGGTACGGCGCCCGCGCCGCCCAAAGCGCCTTGCCGCTGTCCCCCGCTGCCGCTGCGTCGAATTTGTTGAAGATGTTCTCGCCCATAGCTGTGATTTCGAACTTTCTGGCCTTCGAATTTGGTTGTTCGAAATGCACCCGCCGGGGCTCGAACCCGGATCTTCGGCTTACAACGCCGACCCTTTAACCGATTAAGGCACAGGTGCTAGCTATGTGGTCTCCACGATCAGTAACCCTGGATTGATCGGGAGCGGCGCGAGCATAACGGCGATTGCTGCGCACGTCAAATCTTTTGATTAATTTTCTCGGAATCTGTCACTGGAGGCGTCTGATCTGGCGCTCGCCGTCACCCGGCTCGGCAAGTTTCCGCTCCCAGTCCTCGGCGAGAGCGGCCAGCTCCGGCAGCTCCACCTTCAGCCCTTTCGCGATCCGGCGGGCGTTGCCCCACGTCGGATTGACCCGGCCGGACTCGAGGTGCGAGATCCAGGTCGGGTGGAGATCGACTGTCAATCCGAGCGCTTCCTGGCTCAGGTGGATTTCCTTCCGCAACTGGCGGATGGCTTTGCTGAGGCCGATCTGCGGGTCATCGCGGCGAGCCATCTAGAGGAGTGAATGCGCCTCCCGCCCCCGCATAAATAGAGGTGAACTCAAGTGGCATCCGTCGGCGCAGACCCGTTCAAGGGGGCGGCCTGTCGCGCTAGCGGACACGAACATATGTTCGTATAGATCGACCGAGATTTCAAGGGCAGATCTGCCGCAGCCACCGACTTGAGACAGTTCGGCGATGCCGCTGAACCCGGAGCTGACCGAGCTGTCGCTGCAGCGCCTGCGGCGGCGGCGCAGCGCCAAGTGGGCGAAATACCCGCGGGTGCTGCCGGCGTGGGTGGCGGAGATGGACTTCCCGCTGGCAGCGCCGGTGAAGCGGGCGCTGCTGGAGGCGGTCGAGCTGGATGACTGCGGCTACGCGCACCCCGAGGCGCTCGGGGAAGCGTTCGCGGAGTTCGCCGCAGCCCGGCACGGCTGGGTAGTCGATCCGGCGCGGGTCTCCCCCAGCTCCGACGTGGTCGGGGCGCTGACGGCGGTGCTGAAGGAGGTCGCCGAGCCGGGCGCGCGGGTGGTGATCAACACGCCCGTCTACCACCCCTTCTTCGCGATCGTCGCGGAGGCTGGATGCGAGCCGACGGAAGTGCCGCTGGTGGACGGGGAGCTGGACGTCGAGGGAATCGAGCGCGAGCTCGCCGCGGGCGCGGCGGCGCTGCTCCTCTGCAGCCCGCACAACCCGACCGGCGGCGTGCCGAGTCGCGCGCAGTTGGAGGCGATCGCGGCGGCGGCCGCCCAGTACGACGCCTGGGTGCTGGCCGACGAGATCCACGCCTCGCTGACGCTGCCGGGGGCCGAGCACGCCCCCTTCCTCACCGTCTCCGCCGCGGCCGCCGAGCGCGGGATCGCCTTCTGGTCGGCCTCGAAGGCCTTCAACCTGGCGGGTCTAGGCTGCGCCGAGATCGTCACCGCCTCGGCCGAGGCAGTCTCGGTGATCGAGCGCCTCCCGGTCAGCGCCACCCACTGCGGCCACCTCGGCGCGATCGGCTCGATCGCCGCCTTCCGCGAGGGCGGGCCGTGGCTGGACGACGTCCTCGCCGTGCTCGACCACAACCGCCACCTGTTGGCCGACCTGCTCGCCGAGCATCTGCCCGAGGTCGTCTACAAGCCGCCGCGAGCCGGCTACCTCGCCTGGCTCGACCTGCGCGCGCTCGACCTCGGCCTCGATCCCTCCCAACCGCTTCTCGATCGCGGCCGCGTCGCCCTCAGCCCCGGCCCCCAGTTCGGCCCCCAAGGCGCCGGCTTCGCCCGCCAAAACATCGGCACCTCACCAGCCTTGGTCGAAGAGGCGATCGCGCGGATCGCCAGGGCAGTCGGGCGGTAGTTCCGTGGGTGCATTTGTACGAAATAGTGGCAAAAATAACCAAGGAACCCCAACACAGTACCCCGCATAGGCTTTGAAACCACACCCCCCCCCGCCACCGACACCCCCGTCCGCATCCAAACACATGTGCAC
>JBQCHH010000044.1:0-26355 GCA_051954855.1 Solirubrobacterales bacterium | reverse complement strand
TGGAAGACCTACCCCCGGCCCTCTCACATCGGCGTCAAGCACGCGAAGTAGCCGAACCAAGTGCCGGATAGGTCCGTTAGCTGGAGGTTTGCGTCGGTTCCGAGGCGCTCCAAGCTCCTGCGGGTGGTGAAGTGGGGGTCGCCGAAGAGCTCGCCTACCACCAGGCGGCCGGTTGGTTTGAGGACTCGGTGGATCTCGCGCAGGGCGCCGGCGCTGTCGGGAATCTCGCCGAGGACGGCGGTGAGGATCACGGCGTCGACCGTGGCGTCCTCGTAGGGCAGCGCCGTCGCATCGCCCTGGGTCGGCATCAGGTTCCGCAGGCCACGCTCGCCGGCGGCGCGCATCACGTGGTCGAGGAACTCGCGTTGCAGGTCGAACAGCTCCAGGGTTCCCTCCGGCCCCACCCATTCAGCCAGGTCGAGGCTGTAGTAGCCGGTGCCGACGCCGATCTCCAGCAGCCGCTCGCCCGGCTCGGGCCGCAGCACCGAGCGCAGCCGCTCGCGGGTGATGATCGGATGCGGCGCTTCGACCCAGAAGCGCTGGCCGTAGGGGCAGGCCGAGGGGTTCTTCCGCCACCAGAGCGCCGCCGCCAACGTCGCCGCGGCGGCCGTACCAAGCAGGCGCCGTGCCCGCATCGCCGTTACGAGAGGCCGAAGCCGACGCGGTGCTCGCCGGACCCGATCCGGACGAAGGCGACTTTGCCGAGGTATAGAGCGACGACGCCGTCCTCGGTGTGGAGGTCGTACCAGCCGCCCTGCTCGAGCCGCGCCCGCAGGTCCTTCAGGTCCTCTTCGGAGAGCCGGGTGGAGATCACCTGCCCGCCCTCGAAGCCGATCTCGACGCGCTGCGCCTCAGCCATCAGTGACCTCCCGCGGGTTCGACGATCTCGGTCAGGACCCCGCCGGTCGAGCGGGGGTGGAGGAAGGCGACGCGGCTTTCGCGGATGCCGATCCGCGGCTTCGAGTCGATCAGCTGGACGCCGGCGGCGGCTAGCCGCTCCAGCGCCGCGTCGATGTCGTCGACCGCGTAGGCGACGTGGTGCAGGCCGGCGCCGTTCTTGGCCATGAACTTGCCGACCGGGGTGTCGGGGCCGAGCGGCGCCAGCAGCTCGACGTGCCCGTCGCCGACGTCGAGCAGGACCGCCTGGACGCCCTGCTCCTCAACCGTCTCGCGGTGAGCAAGCTCCATCTCGAAGCTGCCCTCGTAGAGGGCGAGCGCGGCGTCGATGTCCTCGACGGCGACTCCGATGTGGTCGATCCTTCCGAACACTGGCCGCAGTCTATGCAGCCGGCGGCAGATCGGCGCCTTCGGCAGCGCCGCCTTCCTCGACCCGGAGGATCTCCTCCAGCGCCGCGATCCCGACCTCGAGCTGCTCCGGCGTCGGCTCCTTCGTCGCCAGCCGCCGCTGGATCTCGCGGCCGGGAGTGTGGAAGGCCTCGGCCAGCGGGTCGCCGTGGTGGCGGTCGCTCCAGGCGAACATCTCGACCGCCAGCGAGGCGCCGGCGAGGCCGACCCCGGCGCGGACGGCGGCGCTCGGCTCCTCGACCAGCCGCTCCAGCAGCACGGTCCCGGCGACGGAGAGCAGCATCATCGGCGCGATCAGGTTGGAGCCGCAGCGGTCGTGCTCCTTGGGGACCGCAGCGACGTCATCGACCCCCTGCTCGTAGGCGGCGATCGCCTTGTGCTCGACCCCGTGGTAGGCGGCGAGGTCGCGGTCGCTGAGGGCGACGATCGCGGGCATCGCGCCGATCGCCTGCACCAGCCCCTCGCGCAGCGCCGTCGCCGGCGCCCGCTTGCGCAGCAGCGAGGTGATGCCGAGGGTGAGCGCGACGGCGGCCAGCACCCGTCCGTCCTCGAACGGCATCCGCGCTGCCGGCAGGCGCCGGCGGGCGAGCGGCAGCACCAGCATCGCCTCGGCGAGTTTGACCGGCCCGCGCAGGCCCGGCAGCTTCGCCACCAACCCCGGCACCAGCTCGGGCTTGCGCTCGGAGGCGACTTCGATCCCACCGTCGGCGTCGCGGACGGCCGCCGCCCAGTGGGTAGGGCCGTGGATCAGCAGCCCGTTGCGGAGGGCCATCCCGCCGAGGCGGAGCTTGGGCTGGTCGGTAGGCATGCGCCCACCATAGGCGATCGGGTTCCGCTCGCCCGCGAAGTCAAAGACGAGGACGCCGAGCCCAGTCCGCTCGACGCCCTCGGTCCCTGCGATTTCGGCCCGACCGGAGCCCCCCAGTCCAGGTCTCCGGTCGGCCGTCGGCTCTCCCTGGCTGTGGCTTGGGAGGCACCTGCAAAAACACGAAACGGACCGAAAGGTTGCGCCCGCGTTTTACAGGTTGTCTAACTTCTTTCTGAGTTCCGCAAGGCGCCGTCCCAGCTCCACCTCGAAGCCGCGGTCGGTGGGCTCGTAGAAGCGACGGCCGCGCAGGCCGTCGGGCAACAGCGGCTGGTCGCTGACCGCGCCCGGCTCGTCGTGGGCGTCGCGGTAGCCCTCGCCGCGGCCGAGCTCGGCCGCGCCGGGATAGTGAGCGTCGCGCAGATAGTCCGGCGGCGTCTGGGCGCCGTTGGCGCGCACCTCGGCGCGGGCGGCGGCAAGGGCTTTGTAAGAGGCGTTGGACTTCGGGGCCAGCGCGAGGTAGACGGCGGCCTGGGCGAGGTTGAGCGCGCACTCGGGCAGGCCTACTCGGTCTACCGCGCGGGCAGCGGCGTCGGCGACGAGCAGCGCCCGCGGGTCGGCGTTGCCGATGTCCTCGGAGGCGAGGATGACCATGCGGCGGGCGATGAAGCGCGGGTCCTCGCCGCCCTCCAGCATCACCGCCAGGTAGTAGAGCGAGGCGTCGACGTCAGAGCCGCGAGTGGCCTTGATCCAGGCGGAGACGAAGTCGTAGTGGCGGTCGCCCTGGCGGTCGTAGTCGAGCGCCTTGCGCTGGAGGGCGTCCTCGACCGCGGCGACGTCCACCTCGCCGTCGGCCCGCTCGACCGCCCGCTCGAGGGCGGAGAGGGCAACCCGGGCGTCGCCGCCGCTGCGCCTCGCCAGCATCTCCAACGCCTCGTCGGTGATCGCGGGCGGCTCGGCGATCCCCCGCTCAGGGTCAGCGAGCGCGCGCCGCAGCAGCGCTTCCACCTGCCCCGGCTCCAGCGGCCGCAGCTCATAGATCTGCGCCCGCGACAGCAGGGCCGAGTTGACCTCGAAGTAGGGGTTCTCGGTGGTCGCCCCGATCAGCGTCAGCGTCCCGTCCTCGACCGCCGGCAGCAGCGCGTCCTGCTGGGCCTTGTTGAAGCGGTGGATCTCGTCGAGGAAGAGGATCGTCGGCCGCCCACTGGCCCGCCGCCGCTCCCGCGCTCGCGCGATCACCCCGCGGATCTCGGCTTTGCCGGCGTTCACCGCCGACTCCTCCTCGAAGGCCCCGTGCGCCCCCGCCGCCGCGATCCGCGCCAGCGTAGTCTTCCCCGCCCCCGGCGGCCCGTAGAGGATCGCGCTGTGCGGCCTGCCGCTCTCGATCGCCGTCCGCAACGCCGACCCCTCGTCAAGGATGTGCTCCTGCCCGATCACCTCGTCAAGCGAGCGAGGCCGCATGCGGACGGCGAGGGGGGCGTCGGCGGGAAGCTCTTCAGCCGGACCGGACGGCTCCGAACCTTCAACCTCGCCGGTATCGAACAGCTGGTCGCTCACTACGGATGAGTATGAGGGAGCCGGGGAAGGTCTTCCGGACCCTCCCCGCTGTTGTCCGGAAGACCTTCCCCCGGCTCCCCACCTCGCCCGTACAATCGAGCCCATGGAGAGCGCAACGGCAGTTCAGACGCCCGAGTCCACTTCGACGCTGGAGTCGTTCAATCCAGCCACCGGCGAGCTGGTCGGCTCGGTGCCGACGATCGTGCCGGAGGAAGTCCAGGGGGTGGTCGACGACGTGGCGCGGATCCAGCCCGCCTGGGCGGAGCTGCCGGCGAAGACGCGGGGCGCCTACATGAAGCGGGCGGCCGAGGCACTGCTGGACGACATCGACGAGATCGCCGAGCTGCTCGTCAAGGAGCAGGGCAAGCCGCGCGCCGAGGCCTACACGATGGAGCTGCTGCCGACCGTCGACGCGCTGCACTGGTGCGCGAAGGCGGGGCCGAAGATCCTCGCGGACGAGAAGGTGCCGATGACGCAGGCCTTCACGCTCTCCAAGAAAGGCCGCTTCAGCTACGAGCCGATCGGCGTGGTCGGCGTCATCGCCCCCTGGAACTACCCCTGGTCGATCCCCTTCGGCGAGGTCGCGATCGCGTTGATGGCGGGCAACGGCGTGGTCTTGAAGCCCGCGAGCTTGACGCCGCTGCTGGGCGAGCGGATCGCCCAGGTCTTCGAGAAGGGCGGGCTGCCGGAGGGCCTGGTCCGGGTCGTCCACGGTGGCGGCCGGATCGGCGACGCGCTCTGCCGCTCCAGCGTCGGCAAGGTCTTCTTCACCGGCTCGGTCGAGGTCGGCCGCAAGGTCGGCGAGGTCTGCGCCGGCGAGCTCAAGGGCAGCGTCCTCGAGCTCGGCGGCAAGGACCCGATGATCGTCTGCTCCGACGCCGACCTCGACAACGCCATCTCGGGCGCGGTCTGGGGCGGCTTCGCCAACGCCGGCCAGACCTGCTCGGGGATCGAGCGCGTCTACGTGATGCGCGACGTCGCCGAGCGCTTCACCGAGGGCGTCGTCCGCGAAGCCGAAAAGCTGCGGCTGGACAACCCGCTCGAGTGGGACACCGAGATCGGGCCGATGACCTCCGAGGACCAGTACGGGATCGTCGTCGAGCTGATCGAGGACGCGGTCGCGTCTGGCGCCACCAAGCGCTGCGGCGGCCCGGTCGATCCGCCCGGGCTCGCCGCCGGCCGCTACATCGCCCCCACCGTCCTCACCGGCGTCACTCACGAGATGCGGATCATGCGCGAGGAGATCTTCGGCCCGGTGCTGCCGATCGTCGTCGTCGACTCCGAGCAGGAGGCGATCGACCTCGCCAACGACTCCGAATTCGGCCTCGGCGCCTCGGTCTGGACCAAGGACCGCCAGCGCGGCGCCCGCATCGCGCGGCGGATCGAGTCGGGAATGGTCTGGGTCAACGACCACTCCTTCAGCCACGGCGCCTGCCAGTGCTCCTGGGGCGGGGTCAAGGACTCCGGCCTCGGCCGCTCGCACTCCAAATTCGGCTTCTACGAGTGCGTCAACATCAAGATGAACGCCTGGGAGCCGGGGATGACCCGCGACTTCTGGTGGCACCCCTACGACCAGACCCTCGGCGAAGCGGTCCGCGCCTCGGCGAAGATCCTCTACGGCAAGGGCGAGACCCGCGCCAAGGCGCTGCGCGAGGGGATGGGGCCGCTGCTCAAGGTCGGGCGGCGAACGATGAAGAAGCGCCGTTGACGGAGGGAGTAGCGCCTGCGATAACCGTCGCCGGGCTGCGGCGCGACTACGGCGAACGGCCGGCGCTGGACGGCGTCGGCTTCGAGCTGGGCGCGGGCGAGTCGCTGGTCGTGCTCGGCCCGAACGGGGCCGGCAAGACGACGCTGCTGCGGGTGCTGGCGACGCTGCTGCGCCCCAGCGGTGGCGAGGTGACGGTGCTGGGCTGCTCGCTGCCGAACGAGGCCTGGAAGCTGCGCGGGAAGATCGGCTACCTCGGCCACGAGCCGCTGCTCTACCGCGACCTCAGCGGCCGCGAGAACCTGCGCTTCCAGGCGCGCCTGCACGGGATCGGCCGGGCCGAGGCCGAGGCGCGGATCGAGGAGCTGCTGGGGGCGGTCGGCATGGAGCGGCGCGCCGACGAGCGGGTCGCCGAGCTCTCGGCCGGGATGCGCCAGCGGCTCTCGATCTGTCGCTGCGTCCTCCACCGGCCCGAGCTGCTGCTGCTCGACGAGCCCGACTCCAACCTCGACGCCGAAGGGCGCGAGTTGGCCCGCGAGCTGATCGGCCCCGGCACCGGCCGCACCCGCGTCGTCGTCACCCACGACCCCGACCGCCACCTGCCCGAGGCCGACCAGGCGCTGCGGCTGGGGATCGGCGAGACGGCGGTGGTCTCGTGACCCCCTCCCGCGTCGCCTTCGCGGCGATCCTCGCCAAGGACCTGCGCGCCGAGCTGCGCACCCTGCAGTCGCTGCCGGCGATGGCGCTGTTCAGCGTCACCACGTTCGTCATCTTCCGCTTCGGCCTCGACCGCACCAGCCTCTCCGGCAGCCTCGCCGCCGGGGTGCTGTGGGCGACGCTGCTCTTCGCCGGCGTGCTCGGCATCAACCGCCTCTTCGTCGCCGAGCGCGAGGAGGGCGGCTTCGACGCGATCCGGCTGGCGCCGATCGACCGCACCGTCCTCTTCGCCGCCAAGGCGGCGGCGCTGATCGTCTACCTGCTGGCGCTGGAGCTGGTCGCGGTGCCGATCTTCGCCCTCTTCTTCCTCGACGAAGCGGCGGGGCTCGGCCCGCTGATCCTGGTCCTGCTGCTCACCGACCTCGGCCTCGCCGTCACCGGCACCCTGATCTCCTCGATGGCGGTCAACTCGCGCGCCCGCGACCTGCTGGTGCCGCTGGTGCTGCTGCCGCTGGCGGTGCCGCTGATGATCGCCGCCACCGGCGCTACCGAGCACCTGCTGGCGCTGGGCGGTCCCTCCTACCACCGCTTCGGCACCTGGCTGATAGTGCTCGGGCTATACGATCTGATCTTCGGCCTGGTCGGCTACGCCGTCTTCGACTTCCTCCTGGAGGACTGACCGGGCACCCACCCTCCCGAGCATGTACGGCAAAGGACTCAAGACCCTCTCGATCGCCACCGTGGCGATGCTCGCCCTGTCGCTCTCGCTGGTCTTCTTCTACGCACCGCTGGAAACCGACCAGGGCTTCATCCAGAAGATCTTCTACCTGCACGTGCCGCTGGCGATCACGGCGCTGGTCGGCTTCATCGTCGGCGGGGTCTTCGCGATCGCCCACCTGCGGACGAACAACCGCAAGTGGGACGCCTACTCCTACGTCGCGATCCACATCTCGATCATCTTCGGCGCCGCGGTGCTGATCACCGGCGCGATCTGGGCCAAGGCCTCCTGGGGCCACTGGTGGGTCTGGGAAGAGCCGACCCTTGTCAGCTTCCTGATCGTCTTCCTGCTCTACGCGACCTACTACCCCTTCCGCTACGCGATCGAGGACCGCGACCGCCAGGCGCGCTACGCCTCCGTCTTCGCCGTGACCGCCGGCGCCTTCGTGCCGCTCAACTTCCTCGCCGTGCGGATGTCGCAGAGCCTCGTCCACCCGCGCGTCTTCGCCACCAGCGAAGGTGGGCTGCCGGGCTCGATGCTGCTGACCTTCCTCTGCTGCCTGGCGGCAATGGCGCTGCTCTGGGTGACGCTGGTCAAGTTCGAGCTGACCGCGAAGAGCGCCTCCGGCCAGGTGAAGCGCCTGCGGCGCGCGCTCGACGCCCCCGCCGCCGGCAGCAGCTCGCGGATCGCCCCGGAGGTGAGCTGATGTTCCTGCCGCTCGGCGCTCCGGCGCTGCCGCTCCACGAGGCCGGCAAGTACGTCGCCGGCGCCTACATCGTCTTCGTCGTCCTCCTCGTCGTCTACGTCGGGATCATGGCGGCGAAACTGCAGCGGATCGAGCGCGAAATGAGCGAAATCGCAACGATCGCCGAGCAGCGCAAAGAGGAGGAAAAAGAGGAGGTGAGAGCCTGATGGCCGAGCTGCTGGCGCTGGGCGTCTCTCACAAGACCGCGCCGCTCGCCCTGCGCGAGCGCCTCTCGCTGACCGAGGGCCGCGCCGTCAGCGCCCTGGCCGAGCTGACCGCGGCGAGCGGCATCCACGAGGCGGCGGCGATCTCGACCTGCAACCGCACCGAGCTCTACCTGATCGTCTCCGACCCGGTCGAGGCCGAGTCGACCGCCCTCGGCGTACTCACCCGCCAGGCGGAGATCCGGCCGACCGAGCTGCTCAACCACCTCTACTCGCTGCGCGCCACCGAGGCCGCTCGCCACCTGCTGCAGGTGACCGCCGGGCTCGACTCGATGATCCTCGGCGAGGCCGAGATCCAGGGCCAGGTCAAACGCGCGTACGAGCTGGCGATGGTCGAGGGCGCCACCGGGCCGATCCTCAACCGCCTCTTCCGCGACGCTCTCACCGCCGGCGGACGCGCCCGCGAGGAGACCGGGATCAGCGAGAAGGGGATCTCGATCCCCTCGGTCGCGGTCGAGCTGGCGCGGCGGGCGCTCGGCGATCTCTCCGATCGGCGCGTGCTCGTCGTCGGCGCCGGCGAGACCGCCGAGCTCGTCGCCAGAGCGCTGGTCGCCCGCGGGGTCGCCACCGTCTTCGTCGCCAACCGCCACTACGACCGCGCGATCGGGCTGGCGCAGCGCTTCAGCGGCACCGCGGTCCGTTTTGAAGAGCTGCCCGAGCAGCTCGCGAGCGCCGACATCGTCGTCTCGGCGACCAACTCCCCCCACCACATCGTCGAGCGCGACGGGCTCGAGCAAGTGATGGCGGCGCGGCCGGAGCGGCCGCTGCTGGCGATCGATTTGGCGGTGCCGCGCGACATCGAGCCGGCCTGCCGTGAGATCGCCGGTGTCACCGTTCACGACATCGACGACGTGCAGCAGATCGTCGAACGCAACGCCAGCGGCCGCGAGGCCGAGGCGCGGCGGGCGGAGCGGATCGTCGAGGCCGAGCTCGACCGCTTCGAGCGCTGGCTCGGCCTGCAGGAGCTGGTGCCGACGATCAGCGCCCTGCGCGAGCACGGAGACGAGGTCGTGCGGCGGGTGCTGGCCGAGAACGAGGGGCGCTGGGAGAGCCTCAGCGATGCCGACCGCGAGCGGCTGGAGAAGATGGCGAAGGCGATCGCCTCGCGGCTGCTGCACGACCCCACCCTGCGGATCCGCCGCTCGGCATGCTCCGGCGAGGCCTATTTCTTCGTCAGCGCCCTGCGCGAGCTTTACGGTCTCGATGTCGAGACCGCGCCGGAGGCGAAGGGTCGCGACAACGTCACCGAGCTTCGCCGGCGCGACCAAAAGGGCTGAGGTGCGGATCGCGACCCGGGGCAGCGCTCTTGCCCTGACCCAGGCGCGCTACGTCGCCGACCTGCTCGGCGGGGCTGAGCTGATCGAGGCCTCCTCAGACGGGGAGCCGGGGGACAAGTCGCGCTTCGTGCGCGGAGTCGAGCGGACGCTGCTGGCGGGGGAGGCCGAGATCGGCGTCCACTCGGCCAAGGACCTGCCGAGCGAGATGCCAGAAGGGCTGGAAATCGCCGCGGTGCCAGTGCGCGAGGAGCCGGCCGACGTCTGGATCGGAGTCGGAGGCTCACTCAACGAGGTGCCGGAGGGGGCGCGGGTCGGGACCGCAAGTCTGCGCCGCCGCGCCCAACTGCTAGCCGCCCGTCCCGACCTGCGAGTGGAGGACCTGCACGGCAACGTCGACACGCGGCTGCGCAAGCTGGAGGAGGGTGAGCTCGACGCGATCGTCCTTGCCGCAGCGGGGTTGCGACGACTCGGGCGAGAGAGTGAGATCGGGTTCGTCCTTCCGGTCGAGCAGATGGTGCCGGCGGCAGGCCAGGGCGCGCTGGCGCTGCAGACGCGCACCTCCGACACCGCCAGCGGCGACGCCGCGACTGCAGTCAACGACCTGACGGCGATGCGCGAGCTGACCGCCGAGCGGACCGTCGTCGCCCTGCTCGACGCCGGCTGCGCGACCCCGCTCGGCGTCCACGCGCGAGCCGAGGGTGAGGTGCTGTCGATCGACGCCTTTGTCGGCCTTCCCGACGGCTCCGAGTGGCTCCGCGACCACCTCGACGGCCGCGCCGACGAACCGGCCCTCGCCGGCGCCGAACTGGTCCAGCGCCTCCTGGCCACCGGCGCCCGCGAGCTCCTCGACCGCGCCGAGACCGACGGGACGAAATGACCAACCACAGTGGCCGACGGGACTAAATGACTGACGACAAGGGACATATCGGCCCGTCGGCGGGGGGGAGTGGACAAATCGGCCCGTCGACGCGGGTGGGGATCGTGTACCTCGTCGGCGCCGGGCCGGGCGATCCGGGGCTGATGACGGCGCGGTCGCTGGAGCTGATCGCGAGTGCCGACGCGGTTTTCTACGACCGGCTGATCCCGCCGGGAGCGCTCGCCGGCGCGCGGGCGGATGCGGAGCTCGTCTACGTCGGCAAGCAGCCGGGGGTGCCGTCGGTGCCGCAGGAGGAGATCGGCGAGCGGCTGATCGAGGCGGCGCGGGCGGGGAAAAGCGTCGTCCGCCTCAAGGGCGGCGACCCGTTCGTCTTCGGCCGCGGCGGCGAGGAGGGGGAAGCGCTGCGCGAGGCCGGGGTCGAGTTCGAGGTCGTGCCTGGCATCACCGCCGGCGTCGCCGCCACCGCCTACGCCGGCATCCCGGTCACCCACCGCGACGACGCCTCCGCCGTCGCCTTCGTCACCGGCCACGAGGACCCGGCCAAGGACGAGAGCGCTCTGGATTGGGAGGCGCTGGCGGCGTTCCCCGGCACCCTCGTCTTCTACATGGGCGTGAAACGGCTGGCCGAGAACGCCGCGGCGCTGATGGCCGCGGGGCGCGACCCCGACGAGCCCGCCGCCGCGATCGAACGCGGGACCTGGCCGAGGCAGCGGACTGTGGCGGCCACGCTGGGCACGATCGCCGAGGCGGTGGAGCGCGAGGAGATCGGCGCCCCGGCGCTGATCGTCGTCGGAGCGGTGGCGCAGCGGCGCGAGCAGCTCGCCTGGCTCGAGCGCCGGCCGCTACACGGCCGCCGCGTCGTCGTCACCCGCGCCCGCGCCCAGGCCAGCGGCCTGGCGAAGACGCTGCGCGATCTCGGCGCCGAGGTGGTCGAGCTGCCGGCGATCCGGATCGAGCCGCGGATCGACAGCGCCGAGGTCGGCGAAGCGATCTCCGCGCTGGGCGACTACGCGCTCGTCTGCCTGACCAGCCCCAACGGCGTCCGCTTCCTCTTCGAGGCGATGCAAGCAGCGGGACGCGACGCCCGGGCCCTCGCCGGCGCCACCGTGGCGGCGATCGGTCCCGGCACCGCCCGCGCCCTCGCCCAGCGCGGGATCGTCGCCGACGTCGTGCCCGAGCGCTTCGTCGCCGAGGCGCTGGTCGAGGCGCTCGCCGGCGTCGAGGTCGAAGGCCGGCGCGCGCTCGTCGCCCGTGCCGCCGAAGCCCGCGACGTCCTCCCCGACGCCCTGCGCGAGCGCGGCGCCGAGGTCGACGTCGTCGCCCTCTACGAGACCGTGCGCGAGCAGCCCGACCCCGAGCAAGTGTCGGCCGCCCAGAGCGCCGACTACGTCACCTTCACCTCGTCCTCGACCGTGACCAACCTGACCGAGGCGCTCGGCGACCGCTTCCCGGCCAACGCCCGCGTCGTCTCGATCGGCCCCGTCACCAGCAAGGCCGCCCGCGCCGGCGGCCTGCGGGTCGACGTCGAGGCCGAGCGCCACGACATCGACGGCCTCCTGACCGCTCTCCTCGATGACGTTCGGCACCCCGCATAGGCACTACCGCTCGACCGACTCGACCAACACCCGCGCCCGGGAGCTGGCCGCGGCGGGGGCGCCGCACGGAACCGTCGTCACCGCCGCCGAGCAGAGCGCCGGCCGCGGCCGCCAAGGCCGGACCTGGACCGCGCCGCCACGCAAAGCCCTCCTCTACTCAGCCGTCCTGCGCCCCCTAGAGAAGCACCACACGATGCTCCCCCTCGCCGTCCCCCTCGCCGTCTGCGAGGCAGCAGAGCAACTGCAGCCCAACATCAAGTGCGCCGTCAAGTGGCCAAACGACATCCTCGTCGAAGGACGAAAGCTCGCCGGCATCTTGATCGAGGCGCGACCTCAGGACGGCTGGGCAGTCATCGGAGTAGGCCTGAACCTCTCGATCGCCCCCGACGAGTTCCCGCCTGAGCTCCGAGAGACGGCTGTCTCGATCTTCGACCCCGATGGCGGGGTCAACGCAGCCGCAGTTCTGAATCGCCATCTCGACCACTGGGTCGAGGCGGAACCAGGCGCGGTGCTGCAGTCCTGGCGCAAACGCGACGCGCTGCGCGGCCGCGAGGTCGCCTGGGAGGGCGGCTCAGGAGTCGCCGACGGCGTCGACGACCGGGGCTACCTGGTCGTCGTCACCCCCGGCGGCGACCGCATCGCCGTCGGCGCCGGCGAGGTCCACCTCACCCGCTTTTGAGCCTTTAGGGGAGGCTTTTTTCGCTTTCGCGGTTCTGGTTTTGCGAGGTTTGCGCGCAGCGCCTTTGCGGGGTTTTTTAGTTTTGTCCTCAACGGCGCCGTTGTCCTGAGGCTCCTCCACATTGGCCTCGGCCCCGGTATCCACATTGGCCTCAGACTCGTCATTAGCCTCCGGCGCGCCGCCGTTCTCGCCCTGCTCCTTGTTGCGCTTGCGTTTGTTGCGCCGCCGCTTGCCGCCCTTGGGGAAGTTGCGCAGCAGCTCCCGCGCCACCGCCGACGGTTTCCGCGCCATCCGCATCCGCGCCCCACGCAGCACCTCCTCGCCCTCGGGCGTGTGCGAGACCGCCGCCGCCAGCAGCGCCACCGCCAGCCGCCGGTCCTGTTTGCGGGAAGCGTGGACCAGCCGGCGCGCGTTGCGCCCGTGCGCCCGGCCGGAGGAGTTGACCAGCAGCCCCAGCAGCCGCTTCGTCTCCGGCCAGCGCTGCACCGCGTACTCCTCGTGCAGCTCACGCGTGTATTCGGCGAGCCGCCAGACCCATGCCTGCGCCTGGTCGCGGCGGCCGATCCGCTTGTCGACCAGCGACTGCAGCAGCGTTTTCGTCCCCGCCCGCTTGTCCTCGCGGCTCCAGGTGCCGACGATTTCGATCGCGTCGTCGAAGGCGTCGGGGTCGCCCAGATCGGGGATCTCCCCCAGTGCTTTCAGCCGCAGCTGCGCGTTGCGGTTGCGCTGCACGCAGGTGAGCAGGAAGCGACGGCGCAGCTCTTTGCCGCGGTCGTTCTGCAGCATCGCCCGCGCCCGGCGCCAGCCCTGGGTGTTGACCCGCGCCCCGGCCAGCGCCGCCCAGGCGTGCTGCTCCGGGTAGTCGAGGTTCTCGACCGCGATCCGCCAGATCTCCCGTTCCAGCACCTCCATCCGCTTCTCCTCCTGATCGGAGACCGGCACGATCCGGCGCTCGACCCGGACCTTGCGCCCGCGCCCGCGCCGCACCGGCCCGACCACGATCGCCCCGCCGCGGTAGACGTCGCGGTCGAGCAGGCTGTGGAGGGTGACGATCGTCTCGTCGTGGGTCGTCGCCGGGTGGACGAAGTCGAGGACCAGGCCCGCCTCCTTGCCCGGCGCCCGCCGCGTCACGCGGCCGACCCGCTGCTGGTAGATCCGCCGCGAGGCGGTCGGCGCCAGGTGCATGCAGATCGTCGCCCGCGGCGAGTTCCATCCCTCGGCCAGCAGCATCGCGTTGCAGAGGACGTCGACGGTGCCGCGTTCGAAGCCGGCGAGGATCTCGGCCAGCTCGCGCTTCGGCGTCTCCCCCGAGACCGCCTGCGCGTTGATGCCGGCGTCGCGGAAGGCTTTGGCGACGTTCTTCGCGTGCTGGACGCCGGCGGTGTAGACGACGCCCGGGACTTTGCGGAAGCGCGAGCGGTAGAGGTCGGCGATGGCGACGTTGAAGGGCTCCTGGTCGAGCAGCGCGGCCAGCTCCTCCTGGTCGAAGTCCTGGTCGACCTCGCCTTTGCGCAGCGGCACCTTGGCGATCGTCCGCACCCCCGGGCCGGGCGGGATGCGCAGGCAGCGCAGCGGCGCGATCACGCCACGGCGCGCCGCCTGCGCGAGGTCGAAGCGCGAGGTCTGGGTCGGGAAGAGGTCGGCGACGTGGCGGGCGATCAGCGCCCCGGTCGCGGTCATGCCGATGTAGACAGGGCCGGTCCATTCGCGGATGCAGGCGCTGGTTTTCTCGCCCAGCGCGGTGTGGGCCTCGTCGCAGATGACGATCGAGTAGGCGTCGGAGATCTTCTTGTGGTTGCGGACGAACCACTGGTAGGTCTCGACCGTGACCGGGCCGTCGGGGTCGTCGCGGCCGTCCATCAGCGGCGGCCGCAGCCGCTCCTTGTAGCCGCGGTCGGAGATCTCGCCGATGAACTGGTCGACGAGGTTACGGCGGTGGGTGAGGATCAGAACGCCGCCAGTGCGGGTCGCCTCGACGAAGCCGACGGCGGCGACGGTCTTGCCGGCGCCGGTCGCGTGCTCGAACCAGAAGCGCCGCTCGGCGCCGGGGTCCTCGGGCGCCTCCTCGACGACCTCCTCGTCGTCCTCAGACGGCGCGTCGACCCAGTCTTGCGGCTCCTCGTCGGGCGCCATCTCCTCGTCCTCGTCCTCATCGACCTCGCCGGCACCGTCACTCTCGGCGCCTGAGGTCTCCGCCTCCGCCCCATCGGTTGCCGCCGCCGGCTCCTCGCCGCCGTGGCCGTTGGCCGGCTCGCTGCCGACCTGCTGCTGGGTCATCAGCTCGGCCAGGGTGCCGGACAGCGCGTCGACCTGGTGCGGGTTCAGCTCCGCCCCGTCGCGCAGCTTCGGCGGCTCCTCGGCGAGGAACCGCTCGAGGCCGAGCAGCAGCGAGAAGTCGCGCCGCCACTGGATCGAGGGGTACTCGGCGCCGGTGTCGAGCTCGCTCAGGGCCGCGTCCAGCGCCCGCCGCCTTGCCGTGCCCGGCGCCAGCGCCTCCGGCCCCTCGCCGTCGAGCAAGAAGGGCTCGCGCGCGAACGCCGCCGCCCGCTCTATGTCGGCGCTTGAAGGAACTGCCGCGTCAACGGCAACGTCGCTGGTGTTGGCCATAGAAGGCTTCCGGGGCTTCGGTCCCCACCGAAACAGGCAAACGGCTAGGACAGTGAACGAGGCCGGGGATCGACTGAGCAGTCCCCCCGAGAACAAGTGGCTCGCGAACCGCGAACCGAACGTACGTATTGTACCCAGGCAGCGGATGCGTGCGCGATTCAGACCCTTCGTGAGCGGATAATCGGGGCATGGAAGCCTTCGTCGTCATCGCGCTGATCGGGCTGGGGCTGCTGCTCGCCGAGCTGCTGCTGCCGACCGGCGGCGTGCTCGCGGCGATCGGAGTGCTCGGCTTGACGGCGGCCGGGATCGTCGCCCTGAGCTCCGACAGCATCACCGCCGAGTACATCGGCGGCGCTCTGATCGCGCTCGGCGTCGTCTCCGCGATCAGCTTCTACTTCGTCACCCGAAAGGTGATCGCCGCCCACCGTGACTCCCCCGTTCGCACCGGGACCGAGGAGATGATCGGCGCGACGGCCGAGGCCCGCAGCTCGATCGACCCGGACGGCCAGGTCTGGTACGGCGGCACGATCTGGAGCGCGCGCCTGGCCGGTGGTGCGCCGCCGATTCAGCTTGGGGATAAAGTCCGGGTCGAGGCGGTCGAGGGGCTCACTTTGGTTGTGCGCTCGGAGCCGCAAACTGCGAGCCAGCCCAGCAAAGGAGCCGGTTGATGGAAGTTGTGGCAGCGATCCTCGTCGTCCTAGCGTTCTTCGTGCTGATCGCGCTGGGGGCCTCGGTGCGCGTCCTGCGCGAGTACGAGCGCGGGGTGATCTTCCGGCTCGGGCGCCTGATCGCCCAGAAGGGACCGGGCCTGATCCTGCTGATCCCGCTGGTCGACCGGATGGTCAAGGTGGACCTGCGGACGGTGACGCTGAACATCCCGCCGCAGGAGGTGATCACCCGCGACAACGTCCCCGCCGGCGTCAACGCGGTCGCCTACTTCCGCGTCGTCGACCCCAACAAAGCCGTGGTCGAGGTCGAAAACTACCTCCTCGCCACCTCCCAGATTTCGCAGACGGCGCTGCGCTCGGTCCTCGGCAAGGCCGAGTTCGACCAGCTGCTGTCCGACCGCGAGCGGCTCAACGAGGAGTTGCAGAAGATCATCGACGAGTCGACCGAGCCGTGGGGGATCAAGGTGACGGCGGTCGAGATCAAGGACGTCGAAATCCCTGAACAGATGCAGCGGGCGATCGCCCGCCAGGCCGAGGCCGAGCGCGAGCGGCGGGCGAAGATCATCAACTCCGAGGGCGAGTGGCAAGCCGCCCAGAAGCTCACCGACGCCGCCGACATCATCAGCACCAACCCCGCTTCGCTGCAGCTGCGCTACCTGCAAACGCTGCTGGAAATCGGCACCAACCAGAACACGACGGTGGTCTTCCCGCTGCCGATGGACGTGCTCGAGCCGTTCATCGGCGCCTGGAAAGATGGGGACGCGCCGAAACCGCGTCCCCATCCGCCTAAACCCCCTGCCGAGCCGCCGCCTCCTCCGCCGCCCGACGACCTTCCCCCCTCCCGCTCCTGAGCTCCCCCGAGATACGCATCGACCAGCTGACCGGGCTGAGGACGATCCTCGCCCCGGGCCGGGCCGAACGTCCCGACAGCTTCTCGGCACTCGCAACCGAGCCGAAGGGCCCGGAGAACTGTCCCTTCTGCGAGGGTCGCGAGGAGCGGACGCCGCCCGAGCTCTACGCGACGCGGCCGGAGGGCGGTGAGCCGGACACCCCCGGTTGGACGACGCGCGTGGTCCCGAACCTCTATCCCGCCCTCGGCGACCCAACCCGTGGTTCCTTAAGCCCCAATAGCGTGCGAAAGGAACCACGAGTTGGCGGTGAGGCGGATGCGGGGGCTTTCGCCAGCGCCGGCGACCCGTTGCTGGCGACGAAACGGGCGGGCGAACCGGACCTGTTCTCGTCGCGGCCGGCGGAGGGATCGCACGAGGTGCTGATCAATGCGCCCGAGCACGTGACGGCGATGGCCGATCTCGGCGAGGGGCAGTTCGCCGCCGCGATCGCCACCTGGCGCGAGCGGATGCGCGCCCACCCCGACGCCTCCTGCCTGCAGCTGATCGTCAACGAGGGCGGCGGAGCCGGGGCCTCGCTCGAGCACACCCACGCCCAGCTCTACGCGCTGCCGTTCGTCCCCGCCGCAGTCGCCCGCGAGCGCGAGCGGGTCGGCGCCTACGGCGAACGCACCGCCGGCGGAGGGCTGCTCGGCGACGTCCTCGTCGAGGAGGTGCGCCGCCGCGACCGTCTGGTCGCGATCGACGAGGAGGCGGCGCTGATCTGCCCCTGGGCTTCGCGCTCGCCGTTCGAGCTGCGGGTGATCCCCCGCCGCGAAACGGGGCGCTTCGAGGAGGACGAGGGCGGCGCGGCGATGATCCGCACCGCCCTGCGCGCCCTCGCCAGGCTCTTCGACGGCCCGCCGGAGCTCAACCTCTGGGTCCGCACCGCCCCCCGCGGCGCCGACCAGTTCCACTGGCACGTCGACATCGCGCCGCGGCTGACGATCAAGGCCGGCTTCGAGCTCGGCACCGGCGTCGACATCAACGTCTACCCGCCGGAGCGGGCGGCGTCCGATCTGCGCGACTGCCTCGACGCGTAGATAGGCTGCGCGCGTGCAGCCGACTCCGCGACCGATCCCGCGCTTCATCGCCGACACCACCCAGGAGGGCATTCCCCACGGCCGCTTCGCCGAGCGGCTGCGGGAGGAGCTCGCGCAGGCGGTGGAGGGGATCGAGGACCTGCCGGGGGGCGCCGAGCTGCCGGCCGAGGTCGACTGGTTCCCGGAGCGCGCCTGGGGCGGTCGGGTCTGGGTCCCCTGCTCGGCCCGGACCGAGAGCGAGGAGGGGCGGCTGGAGCTGTTCGGCCATGTCTCCTACGTACAGCCGCCAGAGGGGGAGCCGAGCGACTTCGCCGCCAAGGCCGACTTCACCGACATCCTCGCCGAGGACAATCGCGACTGGCGGATCGACCTCAACGACGACGTAATCGGGCGCTGGCGCGGCGAGAACGGGAGGGCCGGCGCAGTCACCCTGGTCTGGGGACGGCCGTTGGTCCGTGGCGCCGTCGCCGCCACCGCCGTACTGGAGGCCGAGACCGTCGACCAGGAGGCGATCTCGCAGGACCGCTTCACCCTGATCGCCCTCGACGCACTCGAGGGCTACGGCGACGAGGTCTTCATGGAAGTGAAGCTCTGGAGCCGCCGCGCCGACGAGCTCGCCTCCGAGACTCTTTACGCGTAAGCCACGCTACGCAAGCACCTCGATCTCGGCATCGATCCCCGCCCGAGCCAAGCGGGCGTCGAAGGTGAGCAGCGGTTTGTCGAGCAGTTGCGCGAGGGCGACGTAGAGCCCGTCGTAGAAGCTGACGTTGTCGCGCAGCAACCAGGCGAACTGAGCCAGCCTCTCATGCGAGACGCGATGGATCGGCAACGTCCTCAGTTCCCCAAGCGCCTCCGCGGCTTGATCGGCGTCGATGCTCTTGCGACGAACCGCTCGTCGCAGCGCGCTGCCAACCTCGGCGTCGAGCAGCTCCGGCGCCCAAAACGCCCTCTGCTCGCCGAGCAGGCGCTCTTCCGCCACTTCTTCGTGCTCGCCCCGGACGAGCAATTCGCAGATCACCGATGCATCGACAACCGCCATCAGTCGCCGCGCCCCTCTCGGATCAGATCGACGATTTCCTGAGTGCTGAGGCCGAGGGGACCACGCGCCTTGGCCCTGGCATTGATCTCCTCCCAGGAATCCTTTTCGTTCGCCCAGCTGAGCTCTTTCTTGATGTAGTCGGAGAGGCTCATCCCCGCCGCAGCGGCGCGAACCTTCAGTTCCCTGTGCATCTCGTCGGGCACATTTCTAATCTGGATCATCTTGGACATGTTCTACACATTAACCCGTGCTCCGGACATGTCGACTATCTCTGCAGTTCTCATGCAAGGGATCGTGCCGGGTCCACCCGCACGTGTGGCGCGTACTTAGCGCCAACTTCGGCACCAAATCCTCAAGTAAGCGAAAATTCTGCCCCGGCCCCGATAGCTCAGCTGGATAGAGCGATCCCCTCCTAAGGGATAGGCCGCTGGTTCGAATCCAGCTCGGGGCACTTCGCTGCATGCTTTCTCCCGGGGGCGTGCAACTTTGGGCCTCCCTGGCTGGTTGTAGCGAGAGTGCAGAAGATCGTGAATCGGCCCCTCCGCGCTTCCGTTGCTCGCAGGTCCGCTCCTCTGCTTGCGGTGCTGGTGGCGCTCTCCGTCCTTCCGGTGGCGGCGGCCGCCGCGGGCGCGCAACGGACCGTCCACTTCGGCGGGAGGGCGGTGCAGGTCCCGGCGGGGTGGTCCGTCTTCCGGCTCGACCGGCACCCGCGGATGTGCGTGCGGATGGATCGGCGGGCTGTTTATCTGGGAACGCCATCGCCTGAGCAGAGCTGTCCGGCTGCTGCGATCGGGCGACGTCGGGCGATCCTGGTGGAACCGCGCGCCGCGTCGGCAGGCACTTCCGCACTGCGAGCGAGGCCGCGCCCCCTCGCCCGGGCCTCGTCCTCCGGCGCCGTCTTCACCGGGCTCGGCTTCGACGCCTGCAGCGCCCCTTCCTCGAAGGCGATGACGGCTTGGGGGAGCTCGCCGTACCGGGCGGTCGGGGTCTACATCGGCGGCGCCAATCGGGCCTGCTCGCAGCCCAACCTGACGCCCGAATGGGTCGCCGAACAGACCGAAGCGGGCTGGCACCTGATCCCGACCTACGTCGGCCTGCAGGCGCCGACCAGCAGCTGCTCGAGCTGCGCCAAGCTCAGCGCCAGCCAAGCAACCGCGCAGGGCACGGCGGCGGCGGAAGACGCAGTCGAAGAGGCGTCCGCCGTGGCGATGGGACCGGGCAGCCCGATCTACTTCGACATGGAGTCCTACAGCCGCACCTCCTCGGCCACGGCGGCGACCCTCGCCTTCCTCGAAGCCTGGACGAGGAAGCTGCACGCGCTCGGCTACGTTTCCGGCGTCTACAGCAGCAGCGCCTCCGGAATCGCCGACCTCGCCGATCAGGTCGGGACCGGCTACGCCCTCCCCGACGACATCTGGATCGCCAACTGGAACGGCGCCGAAAACACCTCCGACCCGGTCGTCCCGGCCAGCGCCTGGGCCTCCCACCAGCGCCTCCATCAATACCGCGGTGGCCACAACGAGACCTACGGCGGGGTGACGATCAACATCGACAACGACTACGTGGACGGGGCCACGGTCGGCACCGCCACCGCCGCGGGAAGCGACGACCCGATCGGCTTCCTCGACCTCGCCAAGGCGCCGGCGCCTGGGCAGATCCGCGTCCGCGGCTGGGCCTTCGACCCCGACGCCCCTACCGAACCGCTCTCGATCCGCCTCGCGGTCGGGGGCCGAGCCGGCGAACCGGGCGTCGCCACCTACGAACTCGGTCCCGTCGCCACCCGCTCGCGCGGCGACGTCGCCGCCGACTATCCCGAAGCCGGCTCGCACCACGGCTTCGACGTCAGCACTCCCACGGTGAAGTCAGGCCGGCAGCGGGTGTGCGTCTATGCCCTCGACATCGAACCCGGCTCCGACCGGCTGCTGGGCTGCAAAACGGCGTCGATCCCGGTCGCGCTGCAGCTTTCCAACCTCAAGGCCAGCGGCAATCGCGTGCGCGTACGGGTCGCGTGCCTCTGGCCGGCGGGGATCGCCTGCCCCGGCCAGATCGTCCTGCGCACCCGCTTCCGGCTGCCTGTCCCGCATTACCGCGGACGCGGGCCGCGGACGCGAGCGGTGACGCGGGTCGTCGGTCGCGCCGCCTTCCACCTCACCGGCGGCCAGGCCCACACCTACCGGGTGCTGCTCAGCACCGCCGGCCGGCTACTGCTGAGCAGGCAGGGCTTCCTCAAGACCCACGTCGTAGCGGCGATTCCCGGCGGCCACCGCGTCGCCGTCGTCGGCCTGCGCGGCTAGGCACGCCTCTTCTCAGCCGCGGTCGGGGCGATCCGGGTAGATCTCGTCGATCGTCACCAGCGCCCGGTAAGGAGCGCCTGCCGCGGCTTCGATCTTCTCCGCTCCGCCGGCGAGCCGGTCGACCACCGCGACCACGCCGACTACCTCGAGGCCCTCCTCCTTGACCCGCTCGACGGCCTGCGCCGTCGAGCCGCCGGTGGTGACGGTGTCCTCCACCACCAGGCAGCGAACCCCCGCCTCGACCGGGCCCTCGACCCAGCGCTGCAGCCCGTGCTCCTTTCGCGAGGAGCGGACGAAGAAGGCGACCAGGTCCTCCCCGCCGGGCACCGCGATCGCCGCGCAAGCCGGCGGGATCGCCGCCGTCGCCGGACCGCCGACGGCCGTGGCCCCCACCTCGTGTGCCGCCGCAGCGATCAGCTCGCCGGCGGCTCGGAAACCCGCCGGCCGCATCAGTGCCCGTCGCGCATCGACGTAGTACTGCGCCACCGTCCCACTCGCCAGCGTCACTTCCCCCAGGATCAGCGAGTGCTCGCGCAGCTCGTCGAGCAGGGTCTGCTTGGCATTGGCGAGGTCGGTCACGGCGCCATCCTATGGATGCGCGATCGGTACGTGCACATATTCGAGTTCCTGCTGTCATCACCTGGATCAGCTTCGTCACGGGGCGGAAGTTCCTCCGCTGCGTCTACGCGGTAGAGCTCGAATGGAAGATTTTGCGCCCGTTGTGCCTTCCTATCAAGCCACTCCTTCTTCCTATCGAAAGCGTCAATCCGACTCTCGAAGTACTCCGCGCGGACCGGAAGCTCAAGAAGGAGTTGGAGCGGTGACTCGCCGCATCCGACTTTGAGCACATTCCGCTGTGCTCAAAGTCGGATGCGGTCGTCACCGGAGGCCGGACTAGGGAACTCAGGGGCGATCTCCCTAAACCAGCCGGATCACCTCGAGATGTGCCGACCACAGACGGCCTCCGTGCAGATCCGCCGGCGCCTGCTCACTCAGAAAACGAAAATCGACTCGCCGTAGTGCAGCTGGTCGTAGATCCGCGGCTGGTCGGCGATGAAGGTGCGGACGCAGCCGTGACTCGCGGCGTAGTTCGGCACTTCGGCGTAGCCATGGACCGCGTAGCCGTTGTGCCAGTAGAACGAGTAGTACATCCCCTCCGAGTTGTAACCCGGTTCGCGGCGGTAGAAGGTGTAGTGGCCGGTGATCGTCGGCGTCGAGGGCTTGCCCGTCGAGACCGGGTAGATCGCGAACGGCTTCCCCTTCTTGATCATCACCAGAACCTGCTTGCCGAGGGGCACCTCGACGTGTTCGCCCGCCTTCGGGTAGCGCACGTGGTAGCCGCCCTTGCCGCCGAAGACCCGCTTCACCAGGCCGGCGCCCGCCTTCTGACTGCGGTTCATGTCGTTGACCTTGCGGTAGGCGAGGACCTCGCGACCGAGGCGACCGTTGAAGCAGCTGCCGCCGCCGGAGACGTAGCCCATCTTCGCCAGGTCCTGTTTGAAGCCCTTGACGACCTTGCCGCATTCGCCTGGATGGAGCGAGGGGAAGCTGACCTTCCAGCTCTTGCGGACGCTGCTGTCGCCGCCGAGCACTGCGTCGGCCTTGTGCTTGGCGCTGACCGCGTACTTGCCGTCCTGCCTGACGATCACGCTCGATTCGAAGCTGCCGCTGTCGCCGCTGCCCTGGCTGACCGCGACCTTGTGGCTGACCAGGCGGTGGCCGTCGAGGCAGAAGGTCACCTCGACCTTCTGCCCCGGCACGTAGGGCGAGAGCGTGCCGCGCACCGGCACCGTGTCGTAGATCTGCGCCCGGCCGCCGTGGAGGTTGCCGACTTCGATCTGGACGGTCACGTCCGGAACCGGCGCCGGCTTCGGCGTCGTCGCAGCGGCCGCCGCGCTGGCGGGCAGCGCGAGGATCCCGACGACGGCAAGCAGGGACGAGAGGCGACGACTCACCGGCAGCATCCTAATGACCGAGCAGGGCGACACTGTTGTTCAGCATGTGCAGCAGGATCCCCGGCACGATCGAGCCGGTCTTCTCGTAGAGCAGCGCAAGCAGGAAGCCGAAGACCATCAGCGGCGGCACCGCGCTGACGCCGGTGAGGGCATGGAGACCGCCGAAGATGACGCCGGTGACCAGCGCCGCCGCGAGGCGGGGCAGCTTCTCCCGCAGACCGCCGTAGAGCATCCCGCGGAAGCAGACCTCCTCGCTGATCGGGGCGATCACCGCGATCAGCAGGATCTGGACCGGCAACGGCCCCAGCGATTCGGCGATGTTTTCCTGGTGGGGTTGGACGATCAGCGAGCCGTAGAGCGCGATGAAGAGGAGGTAGAGGCCGACCGCCGCGCCCATCCATTTCAGCGCCGAGGGGCGGAAGGCGCGCACCCCGAGGCGGCGGAGGATCTCGCGGAGGTCCCGGGCGCCGTTCGTCGCCGCGATCAGCATCGAGACCAGGAGGAAGCCGGCCTCCGTGGCTGCCTGCACCCAGAGGTTGCCGAAGGTGTTCAGATGACCGTTCGGCTTCTGGCCGAGAACGGCGCCCGGGACCGAGAGCACGATCCCGGTGCCGAGTGCCATCACCACCCCGCCGAGGGCCGTCCACGGCCCCCAGTTGGAGTAGGGGAAGCGCCGCTGAGACTGCCCGGCGACTGGCTCCGCGGTTAAGTTGCTCTCCATGTCGCCCGCAGTCTCACAGGTCTCGCGCACGACCCGGACGCGCCTGCGGATCATGCGCCGCCTCGCCCTGCTGGGGATCTTCGTCATCGTCGCGATGCTGGCTCTCAGTCAGTTCACCGAGTTCAAGCGGCTGGCGACCGGAATCCTCGCCTCGACTGCGCTGGTCGTCGCAGTCGTCGGCTTCGCCGCCCAACGAACCCTCGCCAACGTCATCGCCGGCATCCAGATCGCGGTCTCGCAGCCGTTCCGGATCGGCGACCGAGTCAAGTACGAAGACTCCGAGGGTCGGATCACCGACATCACCCTTTCGTACACCTACGTCGACCCCGGCGACGGCAGCTCCGTGGTGATCCCCAACCAGCTCCTGGTCGAAGGGGTCGTCCACAACAAGTCGACCGAAGACACCGTCGCCTGAGCCCGGCGGGAGCGAAGTACCCTCTGCCTGATGACGCAGCGCATTCGGCGACGTCAGCGCCGTCACGGGGGGATCGGCGCCAAGCTCCTGCTCGTCCTCGGCACCGTGCTCGCGCTGCTCGCGATCGGGGTGATCGCGGTCACCTCCTGGGTGCTGAACGTCGCCGCCGAGGCGCCCTCGCTCGCCTCCTGCAAAGCGGTGGACACGGGCGGCAACACCGTCCTCTACGCGGCCGACGGCTCGAAGCTGGGGGTAGTCGCCTCGCCTGTGGCCCACCAGCAGGTCTCGATCGACCGCATCCCGCGCCGCCTGCAGCTGGCGACGGTGGCGATCGAGGACAAGCGCTTCTACCAGCACGGCGGCATCGACGAGGAGGGGATCGCGCGGGCGGCGATCAAGGACCTCGAAGCCGGAGAAGCGGTCGAGGGCGGCTCGACGATCACCCAGCAGCTGGTCCGCAACCTCTGCATCCGCAACCCGAAGAAGAACCTCGAACGGAAGATCGTCGAAGCGAAGCTGGCCGAAGAGTATTTCCAGCGCCACAGCCGCAAGGAAATCCTCGGCGCCTACCTCAACATCGCCTCCTATGGGACCGTCGAAGGAAGCACCGCCGTCGGGGTCGGCGCGGCCGCGAAGATCTTCTTCTCGAAGCCGGTCTGGAAGCTGGACCTGGCGCAGGCGGCGCTGCTGGCCGGGCTGCCACAGGCGCCCTCGCAGTACAACCCGCTGCTCGCGCCGGCCGCGGCGAAGGCGCGCCGCAACGAGGTGCTGCGACAGATGGAGAAGCTCGGCTACGCCGGCAGGGCGCAGGTGCGGGCGGCGATGGCCTCCGGCCTGCAGGTCAATCCCTCCAGCGGCTACTTCGCCCACCGCCAGCCCTACTTCTTCGACTACGTCGAAAACAAGCTGATCGAAAAGTACGGCGCCGACACGGTCCGCAGCGGCGGCCTGCGGGTCTACACGACGATCGAGCCCGCGCTGCAGCGGGTGGGGCTGGAGGCGATGCGAAGCACGCTCCCCTACTCGACCGACCCCTCCTCGGCGCTGGTCTCGATCGACCCTCGCAACGGCCGGATCCGGGCGATGCTCTCCAACGACCCGAGCGGGCAGAGCCAGTTCAACCTCGCAGCCCAGGGCCACCGGCAGCCGGGCTCGACCTTCAAGGCGTTCGTGCTGACGACGGCGATCAAGCAGGGGATCGACCCCTACACGACCTACTACACCTCGAAACCGCTCAACCTCTACCTGCCGCGGTGGGGGCACTGGGAAGTCCACACCGCAGACCTCGGCTACCAGGGAACGATCAACCTTAAGCAGGCGACGGTCACCTCCGACAACACCGTCTTCGCCCAGCTCGACCTCGACGTCGGGCCGAAGGCGGTGGCGGCGACCGCGAAGTCGATGGGGATCACCTCGCCGCTGGACGGCATCCCGGCGGAGGGGATCGGCGGCCTGCGGGTCGGCGTCTCGCCGCTGGAGCTGGCCGACGCCTACGCGACCCTCGCCTCCGGCGGCGTCCACCACAACCCGGTCGCCGTAACCAAGGTCGTCTTCCCGAACGGGCGCGTCGAGCGGCCCGAAGCGGCCGAACCGCGACGGGTGCTGTCGCGGCCGGTCGCCTGGCAGGTGACCCGGCTCCTGCACGACAACATCACCGAAGGCACCGGCACCGCCGCCTACACCGGCTGCGCCGGCCAGGCGGGCAAGACCGGGACCACCGACGAATACACCGACGCCTGGTTCTCCGGCTACCAGCCGAACCTGGAGACCGCGGTCTGGGTCGGCTACCCGCAATCGAACGCGATCTCGATGTCGAGCGTGCACGGGATCATCGTCTTCGGCGGCACCTTCCCGGCCGAAATCTGGCACTCGCTCTACTCGGGGGCGGGGGTGCCCTGCGAGGAATTCACCGAACCGAGCCAGAAGATCAGCTGGTCGCCGTACTTCGGCCACTACACCCAGCCGAATCCGAGCGAAAAAACTCCCGGCAAGGGCAAAGGCTCGGGGAGCGGCGGCGGCTCGCCACCGCCGGGCTCAGCCGCGGTCGGCGGCTACAACCCCAACGCCTACGCGCCCGGCGCCGGCCAGAAACCGGCGCCATTGCCACCCCCGTTGCCCGAAGTCGGCGGCGGCAAGTCGACGGGCAGGTAGCGGCGATCGATCCCAGCCTCGCCTATGGCCTGATGTGGGCCGGCTTCGTCGCCTACCTCGGGGTGCTGGCAGCGGCGCCGCGGCTGGAACGGCGGCTCGTCTGGGGGACGATCGTCGTCCTCGTCGCCGCCTTCGCGGTCGCGCCCGTCCTCCTCTCCCATGATGTCTACAGCTACGTCGACTACGCCCGGCTGGGGGTGCGACACGGCCTCGATCCCTACGTCCACCCGCCCCGCGCGGCGCCAACCGACCCCGCCTACGCCCACGTCACCTGGATCCACGCGACGAGCGTCTACGGCCCCCTCTTCACCCTCGCCACCTATCCCCTCGCCTGGCTCCCGGTCGGCGCTGCCGTGGCGGTGCTGAAGGCGGTCGCGGGGCTGTCGGTGCTCGCCCGGGGGCTCGGGCGGCGGGGCAGGGGGGGCGGCGAC
>JBQCHH010000043.1:0-17261 GCA_051954855.1 Solirubrobacterales bacterium | reverse complement strand
GTGGCGGGTTTATCCTTTTATTGTTTGGCGCGTGTGCCCTCACCCCCCGCGCGCCCTGCTCACACCGACCCCCCCCGCTGGGGCGTTACGCGGAACCCCCGGACTCCCGTACCGGCAAACCCACAATCTATTTGCGGAATTTGCGGTTCCGACTAATGCTCAAAAACGAACAAGTGTTCCCAGACGACCGCAAAGAGCATATTTTTCGTCCGACGGGCTGGGGAGCATCTGTCGACCCCTACAGGACGGAGTGCCTGATGTCCAAGCAGATCTTCGACCAGGATCGCCCCCGCAGCACGATGGCCCAGCGCCTCGACGAAGCCTTCGCCGGCTGCGATCAGTGGACCGTCGTGGCCGCGCCGCCGCGGCGCAACACCCTCGACGCCAGCCCCCGCGCCTCGAGCAGCTCGAGGATCCTCGGCAGGGCCGCCGCGGTGCGGACCCAGGAACCCCGCGCGCTGTAGTAGTCGGCATCGTGCAAGAGGATCACGTCCCCGGCCCTGGCGCCGGCGATCACCCGACGGGTGATTGACTCCGGCGTCGCCCGCCGGTCCCAGTCCCGTCCCCACTTCGACCACAACACCGGTCGCCAGCCCCGACTCCGCACGGCCCGCAGACCGGTGGCGCTGAAGATCCCGTAGGGAGGGCGGTAGTCGGAGACCTCCTGGCCGCTCGCCCCCTCGATCGTCGCCTTCGCCCGCTCGGCGTCCTCCAGCAGCATTCGCGGCGTCAGCCGCAGCTGGTTGCGATGGCGGTGGCAGTGCAGCTCGACCCGGTGGCCGGCGGCGACGATCTCGGCCGCCAGCGACGGCCGCCGCTCCACCTGCTCGCCGGCGAGGAAGAAGGTCGCCTGCGCCCCGTGCTCGCGCAGCGTCTCCAGCACCGCCGGGGTGCCGTGCGGGTGCGGCCCGTCGTCGAAGGTGATCGCAACCCCGTCGAGATCCTCCTGGCGCAGGACGACGCCGAGCGACCTGCCGAGGGGCGGCACCACCGGCGCCAGCGCCGGCAGCGCGTGCCCCACCGCGGCGGCGGCGCCTAAAGCGCCGATGGCCCCGCCCGCAGCCGCCCTCAAGGACTCTGCTTGGTGCTGGAGCTCGCCGGCACGCTGCTCGCCGGAGTCGACGGCTGGTCGCTGTCGGGGGTGATGTGGACGGTGTTCTTGATCGGGTTGGCGACCACGCGGTACGGATTCTCGCGGTGGATCAGCGAGAGCGCCAGGATCAGGACCACGACGGCCATCGAGACGGCCGCGGCGACCCGCTCGGTCCGCACCCGCCAGGCCGGCTGCGGTTTCACCCGCGGCCGCACCTCCAGCGCCCGCGAGGCGATCGAGGGCAGCGAGGCGAACGAGGAGTCAGGCGAGCGGCGCTCGCGGGTGACGTGGCGCAGCACCGACTCCAGCTCGTGTTCGGAGCGGGCGACCTCGGCGAGCCCGAAGCGCTCGAAGGCGGCGTTGTTGGCCCGCAGGTGGCCGGCGGAGAAGCCGTAGGAGACGACCGGGCAGCCGCGGATGTGGGCCTCGAGCACGGTGAGCCCGGCGGTCGCGTGGATCATCGCGTCGGCGGCCGCCATCCAGTCGCTCATCTGCTCGGTGAAGCCGATGATCCGCACCTGCTCGTTGTCGCCGAAGCGCTGTTCGAGCTTCTCGCGGGCGGCCTCGTTGCGGCCGGTGATGCAGACGACGAGCGTATCTCCGTCGGCCAGCGCGGTCTTGATCGCGCCCTCGAGGTCGCCGACCCCCCAGCCGCCGCCGGAGACGAGGACGAGGCGGGCGAGCGCCGGCACGTCGAGCGCCTCGCGGGCGTCGCGGCGGGTGCGCGGCATCAGGAAGTCGCGCGAGATCGGCGGCCGCATCCACTCGACGCTGCCGGGCCCGGCCAGCCGTTCGACTTCCTCGATCGACTCCGGGTGGGTGACGTAGTGCAGGTCGACGCCGGGGTGGACCCAGTAGCGGAGCCCGGCGAGGTCGGTGATCGCCGACTGCACGGGGATCTCCAGCCGCCGGTGCTCGCGCAGCATCCCCAGCACCGCGGTCACGCCCGGGTACGTGGAGATGACCACGTCCGGCTCGTGGGCGGCGATCAGCCGCATCAGGCCGCGGGCGCCGAGCCAGTAGCTGAGGTGGTGGGCGAGCCAGCGGGTCGGCCCGAACTTGGTGATCAGCCAGTACTGGATGTCGAACATCCAGGGGGTCCAGCGGAAGGTGAAGCGGGAGCCGCCGCGGACGACGCCGGAGTACAGGCGCCCCATCGCCTCGAGGCCGTTGGCGATCTCGACCTTGGCGCTCGGCACCTCCTCCTCGAGGTCGGCCTTGATGATCCGGGCCGGCAGGTCGTGCCCCTCGCCGATGTCGGCGCTCAGCACCAGCACCCGCGGCTCGCGTTCCTCGAAGCGGGCGGCGCCGGCCAGCAGCGCCCCGGCGGCGTGTTCGTTGCCGTTCAGCGAGGGCCGTTTGCCCGGCACCGGGTCCGGCGGCCGGGTGCTGGAGCGAACCCACTCGACGTACTTGCGCACGCCTTCTTTGAAGCTGGTCTCCGCTTTCCAGCCGAGCTCCTCGAGCGCGCGCTCGTTGGAGATGACCTTGCCGGGGAAGTCGCCCGGGCGCGGCGGCGTGTGGACGATCTCGCAGTTGTCGGTGTTTTCCTGCACCCGCTCGGCGATTTCGAGGATCGTCACGATCTCGTCGCCGGAGAGGTTGTAGGTGCGGCCGGCGGCCTCGGGCTTGAGCGCGGCGACGATCCCGTCGGCGAGGTCCTCGACGTAGATGAAGCTGCGGGTCGTCGAGCCGTCGCCGGCGATCGTCAGCGCCTTGCCTTCGAAGGCGAGGTCGGTGAACTTGGCGACGACGCCGGCGGCGCGGGCGCGTGGGCCGTAGGGGATGCCGAAGCGCAGGACCGTGCTCTCGAGGTCGTAGAGCTCGGCGTAGCCGGCGCAGTAGGTCTCGCCCGCGAGCTTGGTCGCGGTGTAGAGGTGGCGCGGCGCCGGGATCGGCGTTTCCTCGTCGACCTCCTGCTCGACGCAGTCGCTGTAGACCCAGGTGGTCGAGCCGTAGACGACGCGGCCGACCTTGGCCCGACAGGCGGCCTCCAGCACGTTGAGGGTGCCGCGGGTGTTGACCTCCTCGGCCAGCACCGGGTCGGCGTGGACGTGGCCGACGTCGGCGACGGCGGCGAGGTGGATGACCGCGTCGCAGTCGCGCATCGCCAGGTCGAGGTTGGCGGGGTCGGTGATGCTGCCGGTGAAGGTCTCGACTTCCAGCGGCGAGTGGTAAGGCGAGGCGCTGAGGTCGAAGATGCGCGGCGTCATCCCCTGCTCGAGCAGGCGGTCGACGACGTGGGAGCCGATGAAGCCACCGCCTCCGGTTACCAGGACTCTCATGAATCTCCCTTCGGGTTCAAAGCGGCCTCGCGGCTCTCGGGGCGGTAGTAGAGCGGCACGCACCAGTGGTTCTCGGCCACCCAGTCGGTGTTCGGCAGCTCGTCGGAGCGGCCCATGATCCGGTGGCAGGGCTGGTCGTAGACCCGCCCGGTCGACTTCTCGATCTGTTCGAAGACGATGTACTTGTAGAGGCCCGAGGTCATCCCGTCGGGCAGCTCGAGATGTGCCGGGTGGAGCGGGTCGAGGTGCTCGCGCGCGTACTCGTTCTTCCAGGCGACGATCTCCTCCATCCGCTCGGCCTGGACCAGCGCCAGCGCCGCGGTGAACTCGCTCATCCGGAAGTTGAGCCCGTCGACCTCGTGCTCGAACTTGCCGTAGTTGCGGAACTTCGAGGCGAACTCGATCAGGTCGGGGTTGCCGGAGACGAGGACGCCGCCCTCGCCGGTGGAGACCGTCTTCGTCGCGTATAGCGAGAAGACGCCCGCGTCGCCGTAGCCGCCCGGCTTGCCGCCGTTCCACTCGCTGCCGTGGGCGTGGGCGCAGTCCTCGAGCAGGAAGATGCCGTGGTCGCGGCAGTAGGCGGCGATCCGCTCGGCGTCGAAGGCAATGTGGCCGCCGATGTGGACGAGGATCGCGGCGCGCGGCTTGTGCTGCTCGGCCTTGCGTTCGAAGTCCTTGAAGGACATGCAGAGGTCCTCGCGGTTGCAGTCGACGAACTCGATCTCGGCGCCGGCGCCGATCGCCGCCAGCGGCGTCGCCATGAAGGTGTTGGAGGGACAGAGCACCGTCTCGCCCTTGACGCCGGCGAACTCGAGCGCGGCGAGCGCGCCGCCGGCCCAACTCGAGAGACCGAGGCTGGGCAGCCCGTTCCACTGCTCCCAGCGCTCCTCGAACGCCTTCAGCTTGGCGCCCTCGGACCACTGCTCGGAATCGAGCACCTCGGTCCAAAGCTCGAACAACCGCGCACGGTCGCGGTGGTCGAACCCGATCGCGAACTTGCTCGCGTCGGGCAGCGTGTTCTCTGCGGCCCCTATCGGTGGCTCCTTTGTGTGTGGCTGGGATCGTCTGCCTCGGCGGGACTTGACAACCGCTAACACCGGAGGCGGCGAGAAATGTAGCAGCGAAACCAGACCTAAACCTGATTGCTTTCCCGATCCTTAGACGCTCAATCCTCGGCGTGCGCGGACTGAATCACGGCGCCGACCGCGCGTGAGCCGGCAAGAAGCACGGTCCCAGCTACGGCGACGGCCATGAAGGCGACCAGCGCGACGCCGCCCGAGGGCGTGTTCGCCCAGGACTCGCCGAAGATCAGCGGGGCCAGCAGCACCGGCACCAGCACCTGGATGGCGAACATCGACGGCGCGACCTGGGTGGCCGGGCGTTGCTGCAAGGCGCTCATCTCGCTGAGCAGCGCCAGGCCCTCCGAAAGCGCAACGGTCGCGAGCCAGCCGACGCCGACCAGGACCGTCCCGGCGGCGAGTTCGTCGGTCAGCAGCTTGCTGGCGATCGCGGTCCAGGCATAGCCGCAACCGGCGCTGACGATCGCCAGCGCTCCGACCATGCGAGTGCGGTGGCGAAAGAGGTATGGGGCGAGGATCGGAACAGCAACCAAGCCCAGCGCCAGCGCGATCGCCGCGGTGCCGGCGTGGTCGGTGGTCCGTTCCGGCGCGACCAGGGCAACGCCCGCGATCCCGACGGTGATCGCTCCTACGGCGAGGAGCTCCCGCCGCCCCGGCCTCTCCCCCAGTCGCGTCACCCCCAGCCACAGCAACAGGATCAGGCCGCTCGCCAGGCAGGGCTGCACCACCGTCAGCGGCGCCAGCAGCAGCGCCGCGATCTCGAACGGCCACCCCAGCAACCCCAGCGCCGTCGCTCCCAACCAACGCTTGTTCCGCAGCAACCGCCCCAGCAATGACGGCCGCAGCGAATGCTCCTCCGGCACCTGCCGCGCCTCCAGCGCCTGCAGGGCGATCGAAGTGTTGTAGAGCAACGAAGCGACAACCGCCGCGGCTATTCCCAGCGCCACCACGGGCGCGACACTATGTGATCGGCACAGGGCGCTCAGTGGTAGCGGAGAAAGAGCAGTCCACCGCAGAGCCCAAGCACACCGAGCAGGAGCGCGTAAGCAGACCCGATTGCTTCGGAGCCCGCACCAAAGTGGTGCATTGCACCCAGGACAATCACCTCCAGCAGCACCGCTCCGATGCCATACAAGGTAAATGCGCGTCGTTCAGTCATCAACCCTCCTAAGACAAAACATTACCAGATGAGGTAGACCGCCACCAGGATCGTCATGGCAATGCTCAACCCGAACAGGCCACCCGCCGCCGTCGCCACTCGTACTGCCTGATCGTCCTTCCGGGCCAGCGCGGCCGGTGCCTGCCAGAGAAAGCCAAAGACCGCGATGGACGCCGCCATGAGGCCGGCGCCACTGGTCACATCACCGATGATCGAGCCGATGGGAAGCACCCACCGACCCTAGGCGGCCGATCCGCGCGAGTGGCGCGCAGATCGTGCCGCCTGTGGAACTTATTTCCTACGTCTCTTGGTACAGCGGGCCGTCGCCGCCCTCGGGGAGGGTGAGGCGGCCGCCCTTGGCGGTGATCGCACCGCACTGGACGCAGTTGGAGGCGGTGACGTGGACGTCGACCTCGGCGGCGCCGTTCTCCAGCTGGTCCTCGGGGATCTCGTAGACCTGGGCCGGGCACATCGAAACCCACGTCTGCGCGATCTCGCGCGGGACCCTGCTCTGGATCCGCACGTGGTTGGGCGCGTCGTCGCGGGTGGCGTTGCCGGAGAGGAAGACGGAGTCGAGCTTGTTGAAGGTCACCTCGTTGTCGGGCTTGGGATACATGTCCCCCGCCCTGCCGAGCTCGACTGGAATCTCGGAGTCGTGCTCCTGCTTCCAGTGGCCACCGGGGAAGGCGCCTTTGGTGACGGTCATCGCCGAGGCGATCGCGCCGCCCATGAAGAACCCCTTCGAGAAGGGCTGGCGCATGTTGCGCGATTCTTTGAGGTCCTTCTCGATCGCCGACTTGCGGACCTTCTCCTCGTAGGACTCGAAGTTGACCGAGTCGATGTCCTGCTTCAGCGAGTCGACGATGCTTTCGGCCGCGTAGATCCCGGCGTGCATCGCGTAGTGGACGCCCTTCAGGGTCGGGATGTTGACCATGCTGGCCGCGTCGCCGGCGACGAGCATGCCGGGCACGGTCAGCCGCTTCGGCATCGCGAAGTAGCCGCCGGAGGGGATCGTCTTCGCGCCCCAGGCGACCCGCTTGCCGCCCTCGATCAGCTTGGCGATGAAGGGATGGGTCTTGATCAGCTGCAGGGCGTCATGGCAGCTGAAGGTGGCGTCGGTGTAGTCGAGGCCGACGACCAGGCCGATGCAGATCTTGTCCTCGCCCATCGGGTAGATGAAGGTGCCGCCGAACTCGTTGAAGCGCGGCGACTTGCGCAGCGGCCAGCCCATCGTGTGGATGACGCGGTCGAGCGGCTCCTTGACCTCCCAGACCTCTTTCACCCCGAGCTCCCAGCGCATCGGATCGGCGCCGTGCATGTCGAAGTAGTCGTAGGCGGCGTAGGTGAGGTGGCCGACGGTGCCCTCGGCGAGCACGGTCGCCTTGGCGACGACGTCGGAGCCGGGCTCGAAGTTGGCGAGCTCTTCGCCCTCCTTGCCGCGGCCGCGGTCGCCCGAGCGCACGCCCTGGACGATCCGGTCCTCGACCAGCAGCTTCGTCGCTGCGGTTTCGCTGAGGATGTAGGCGCCGGCTTCTTCGGCTTTGTCGGCGAGGAAGCGGCCCAGTTTCGAGACCGAGGTGACGTAGTTGCCGTGGTTGCGGAAGCCGGGCGGCGGCGGCTTCAGCGGGAAGGCTTTGTTCTTGGTAAGGACGTAGACGGCATCCTTGGTGACCTCCTGGTAGACCGGCCACTCCTCCTTCGGCAGGTCGGGGAACAGCTCTTCCATCGCCGAGGGCTTCATGTTCGCCCCGGAGAGCAGGTGCGCCCCGGCGACTTTGCCCTTCTCGATCACGGCGACCGGGACTTCGCCCAGCTTCTCGGTCAGCTCCGGCTCGTTCTCCAGCAGCTGCAGGAGTTTGTTGGCGCAGGCGAGCCCGGCCGGCCCGCCGCCGACAATTGCGACTCCAACCTCGATGCGATCCTCCGGCGCGTCGGTTGGCGGACCGATCACGTCGTTGGAATCGAACGGCGGCTTGAACTCAGCAGGTGCGACGGCGGGCATCTGGACTCCTTTCGGGCGGGGGACCGAGCCGGAGCTCAGCCGCCCCTCTTGGCCTTGATCGCCTCGGTCAGCTTCGGGACGATTTTGTGCAGGTCACCGACGACGCCGAGGTCCGAGAACTCGAAGATCGGCGCGTTGGGGTCCTTGTTGATGGCGAGGATGTTCTCCGAGTTCTGCATCCCGACCTTGTGCTGGATCGCCCCGGAGACGCCGGCGGCCAGGTACAGCTTCGGCGCGACCGTCTTGCCGGTCTGGCCGATCTGGGCCGCGTAGGGGTACCAACCGGCGTCGACCACGGCGCGGGTCGCCGCCACGGCGCCGCCCATCGACTCGGCCAGTTCCTCGCAGAGCTTGAAGCCCTCGGCGGCACCGAGACCGCGGCCACCGCCGACGAGGATGTCGGCGTCCTCGATGTTGACATCGGCGCCGCGCTGCTCGCCGCGCTGGACCAGCTTCGCCTTGCTCGACCACTCGGAGAGCTCGACGTCGACGTCGACGACCTCAGCCGTGCCGCCACTCTCGTTGGCGTCGAAGGCGTTGAGGCGGCCGATGATGATGCCGGGCTCGGAGACGTAGCCGACGTCGGCGATTTCCGAGTCCTGCAGGATCGGTCGCTCGACGACCAGCTTGCCGCCGTCGACTTTGACGGCGGTGACCTCCATGGTCACCCCGGCGCCGAGACGAGCGGTGAGGCCGGCCCCGATCTCGAAGCCGAGCAGACCACCGCCGAACAGGGCGTAGGAGAAGCCCTGGTCCTGGATGACCTTGGCCATCGCGTCGACGATCGGCTGGGCGAGGCCCTCGGGCACGCTCTTGGCCCGGTAGACCTTGGCCGCGCCGTAGTTGCCGAGCCCGGCGCAGGCGTCGTCGGCGACGTCGCCGACGACCAGCGCAGCGGCTTCGCCGCCGACTTCGCCGGCCAGCTTGGCCGCCTCGGAGATCGCCCCGAGCGAGTTCTTGTTGAAGTTGCCCTCGTCGTCGTGGAGGGCGTAAACCAGGATCCCTGCCATTTAGATCAGCTTCCTCTCGTCCAGCCAGGCGACGATCTTTTCGACCGTCTCGTTGGTGTCCTCGTCCTCGATGATCTCGCCCGCTTCCTTGGCCGGGGGCGGGTTCAGCGCCAGGACCTTCGTCTTCGAACCGCCCTCGCCGACCTGGCCGGCGTCGATGCCGACGTCGCCGGTCGCCTTCGAGTCGAGCGGTTTCTTTTTCGCGCCCATGATCGCTTTCAGGCTCGGGTAGCGCGGCTCGTTGATCGCGTCGCCGACGCTGATCACGGCCGGCAGCTCGACCTCGACCGTGTCGTAGCCGTACTCCGCCTGGCGCTCGCAGCGGAGCTTGCCGTCAGCGACATCGATCTGGATCACCTGGGTCAGGGAGGGCATCTTCAGGTGGTCGGCGACGACGGCGCCGATCGTGTAGCACTCGCCGTCGTCCGACTGCTGGCCGAGCAGGACCAGGTCGGGGCTCTCCGACTCGAGCACCTTCGCCAGCGCGTAACCGGTCGCGCAGACGTCGGAGCCGGCCAGCGCGTCATCGGCGAGGTGGACCGAGCGGTCGGCGCCGAGAGCGACGGCCTTGTGCAGGGCGCGAACCGCGGAGTTCGGCCCCATCGTCACGGCCACGACCTCCTCGACCGGAATCGCGCCACCCTCCTTGATCTGCATGGCCGCCTCGAGGGCGTGCGTGTCGAAGGGGTTGAGATTTTTCTCGCCGCTGCGATCCAGGCGCATCGTGTTGGGGTCGATGCGCTTCTGAACGGCGGCGTCCGGTACCTCCTTGACCAGGACGCAGATCTTCACAACAAAGCCTCCTTGGGGATGATTCTCAGGTTTCGCGGGCGCGCGGAATGCGGCTTCACAGGCCCGTCGCGGGCGCGATCTTAGCGTTTGTCCAGGTTGACTGACGAGTCAATCAGGATGATACCCGGATCGGCGGACCTATGCACCGATCTGTGTCAGATATCACTTGCCGCCGAGGGCGTGGCTCAGGCTTCTTCGGCGTGGCGGGCGCTGGCGCGCTCGCGGATGAACTCGACGATGTCGTCGGTCCCGGAGCCGGGCGTGAAGACCTCGGCGACGCCCAGCTTTTTCAGCTCGGGGATGTCGTCAGCCGGGATCGTGCCGCCAACCGTGATCACCACGTCTTCGACCCCCTGCGCCCGCAGCAGCTCGAGCACCTTGGGGACCAGCGTCATGTGGGCGCCGGAGAGGATCGAGAGACCGACCGCGTCGGCGTCCTCCTGGATCACCGTCTCGGCGATCTGCTCCGGGGTCTGGTGCAGGCCGGTGTAGATCACCTCCATGCCGGCGTCGCGCAGGGCGCGGGCGATGATCTTGGCGCCGCGGTCGTGCCCGTCGAGGCCGGGCTTGGCGACGACGACGCGGATCTTGCGTGCGGTTGCAGCCTCCATCCGGAGCGAAACCCTAGCGATAGACGACCCGTCCAGGCCCGCACAGCGGGTGCCTGGCTGCGGGAAAACACCCCTTCGATGTGGGACTCGGCACGGAGGGCAGGGCCTCCTCTGCCTGAAATGTTGTCACCGATGCTTCTCCCGTCCAACGCAATTTCTTCGCCCTCGGGCCGCCACCCCTGAAGGGACGACCAAGCTAGGGGAGAGGACGCCGAAGACGCGCCCGGCCCTCAGTGGCGTCCGGCGCGGACCGGGAAACGGCGCGGCGCAGGCATCCTGCGCCGCGCCGCCACGCGCGAGGCGCCGAAGCCGGCGACCGTCGCCAGCAGCGTCACCGCGAGGGCGACGAGACGGCGGCCGAGGCGCTCGAAGCGCAGCACCTGCCAGCCCTCGGCGCGGGCGACCTCGGCCAGCGACGGATCAGGGTTGACGGCGACCGGGTTGCCGACGGCGCGCAACATCGGCAGGTCGGAGAGCGAGTCGGAGTAGGCGTAGGACTGCGCGAGGTCAATCTCGTGGCGGGTGGCGAATTCACGCATCGCCTCGACCTTGCCGCGGCCGTAGACGAAGGGGCCGTCGAGACGGCCGGTGAAATTGCCCTCGGCGTCGACCTCGTAGCGGGTGCCGATGCCGCCGGTCATCCCGAGCACGTGGGCGAGCGTCTCGACGACGCGGTTGCCGGCGGCGCTGACGATGAAAGTCTGCCGGCCCGCGTCCTGGTGGGCGTAGACCTCGGTCAGCATCTGCGGGAAGACGCGCGGCAGGATCGCCGCCATCACTTCCGGCCCCATCCGCTCGATCGTCCTCTCCGGCACACCCGTTATCAGCTCCCGCGCCACCTTCAGCACCTCGGCGGTGCGGGCGTCGGTGGTGCCGCGCAGGCGGTAGCGCAAGTGCTCGAACGCCCAGCTGGCCAGCTGCCTGCGCCCGACGATCCCCTGGCTGGCGGCGATACGGGCGAACTGCATCCCGCTCGACCCCGCCATCAGGGTCTTGTCGAGGTCAAAGAAAGCGGCAGCCCGCAGCGTGCCGTCGCTGGCGGGCTGCTCGCTCAAGGCTGGATCAGCCTCCGTTGACCTCGATCACGATCGCGTCGCCCTGGCCGCCGCCGGAGCAGATCGCGGCGACGCCGAGGCCGCCGCCGCGGCGGCGCAGCTCGTGGACGAGAGCGCCGACGATGCGGGAGCCGGAGGCGCCGATCGGGTGGCCGAGGGCGATCGCGCCGCCGTTGACGTTGACCTTCTCCTCGTCGACGCCGAGCATCCGCACCGAGTTGAGGGCGACCGAGGCGAAGGCCTCGTTGATCTCCCAGAGGTCAACCTCGTCGGGGCTCTTGCCGATCTTCTCCAGCGCCTGCTTGGCGGCGTTGGCCGGCGTTTTCGCCAGGTAGGGGAAGTCGTCGGCGACGGTGCCGTAGGAGAGAATCCGCGCCAGCGGCGTCTTCCCTTCCTTTTCCGCCCACTCTTCGGAGGCGACGACGATCGCGCCGGCGCCGTCGTTGACGCCCGGGGCGTTGCCGGCGGTGTGGGTGGCGTCGGGGCCGCCGATCGCCTTCAGCTTCGCCAGCGTCTCCAGGGTGGTGTCGGGGCGGATCGCCTCGTCGGCCTCCACCGTGGTCTCGCCCTTGCGCGACTTGACGGTGACGCCGACGATCTCTTCGGCGAGGCGACCGGCTTCGGTCGCCTCGTGGGCAAGCCGGTGCGAGCGCTCGGCGAAGCGGTCCATGTCGACGCGGGTGATCTCCAGCTCGTTGGAGACCTCGCTCGCCTCGTTGATCATCTGCTTCTCGGTGAAGGGGTTGGTGAGGCCGTCGTGGGTCATCGCGTCGAGCGCCTTGACGTCGCCCATGCGGAAGCCGAAGCGGGCGCCCGGCAACAGGTAGGGGGCGTTGCTCATCGACTCCATGCCGCCGGTGACGGCGACGTTGGTGTCGCCGGCGCGGATCGCCTGGTCGGCGAGGCCGAGCGAGCGCATGCCCGAAGCGCAGACCTTGTTGATCGTCTCCGAGGGAACCTCTTTCGGGATCCCGCCCTTGATCTGCGCCTGGCGCGAGGGGATCTGGCCCTGGCCTGCCTGCAGCACCTGGCCGAATACGACCTGCTCGACCTGCTCGGGGGCGACGCCGGAGCGGTCGAGGGCGGCCTCGATTACGGTGCCGCCGAGGTCGGTGGCGTCGAGCGAGGAGAGCCCTCCGCCCATCTTGCCGAAGGGGGTGCGCGCGGTTCCGAGAATCACTGAGCTGGGCATCTACTGCCTTTCCTTTCCAAAGTTCGTCTGGCCTGGCCCCTGTCTGCCAGGTCCAGCGGATGACGATACCGACAGGTCATAGACTCGCGACCGATGAAGGTCGAGGTGCGCCAGGAACAGCCGCGCGAGACTCCCGCCGACCTGGTGGCCGTCGGCCTCTACGAGGGAGGGCCGGAGCCAGAGGGAATCGGGATCGTGCCCGGCGTGGGAGAGGCGAAGGGAGCCTTCAAGAAACTGACGCTGCTCCACCCCGACGATCCCCAGTGGCTGCTGATAGTCGGCCTTGGCGCGAGGGACGAGATCGACGGCGAGCGTCTCCGCGTCGCCGCCGCCCTGGCCGCCAAGGAGGCGGCGCGACTGGAGGCAACCTCGATCGCGTGGGACCTGCCGGAGAGCGACGACGACGCTGCCGCCGCGGACGCTCTGGTCACGGGAACGATTCTCGGCTCCTACCGCTTCGATCTCTTCAAGTCGGGAGACGACGCGCCGCGGCTCGAATCGCTGACGCTGCTGAGCGACCTTGAACTGGAGGGCGCTGCCGAAGACGCGCGCATCACCGCCGAAGCGGCGAACCGCGCCCGCGACCTGCAAAGCACTCCGGCCAACGTCGCGACGCCGACCTTCCTCGCCGAGCGCGCCGAAGACATCGCGGCCGGCGCCGGTTCGCTCGGTGTCGAGGTGCTGGGCCGGGCTGAGCTCGAAGCGAAGGCAATGGGAGGCCTGCTCGCCGTCAGCCAGGGCGGGCCGCAGGAGCCGAAGCTGATCGTGCTGCGCTACGCCGGCGGCGGCTCCGGGCCGACGCTGGGGCTGGTCGGCAAGGGGGTCACCTTCGACACCGGCGGCATCTCGCTGAAGCCCGGCGCCGGGATGCACGAGATGAAGATGGACATGTCGGGCGCGGCGGCCGTGCTGGAGGCGACGGCGGCGATCGCCGAGCTGGGGCTGCCGCTCGACCTCGTCGCCGTCGTCCCCTCGACCGAGAACATGCCGTCGGGGAGCGCGGTCAAGCCCGGAGACGTGATCACCCAGTACAACGGCAAGACGGTGGAGGTCAACAACACCGACGCCGAGGGCAGGCTGATCCTCGCCGACGCCCTCGCCTACGCGATCGAGCTCGGTGCCGAGCGGCTGGTCGACCTCGCCACCCTCACCGGCGCCGTCACGATCGCCCTCGGCTCGACCTACGCCGCCGTCATCGCCAACGACGACGAGCTCGCCGGCGAGGTGATCCGCGCCGGCAACAGGAGCGGCGAGCTGACCTGGCGACTTCCGCTCCACCCCGAGTACAAGGAGCTGATGAAGGGGACGGTCGCCGACCTCTCCAACCTGGCGAAGAAGCGCAAGGCCGGGACGATCACCGCCGCCTCCTTCCTCGAGGAGTTCGTCGACGAGACGCCCTGGGCGCACATCGACATCGCCGGTGTCGCCTGGGACGTCGGCCGCCCCTACACCGGCAATGACGCCAGCGGCTTCGGCGTGCGCCTCTTGGTTGACCTGGCGCGGCATTTCTCTGCCTAGCGGTCCCTTGCCCCGGTGATGACGCCGTCGGCGCTCACCTGATCTCGATCCTCCGCACGACGGTCGGGAACTGCGAGCGCCGCTGCGCCGCCGGGTAGTGCAGGTCGGCGTTGATCTCCGCCTCGCTGATCTCGATTTGCGGGCTCTTGGTGCGCCGGTGCCGCCTGTGTCTTGGGATCAGCCTCATCTCGGGCCTCCAATCGACTTGGTTGCATGAAGCAACTCTGAACAGGGCGAGCCTACCGCAAGTCAGTTGCTTGATGCAACCAAGTGTGCGAAGATCACACTGTGCTGCGTCGCGACTATCCCGCTGTCGATTCTTCGGTCGCCAAAGCCCTGGAGGTGGTCGGCGAGCGCTGGTCGCTGCTGATCGTGCGCACGGTGATGCACGGCAACCGCCGCTTCAGCGAGATGCAGGAGTCCCTCGGCATCGCCCGCAACGTCCTCTCCGCGCGCATCCAGCGCCTGCTCGACGAGGGCATCCTCGAACGGCGCGCCTACTCGGAAAGCCCGCCCCGCTACGAGTACTTCCTCACCCAGAAGGGCCTCGACCTCTGGCCCGCCCTGATCGCCCTGCTCCACTGGGGCGAGCGCTACTCCCCCACCCCCGGCGGCCCCAAGCGCCTGATCGTCCACAAGGGCTGCGGCGGCACCGTCAGCGAGCGCGGCATCTGCGAAACCTGCGGCAAGACCCTCACCGCCCGCGACGCCAAGCAGGTTCCGGGACCGGGAGCAAAGGTTGGCGCAGGTTCCGGCGCTCACACCGCGAGCGACTAACGGTCGTCTTCCTCCGCGCGGCGCCGCAACTCGTTGGCGAGCTCCACGTACTCCAGGACCATCAGTTGGTCCTTGGTCCTGTTCGCGGCGCGCTTCATGTTGATCAAGTGGTCGAGCGAGGCGACGCGAACCTCCACCCCTGCCATCCGCTCGATTCGGGCGCCTTGTCGAAGTTCCTCATAGTTCTTGATCCCGGCGATGTCGCCAAGGACATCGAAGCTGCCGAACTCGGTATCGAAGGTGAAGTTGGCGCCATTCGCGAGGGTCTGGGCGTCCAACTGGAAGGGCAGGTCCGGCGGCGCCCCTCTCAGGCTCACTCCGATCTCTGCCAACGCCGCAGCAAGGCGACGGAGATTCGGCTGATCACGGGAGTAGGCGATATCGAGGTCGAAGGTTGGATATGAAGAGCCATGGGCGAGGCCCGCCAGCCCATCGACAACCACAAAGTCCACGCCATGCCGGTCTAGCGCCTCCAGTAGAGGCTTCGGCTGAAGTGCTTTCCCAAGGTCCTCGAATGCCATCAGTTGTTCAAGCTTTCGGGCGCCCAGGTTCTCCCCGGTTGTGACGGACGAAGTCCGCAAACTGAAGACCTTTTTCGACCCGCTGCTCAGGGGTGAGGGCCAGGTTTGCCCGATTTAGCGTCAGGTCGATTCCGGTATCTCGCTTTCGAGCCTCGAGAACCAAATCCTCACCCAACAAGTGAAGGAGCTCCGTTAGCGTCTGCACCGTCGGCGAGACCCGATCCTTCTCGATGCGCGAGATGGCTGACTGGGTGGTGCCCGCGCGGATCGCCAGGCGTTCCTGGCTGAGGCCGTGCCGAATACGGGCTTCGCGAAGTAGACGCCCTGGAGTCATGAGTCAAGTATTTCATATAAGAGATAATTACTTATATGAAATAGCCAGGCGGCCCGCTCGCAGATTCCCTTCGGGCGCTAGTTTTGATCCGGATCAGGAAAGGGCGACGAGGAGGAACGAATGGCGACGGCGGCTGAGCTTCAGGTCAAGGACAAGGTCTTCATCGGCGGTGAGTGGGTGGAGCCGAGCGGGGCGGAGCCGATCGAGGTGGTGAACTCGACCACCGAGGAAGCGATGGGGACGATTCCGGGCTGCTCGCCGGAGGACGCCGACCGAGCCGTGGCCGCGGCGCGGGAGGCCTTCGACGGCTGGGCAGGCACCTCGCGCGAGGAGCGCGCCGGCTACCTCTCCGCGATCGCCGCCGGGCTGAACGAGCGTGCCGACGAGATCGCGGCGACGATCACCGCCGAGCTGGGGATGCCGCTGAAGCTGAGTCGGATGATCCAGGTCGGGCTGCCGGCCGCGCAGTTCGCGGCGACGCCGGGGCTGATGGAGGAAGTCGCGTGGGAGGAGGAGATCGGCAACTCGCGGGTGCTGCGCGAGCCGGTCGGCGTGCTCGGCGCGATCACGCCCTGGAACTACCCGCTGAACCAGATCGCCGCCAAGGTCGCCCCCGCCCTCGCCGCCGGCTGCACCGTGGTGCTGAAGCCGAGCGAGGTGACGCCGCTGAACGCCTTCCTGCTGGCCGAGGTGATCGAGGCGGCGGGCCTGCCGGCCGGCGTCTTCAACCTCGTCACCGGCACCGGGCCCGTGGTCGGCGAGGCGATCGTCGGCCACCCGGGCGTCGACATGGTCTCCTTCACCGGCTCGACCCGGGCCGGCCGGCGCGTCAGCGAGCTGGCCGCGGCGACGGTGAAGCCGGTGGCGATGGAGCTCGGCGGCAAGTCGCCGAACGTGATCCTCGACGACGCCGACCTCGAGAGGGCGGTGCCCGACGGCGTCGCCAAGTGCTTCCTCAACTCCGGCCAGACCTGCAGCGCCCTGACCCGGATGCTGGTGCCGCGCCAGCGCCTCGCCGAGGCCGAAGAGCTGGCCAAGGCGGCGGCGGAGACGTTCACGCCCGGCGATCCGTTCGACTCCTCGACCCGGCTCGGGCCGCTCGTCTCCGACGCGCAGCGCGAGCGCGTCCGCGGCTACATCCGCAAGGGCCAGGAGGAGGGCGCGAGGCTGGTGACCGGTGGCGCCGAGCCGCCGGAGGGCCTCGAGCGCGGTTACTTCGTCCGCCCCACCGTCTTCTCCGAGGTGACGCCCGAGATGACGATCGGCCAGGAGGAGATCTTCGGTCCGGTGCTGGCGATCCAGCCCTACGAGGGCGAGGACGACGCGGTCCGGATCGCCAACTCGACCGAGTACGGCCTCGCCGGCGGCGTCTGGTCCGCCGACACCGACCGCGCGATCGCCGTCGCCAAGCGCATCCGCACCGGCCAGATCGAGATCAACGGCGGCGCCTTCAACCCCCTCGCCCCCTTCGGCGGCTACGGCCAGTCCGGCCACGGCCGCGAGAACGGCCGCTACGGCATCGAGGAGCTGCTCCAAGTCAAGAGCCTGCAGCTCTAGCGCGAGCCGCACCGGGAAGGCGTCCCTCTCCACACGCACCAGCTCGACGACCCAGGGTGCGAAAGCTGTTTCAGCTCAGCGAAACCGCGAGAACCCGTGCTGTACAAGGGTTCTCGCGGTTTCGCTGAGAGCTGTTGAACCCTGAGCGTCAACCGGAGCTCTGTCGTTGGGAGGGAGTGTGGATTGCCTGTAGAACCGCCACCAGTTAAACGCCCCAACCAAAAAAGCGGTGCGCGGGGGGGCAAGTGGCGACTTAACCACGGGGGAAGGGAAAAA
>JBQCHH010000042.1:0-24364 GCA_051954855.1 Solirubrobacterales bacterium | reverse complement strand
GGGGATCCAGAGCGGAGCTCCTCCCACCCCTGCGGCGGCGGTGACCGTGCCTACCTGGCTGGAGGCCGGGCAGTTGCCGGTGGCGGCGCCGGCGTCGGGGCACAGGGGGACACCGCCGAGCTTGGCGAGGAGGCCCTGGGGGAGGTGGAGGGCGATGGTCTTGGGGTTGCCTTCACCGTCTTGGCGGGTGAGGGTCATGGCGAAGGGGGCGAAGGAGCCCGCGGACGGGTCGAGGGTTCCCGCCGCTAGAGAGGGGTTAAAGCCGCCCTTGCCGCAGCCGCCGTTGATCGTCATCGGGGCGTTTCCTTCGGCCGGCGCCTTGCCCGACCAGGGACTGAACTGGAAATGGGTCTGGTAGGTGCCGCAGCTGGCGGGCGTCGCCAGTGGCGCTTCGGAACCACCGAAGATGTCCAGTCGCAGTCTGCTGAAAGGCAGCTGTGGGTTACCGCCAAGCGACGGGATGCCGTTGAAGACCGTCGTCAGCTGGCCGGTAAGCGGATTGGCCTCGATTTCCGCCGGCAGCTTCAGGTGGACGCCCTGTTCGTCGGTGACGAGCCAGAAGCGGAAGAGGTGGCCGGGTTCGGGGGTGCGCTGGTAGACGTATCCCTTCAAGGGCCGTTCGAGGGCGGGCACGTCGACTTCCGCCGAGCCGAGTTTGGCCGCCTCCGGGCAGTGGGAAGGTTCGTTCTTTTCGAAGCCAACCTGTTCCGCGCTACAACCTTCCAAGCCGTTTCCAGCTGAAGGATTGACCGTCATACCTTCCGGCAGGGCGACCACAGCGCCCTTCAGCGTCGAAGTGGCGAGGCCCTGGGGCGATTCGTCCTGTGGCACGACTAGTTCGGTTTCAAGCCCGGTGGGCGCCGAGGCTTCGGGGTTGGTCGGCGTCAGCGAGAATTCGGGGTTGAACGTCAATTTGCCGCAACCAGTGATCTGCGGGAACGGCGCGCTCATCGTCGAGGGCGATTCGGGCAGTTGGTAGCTGCGGGCCGTGACGCTGATTTCCCGTTGCAGACTACAGTCGGTCGGATTGGACAGGAAGGGAGCTTCGGGCAGCGTCGCTTTGCGGCCGCCGATCGGGAATTCGTTGTTGATCGATTCGAGTGGAGTCAGACGGAGTTCGTCGTGGCTCGGTGCCGCCGGAACTCCCCAGAGCGTGGTCGTCGCTTTGATCAGGCCGGAGGCTGAGGGGGCGCCTTCGACCGAGGCGACGAGGCTGTAGTCGGCGGGGTCGACGCGGACGTTGATGAAGGCCGGCCAGAGCGCAGCGTAGAGGCCGAAGCGGGCGACAATGTCGCCGCCAGGGGAGGGCATGTTGTAGAGGGGCTCGGTGAAGGTTCCCGGATAGGCCCCGCCGAGAGTTACGACGGCTACGCCCACCTGTGAGTCGACCGGGCATTCGCTTTCTTCGGGCAGATTGCCCAGCTGAACCTCGGTGCAGCGAGGGAACAGCTGGGGATTTCCGGTCAAACCGGGCGGCAGGTGCACTTCCACGTCGCGCGTCAGCGCATAGGGATGCTGCACCCCGCTTTCGGTGTGGGTCAAGGTGATGACGTTGGTGAAGTCGGCATGGGCGCCCGCCTGGGTAGTCGAAAGAGACGTGGAAACCGATTCCACCGCATATTTTTCGAATTCTTCGGCTGCGCTTGCCGGGCTCGCCCAGACCCCTAGAGCAACGAGGAGAAGGGCGATCACCGCGGCGCTTATCGTCTTGGCGCTCACTTGTTGCCCCCTTTCTGCTTCGAGCCGACTTTTCGGTGGTGGCGGTGATGGCGGACGCAACGCGTCTTCCCCTTGCGGATCGCCTTGCGCGTGCCTTTGGGACAGTGACGTCCTTCACTCACGTTGCCCGGTCTACCCGAGGAGGGACTTGCGGGAGTCGTGAGGACAGGCGGTGCGGAACGCTCCCGTTCGGGACAGAAGGACGTGTCGCAGCTCCTCCGTTCCGGGAACCCGCCCTCGACGCGGGCATCGTAGAGCGACGGGGTTTCGTCGGTGTCCGAGGGCAACAGCAGGTCCGACGCCCTGAAGAAGACGTCGTTGCCCCCGTCACTGACCGCGTAGAGGTAATTGATGCGCGGGCTGTGCCCGGAGGAGATCAGGTAGACGCAGCCGCCTTCCCTCCCGCAACTGCCAGCCCCCTGAGCCTCCCACTCGTAGACGTCCTGCAGGCCATCGTTGTCCCTTGCCACCAACGGTTCGGTCGACTGGAAGAAGGCGCGGCGGCCGTCAGCGCTGAGGTTGTCGACAAAGGCAAAGGAGCTGAACGGCTCAGGGTTTCCCTTCTGCAGGCTGACCGACTCGAGGCTCGCCTGCCCGCCGGCGGGAGCCAGCGTCGGAATGCATGACAGGCAGGAGAGTTCGTCGTTTCCAGAGTCATAACGATAGACCTCGGCGTGGCCTTCCGGGTCATATCCGGCGAGAGCGGCGCGCGACTCGAACAGCAGGACTTCGCCGTCAGGCGTAGTGCGGGATGACTCCTTGCCGAGGCGCCCCGTGTTGACCGCCTGAACCCAGAGGCCGAGACCGTCGATGAGGTCGCTTTTGTTGGGACCTTCTCCTGCGACATCCCGTTCGGTGACGGTGCCGACGAAGGAGATACTCCCTTCGCGGGAGAGGTAGAGGTTTTCTTCGCCGGCCTGCGGGGTGGCGCCGTTGGGGTTCGGTCCACTGGCAATTGCCGTGGGCGAGACGAAGTAGGCGGCAGTGCCTTCGGCGGCGACGTTGACGGGGGTGACGTCGCCGGTTTCGGTGAACCGGACCGTTTCTTCTGCTTCGGCGTCGAAGGCAAAGAGGTCGCCGCCCTCGAGGTAGAAGATCCGGGCGCCCCCTTCGGCGACGCCGGCAAAGGTGACGTTTTCACCGACTTCGTAGGTTTCTTCGTCGTCAAAGCGCAGGTAGAGCTTTTTGCCGATCGAGAACGCGACGCCCTTGCCGTTGAGGGAGGCGCCGAGATAGGAGGCGTTTTCTCCTTCTGCAGGGGTGACGTTACCCGGCAAGAGAGAGACGACGTGAGTTTCCTCTTCCCCCGTCACCGTGTCGATCGTGCGGTCATAAATAGTGCTGGTACCGCTCGGAGGAGCGTTCGGCTCGAGCTGGATCGCAGGTTCGCTGCCGCCGCTGGTGAAGACGACGTGGCCGCCGTTTTCGCTGATCAGCTTGCCGACCGCCCTCGGGTCGGTTCCGATGCTGCCGCGGCCGACAAGGGCGGCATGGCCGTCGGGATAGCGCAGGTAAGTGGTGGTGTTTTCTTCGACGGCGGCGCTGCCTTGACCGCCACCCGTGCTCCAGAAGGAAAAGCCCTGGTCCGGAGAGGTGCTGCCGGGCAGAAGCACCGGTGCTTCGCTGGCGCTCGGGCCGGCGTAGGAGGTGCTCCATCCGGTTGCGGTTCGACTCGCCAAGTAGGGGTCTCCCGCAAAGGAGCCGGTTGCTTCGGACCCCGGCAGCGCCCCGCCTTCGATCTCGAAGGAGACTGCGCTACCGGCAGGCGAGGACTCGCGGGTCGGGAAGTACGTGCCGAGGTGGTCGACGCCAAGGGGGGCGCGGCCGTTGGTGTCGGGCGGAGTGACGAGCTCGTAGGCGCGGCAATCGGGCAATAGTGCCGAGAGACCAGTGCGGACTCCTTCATTAGGGCAGTTCTGAGGCTCGGAGGCCGGATAAGTTCTGAAGGTCTCTTCCCCTTCGTCGCTGCCCAGCTCATTCGTGGCGACGACGCGGAAGCGGTAGGCAGCTCCCGGTTCGAGGCCTTCCGCCGCGGCGGAGACGGGAACTGGGCCGAAACCGGCCGGAATCTGCCCTTCGCCGGCAACCAAAGCCCCGGAGAACCCTTCTTCTTCGTAGCGTTCGAGCGGCGTGTATTCGAAGCGATAGCTCGTCTGGAGGTTGCAGGGGTTGACTTCCGCCTGCAGCAGGGCTTCCGTTTCCGTCGTCCCCGTGAAAGAGGTCGTCATGATTTCCGGAGCGCATTCTTGGGGCGGCCCAAACGCAAGGGTGTGACCTGGCGAACCGTTGTAAGCGGGAACGAACAGATAGCTTCCGCCAAAGGGGTCTTCCTTCCCATTCGGGCTGTGTTTCCCGTTGTCCACGGAGATCTCGGGTCTGTCACCGAAGTGACCCTGCAGTTCATGATCGACGGTCGCGATGTAGTGCCCGGTTTCCGTCAATTCGTAGACGACTTCCGTTCCCGCTTCGTAGGTGAAGACGTGGCCGGTCAGTTCTTCCACCGCTATCGATGGCAGTCCAATGAACTTCCCTGCCGGCAATGACGCGCCATCGATCGTTTCCACCAAGGCATGGGGCGCATTCAATTCGAAAACCTTTACCACGCTGGGATCGGGAACTTTGCCCGAGTTGGCTTGGTCGCTGGCGTAAATCCTACCCCGAGAAGCATCGATCGCCAAGCCGATTCCCTGCGACGCGGACAGCGTGCCTTTCCCGATCGAGCCATCGATCACTTCGTTGCTTTCAGCCGCGGACTTGAGTTCCGTTATGGCCTGTCCGTCATAAATGAAGACGTGGTCGTTCAACGGGTTCACCGCTAGTCCCACCACCGGCGCCAGGCTTCCCCCCGTAATGGTGGCAGGCGTTTTTTCGTAGCTGATTTCAGCGGTCGCCGGTTCGTATAGGCTCGGGGAAAAGCGGAGCAGTTCTCTTTCTGCATTGATGACGTAGAGATTTCCTTGGCTGTCCACGGCGACGTTCATGGGCCCCAGAGCGGCCACTTCGGTAACGAAGAATCCTTTTGAGTCAAAGATGTCTATCCGGCCTTCCGTTCCTTCAGGATCCTGCCCATAGTTGGCGACGAAAATGTTGCCGTAGCTGTCCGTGGCAACGCTCCGCGGAGACCTGAAAGCTGCGCTTGGATGATCGACGCCGGCAACTCCCGGACACAGCCCGGGGTCCGGCACCTGATCGACGCTTGACGTACTGCAATTGCCAGTTAGGGAGAGGGTGGGGTCGAATACATGGGCTTCCTGTGCAATAGCGCGGGAAGCTGGGCCGCAGAACAAGACCATGCCGGCCACAAACATGAAAAGCAGGCACCCTTGCCACCAACGCTGAGTAAACGACAAAATTCCCATCAATCCTCCCTGGTTACGGCGTCCCCTGGTTACGGCGCTGAGCCCGGATCATATTGTGTACGACATGGTCTTGTCAAGGCGCTGCTCAGGCTTGGCCTAATCGGCCTCTCGCACCGGCTATTCAGGCTCCACGTAGAGCCCTCCTGCCGGTTTTGTGACTGTGTACTTCGCTTCGAGCACCGACGTGACGGGACAAAGTAACGAGGAGTTATCAATCGCGTTGATGACTGCGTTGACGTCAATTGTCCCCATGGTTCCGCCTGTGACAATGCCGAGGTCGATGCCGTTGCCTGCGCCGTAATGGCAGGTCACGCCGAACTCGGTGATCGTCCATGTACAGCCTTTGACTGTAGCTGTGGCGTTGTCGGTGCCCGTGATTCTGTGGGCTTCGAGTTCGCAGGCAGCGGCATTGTTCGCGGTCGTCGTGTTCGTGCATTCCCTGAACGTGAGTTCCGTAATGCTCCATACTACTGTCGAGGTGGAACCACCGGCGTTGGTTATGTGCCCTTTCAGGCTGGAGCTGGTGCATGTGTCGTGAATCGAGCCTTCTGTGTTACGCACGACTGTGGTGGTTCCAGCCTCAAGGCTGGCTTCGATTTCGTTGTCCTGGGTGGTCGTGTATTTGTTCGCTGCGCTGCAGGGTGTTTCTGTTTGTGTGCAGAGGACGGTCGCCGAGGCCGAGTTGGCTCCGAGGAGCGCCACCAGAGCTATCCCTACTCCGACAACAAAAGTCAACAGCTTAAGGACCTTCACGGCTTTTCTCCTCCTTTAAGAGCCACGGCCGCCCAGATATGGGCGGCCGTGGCTAATCATCCGGTACTAGACGTCAGCAACCAATTTATGGCTCGACGTACATTCCTCCAGTCGGCTTTGTGATTGTGTACTTCGCTTCCCACACCGAGGTTTCGGGGCAGATGAAAGAGGAGCTGTCAATCCGTTCGACGACTCCATTGACGTCAATTGTCCCCATGGTTCCACCTGTAATGGTGCCGAGATCTTTGCCGTTACCGGCGCCGTACTTGCAGGTAACGCCGAACTCGACGATCGCCACTGTGCAGCCTTTGACTGTCATTGTGCCGTTGTCGGTGCCCGAAATGTTGTGGACTTCCATTTCGCAGGTAGCGGCGTTGTTCGGGGTCGTGGTGTTCGTGCAACCGCCGAACGCGATTTCCGTAATACTTCCTACCACTGTCGCGGCGGAACCACCAGCGTTGGTGGTGTGTCCCTTAACGGTGGAGGTGTTGCATGTATCGTGAATCGAGCCTTCTGTGTTACGCAGGGTAGCCGTGGTCCCTGACTCCAGGGTTGCTTCGATTTCGTTGTCCTGGGTGGTCGTGTATTGATTTGCCGCTGCACACGGTGTTTCTGTTTGTGTGCAGATCGTGGTCGCCGAAGCCGAGCTGGCTCCGAGGAACGCCGTCAGGGCCATGGCCGCCACAGCGGCGAGGCCGAGCATCTTCAGATACTTCATCTATTTCTCCTTGTTCCGGCGCCGAAAGCGCCGAGTTTTGGTGTTACGGCAGCGCAAGAGGTGCGTGATGCCTCCCTTGCGTCGGAGCGGTCGGTACCGCCCCTGGTATTCCTGCTATTTAATTCAGGAACGGCTTAGATCTACCACAGAGAAAGCGACCAGTCAAGACCTTGTGAGCGCATTTATGGATACTAAAGCGTTCCTTGGTGCCCCACCCACTGCCCTGCGGGCAGGGCTGCAAGGGCATCTGCGAGGCGCAACCCATCTGGCAAAGCCAAATCCGGGTCCAACTCCAGCAGCGGCACGAGGACGAAGCGGCGGGTGGTGACCTCCCGGTGGGGCAGCGTCAGGCGGTCAGTTCTGAGTTCCAGGTCGCCCAGGAGCAGGAGGTCGACGTCGAGGGGCCTGGGGCTGTGGCGGGGGGCGTCGAAGGTGCGGCCGCGGGCGGCCTCCACTCGCTTGCAGACGTCGAGGAGGGCTTCGGGCTCCAGGCCGGTGCGGATGCGGACGGCGGCGTTGAGGAAGTCGGGCTGGTCGAGGATCTCGCCCACGGGCTCGGTGACGTAGGCCGAGGAGACGGCGTCGATCTCGATCCCCTCGGCTTCGAGCAGCTCGATCGCCGCTCGCAGGTGACCGGCGGAGTCGCCGACGTTGGAGCCGAGGCCGAGGTAGCCGGTCCGCCGCTTGCCCAAAGGAGCTAGTCCTCGGACTCGTCGTCTTCTGCGACCGCGCGCTCCCGGGTCACCTCGACCGCGATCTCCTGGATCGCCAGCGGCAGCGGCGGCTCCGGCTTGGCGGCGCGGACGCGGACCGACTCGCAGCCGTAGCGCTCCATCAGCCTCTCCCCCACCACCTGCGCCAGGCGCTCAAGCGTCTTGTGGCTGCGCTCGGTCGCGGCGAGGGCGACGATGTCGCAGACCTGCGCGTAGTCGACCGTGTCCTCGAGCCGGTCGGTCAGCATCGCGTCGCAGTCGGGCACGTCGAAGGAGATGTCGAACTCCAGCCGCTGCCCGACCTCCTGCTCGGCTTCCGAGACGCCGTGGTGGGTGTAGATCGAGAGGCCGCGGATCTCGATTTCCGCGCTCGACTCGATCCCGTTTTCGTGCGACTCCATGGGACTGCAACCTACCCGAGGATCGCCGCGGTCAGGGTCAGCGCCTGGCGCACCTCGGCGACGTCGTGGACGCGCAGCACCTCCGCGCCCTCGACTGCGGCCAGGACCGAAGAGGCGATCGTGCCGCCGAGACGCTCGTCCGGCGGCGAGCCGTCGATGCGGCCGATGAAGCTCTTGCGCGACGTGCCGACGACCAGCGGCCGCCCCAGCTCGCGCAGCTCGCCGAGCCGGCGCAGCAGCTCCATGTTGTGGGCGCCGGTCTTGCCGAAGCCGATCCCGGGATCGAGCCAGATCCCCTCCTCCGGGACCCCCGCCGCCACCGCCGCCTCCAGCCGCTCGGCGAGGAACGCCCTCACCTCGCCGACCACGTCGTCGTAGCGCGGGTCGTCCTGCATGGTCCGCGGGTTGCCGAGCATGTGCATGAGGACCACGCCGCAGCCGCGCTCCGCGCAGAGCGCCGCCATCTCCGGATCGCCGCGCAGGGCGGTGACGTCGTTGACGATCTCGGCTCCAGCGTCGAGCGCCGCGGCGGCAACCGTCGCCTTCGAGGTGTCGACGGAGATCCGCGCCCCCACTCCCTGCAACCCCGCGATCACCGGCACCACCCGCGCCCGCTCCTCCTCGGCTGCGACTTCTGCGGCCCCCGGCCGGGTCGATTCGCCGCCGACGTCGAGGATGTCCGCCCCCGCCTCGACCAGCTCGCGGCCGTGTGCGATCGCCGCCTCCGGATCGAGGTACAGACCCCCGTCCGAGAACGAATCAGGGGTCACGTTCACAACCCCCATCAGCTTGGCCATGGGTACTCCGCTAGGAGGCGTCGCCGCCGGCAAATCCCGGACGCGGCCGCGGATTGGGCCGGGCGCCCTCACGCTGGGCCCGTTCCGGCTCGGGCGCGGGCTCGGCGGGCTTGGTGGGCTCCTCGTCGTCGGTGAAGACCTCCTCGGCCGGCTTGCCTTCGAGCAGAGCGACGAACTCCTTCGAATCGATCGTCTCCCGCTCCAGCAGCAGCTTCGAGATCCGCTCCAGCTCCTCGCGGCGCTCGCTCAGCAGGCTCTTCGCGGTCTGGTGGGCGCTCTCGACGATGCGGCGGATCTCGTCGTCGATCTCGCGCGCGATCTCGTCGGAGTAGTCGGGCTCGGCGCTGAACTCGCGGCCGAGGAACGGCTGGCCGCGGTCGTGGCCGAAGACGCGCGGCCCAAGGCGCTCGGACATCCCGAACCGCATCACCATCTGCTTCGCAGTCTCGGTCACCTTTTCGAGGTCGTTGGAGGCGCCGGTGGTGATCTCGCCGAAGACGATCTCCTCGGCGGCGCGGCCGCCCAGGGTCATCGCCATCGTGTCGGTCAGCTCGGCGCGCGTGGTGAGGAACTTGTCCTCGGTCGGCAGGCTGATCGTGTAGCCGAGCGCCTGGCCGCGGCTGATGATCGAGATCTTGTGGACGGGGTCGGTGTGCTCCAGCAGCTGGCCGACGATCGCGTGCCCGACCTCGTGGTAGGCGGTGACGAGGCGCTCCTTCTCGCTCATCACGCGGGTCTTCTTCTCCGGGCCCGCGATCACCCGCATGATCCCCTCCTCCAGCTCCTGCATCGTGATCTCGCGATTGCCGGAGCGGGCGGTCAGCAGCGCCGCCTCGTTGATCAGGTTGGCGAGGTCGGCGCCGGTGAAGCCGGGGGTCTGGCCGGCCAGCGTGTCGAGCTCGATCTCGCGTCCCAGCGGCTTGCCGCGGGTGTGGACCTCGAGGATCTTCTTGCGGCCCTTGCGGTCGGGGCGGTCGACGACGACCTGGCGGTCGAAGCGGCCCGGCCGCAGCAGCGCCGGGTCGAGGATGTCGGGCCGGTTGGTGGCGGCGATGAGGATGATGTTGTCCTTCATCTCGAAGCCGTCCATCTCGACCAGCAGCTGGTTCAGCGTCTGCTCGCGCTCGTCGTGACCGCCGCCCATACCGGCGCCGCGGTGGCGGCCGACGGCGTCGATCTCGTCCATGAAGATGATGCAGGGCGAGTTCTGCTTCGCCTGCTCGAAGAGGTCGCGGACGCGGCTTGCGCCGACGCCGACGAACATCTCGACGAAGTCGGAGCCGGAGATCGAGAAGAACGGCACCCCAGCCTCGCCGGCGACGGCGCGGGCGAGCAGCGTCTTCCCGGTCCCGGGCGGTCCATATAAGAGGACGCCCTTGGGGCTGCGCGCGCCGAGCGCCTGGAACTTCTTCGGGTTCTCGAGGAATTCCTTGATCTCCTCGAGCTCCTGCACCGCCTCGTCAACGCCGGCAACGTCGCGGAAGGTGATTTTCGGCGCGTCGACCGACATCCGCTTCGCTTTCGATTTGCCGAAGTTCATCACCCGCGAGCCGCCGCCCTGCATCTGGTTCATCAGGAAGATCCAGAAGCCGAAGAAGAGGACAAAGGGCAGGATCAGCGTCAGCAGCGAGAGCAGGCTGGAGCTGCCGGAGCCGTGGACGTCGGTTTTGACGTGGTTTTTTTCCAGCAGTTCGACCAGCTTCTGTTCGCCGTCGGGCGGGTAGCCGGTCGAGAAGCTTTCTGAGCCGTGTTCGGCATTGGCTTTCAGCTGGACGTCGAGCGTGTTGTCCTTGGTGTTGACGTCGACTTCTTCGACTTCGCCGCTGACGATCAGCCCGTGGTTCTGTTTGATCAGTTCCCCGTATTGATGGGGTTCGCCCCCGCCGCCGCTGCTGATCACCCGCTGGGCGACGAACGCCAGGATGACGACGAGCAGGATCGGAAACGCCGCGCTTTTGAAAAACCGCCTCAAAGTCAGAAATCAGCGTACCAGGGCGATTTCAGCGGTCTAGTCGGCAAGAGCCGCGACGAAATCCAGGTTCCGGTACTTCTGGGCGTGGTCGAGGCCGTAGCCGATCGCGAAGCGGTTGGGGATCTCGAAGCCGACGTAGCGCGGCGAGAGGTCGACCCGCAGCCGCTCCGGCTTGGTCAGCAGCGCACAGGCCTGCAGCGAAGCGGGACTGCGGGCGTTGAGGTTGCGCATCAGATACTGCAGCGTGAGCCCGGAGTCGATGATGTCCTCGACGATCAGCACGTCGCGCCCCTCGATCGGCGCGTCGAGGTCCTTGAGGATGCGGACGACGCCGCTGGAATCGGTCTGGGAGCCGTAGCTGGAGACCGCCATGAAGTCGATCTCGCAGGGCACGTCGATGTGGCGCATCAGGTCGGCGAGGAAGAGGACGGCGCCCTTCAGCACGCCGACCAGGACCAGCTCCTGTCCCGCGTAGTCGCGGCTGATCTCTCCCCCCAGCTCGGCGATGCGCCGCTGCAGGTCGTCTCTGGCGACGAGGGTCTCGCCGATCGCCGGGTCGCTCACCGCGCGCAGTCTAGATATAGAGCGACTACTCGGCGCGGAGGATGCCGCGGGCGGTGACAGCGCGGACGCCGCTGCCGAGGTCGAGCTGGGCGCCGGAGGGACGGAGGCCGGCGACCTGGTCGGCGAAGCGGACGGCACCGGCGACAGGGCGGCCGGCGGCCTCGTCGGCGAGGCGCTGGAGGACGAGGCGGCGCAGGGCCGGATGCAGCGCCGCGAAGCGCGCGTGGGCGATCGTCCCCGCCTCAACGCCGTCGCCGCCGGCCAGCTCGGCGTCGACGAGGGAGTCGAGCAGCTCGGCCTCCTCGCGCAGCAGCGCTGCCGTGCGCAGAATGTTCTCCCGCGCCGCGGGATGGATCTTCGCCAACTCCGGGATTACGTCGCGGCGCAGGAGGTTGCGCTTGTAGTCGCCCTCCTCGTTGCTGGCGTCATCGCGCCAAGCCAGCCCGCGCTCGTCGCAGTAGGCGGTCGTCTCCCCGCGGGTGGCCCCCAGGAGCGGCCGCACCAATCGGCCGTCCGCGGGCCGCATTCCCAGCAGCGCCCGCCGGCTCGGCGAAGAGGCGAGTCGATAGAGGATCGTCTCGACCTGGTCGTCGGCGGTGTGCCCGGTGACGATCTTCGCTTCGTCCCCGCTCGCGGCCTCTCTCGTCGCCGCCAGCCGCGCCGCCGCCGCGTAGCGCGCCTCGCGCGCCCAGGCCTGCAGGTTCCCCGTCCCCTCGGGCCGCCGTGGCCGCTCCACCTCCAGCGCCACCCCCAGCCGCTCGCACAGCTCGCGGCAGTGGCGCTCGTCCGCGTCGGCCTCCTCGCGCAGCCCGTAGTTGACGTGGAGCGCGGTCACCGCCCCCGCCCCCCGCGCCCGCACCGCGAGGTCGAGCAGGCAGACCGAGTCCCGCCCGCCGGAGAGCATCGCCACCAACGGTGCCGGCGGCGCGATCAGCCCGCCCTCCTCGACCCGCCGCAGCAGCTCCTCGCCGATCATGCGGCGCGGACGACGAAGAGGTCGGTGGGGACCGGGAACCCCTTGAGGCTGACCTGGCCGATCCCCTCCATCTGCAGCCGCTCGTTGCCGGCGATCGCGTCGGCGACCGTGTCGGTGACCATCACCTCCCCCGCCAGCGCCCGGTTGACGATCCGGTGGGCGAGGTTGACCTGGCTGCCGAAGTAATCGCCGTCGCGGTAGACGGCGTCGCCGCAGTGGATGCCGACCCGCGGCTGCGGGCGCTGCGGAAAGCGGGCGAGGAAGGCGACCGCCCATTCGGTCAGCGCCGCGGCGTCGGGGGAGACGATCATCACCTCGTCGCCGATCGTCTTCACGATCGTCGCTTCCCGCGGCAGCGTCTCTTCGACAGTGGCGACGAACCGCTCGACCACGTCGAGCGCCTCGATGTCGCCCTCCTCCTCGGTGTAGCGGGTGAAGCCGGTGAGGTCGATGAAGCAGAGGGTGACCCGCACGTGGCCGAGCTGCATTTCGGCCGTGTCCATGGCCGAGTCGCTCTCCATGTGGCCGACCACATCCTGCTCGACGAAGTAGCGCAGGTAGCGCTGGTGCAGGTACTCGGTCAGCGGCGTCGCCAGCGGCAGGATGTCGGCCGCCATCTCCCCCATCTCCTCCGCCATTTCCAGCTCCGGCACGGCGTCGCGGATCAGCGGTTCGTGCACGTAGAGGTGGAAGAGGCGCACCTCGGCGTCGGCGATCCGCCGCATCGATTGGGCGTAAACGCGGACCAGCTGCAGGAAGGCGACGAGCGGGAAGCCGGCGGCGAGGACGCGGGCGCAGTGGCGCAGCGCCGCGGCGTCCTCCTTGGTCAGCTCGCGACGGCGTTCGGTCGGGGTGCCGAGGATGACGAGGATGCGCTCGATCAGCTCCGGCTCGAGGCCGGTTTCCGCCGCCACCCCCTCGACGGTGTGCTCGCTCTCCGATTCGGAGAAGAGCTCTTCGGTGAAGCCGAAGGCGAGCCGCCCCTCGCGGCCGGCGTTCTTCAGGTCCTCCAGCGAGTAGCCCCGCTCGCGCATCCGCGCCACCACCCGCGCCTGCGCGGCCGCCGCAGCCGTCCACCGCCCCCGCCGCACCGGCACGACCTTCTCCTCCGCCCACCGTTTCAGCGTGCTGGCCGGCACCCCCGACCGCCGCGCCGCCTCACTTAACGAGATCCGCTGGTCCGCCATACGGGCGAGGCTAACCACCTCGGCTGCAGGACGAAACTCACTCGGTATAGGGGACGGGTATCCCCGACCTCCCTGGGTTACTCGCCAGAATCGCTCCGGCAGACGCCCCAACGCGAAACCGCGAGAACCCGTGCTGTACAAGGGTTGTCGCGGTTTCGCTGAGCTGAACAGCTTTCGTACCCTGGGCCATCCAGCTGATGCGTGTGGAGGGGCCTCCGGTCGTTCTCCGCGGGAATGTTCGCGAAGCGGCGGAAATGCAATCCGATCTTTGCCCGCCATAGGCGGGCTCTATCTCAGGGAGCAAGCCCGATAGGGCCGCGACAAATTCACGCGGAGAACGACCGGACGCCTTACCGACACGGCCCGGCGGACGACAAGACGGCTAGGGTCGGCTGCGTGAGCCCGGCGCGCTTACGGCCCACCGCCCCGAACGCAACCGACGCGATCCTCGTCGGCGACCCCGGCCGTGCCCTGCTGTTGGCCCAAGCGCTGCTGCAGCAGCCGAAGATGAGCAATCACGCCCGCGGGCTGTGGGGCTACACCGGACGCACCGAGATCGGCAAGGAGCTGACGGTGCAGTCGACCGGGATGGGCGGTCCGAGCGCCAGCGTCGTCCTCCGCGACCTCGCCGAGCTGGGCGTGCGGCGCGCGGTCCGAATCGGCACCTGCGCCTCGCTGCGGGACTTCGAACTGGGCGATTTCATGGTTGTCAGCGAAGCCTTCCCGGAACCCGGCGGCTCCTTTCCGACCCCTGAAGGCCGAGAAGAACCGCTGCAGCCGGCGATGGAACCGGACGCCGTGCTCACCTACCAGCTCCTGGATGTTCTCGGCGCTCAGGCCCGCGGCGTCGTCAGCGTCAGCCTCGACGTCCTGCATCCGCCCGAAGACGAAGTCCACCCTGCCGCGGAGGTGGCGGACATGCAGACGGCCGCCCTCTTCGCCACCGGCTCCGAGTTCGAAGTCGCGGTAGCGGCGCTGCTGATCGTCTCCCGGACGACCGACGGCCGCCACATCTCCGACGAGGCATTGGAGGCAGCGGCGAAAAATGCCGGAAACGCTGCCGCTGGCGTACTCTAACCCTTAGGTTTAGGGTTAGGTTCAGCTTTTTTCTTCGTTTTTTTGCCGTTTTCGCGCCGCAGCTCCCCCAACTCGCGGCTGAGATCATCGATCGCCTCCTCGACGTCCTCCAGCCGCTGCGAAAAGGAGCGCAGGCGCCGCTCCAGCCGTTCCACGTCGGTCGCCGAGGGCAGGTTGAGGGCGCTCATCGCCGCTTGCTGAGCCTCCAGCGCCTTCTCGCGGGCGCCCAGAGCCGCGGTGATCGCGTTGTGCAGCGTCGGATTGTCGATCAGGGCCTGCGCCAGCTCGGCCAAGGCCTGCTCGGAGCGGGCTCGGAGCCCATCCTGCTCGTAATCGTCGAAGGTCACGCCGGGTCGCCTTTCCGCCTCGCGTTGACGGGAGCTTAACGAGCGCATCCGGCTCGGCTGAAAGCCTCCCGTTACAAGCATGTTGCAGAGCTTGATTAAGGACTTGTTGGGAGCGCCGCCTTTCGTTGCGGACGCTCGTATTAGTGGGTAGCTTGAAGTCGCTATTGCCCGGACGGGGAGACCGAGCGCGGGCAGGGACGCTTTGGGATGAGAACCAAGTTCGCATTGATCATCGCCTTCGCCGGCTTTCTGGCGATAACCGTCGTGGGCACGGCCCTGGCCGGCGCCGACCCCCTGAGCGCCGCCGAATCGCTCGGCACCACCACGACGACGATCCCTTCCCTGACCGCTCCCGCCTGCTCCAACGGCGTCGACGACGACGGCGACGGCCTCGTCGACATGCAGGACCCAGGCTGCGAATCGCCTGAAGACAACAGCGAGGAACCAAATCCCGCGACCCCTGCGGAAGCGACCGAAGGCGAAAGCCTTCCCGCCCCGGCGCCCCCCCCCGGCTCGAGCGGCAGCGGCGCAAGCTCCGGCGGCGGCAAGTCCGGCGGGGTCAAAGAAGGAACCAGCATCATCGGGAGCTCTCCGGGCAAGGGCGGCGTCACCCGCAACGACGAACTCGCCGAACCTGGCAGCGGCAGCCGCTCCGGCGGCATCACCGCCCCGAGCGCCAACGGCGGCGGCACTCAACCTCTACCTGAGGGTTCCAACGGCGGCTCGCAGTTCACCGAAGGCGGTGCCCCCACCACCGCCAACCCGACGACCACGATCGCCCCCTTCGGCCCGGCTCCGATCGGCGTCCCCAACTTCGTCATCGACTCCTTCGAAATCCCCCCCTTCCTGTTGCCGATCTACCAGGCCTGCGGCACCGAATACGGGATCCCCTGGGAGGTGCTCGCGTCGATCAACAAAATCGAGACCGACTTCGGCACCAACCTCAACGTCTCCAGCGCCGGCGCCGTCGGCTGGATGCAGTTCCTGCCCGCGAGTTGGGAACAGTTCGGCCTCGACGCCAACGGCGACGGCAAGAAAGACCCCTATAACCCGGTCGACGCGATCTGCGCCGCGGCCCACTACCTGAAGCTCGCCGGCGGTGACCACGACCTCTACCACGCGATCTTCGCCTACAACCACGCCGACTGGTACGTGCAGGAGGTGCTGCTCTACGCCCGCGCCTACGGTCGCCTCCCCTCCGACCTGGTCGGCTCGCTGACCGGCCTCACCGAGGGCGCCCACTTCCCGATCGCCGCCAACGCCCGCTACGCCGACGACATCGCCGCCCGGGAAGCGATCAAGAACGGCGAAGCCGGCAAGCTCGGCAACGCGGCCGAAGTCATCTCCTCCTCCCCGACCCCGCGCGGGATCAACATCTTCAGCAAGCAGGGCGCACCGGTGGTCGCCGTCAACGACGGGGTGATCCGCAAGATGGGCCACTCCGCCAAGCTCGGCAACTTCGTCGTCCTCGAAGACACCTACGGCAACCGCTACACCTACGCCGAGCTCGGCCACCTGGTCCGCGACCACCGCGTGGTGGTGACGCCCACCGGCACGGAGAAGCGGGTCCCGGTCGAAAGCCAGAACCTGCGGCCGCGGCTGCGCGCTTACCCCGGGCGCAGCGAGGGCAAGGGCGGTGAGGCCGAAGCGCAGAAGCTGCGGGCCGCAATTGCCGCCAGCGGCGAGGGCTCGCTGCGGGTCGGCTCGAAAGTGATCGCCGGCACGCTGCTGGCCCGGATCGCCCCCGGCGCCGAAGGCATCGACCCTCACATCAACTTCTCGATCCGCCCGGCCGGCAAGGGCGCGCCGCGGATCGACCCGAAACCGATCCTCGACGGCTGGAAGCTGCTCGAAGCGACCGCGATCTACCGCGCCAAGGGCAAGAACCCGTTCGCGAAGCTGAGCGGCGCCGGCGTCCTCCTGCTCTCGAAGGAAGCGCTGCAGAAGCGGGTGCTCAACGACAAAGGCCTCAACATCTACAGCTGCGGGCGCGAAGACATCGCCAGCGGCAAAATCGACCGCCGCGTACTCGCCGTGCTCGAGTACCTGCGCTCAAAAGGCTTCACGCTGACGATCACCTCCCTGGAGTGCGGCCACAGCCTGATGACCACCTCCGGCAACGTCTCCGAGCACAGCACCGGCGACGCGGTCGACATCGCCGCGATCAACGGCGTCCCGGTCACCGGTCACCAGGGTCCGGGCACGCTGGTCGACCAGCTGATCAAAGACGTCCTGCAGCTGCAGGGCCCGATGCACCCACACCAGGTGATCTCGCTGGAGAACCTGCCCGGACCGACCAGCTTCGCCCTGCCCGATCACTACGACCACGTCCACATCGGCTACCACCCGATCGAAGGCGGCGCCGAACAGTTCAGCACCTTGCTGAAACCGGACCAGTGGCAGCGGTTGATCAATCGTCTCGGCGAAATCAAAAACCCGAACGTGCCGGTGCGGCCCTCGAAGTACGCGGAACCGGACCGCACCCACGGCGGCATCGCCGGCGTGGGCGGCGATTGACGCCCCCAGGGCTTGGCCCAACTATTCGGATTCGTGCAGTTCGACTTCGCCGGCCCGCTGCCGCTGGCGGACGGCCGCTACCTGGCGCGCTCGGATGACGGCGGCGAGGAGGAGAGTGTCCTCGTCATCCAGAAGCTCGGGGCCCCGGTGGCACGGGGACGGCGGCGTCGCGGGCGGAGTACCCCGGCGGAGGCCGAGCCGGCGGCACTGACGCTGACCCGCGCCACCGTGATCCATGCCTTCGCCCCCTTCGCGGACGAGGATGAGGCGGCACGCTGGCTCGAGGCCCGCGCGGACGGAGGCGCGGTCGAGGTCATAGCCGAGGAAGGAGTCGCGCTGCTGAACCGGGCCCTGCACGCGCAGGCGGTTGCCGCTGCGGATCCCGCCACCCGATTCGATCTCTCCCCCGCGGCGGCGGAGCGGGTGCTGATCGGCTACGGCAGCGGCGAGGAGACCGCCGAAGGACGCTTCCGCGACGCTCGCCAGGTGGACGCCGCGCCGGGGGCGAGATCGCGGCGACAGCAACGCGAGGAGGAGATGCGCCCGCAGGAACGGGTCGCCGCCGTGCTCAGCGGCCGCGAGCGGCCCGACGCCTGCGAGACCCTCCTGCTGCGAGCGCGCGCCGACCTAGATGCCGGCCGCGAGCGCGAGGCCGCCCTGCAGCTACGAGTCGGCCTCGAGGCACTGCTGACCGAGCTGAAGGACGCGGTGGCGGACCCCGGCCACGAGAAGGACATGACGGCGCTGCAGGAACGCCGAGCCGAGGCCGGCACTGCCGCCAACGCCGCCCTGCAGGGGGAGCTGAGCGAAGAGCAACGGCGGCAGGTGAAAGAGCTGCTGGGGACCAGCGAGCGCGTTCTCCGCCGCCGCCGCGTGCTCAGGGGTTAGGCTCCACCAATTGACTCAGGGTGCTGTTTTTTCCTTGAAATAGATTTTCGCCGGCGCTGTGATGGCATATTCGCCTTTCACAACAACCGACGCGGGGCAGAGAAACCCACTTTCTTCTTCCTTGCCGATAGTCACTTCCTCAGTGAATTCCGGACCTACAGTTTCGTCGGAGGCCAGGATGCCCATGGTTTTACCGGCTACAGTTCCATACTCGCAACTGATCCCCATTTCGTCCACTGTCAACTCGGCTCCAACAGAAATCAGATGAGCTCTTGTGTTGTTGGTGTTTTCGGGGGAGATGTACTGCGCTTCGAACGATCCATCTTTGAGAACTTTGATCGTAGCGCCAGTGCATTTTTCGTACGTAAGAGCTTCGACCGTACCTTTGACTGCTTCTTTTTCGCTTCCTTCGTTAGTGGTAGTTCCTTTTATTGTAGAAGTCGTACATGTGACATTAATTCCGGTCCCGCTGATAGTTACCGATTTACCGGTTTTCAACGACATGTCGATGGTGGTACCCGCTCCGAGCGCTTGGCCTTTGGGGCAGGGGGTTTTGTATTCTTTGCAGAGCACGGTCGCCGAAGCCGAACCGGTTCCGAACAATGCCATCAGGGCCGTCGCTGCCACAGCGGCGAGGCCGAGCATCTTCGTGTATTTCATTGACTCTCCCTTGGGTTTCTAAAAACCCAAGAATTTTACTTCGAGATATCTAAGTATTCCAGGGCGAGATCTGCCCTAAAGGGAGAGCCGGCGGGCCACCACCTCGTCCAGCAGCGACTCCGCCAGGTGGTGCGCTTCCTCCAGGGCGATCCCCTCGATCGAGGGAATGCCGATCACGGTCAGTCCGGCGGCGCGGGCGGCCGCCACCCCGGTCGGCGAGTCCTCCAAGGCGACAACCGCCGGACCCGGCTCTACCCCGAGCCGCCGGCAGGCCTCCAGGTAGGGGTCGGGGGCAGGCTTCGGCGCCGCCACCTCATGGGCGCTGACGACGACGTCGAAGTGCTCGTGAAACCCTGCGAGCTCGATCGAGCGGCGGACGAAGCGCAGCGGCGAGTTGGAGACGAGGCCGATCGGCGTCCCCCTCTCGCGCAGGCGCTCGAGCAGCTCGCGGGCGCCGATCATCGCCTCCACCCCGTGCTCGAGCTCGGCGACGACCAGCTCGTTCAGCTCCTCGATCAGCTCGCCCGCCCGCCCCGGCTCGCCCAGCCGCCGTTCGAGGATGCCGCCGGCGATCTCGGCCGAGGTCCCGACCAGCTCGCGCTTGTCGGCGGGAGTGAGCTCTGTCCCGCGCAGCTCGAAGAGGTCCTGCTCAGCCCGGGTCCAGACCGACTCGGTGTCGAGGAGGAGACCGTCGTTGTCGAAGACGACGGCAGCGGGCAGCGGGGGCGGCATCGCGCGTGAGGATATGGTCTCCCGATGGCTTTCCACATCGAGGTCCGCGCGGGGCTGCGCCACGCCCGTTCGTTCAACCTCAGCGCCGAGGAGCTGCGCCTGACCGTGCTCGAACCATGGCTGTCAGGGCAGCCGGTCGCCCTCGGTGACCGCCGCTGGGAGCCGCGGGAGAGCGAGCTGCGAATTCTCGAGGGACCGGAGCTGAGCAACCCGGAGCTCGGATTCGGCCAGGGCTGGGCCAACGCCGAGCGAGCCTCCGCCGAGGTGACCAGGGACGTCCTCGACGCGGCGCAGGAAGCGCGGGGGAAGAAGGCGGGCCCGGCGGCGCTGGTGATCGAAGCCGACTCGGCGGTGCAGACGGTTGCCGACCTGGCCTCGCGCTACCAGGCCCGTAGCGTCGACCTCGAGAGCCTGGCCGGGAAGACCGACGGCCGCGACCCGAAGGTCGCGGCCGTGATCGTGGTCGTCCAGCGGTAGGCGCGGGGCTCAGCCGGCAGCCGGAGCGACCGCGCCGGCGAAGTCGATCGCGACCCCGCGCGGGATCACCACCACCGGGTAGTTCGCGGCCTCGACCGCGTAGTCGCTTTTGGCGCTGAGGACGACCCGCCCCTGCGGGGCCTCGGGACGCGAGCCGACGACGAGAAGGTCAATCGACCCGGAGCCGTAGTCGACGACCTCGGCGCCCAGAGCCTGAGCGAGGCTGGTCGCGGTCTCGCGCGCGCTCGGGTCGCCCTCGTCGATCACGCCGACGTTGTTGACGCTGACGACCGGATTCGCCTGCAGGCCGGCCGGGGCGACGGCGATCGCCGAGGGGCCGCCGAGCAGCAGTTTGTGAGCCGAGATGCCCGGCTTGACGAGGCCGGCGGCGGTCCGGTATTCGGAGCCGAAGACGATCACGTCGGCCTGTTCGCGCTCGGCCAGCTCGGTGAGGCCGACGCTGGTGGCGGGGTTGACGACGACGTGCTTCGGCATCTCAGGGGTGCCGACGGAGGCGGCACCGCGGGCAAGCAGCTCTTCGGCCTGCTGCTGTTCGAGCGATTCGCCGAAGGTGTGGCGGACGTAGGCCAGCGACAGCTCGCCGCCGGCGTAGGCGAGGAGCCGGCCCAGCGCCAGCGCGTCGCGGTCGTTGTCGGTGTCGTCGTAGGAAACGATGATCTTCAGTGCCATCGGAATGCCTCCAGGGGAAAAAGTTGGTTCGGAGTGTGGAGTCAGGGTGGCACCGACCCGCTATCAGTGCAACTGGAATTACTCATAGCTAGAATCAGATTTACTTATGCTGAGCACGAGCCGCCTCCGGGTTCTCCGCGAAGTGATCGACCGGGGGTCCTTTTCCGCTGCTGCCGACGCTCTCTCCTACTCTCAATCTGCCGTCTCCCAGGCGATCGCGACGCTCGAGGGCGAAGCCGGCGCCGCCCTGATCGAGCGCACGCGCTCGGGCGCGCGGCCGACCGCCGCCGGCGCCGCCCTGGCCAGACACGCGAGCGGCGTACTCGCCCAGATCGAGGCCGCCGAAAGCGAGGTCGCCGCGATCGCCTCCGGTCACGGCGGCCACCTGCGGGTCGCCTCCTTCCCCACCGCCGGCGCGACCCTGATCCCGGGCGCGGTGACCGCCTTCCGCGCCTCCCATCCCGGCGTCGAGCTGACCCTCGCCGAGGGCGAGCCGGAGGAGATCGCACCCCGGCTGCGGGCGGGCGAGTTCGATCTCGCCCTCCTCTTCGAGTTCCCCGGCTTCGGCGAGCGGCTCGGCGCCGGGATGCGCCGTTTCGACCTGCTCGACGACCCGCTCCACCTCGCCCTCCCCCACCACCACCGCCTCGCCGACCGCAGCCGCCTGCGACTCGAGGACCTGGCGGAGGACTCGTGGGTGCAGACCTCGGTCGCCAGCCCCTGCGCCAGGCACGTCGTCCGCTCCTGCCACCAGGCCGGCTTCGACCCCCGCGTCTCCTTCGAAAGCGACGACTACCAGACCGTCCAGGGCCTGGTCGCAGCCGGCGTCGGAGTCGCCCTGATCCCGCAACTCGCCCTCTCCACCGTCCGCCCGGACATCCTCGTCAGGCCGCTCGACCCACAGCCCCCGCTGCGCAAGGTCTTCGCCGCCACCCCCGGCAGCGCCGCCGCCACCCCGGCGGTGGCGACGATGCTCGACGTTCTGCGCGAGGCCGGGCGACGGGCCGCCGCCGAGACCTCCACCGCTTAGCGGCCCCGAAGACAGAACCGCCCCCGAAGATCGGGGGCGGCTCCAGGGGGTCCTGTCTCTCTGCCGCTGAGCGGCGGGAGCTCTTACGCGGTGCCTCCGGCCGGCGCCGGCCGGGCCGCGGGCTGCGCCGGGACGCCGTCCGGGTAGCCCAGGGACGGCACGTCCGACGGGTACACCTCGTGCCCGTGGACCGCGATGTCGCCGGTCTCCATTTCCGCCTCGGTCATCCGCAGCGGCACGACCAACCCCACCAGCTTCAGCAGGACGAAGGTGCCGATCGCCGAGAAGACGATCACCCACAGCGCCGTCAGCGCCTGCCAGCCGAGCAGGTGCAGCCCGCCGCCGGAGATCGTCCCGGCAAGGGTCGTTTCCGCCATCGCGCTGTTGGCGAAGATCCCGACCAGGAGGCCGCCGGCGAGACCCGCGAAGCCATGCGTGTAGATGACCCCGAGGGTGTCGTCGACGTTGCGGAAGGGCGCCGTCCGGCTCAGGTAGTTGAGCGCGAAGTAGACGATCGTCGAGGCGATCACGCCGATCACGATCGCGCCCCAGCCGTTGACGAAGCCGGCGCCGGGGGTGATCGCGACGAGGCCGACGATCATCCCGTTGACGCTGCCGATCAGGCTCGGCTTGCGGCCGGTGACGTAATCCCAGGCAACCCAGACAAGGAACGCCACGGCGGTACAGAGGTTGGTGTTGAGCACCGCCGCCGAGGCGATCGTGCCGGCCGAGTACCAGTCACCGCCGTTGAAGCCGTTCCAGCCGAGCCAGAGCAGACCGGCGCCGACGGCGACCATCGCCAGGTTGTTCGGCGCGTCGACCTCGCGGTCGCGCTGCAGGCGCGGCCCGATCACCCAGGCGGCGACGAAGCCGGAGACGCCGGCGGCGAGGTGGATCACGTACCCGCCCGAGAAGTCAACCGCCCCGTGCTGGGCGAAGTAGCCGCCGCCCCAGATCAGGAAGGCGTTGATCGTGTAGACGAAGACCGTCCACAGCGCGACGAAGGGGATCCAGGCCTTGAAGTTGATCCGGCCCAGCACCGAGCCCAGCATCAGCAGCGGCGTGATCGCAGCGAAGACGATCTGGAAGTAGGCCAGGGTCGACTGCGGGAATTCGATTTCTTCGGAGACCGTCGGCAAGAGGGGGATGTGCCCGTGCCCGAGCTCACTGGCGGCGCTCAGAATCGAGCCCGGCTTCCCCCACATGTTGGCCAGGAAGCTGCCGCCGCTTGCGCCGAAGATGTGCATCGGCGTGCCGAACGCCATCTTGAACGCGAACAAGCACCAGAGGACGAGCACGATGGCGAAGGCGACGAACGCCATCATCATCGAGTTCACCGACCAGCGTTTCTGCATGACGCCTCCGTAGAGGACGACCAACCCAGGGATGCTCATGAGCCCGACGAGGGTCGCGGCGGTGAGCTGCCACGAGTTGGCCCCTTCGCTCAACCATTCCATTGATCCGGTGTTTCCTTTCTGATTTCCGGGCTCACCTGCACATCGACGAGATATCCCACCGGCGTTCCGAGCCCACCTATTAGGACTCGCCAACCCTCCCGCGACAGGCGCTGCGCCACTACATACGAGTGTCTAAAGATCGGCCGCGATCGTTCTCCCGATTGGCGGTATGCGCCTCCCGGTCGCCTGGTTAACCTGTCCCCGATGCCACTCGAGGGCCACTACCAGCGGGTGAACACGCCGTTGCGGAAGCTGACCACGCGCGAGCGCCGCGTCGTGATCTGGGGCAGTTTGGTCAGCGCGATCGCAATTCTCGCCCTGGTTGTGGCGACGGCCGGCAGCGGCAGCCACCCCGCTCCCGCCCCGGGCTGCATCAGGCCGACGATCGCCGGACGAACCGGCGGCGAGGTGCTGAACGCCTGCGGGGCGAAGGCGGTGGCGCTCTGCAACCGGGCGGCGGCAACGGGAGGCCCCTGGGCCGAAGCGGTCCTCTCGGACTGTCAGGCGCGCGGGATCCGCTTCGGCCGCTAGGCCGCGGCGCGGGTTCCGCTCAGCTGAGCGCAGCGAGCAGGGCGTCGAGCTCCGCGTCGACCTCGCCCTCGAGCTTGAGCTCGGCGTCGCGGTCGTACGGCGTCTCGCCCTTGGTCACGATCGCCAGCCGGCCGCCATTCGCGAGCGTCAGCTGCGGCAGGCCGGCGACGGGATGGACCGCCAGCGAGGAGCCGACGCAGAGCATCAAGTCGGCTCCTTCGGCCAGCTCGGTCGCCCGCGCCATCGCCTCCTCCGGCAGCAGCTCCCCGAAGAGGACGACGTCGGGTTTGACCGCGCCGCCGCACGAGGCGCAGATCGCCACCCCGCGCGCGTCGAAGAGCCCGTCCACCCGGTCGAGGCCGAAGGCGGCGCCGCAGTCCCGGCACGAGGAGGTCTCGATCGAGCCGTGTACCTCGATCACGTTCTCCGACCCCGCCGCCCGGTGCAGGCGGTCGATGTTCTGGGTGATCACGCCCTCGATCAGCCCCCGCCGCTCCAGCTCCGCCAGCGCCTCGTGCGCCCGGTTCGGCTCTTTGTCCCCCAGCGCCTGGAAGCGCGGCCGGTAGTAGGACCAGAACCGCTCCGGCTCGCGCTCGAAGACGTCGATGTGGGAGACCTCCATCGGATCGACCTTCGCCCACAACCCCGTCTCCGGCGTGCGGAAGTCCGGGATCCCCGACGGCACAGAGACGCCGGCGCCGGTCAGGGCGACGGCGCGGCGGGGGGGGGGGGGGGGGGCGGGGGCCGGCGGCGCCACCCCCGACCCCGAAGCACCGACCCCCGACACGGGGGGGGGGGG
>JBQCHH010000041.1:0-13779 GCA_051954855.1 Solirubrobacterales bacterium | reverse complement strand
TACCCGCCACGACGACACACCCGCGGTGATCCCCAACCGGCTCCCCACCACCCACGAGACGCCCGCGCCGCTGGTCCCCTCCTACCACCCCCGCAGCGTCCGGCGCCGGATCGGCGGCGAGGAGCCGCCGAACGAGGTCGCCGAGCAGATCCGCCGCACCCTGGCGACGCTGCGGATGGAGCAGGACGAGGCTGTTTAAGCACCTGCCCGTAATGGCCGGCGCTCTACCACTAGCTTGTACCGGATGATCATCAAGAAGACGCCGGAGCAGGTCGAGAAGATGGCGGCCTCCGGCGCGATCCTCGTTCGCTGCCTGAAGATGCTCGCCTCGAAGGCGCGGGCCGGGGTGACCACCGAGGAGCTCGACGCCGCGGCGGAGAAGTTCATACGCTCGCAGGGCGCGATCCCGGCCTTCAAGGGTTACCGCGGCTTCCCGGGCTCGATCTGCGCCTCGCCCAACTCGATGGTCGTCCACGGCATCCCCGACGGCTATGAGCTGAAGCGCGGGGACGTGCTCTCGATCGACGTCGGCGTGGTCAAGGACGGCTGGGTCTCCGACGCGGCGATCACGGTCCCGGTCGGGCCGATCGGCCCCGAGGGACAGAAGCTGCTCGACGTGACCAAGGCCTCGCTCTTCGCCGGAGTCGAGCAGATGCGGCCCGGCAACCACCTCGGCGACGTCTCGGCGGCGATCCAGCGCGCGGTCGAGATCGAAGGCCTCTCGATCATCCGCACCCTGGTCGGTCACGGCATCGGGCAGGACATGCATGAGGAACCGCAGGTGCCGAACTTCGGCGAGCCCGGCAGGGGCCCCGAACTGGAGGAGGGCGTGGTGCTGGCGATCGAGCCGATGGTCAACGCCGGCGGGCCGCTGGTGCGGATGGGCGACGACGGCTGGGCCGTCTACTCCGAAGACGGGTCCCTGGCCGCGCACTTCGAGTTCACGGTCGCGGTCACCGCCGCGGGTCCAAGGATCCTCACTCCCTGGCACGAAGCTGACTAGCCGGCCAGCCGAGGAGCTCGATCGTCTACCCTGCTCGGAGTGGCTGGGGGGCCGCCGTTACGAAGGAGGGAAGTTGTTTTCACGAGGTTGCTTGCGCTTTGCGCTCCCGCTGGTCTTGTCGCTCTTCGTTCTCGCCGTGCTTGTGCCAATGGCGCAGGCGGCCACCCCGCAGCCCTACGGCACCAATGACGCCGGCGGCTTCCGCAACGTCCTGCCGCCCGGGGAGAACGGCCTCGACACCTTCACCCAGCTGCTCGAATTCAAAGGCCTGCACCGGCTGCCGCCGCACTTCGCCGACCAGCAGTCGCTCTATGAAAACCTCCTCTACGCCAGCCCGACGCTGACCGAAAGCCAGATCCCCAGTTACTTCAAGGACGCGACCTTCGGCGTCCCCGCGGGGGAAGTCGAATCGACGATCGAACCGCGGCCGGGGGTGACGATCGTCCGCGACAAAGCCTTCGGCGTCCCGCACATCTCCGGCACCACCCGCGCCGACACGATGTTCGGCGCGGGCTACGCCGGGGCGCAGGACCGGCTCTTCCTGATGGACGTGCTGCGCCACACCGGCCGCGCCGAACTTGCCTCCTTCCTCGGCGGCTCCAACGCCGGCGCCGACGCGAGCCAGTGGGGCTTTGCCCCTTACACCGAAGCCGACCTCGAAAAACAGCTGACCCAGGCGCCGCAGCTCTACGGGCAGGCGGGGCAGCAGGCGGTCTCCGACGTCGACGCCTACGTCGAAGGGATCAACGCCTACATCGCCGCCTCCAACCTCAACCCGGAACTGAAACCGGCCGAGTACACGATCCTCGGCAAGCCGATGGAACCGTGGAAACCGACCGACGTGATCGCGGTCGCCTCGCTGGTCGGCGGCATCTTCGGCCAGGGCGGCGGCAACGAGCTGAACTCGGCGCTGACGATGGAGGCCTTCGTCGAACGGATGGGCAAGAAGGCGGGCCGCAAGGCCTGGGAAGGCTTCCGCTCAAAGAACGACCCGGAAGCGCCGACGACGATCTCCAAGCGCTTCCCCTACGAGACCCGCAGCGCCTTCTCCAAGCGCGGGCTGGCGCTGCCGGATCCGGGCAGCGTCCGCTTCACCAAGACCACCGCCGGCGCCTCCACGGCTCCCGGCGTCACGCACGGATTGGGGACGGTCGGCGCCCTGCTGCAGCGTGAACTGGAAGCGGCCGGTCACGCCTCAAACTGGGAGCTGGTCTCGGCTAAGGAGTCGGCGACCGGCCACCCGATCGGGGTGATGGGGCCGCAGGTCGGCTACTTCCTGCCGCAGATCCTGATGGAGGAGGACCTGCACGGGCCGGGGATCGACGCCCGCGGCGCCGCCTTCCCCGGCGTCAACCTCTTCGTCGAGCTCGGGCATGGGCGCGACTACGCCTGGAGCGCGACCACGGCGACCTCCGACAACGTCGACACCTTCGCCGAGGTGCTGTGCAAGGACAACTTCCACTACCTCTACCGCGGCAAGTGCCTGCCGATGGAAAAGCTGGAAAAGAGCGAGAGCTGGGCGCCGAACACGATCGACTCGACGCCCGCCGGCTCGCAGACGCTGGTCGCTTACCGCACCGTGCACGGGATCGTCTACGCCCGCGGCAAGGTCGGGCGGAAGAAGGTGGCCTTCGTCCACGAGCGCAGCACCTACTTCCACGAGGCCGACTCGGTGATCGGCTTCTCGCAGCTGAACGAACCCGGCGTGGTGACCGGCGTCCAGGGCTTCAAGAAGGCCGTCTCCAACATCGGCTTCCTCTTCAACTGGTCCTACATCGACTCCGAGCACATCGCCTACGCGCTTTCGGGGGCGCTGCCGCAGCGGGCGAAGGGGACCTCGCCGGACTTCCCGATCCTCGGCACCGGCCAGTTCGACTGGAAGGGCTTCAACCCGACGACGCAGACCGCCGACTACCTGCCGTTCTCGAAGCACCCGCAGGCGACCGATCCGCCCTTCCTCGTCTCCTGGAACAACAAGCAGGCGCCGGGCTGGGCGGCGGCCGACGACAAGTACGACTACGGGCCGGTGTTCCGCTCGCAGATGATCGCCGACAAGGTCAAGGCGGCGATCAAGGGCAAGAAGAAAATGACGATCGTGCAGCTGATCCAGGCGATGGAGGAACCGGCGAGTCAGGACCTGCGCGGCTACAAGCTGCTGCCGGTCATCTTCAAAGCGATCGGCAAGCCGAAATCGGCGCAGCTGCGCAAGGCGCTGGCGACGCTGCGGACGTGGCATAGGCACGGCGCCCACCGCCGCGACCTCAACCGCGACGGGGTCGACGAAGAAACGCCGGCGATCGAGCTGATGGACGCCTGGTGGCCGAAGCTGCTGCAGGGCGAGTTCCGGCCGACGCTGGGGGCGAAGGCCTATGACAAGCTGGAAGAAATGCTCCAGACGGGGAACGTCGTCGGCGGCTCGCCGACCGCGCCCGACTACGACGACGGCTGGTACAGCTACGTCTACAAGGACCTGCGCGACCTCCTCGGGGAGTCGCGCGCTCCCTGGAGCCGCGTTTACTGCGGCGGCGGTTCGAAAAAGAAGTGCCGGGCGATGCTGCAGCGCACCCTGCGGGCGGCGCTGAAGGTGACCCCGCAGCAGCTCTACGGCGGTGGCAACGGCGCCTGTGCCGGCAATCCGCAGCCGTCCTGCTACGACCAGAACCGACCTCAGGTCACCGGCGGCATCGACCTCGGGCCCTTCCCGTTCCAGAACCGGCCGACCTTCCAACAGGTCGTGACCCCGACTCAGCGCCTGCCGCGCTGAGTCGGGAGAATCGGAGCGTGGACCAGGAGCTCTTTTCAGCCGTCGACCAGTTCATCGGCGAGACGATCGTTGCGGAGGACGAGGCGCTGCGGGGGGCGGTGGAGGCCGCCGAGGCGGCGGGGTTGCCGTCGATCCAGGTCTCGCCCCCGCAGGGGAAGCTGCTGCAGTTGCTGGTGCGGCTGGTCGGGGCGAAGAAGGTCCTCGAGTTTGGCACGCTGGGCGGCTACAGCTCGATCCTGATGGCGCGGGCGCTGCCGGCGGAGGGGCGGCTGATCACCTTGGAGGCGAAGCCGGAGTACGCCGAGGTGGCGCGGCGCAGCATCGAGCGGGCCGGAGTGGGGGGCAAGGTCGAGGTGCGGGTCGGGCCGGCGCTGGAGGCGCTGCCGGGCCTGGAGGATGAGGGTCCCTTCGACCTCGTCTTCATCGATGCCGACAAGGTCAACACGCCCAACTACTTCGCCTGGGCGCTCGACCGCACCCGTCCCGGCGGCCTGATCGTCGCCGACAACGTCGTCCGCCGCGGCACCCTCGCCGACGCCAGCGACCCCGACGAGGCGACCAAAGCCCAGCGCCGCCTCCACGAAACCCTCGCCACCGAGCCCCGCGTCAGCGCCACCACGATCCAAACCGTTGGCAGCAAGAGCTACGACGGCTTCCTCCTCGCCCTGGTCCAGGACGAAGCGCAGCGATAGAGGGGTGCCGGTGATGGTCTCCCGGCACATCTCGCTTTTGGCTCGATGTTGAGTGCCTGGAAACCATCACCGGCACCCCTCCCGACAGAGCTCCGGCAGACGCCGGAGGTGCGGCAGCTATGCGGGGAAAAGCTGCTGTGATCTCGGCCGTCCCGGGGTGCGTGTGGCGTGGGGGTCGTGCGTAGGTCCCCAGACACTCAACATCGAGCCATAGGCGAGATGGTCTGGGGACCTACGCACGACCCCCAACCCTCCATGACCAGGCGTCCCCGAGGCACGGCCCCTGCTATCTTTCTCCGTCGGCCTTGTTGGCCGGTTGGTTCGTCCTGCCGTCCGATTCATGGGGCGCGCAGGAATCCTGTTGTCAATACGAGATCCGGAGCAATGAAGGTTCGAGCTTCCGTCAAGCCGATGTGCGAGAAGTGCAAGGTAATCCGCCGAAACGGGGCGGTCCTGGTGATCTGCCAGAACCCGCGCCATAAGCAGAGGCAGGGCTAGCTGTGGCACGCATCGCCGGCATCAACATCCCGGTCAACAAACGGGTTGAAATCGGGCTCACCTACATCTTCGGGATCGGCCGCTCGACGGCGCTGCAGATCCTCGCCGAGACCAAAGTCGATCCGGACACCCCGGTCAAAGACCTGACCGAGGACGAGGTGATGAAACTGCGTGAGGCGGTCGAGAACCGCGAGGTCGAGGGCGACCTCCGCCGCGAGCGCTCGCAGAACGTCAAACGGCTGATGGAGATCGGCTCCTACCGCGGCCTCCGCCACCGCCGCGGCCTGCCGGTCCGGGGTCAGCGCACCAAGACCAACGCTCGCGGCCGCAAGGGCCCGCGCCGCCTCAGCGTCGCCGGGAAGCGCAAGGCATAGGGAGCCAGGGCATGGCTGAGAAAAAATCGGGCAAAGGCCGCACCCGCCGCCGCGTCAAAAAGAACGTCAGCTACGGCCAGGCGCACATCAAGACTTCCTTCAACAACACGATCGTCACCCTCACCGACACCGACGGCAACGTGATCGCCTGGGAGTCGGCGGGCTCGGCGGGCTTCAAAGGCTCGCGCAAGTCGACTCCCTTCGCCGCGCAGGTGACCGCCGACGCGGCCGCGAAAAAGGGCATGGAACACGGTCTCGAACGGGTCGAAGTCTTCGCCAAGGGCGCCGGCTCGGGTCGTGAGACGGCGATCCGCTCGCTGCAGGCCGCCGGCCTCGACGTCACCACCGTCAAGGACGTCTCGCCGCAGGCCCACAACGGCTGCCGGCCGAAGAAGCGGAGGAGGGTCTAGTGGCTCGCGATACCGCTCCGCAGTGCAAGCAGTGCCGGCGCGAGGGCCAGAAGCTCTTCCTCAAGGGTGAGCGCTGCTTCACCGACAAGTGCGGCGTCGAGCGCCGCTCCTACCCGCCCGGCGAGCACGGGCGTGGCCGCCTGCGTCAGTCGGAGTACCGGGTCCAGCTGCGCGAGAAGCAGAAGACCCGCCGCTACTACCAGGTGCTGGAGAAACAGTTCCGCGCCTATTACGAGAAAGCTTCGCGCCAGGAGGGCGTAACCGGCGAGAACCTGCTGCGGCTGCTCGAGTCCCGCTTCGACAACGTCCTCGTCCGCCTCGGCTTCGCCGCCTCGCGGCGTCAGGCGCGGCAGCTGATCACCCACGGCCACTGGCAGATCAACGGCCGCCGGGTCAACATCCCCTCCTACCAAGTACGTCCCGAGGACATCATCTCGGTCAAAGCCGGATCGAACGCCACCGACACGATCCGCCGGGCCACGGAACTGGTCTCCACGGTTCCCGCCTGGCTGCAAGCCGACCACGATGCCCTCACCGCCAAGGTCCTGCGCTACCCCGAGCGCTCCGAGATCTCGGCGCCGGTTCAGGAGCAGCTGATCGTCGAGCTGTACTCCAAGTAGTCCGGACCCGATTTCTGAACACGCATACGCAAGGAACTCATGACCACCGATTTCCAGGTCCCCCGCATCACCTCCGAGAAAGTCGACGACCGTCGCGGTACGTTCACGATCGAGCCGCTTGACAAGGGCTTCGGCTACACGTTCGGCAACAGCCTTCGTCGCGTCCTGCTCTCCTCGCTTGGCGGCGCTGCCATCACCAGCGTCCGCATCGAGGGAGTCGCGCACGAGTTCTCCACCGTGGAGGGCGTCAAAGAGGACGTCACCGACATCATCCTCAACCTCAAGGACCTCGTCGTCCGCATGCACACCGATGCCGACGAGGTCGAGGCGCCGCTGGTCGCCAACGGCCCCGGCGAGGTGAAGGCGAAGGACATCGACCTGCCCTCCGGCGTCGAGATCCTCAACCCCGAGGCGCCGATCGCGACCCTGGAGAAAAAGACCAAGTTCGAGGTCTACCTGACGATCGGCCGCGGCCGCGGCTACTCGCCGGCTGAAGAGAACAAGTCCGACGACCAGCCGATCGGCGTGATTCCGATCGACTCGATCTTCTCGCCGATCCGGCGCGCCTCCTACGCGGTCTCCGCCGCCCGTGTCGGTCAGCGGACCGACTTCGACAAACTCACCCTCGACCTCGAGACCGACGGCTCGATCGAGCCCGGGGCGGCGCTGCGCGAGGCCTCGGAGATCCTGATCAAGAGCCTGGCGATCTTCACCGATGCCGACCGGGTCGAAGAGCTGACCGCCCGCGAGCCGGCTCCGGCCGCGGCGAGCGACGGTTTCAGCTCCTCGCCGGCGGGTGACGGCGCCGCCGCCGCCAACGGCCTCGACGAGATCCTGATCGAGGAGCTCGAACTGGGCGTCCGCTCCTACAACTGCCTGAAGCGCGCCGGCGTCCAGACGGTCGGCGACCTGGTGCGCAAATCGCGCGCGGAACTGAACGCGATCCCGAACTTCGGTCAGAAGTCGATCGAGGAAGTGATCGAGACCCTGCACTCCCGCGGCCTGGATCTTCAGGCGGACTAAGGCGGCGAGGGAGAGCGAGCGGAGGGATTCGGTGCGGCACAAAAAGAAGCGCAACAAGCTCAGCCGCGACGCCGCTCACCGCGAGGCGCTGCTCTCGAACCTCTCGAAGCAGCTGATCGAGCACGAGCGGATCGAGACCAGCCAGGCCAAGGCCAAGGCGGTCAAGCCCGAGGTCGAGAAACTGATCACCCTCGCCAAACGGGGTGACCTGCATGCCCGTCGCCAGGCGCTGGCCACCCTCCACAACGACAAGTTCATCGTCCACAAGCTGTTCGACGAGGTTGCGCCCCGCTATGCAGAGCGCCCCGGCGGCTACACCCGCATCGTCAAGCTAGGCCCCCGGCGGAGCGACTCCACCGAGATGGTCTACCTAGAGCTCGTCTAAACCCCGCAAACTGCCGACAAACAGGCTGGGTAAGGGGGGAGAGTCGGAGCGGTTGCTGACTTGAGGGTGCTATGGCGAAAAAAATCAGCGAGCGCAGGAGACGGAGGGTGAGAGGGCGCGCGAAGCGTGGAGGCTCGTGAGGCGGCAGCACGATGTGGTGTCGCGCCGGCAGCTCCTGGCGCTCGGATTCACTCCAGACGGAATCAAGCACCGGATCGCGATCGGGCGGCTTCATCAAGTGCGGCGCGGTGTCTATGTCGTTGGTCGCCCCTCTCTCACTCGGCATGGTCGATGGATGGCTGCCGTTCTCGCTTGCGGCGAGGGTGCCGTTCTCAGCCACTCCAGCGCCGCTGCGCTTTGGCGCATCGGCTACGAGCGCCGCGACGTAATCGAGCTCTCCCTACCCAGCCCCTCCGACCGTCGACACCGCGGTCTCGAGATCCATCGCCGTCCCTCCCTCCAACAAAGCGACCCCACCACCCGTCATGGCATCCCGGTCACTACCCCGATCCAGACCATCATCGACATGACCCTCCCCCTCGACCGCCGCGCCGTCGAGCGGATGATCAACGAGGCGGACAAATACGACCTCGTCCACCCGCCGGAGCTGCGCGAGGCGCTCGACCGGCGCCAGGGCGAGCCGGGCGTCGCACGCCTGCGCACGATCCTCGACCGGCGCACTTTTCGGCTCACCAAGGAGGAGCTGGAACGGCGCTTCCTGCCGCTTGCCCGCAGGGCAGGCCTTCCCACCCCGCTCACCGGCCAACAGGTCAACGGCTTCGAAGTCGACTTCTACTGGCCCGACCTCGGCCTGGTCGTCGAGACCGACGGCCTGCGCTACCACCGCACGCCCGCCGAGCAGGCGCGGGACCGGCTCCGCGACCAGGCCCACACCGCCGCCGGCCTCACCCAGCTCCGCTTCACGCACGAGCAGGTGCGCTACGAACCCGGTTACGTGGTATGGATTCTCGCTGCGACCGCCTTCAGGCGTAGCTGACGGACTCGAGGTAGAGACCGTGGGGCGGGGCCGTGTCGCCAGCGGCGGTGCGGGGGGCGCCCTGCAGGAGCTTGGTGAAGCTCTCGACGGTGCGCCGGCCGCTTGCCACTTCCAGCTGAGTGCCGACCAGGGCTCGGACCATGTTGCGCATGAAGGCGTCGGCGGTGATCAGGAAGGAGAGCATGTCGTCGTTCTGTTCCCAGCGGGCGGCGAGGATGTCGCGCTCGAAGCGGACGTGGTCGGTCTGGGTGGGGGTGAAGGCGGTGAAATCGTGGGTGCCGGGGAGGGTGGCGGCACAGGCGTCGAGGGCCTCGCGGTCGACGCGATGGGGCCACCAGAGCGCTTTCCCTTGCTCAAAGGGGCTCGGGGCCGAGCGGGCCAGGAGGCGGTAGCGGTAGGTCCGCGCCTTGGCGTCGCGGCGGGCGTCGAAGCCGTCTCCGACCACGCGGGCGGAGGTGACGGCGACGTCGTCGGGGCCGACGCCGTTGAGGCGCCGCATCAGGTCCTCGGGCACCTCGCCGGCGAGGGTGAAGCTTGCCACCTGCCCCCGTGCGTGGACGCCGGTGTCGGTCCGCCCGGCCACGGTCAGCTCCACCGGCTCGCGCAGGACAGTCGCCAGCGCCGTCTCCAGATCGCCCTGCACAGTCCGCAGGCCCGGCTGCCTGGCCCAGCCGCGAAAGCCGCTGCCGTCGTATTCGATGTCGAGCCTCACGGTGGGCACGGCGGCAGTATCTCCGACGGGAAGGTCTCGCGGCCCTCGTAGAATCGGATCGGTGCGCATCCTCCTCACCAACGACGACGGCATCTCGGCGCCGGGGCTGCAGGCTGCCCGCCGCGCCCTCAGCGAGCTCGACGACGCGGTCGTCGACGTGATCGCACCCGACTCCAACCGCAGCGCCACCGCGCGCAGCATCACCACCCGCCAGCCGCTCAGCGTCGAGGAGATCGAGTTCGAAGACGGCCATGTCGGCTACGCCACCGGCGGCACCCCGGTCGACTGCGTCCGCTTCGCCGAGCTCGGCCTGGTCGGCGGCCGCCCGGACCTGATCGTCTCCGGGATCAACCACGGCGCCAACCTCGGCGACGACATCACCTACTCGGGCACCGTCGCCGCGGCGCTGGAGGGGATCGTCCTCGGCATCCCCGCGCTGGCGCTCTCCCAGCAGTCCTCCGCGGGCGGGCTCGGCTATGTCAGCGGCCAGTTCGACTTCACCGTCGCCGCCGCCTTCGCGGCGCAGCTCGTCGCCCGCCTGCGCGAGGAGTCGATGCCGGAGGCGACGCTGATCAACGTCAACTGCCCCGCCTGCGAGCCGACCGGGATCGAGGTGACGAAGCTGGGCAAACGGATCTACAACGACAAGCTGAAGCTGGTCAGGGAGGACGGCGACCGCCGCCACTACGAGATCTACGGCTGGGAACCCGGCTACGAGGAGATCGAGGGCACCGACCTCCATGCGGTCGCGCAGGGGCGGATCTCGGTCACGCCGATCCACTTCGACCTCACCGACCATGGCGGCCTCGAGCGCCTGCGGGGCTGGGGCTTCGAGGAGATGCTGGCCGCGAGCGCAGCGACCGCGTGAGCACCCCCGTCGAGCAGCGCGCGGCGGAGCTGCGGGAGCTCCTCGCCCACCACAACCACCTCTACTACGTCCTCGACGACCCCGAGATCGGCGACGACGAATACGACGAACTCCTGGACGAGCTGCGGGCGATCGAGGCCGAGCACCCGGAGCTGCGCACGCCGGACTCGCCGACCCAGCGGGTGGGGGCGCCGCCGCTCGACCGCTTCGAGCAGGTCGAGCACCTGGAGCAGATGCTCTCGCTCGGCAACGCCCGCAACGAGGAGGAGCTGCGCGGCTGGGAGAACCGGCTCGCCAACTACCTCAAGCGGCTCGACATCACCGCCTCCGAGTTCAGCTACACGACCGAGCCGAAGATCGACGGCCTCGCCGTCACCCTCACCTACGAGAGCGGCGTGCTGGTCCGCGGCGCCACCCGCGGCGACGGCCGGATCGGCGAGGACGTGACCCAGAACCTGCGCACGATCGGCTCGGTGCCGCTGCGGATCAAAGGCGCCGCCCCCGACCTGGTCGAAGTGCGCGGCGAGATCTACCTGCCGATCCCCGCCTTCAAAGCGCTGAACGAGCGCCGCGCCGAGGCGGGGGAACCGACCTTCGCCAACCCGCGCAACTCGGCCGCCGGCTCGATCCGCCAGCTCGATCCGGCGCTGGCCGCCGAACGTCCGCTCTCGACCTGGTTCTATGGGCTGGGCGCCGTCAAAGGCCTCGACCTCGCCACCCACATGGACGAGATCGAATGGCTCGGCGAGCGCGGCTTCAAGGTCAACCCCGACACCGGCCACCATCAGGGCGTGGAGGGGGTCGTCGAGCGCTGCCACTGGTGGGAGGAGCGGCGCGAGCAACTCGACTACGAGATCGACGGCGTCGTCGTCAAGGTCGACGAGAAGGCGCTCTGGCGCGAGCTCGGGGTGGTCGGGCGCGAGCCGCGCTGGGCGATCGCCTGGAAGTTCCCGCCGACGACGGCGACGACGACGCTGAAGAAGGTCGTCTGGAACGTCGGCCGCACCGGCCACCTGGTGCCGTTCGCGATGCTGGAGCCGGTCCACGTCGGCGGCGTCACCGTCAGCACCGCCACCCTCCACAACGAGGAGGACCTGGCCCGCAAGGAGGTGCGCGAGGGCGACGAGGTGGTGGTGATGCGCGCCGGGGACGTGATCCCGCAGGTGGTCGCGCCGCTGACCCAGCGCCGGCCGAAGGGGACGCGGAAGCCGAAGCCGCCGAAGAAATGCCCGGCCTGCGGGACGCCGACGGTGAAGCCGGAGGACTCGGTCTTCACGATCTGCCCCAACCGCCGCGGCTGCCCCGGCCAGTCCTTCCAGCACGTCAAACACTTCGTCAGCAAGGGCGCGATGGACATCGACGGCTTCGGCGAAAAGCAGGCGATGCGCTTCCTCCAGGACGGGCTTATCGAGGACGTCGCCGACATCTACGACCTCAGTGAGGAGCAGCTGGTCGGCCTCGACCGCTTCGCCGAGACCTCGGCCAAGAACCTGCTGGCGGCGATCGACGGGTCACGCCAGCGGCCGTTCAAACGCGTCCTCTACGCGCTCGGCCTGCCCGGTGTCGGCTCGGTCACCGCCGAGGCGCTGGCCGACCACTTCGGCTCGATCGACGTCCTTCACGAGGCCGACCCGGAGGCGATCGAGGAGGTCGAGGGGGTGGGCCCGATCATGGCGGTGCAGATCGCCGAGTCGCTGCAGGACGAGGCCACCTGGGCGCTGGTCGAGAAACTGAAAGGGAAGGGCCTGAAGCTGGAAGCTGACGCCGCGGAACGGCGCCAGAGCGGCGGCCCGCTGGAAGGGAAGACGGTTGTCCTCACCGGCACCCTGCCGGAGCTGACCCGCGAGGAGGCAGCGGCGCTGGTCAAGGCGGCCGGCGGCAAAGTCACCAGCTCGGTCTCGAAGAAAACCGACTACGTCGTCGCCGGCGACAACCCCGGATCCAAGCTCGCCAAAGCCGAGAAATTCGGCACCGAGATCCTTGACGAGGATGCTTTGCGGGCGCTTGTCGGCAGGTCTTCCTGAGGGACGAAGCTCACTCGGTATAGGGGACGCGAGACCGCGAGAAACCTTGCTGTACAAGGGTTGTTGCGGTCTCGCTGCGCTGAGCCGAATGACCTAGTAGCCGGCTACGGCGGCGGCTATGCGGTCTTGGTCCAGGTGGGCGAGGGTGAGGTTGCTGACGCTGTTCATCAGGACCGAGAAGACCATCGTCTTGCCGCTCTTGTTGAAGCAGTAGCCGGAGAGGTTGCTGACGCCGGTGAGGGTGCCGGTCTTGGTCCGGCAGTGACCGTCGGCGGCGGTGCCGCGCATGCGTTCGGCGACGGTGCCTTCGTGGCCGGCGAGGGCGAGGTCGTGGATGAAGTCTTCGCCGACCGGTTCTTCGCGCATCGCCAGCAGCAGGTTGACGATCTGGCGCGGGCTGGCGCGGTTCGTGCGGGTGAGGCCGGAGCCGTCGACGGCGTGGACGCCGGAGTTGTGGGAGCGGGCGAAGGCCTCGACCACGCCGGCGCCCGCGGCGGTGGTGCCGGCGCCGCCGAGCCGTGCCCCGAGCAGCTTGATCAGCATCTCGGCGAAGAAGTTGTCCGACCAGACGTCGGTGGTGTTGACGATCCGGTTCAGCGTCGGGGAGCGGACCATCGCCACCCGGGTCGCGTTGGCGGGCGTCGCCCGCAGTGCCACCTGGGCCGGGAGGCCGACGCCGGCGCCGCGCAGCGAGCGCGCCAGCGTCGAGGCGGCGAGCTTGGCGGGGTCGGAGGCGAAGCCGCTGGAGCTGGTCGAGCCGCGGAAGCCGGAGTTGAAGTCGAGGCCGGAGAGCGGGCCGATGTAGGAGCTGGTCGCGTAGCCCGAATCGGCGACGCCGCGCAGGTTGTCGAAGATCGTGGCGTCGGCGTAGAGGCGGCCGGTGATGCGGGTGATCCCGGCGGCCTTGATCTGCGGCGTCAGGGCGAAGATGTTGGTGCCGAGCCCGGCCAGGTAGCTGTCGTAGAAGTTAGGCGTTCCCAGGGTTGGGTCGCCGCCGCCCTGGAGGTAGAGGCTGCCGTGGAGGACGCCGTTGGCGTCGATTTTGCCGTCGCGGAAGACCTTGGTCGGGATCCGGGTTTCCGGCCCCAGTCGCGAGAGGACGGTCGAGGTCGTGAACAGCTTCATGTTCGAGGCCAGCGAGCGCTGGCGCGCCGGGGCGCTGGCGCAGACGACGTTGCCGCTTTCGGCTTCGACGACAAGGAGGCCACTTGCCGAGCCGCCGCCCTGATGCAGCCAGGCGCGCATCTGGTCACACGTGGAGGCGGCCTGGGCGGCGCCGGCGAAGAGCAGCAGAAGGACCACAATGCCCGCAAATAGCGCGATTGCGCTGCGTCTCATCGTCCCCTTCAACACGGTCGCTGGGGAAGGTAGCGGTCGGGCCCGACCTCCCGCCCTGGAATACTTCATGT
>JBQCHH010000040.1:0-5343 GCA_051954855.1 Solirubrobacterales bacterium | reverse complement strand
AGGAGCTCCACGCGACGGTGATGGAGACCGCCCGTCGCGGCGTCGCCGAGGTCAGTGGCGTCGCGGTCGACGGCCCCGGCTCGCCTCGCGTCAGCTGCCGCTTCACCCACGTCTATCCCGACGGCGTCGCGCCCTACTTCACCGTCCTCGCCCCGGCGATCCGCGGCGGCGAGGTCGAGCAGTGGGACGAGATCAAGGCCGCCGTCTCCGCGGCGATCATCGACGGCGGCGGCACCATCACCCACCACCACGCCGTCGGCCGCGATCACCGCCCGTGGTACGACCGCCAGCGCCCCGCCCCCTTCGCCGCCGCCCTCCGCGCCGCCAAGTCCGAGCTGGACCCTGCAGGCATCCTCAACCCTGGCGTCCTGGTCGATCCCTGACTACCCTGTACGCGTGCCACCCCAGCAGCCGAAGCCGTCGCCGCGGCCGGACGATCCCTGGCGCGCGAACGAGGAATCCCGCCGTCGCCAGCTGCGCGAAGACGGCCGTCGACCCCTGGCCGTGAACCTCGCCGAGGGTCTCGCCCTGAGCGAATTCCTCTCCACCTTCACCGGCAGCGCCAGGCGCAGTTGAGTACCCCGCTGCGCCTGCGCGAGTTGCTCGAGCGGCTCATCGAGGCGGAGGTGCGGTTCGTCCTCGTCGGCGGCTTGGCTCTCAATGCCTGGGGCCATATGCGGGCCACCCAGGACGTCGACGTCGTTCCAGACCCGGACCGCGAGAACCTGACGAGGCTAGATGGCCTGCTCCGTGAGCTGGGGGGGAAGGTCGATGTCGGCGGTCGCCTCCTCGATTCGGATGCCATCTCCACCTTCCTGCGAACGGGCGACAGGACTCTGGTCCGAACCGAGCTGGGCCAGCTCGACGTCCTCCAAGGCCTCCCCCAGATCCCGCGCTATGAAGAGCTGGAGAAGCAGGCCAAGGAGATCGACGTCGACGGCCTCTCGGTCCGCGTCTGCTCCCTCGGCCACCTGCTGGAGATGAAGCGCGCCAGCGATCGGCCCCGAGACAAGGAAGACGTCGAAGCGCTTGAAGCCGCCCAAAATCCCGACCAGAGCAGGGATTGACCCCGGCCGGCGCTACCCTTTCGCGACTCGAATTCCCCGGCCGGGTAGGTATGAATGGTGCCCGCGCTGCCGTCCGTTGATGGAAACGATCACCTCCGAACAGCCCACCGTGCCCGTCGAGCCCACTCAGCCTGAGCCCGAGCCCGTGGTGCCGCGGCGCTCGCCGCTGCGGGCGGCGATCAAGACCGGGCGGCCGAAGGAGTGGATCAAAAACGTCTTCGTCTTGGCCGGGCTGCTCTTCTCCGGCAAGTTCAACCATCCGCACGACGTGCTGGATGCGGTCATCACCTTCTTCTGCTTCTGCTTCATCTCCAGCGCCGGCTACTTCGTCAACGACCTGATCGACATCGATCTCGACCGCAAGCACCCGGAGAAGCGCTTCCGCCCGCTTGCGGCGGGGGAGATCTCGGAGCGGACGGCGATGACGATCGCTCCGGCCCTGGCCGCCATCGCGATCGCGGTCGGCTTCGCCGCCGTCAACTGGCAGGTCGGCCTGATGGTGGTCGGCTACGGGGTCGCCCAGGTCGCCTACAGCCTCGGTCTCAAGCAGATCGTGATCATCGACGTGATGACGCTGGCCGGCCTCTTCATCCTCCGCGTCGCCGCCGGCGCCAGCGCCGTCGAAGCCCACGCCTCCGAGTGGCTGATCCTCTGCACCGGCATGCTCGCCGCTTTCCTCGGCTTCACCAAGCGTCGCCAAGAGGCGGTCTCCGAGCTGCATGAGGGCACCGCGACCCGGCCCGTGCTCGAACACTATTCGCTGCCCTTCCTCGACCAGATGGTCTCCCTGGTCACCACCGGCACTGTGATCAGCTACGCGATCTACACCGTCAACTCGCCGCTGATCGGCAGCCAGATGATGCTGACCATTCCCCCCGCGGTCTACGGCATCTTCCGCTACCTCTACCTGATCTACGACCGCTCCGACCAGCGCTCGATGTCCGGCATCATCGCCGGCGACCGCGGCATCCAGGCCGCCGGCGCCGCCTTCGCGATCATCGCCTTCCTGCTGCTCTACGTCTTCAACTAGGCGCCGGCCCGGTAGTCGACGCTCAGGCGGCGAGCCACTGGCGAAACTCCATGAGTTCCTATATGGTCGATGAAAGTTGTTGAACGAAAGGGAGCTCCGATGCACATCCAGGTCGCGGTTGTCAACGAGTCGACGGTATGCGGTGACGACGAAGTTGCCGAGATCACCCACGCCTTGCAGCAACAGGTCGACCGCGACTTCGGGCCGACCTGGGGGATCGCTGCCGAACTGACCGCGATTCCTCAGGGAAAGGCGCCCCCCGCTGCGGCATGGGTCCTGGGCGTCTTCGACGATTCCGACCAGGCCGGCGCCCTCGGCTACCACGACCTGACGCCGGAACTCCACCCGGTGGGCAAGGTCTTCGCCGCCACCGACAAGAAATACGGCGCCGCCGTCTCGGTCACCTGCTCGCACGAGCTGCTGGAGATGCTCGGCGACCCCTACATCAACACCACCGCCCTGGATCCGCGGGCCGAACGCCTCTACGCCTACGAGAACGCGGACGCGGTCGAGGCCGACGACCTCGGCTACGAAATCGACGGCACGCTCGTCAGCGACTTCGTCCTGCCGCAGTTCTTCGACCCCCAGCACGCCGGCAAAGGCCAGCCGCTCAGCTTCAAAGGCAACGTCAAAGAGCCGTTCTCGCTGGCCAAAGGCGGCTACCTCTCGTTCCTCGACCTGAGCGACCCGAAAAAAGGGTGGCAGCAGGTGACCGCCGAGGGGACGCCCGACGCCGGCCGCGAGCCGGGACAGCGTTCGATCGACATCGTCCCCGGCTCGCGCCGTCACCGCCGCATCAAGGCGTTCAACGACGAACTCGCTGTCAGCACGTTCCGGATCGCCGGTTAGGGCTAGGCCATCCCGACTTCGGGCGCCGGGCCCTCCATCAGGTAGAAGCGCGCCCTGCCGATCTCCTCGCCGTTGACCTGGACGACCGCGGCGTGGGGGCCGGCGGTGTTGAAGGTGGCGGTGGCGGCGATCGACATGACCAGGCGCTGCTCCTGGCCTTGGGGGAGGCCGGGGGGTCGGCCGGTCTCGAAGTTGGCGGTCAGTCCCTCGCCGAGTTCGACGCCGTCGGGGTCCTGGATCGTGACAACGAGCTCGTGGGGGTTGTTGGTCTCGTGCCAGGCGATGTCGATGCCGAGGCCGATCGAGAAGGACCACTCGTGGGGCAGCTCGGGGAGGCGGAGGACGTTCCAGCCGCCGCCGGTCAGGTAGAGCTTGCCGTTGACCGCCTCGCTGTGGTCGCAAAGGAGGAGGAAGCCGATGTTCACGCCGCTCCCTCGCCTTCGGCGTAGGGGATGACCGGCAGGTCGGAGCGCAGCTCGATTTTGCCTTTGCGGCTGAACTGGAGGTCGATCGTCTCGTTCTTGCGATAGGTGCCGAACAGCCCCAGGTACATCGCCAGCCAGCGGCCGGTGCCGACCTTCTCCTTGACGATCGGGCGGTTGAAGATGATCTCACCGGCTTCGATCCGGTAGCTCTCGGGGCTCTGCTCGACGCCGTTGATGAAGACGGTGAACGGCGGCTCGGCGCCGGCCGGCAGCTTCACCCGCTCGCCGGCGGCGTAGCTCCCTTTGGGGATCTCGGTCTCGGTCTCGCTCATCGTTCTCGCGCTTCCAGAGTCTCGCGCACGAGGTCGAACGGCGTCTCGTGGTGCGTGGGGTCGAGCTCCTCCCGGACTACCCCGCCCCTGAAGGGCACGAACGTCCCGTCCCCCCGCACGTCCACCCCCGCCGCGGACTTCCGGAACAGCCCGCCGCTGCTCAGCTGCAGCCGCGCCTGCACCTGCTCTCCCGGCGCGAAGTCCCGCAACGAGCGCACCGGCCGCGCCGGCCCCTCGCTCCGAATCGCCAGCGCCCGCTCTCGCATCGCCGCGACCGCCTCATCGAGGTCTTCGAACTGGGCGTGGTCAACCTCCGAGCCATGCCGGATGGTCAGCTTCCATTGCGGACGGGGCACGAGTGCAGCCTACGAACTTTTTATGCGCGGTACCCTTTTAATTACTCGGTCGTTCCTGTAGGATGCGGCGGATAGCGATGGGATGGGTCCCCGTCGCAGCCGGCGCGCCGCGCCGCGCGCCGCATATAGGGAGAGACAATATGAAGCCCCTGCCGGTCCTTGGCGCGATCGCCTTGATGACTGCTGCCCTGTCCCTGCTCTCGGCAAGCAGCGCCTCCGCGACGGTCCTCTGCACAAACAGTAGCTGCACCACGGTCTATCCATCCGGCACGGTGGTCAGCTACAGCCTCAAGTCGGGAACTACTTCCGCCCTGAAAAACACAACTGGCGAAACGATCAACACATGCACGGGATCAACCATCAGTGGCAAAACCTCAAGCGAATCGGGCGCCAGCATTTCGAGTAGCATCTCATCGCTGACTTGGACTGGCTGCAGTCAGACGACGACCACCATCAAAAACGGCTCGCTCTCAATCACTTGGACCTCGGGGAGCAACGGCTCGGTCTCCAGCTCCAGCAGCGAAGTGACAATGGTCATCTTCGGCGTTAGCTGCACCTACGGCACCGGCACGGGCACCACCCTGGGTACGCTCAAAGGCGGCGAAGAACCGCTGCTCTCGATCTCCGCCAGCGTTCCCAAGACGGCCGGCGGCTTTCTCTGTCCCAGCACCGCGACTTGGAGCGCCGAATACGTGGTCACAGAACCGCATGCCTTGTTCGTGGGGAGCGCCAAAGGCTACGAATTCGTCTCCAGCGAAGGCCTGGGCGGGGAAAGCGGAGCCGCGCCCATTCTCGAAAAATGCTTCCAGGGCGCTCCGGTCAACTGCGCCACCGGCAACCAGAGCGAGGAACAGACCGACCTCGCGCTCGGCGGACGCGGGCCCGCCCTGCAGATCACCCGCTCCTACAACTCCCGGGCCGCGGCGGAAGCCAAAGAAGCCGGACCCTTCGGCTATGGCTGGTCGGGGCCCTACGGGGCACACCTCGAAATCAACAAAGCAGCGGCCACCGCAACCGTCTTCCAGGAAAACGGCGGCGCCGCCGTCTTCTACCTCTCCGGCTCGACCTACAGCCCAGCCGCCTGGGTGCAGGCGACCCTGGTCAAGGAAACGGTCGAAAGCAAAGAAATCTATGTCTTCACCCTGCCCACGCAGGAAAAGCTCAAGTTCAACTCCGAAGGCAAGCTGACCGAAGTCAAGGACCGAAACGGCAACGCGCTCACGCTGACCTACACCGAAGGCAAGCTGACGGCGGTCAAAGACGGGGCCGGCCGCGAACTCAAAT
>JBQCHH010000039.1:0-13626 GCA_051954855.1 Solirubrobacterales bacterium | reverse complement strand
GCCGATCGAGACGGCGGCGCTCACCACGGGTTCGGGTAGCCCCCGCGGCATGGTGGCGGACACCTCCGCTGTGGGGCCGGGGGATGTGTTGGGCTCCCTCGCCCCCAACGGCGCCGGCAAGACGACGACGATCCGGACGCTGCTGGACCTGATCCACCCGACGTCCGGCTCGGCGCGGGTCTTCGGCCTCGACAGCCGGCGCGACAGCGTCGCGATCCGCGCCCGGCTCGGCAACCTGCCGGGCGACTTCGGCTTCGGCCGCGAGACCCCGGGGCGCCAGGCGGTCCAGTTGCTGGCGCGGCTGCGGGGGATCGACGGCGCCGGCCGCGCCGAGGAGCTGGCGGCGCGTTTCCGCGCCGACCTCGACCGCCCGCTCGGGCAGCTCTCGCGCGGCAACCGGCAGAAGATCGGGCTGATCCTCGCCACCTTCCACCGGCCCGAGCTGCTGATCCTCGACGAGCCGACCAGCGGCCTCGACCCGCTGATGCAGGAGGAGTTCCTTGCGCTGGTGGCCGAGGAACGCGACCGCGGCGCGGCCGTCTTCCTCTCCTCGCACAAGCTCGACGAAGTGCAGCGGGTCTGCGACCGGGTCGGGATCATTCGCGGCGGCCGCCTCGTCGCGGTCGAGCGGATGGCGGACCTGCTCGGCAAGGCGCGCCGCCGCTTCGCGGTCGAGCTGCGCGATCCCGCTGGGCTGGAGCGGCTGCGCTCGTTGCCCGGCGTCGCCGACTTCAAGCTCGCCGGCAACCGCGCCACCTTCAGCGCCGGCGGCGACCTCGACGCGGTGGTGCGGGAGCTGGCCGGCCACCATGTCGTCGACCTCGAGGCGACGCACCCCTCGCTGGAGGAGATCTTCCTCGGCTATTACGAGGAGGCGGCGGGGTGAGCGCGCAGGTCCCGGCGCTGCTGCGGACCCATCTCTATGACCGCCGCCGCTCGGTCTGGGCCTGGGGTCTGCCGCTGGGGCTGATGTCGGCCTTCATCGTCGCCATCTTCCCCTCGGTCGAAACCGCGCTCTCGAAGGCGATCCAGGGATACCCGACGGGGCTGAAGGAAGCCTTCGGGATCGGCGAGCTGAGCAACGTCGAGCAGTACCTGCACGCGGAGATGCTGAGCCTGATCGTGCCGCTGGCGCTGGGCTACCTGGCGGTGCGGGCGATCGCCAGCGGCCTCACCGGCGCCGCCGAATCGGGCCGGCTCGACGTGCTGCTCTCGGCGCCGGTCTCGCGGGCGCGCCTGGTCGCCGCCGGCTTCCTCGCCACCGCGGTCGAGCTGGCAGCGGTCCTCCTCGTTACCGCTCTGCTGACCGGCGCCGGCAGCCTCCTCGCCGGCGCCGGCCTCGACGCCGCCGCCGCCCGCGGCTTCGCCAACGTCTGGCCGCTGGCTCTGCTCTTCGCCGGCTTCGGCGCCGTCGCCGCCGGCTTCTCGCTGCGGACCAGCGTCGTCACCGGCTCGGTCGCCGGCCTGCTGGTGGCGATGTACGTGCTCGACCTCGTCGGCCGCCTCGACCCCAGCCTCTCCGGCGTCCGCTACGCCTCCGTCTTCAAGTACTACGGCAACGCGATCGAAAACGGCATCGAACCCCTCGCCTTCATCGGCGTCACCCTCGCCGCCTGCGCCCTAGCCGCGATCGGCGCCTGGCTCTTCGAACGCCGCGACCTGGCGGCTTGAGGCGGCGCGCTGGTCGAGATCGAGGACAAGTTCGACGGCTCGCTCGGGACCTGGAGAGCGGCTCGGCGGAGATGACTACGGCTGGACGGGGTTTTCCGCATCCAATCTCCTTGCTTCGCGCTCGGAGCGGATCGCCGCCTCGCTCCTCTGCGAGCAGAGCCAAGCGGTCATGCGTCTCTCTTGGGATGCGGATGGTCGTGGTTGGCGACGCCATCGCCGTCGATGGTAGCGCCGCATCCTTTTCGTTCACACGAACGGGCATGCCCTGTTCAAGTCCTCAGCCGCTCCCCCTCTCGCTCGATTTCTGAGAGCGCTCGCCTCGGCAAACGAGCAAATTGCGGAGGGAAGCCTACGATGGGCTGATGGCGAAGTTCGATAGGGATCGGTCTTATGGGATCGATAGAGACGAGGAGCTGGGAGAGGGGCTGAAGCGGGTCGCCGCCGGCAGGGTCGAAGAGGCGATCGGGCGCCTCCGCGGGATCCGATCGGGCGAGGTCGACCCGGCGGACGCCGTCCACGGCGCCCGCAAAGACATGAAGAAGCTGCGGACGGTCCTGCGGCTGCTCCGCGCCGAGCTGCCAGAGGATCTCTACCGAGCGGAAATGCGGTGCTATCGGGAGGCGGCGCGAGCGCTTTCCGCCGCCCGCGACGCGGAGGTGAAGCTGGCGACGCTGGACGACCTTGCCGGCCGGACGCAGGAGCTTCCCGGCGAAGCGGTGGCAGCCTGGCAGCAGATCCTGGCCCGCGACCGGGAGGCGGCAATCAACCTGAGTGGCGACGAGCAGGAGGTGGCCGACCGTCTCGAAGCCGGCCTCGCGCGAATCGAGGGATGGCGGATCGAGGGTGACTCCTGGGCGATGATCGGCGGCGCTGTGAAGCGCGCCTACCGGCGCGGCCGCCGGGCGATGCGGGCCGCCGAGAAGGACCCGAGCGAGACCCACTTCCACCAGTGGCGCAAACGGGCGAAGGACCTCTGGTACGAGCTGCGGCTGCTCAGCGGCGCCTGGAGCGAGACGCTCGGCCCGGTCGCTGACGAGGCCCATCGCTTGAGCGACCTGCTCGGCGACCACCACGACCTCGCCGTGCTGCGGGCGGACCTGCACGAGCGGCGGCTCGGCGAGGAGGAGACCCGCTTGCTGGAGGCTGCGATCGAAGCGCGGCAGGCCGAGCTCGCACGGGAGGCGTTCGCCCTCGGACGCCGGCTCTACGCCGAGCGGCCGAAGGCGTTCGGCCGTCGCCTGCGCCGGTACTGGGAAGCGTGGCGTGGGTAGGGGCCCAGCGTGGCACCGCGGACGAAGAAAGCCGAGTCGAAAGAGCCACTCAACGAGTACGAGCGCAAGCGCGACTTCGGGAAGACCGCGGAGCCGCCGCCGAAACGGCAGCGGAAGAAGAAAGGCGCGCCGCGCTTCGTCGTCCAGGAACACAGCGCCCGCCGCCTGCACTGGGACCTTCGGCTCGAGCACGACGGCGTCGCCGCCTCCTGGGCGATCCCCAACGGCATCCCCGAGACCCCCGAGGAGAACCGCAAGGCCGTCCACACCGAGGACCGCCCGCTCGAGTACCTGGAGTGGGAGGGCGAGATCCCGAAGGGCGAGTACGGCGCCGGGACGATGAAGATCTGGGACGCCGGCACCTATGAGCTGGAGAAGTGGGAGCCGGAGAAAGTGATGGTCGAGTTCCACGGCGAGCGGCTCCAGGGCCGCTACGCGCTCTTCCGCGCCGGCAAGGCTGCCCAGGACTGGATGATCCACCGCATCGACCCGCCGACCCGCGAGCGCGATCCGTTCCCGGAAAACGTGGTGCCGATGCTGGCGCGGCTCTCGACGCTGCCGCGCGACGACGGCAAGTGGGCGGTCGAGGTGAAGTGGGACGGGGTGCGGGCGATCGCCTACCACCGGCCCGGGAGATTGCAGTTGCAGTCCCGCAACCTGCTCGACCTCAGCGCCCAGTACCCGGAGGTGCGGCGGATCTCGCGGGCGCTCGGCTCGCGCGAGGCGGTGCTCGACGGCGAGCTGGTCGCCTTCGATGAGCACGGTAAGCCCAGCTTCGAGCGCCTGCAGCAGCGCATCCACAACACCGACCCGAATGTGGTGCGGCGGCGCATGAAAACCCACCCGGTCGTCTACGTCGTCTTCGACCTCCTCTACCTCGACGGCGAAGACCTGACGGGCGAGCCCTACAGCCGCCGCCGCGAGCTGCTCGAAGGGCTGAAGCTCGACGGCGAGAGCTGGCAGACGCCCGGCCACTCGGTCGGCCACGCGAAGGAGCTGCTGGCGGCGAGCAAGGAGCAGGGCCTGGAGGGGGTGATGCTGAAGCGCCTCGACTCCACCTATGCGCCGGGCAAACGCACCGGCGCTTGGCTGAAGGTGAAAAACGTCAGCCGCCAGGAGCTGGTGATCGGCGGCTGGACGCCCGGCGAAGGGCGGCGCAAGGAACACCTCGGCGCGCTCCTGGTCGGTTACTTCGAGCAGGACGGCGGCAAGCCCGGCGGAAGCAAGCGATCACTGCGCTACGCCGGCAAAGTCGGGACCGGTTTCAACGCCGCCGACCTGACCGCGATCGCCGCCCGCCTAGCACCGCTCGTACGCAAGACCAGTCCCTTCGGCGCCGGCCCGAAACCGCCGAAGGACGCCACCTTCGTCGAGCCGCGGCTGGTCGCCGAGATCGAGTTCCGCGAGATCACGAGCGAGGGGATGCTGCGTCATCCCGCCTACAAAGGCCTGCGCGAGGACAAGGCGGCGAGCGAGGTCGAGCTGGAGCGGGCGAGCGACCCGCAGGGTCGGTCGCTGACGGCGAGCGCGGTGAAACGGCCGCGCGACAAAGTGGCGGTGACGGTCGAAGGGCGCGAGCTCGAGCTCTCCAACCTCGACAAAGTGCTCTATCCGCAGACCGGTTTCACCAAGGGCGAGCTGATCGACTGGTACGCCCGCATCGGTGAGTTCCTGCTGCCGCACCTGCGCGGCCGGCCGCTGACCTTGAAGCGGTATCCCGACGGGGTCGAGGGGAAACACTTCTACGAGAAGCGCCGCCCCGCGCATCGGCCCGAGTGGGTGAACACGGCGAAGATCTGGAGCGACCGCCACAAGGGCGAGATCGACTACTGCCTGGTCGAAGACCTGCCGACCCTGGTCTGGGCGGCGAACCTCGCCGACATCGAGCTCCACACCTCGCTCTCGCGGGCGGAGGAGATGGAGCGGCCGACGGCGATGGTCTTCGACCTCGACCCGGGCGCCCCCGCCGACGTGCTCGACTGCGCCCAGGTGGCGCTCTGGCTGCACGGGCTGTTCGAGCAGCTCGGGCTCAGCTGCTACCCGAAGACCTCCGGCTCGAAGGGCATCCAGCTCTACGTGCCGCTCAACGGCGAGGTCACCTACGCGCAGACGAAGCCGTTCGCGAAAGCGGTGGCGGAGACGCTGGAGCGGAAATTCCCCGAGCGCGTCGTCTCGCAGATGTCGAAGGCGAAACGCCCCGGCAAGGTGCTGATCGACTGGAGCCAGAACGACGTCCACAAGACGACCGTCTGCGTCTACTCGCTGCGGGCCAAGGAGCGGCCGACGGTCTCGACGCCGCTGGAGTGGGGGGAGGTCGAGGCGGCGCTCGCCGCGGGCGATCCGGAGGCGCTGGCCTTCGACCACGCCGCGGTGCTGGAGCGGGTCGAGGCGAAGGGCGACCTCTTCGCGCCGCTCCTCTCTGAAGAGCAGGAGCTGCCACAGCTCTAGTTAGGAAGTCTTCGCCAACGGGCAGGTAGGTCCTATGGAGAGCGCGACGGTCAGGCGTGACTACAAGCCCGAGGGCGACACCTCGAAGACCGGCCTCTGGCCGACCCTGAAGCGGACGCTGACCGAGTTCCAGGAGGACAATCTCAGCGACTGGGCGGCGGCGCTCACCTACTACGGATTGCTCTCGCTGTTCCCGGCGCTGATCGCGATGGTCTCGCTGATCGGGATCTTCGGCAATCCGCAGACCACCACCGCGAAGCTGACCGAGATCATCACCGAAATCGGCCCCGAATCGGGAGCGAAAACCTTCCAAGGGCCGATCAAATCGATCGTCGAAAACCGGAGCGCGGCCGGCTTCGCCTTCGTCTTCGGCCTGGCGGCGGCCCTGTGGTCGGCCTCGGGTTACGTCGGCGCCTTCATCCGCGCCTCCAACGTCATCTACGAGACCCCGGAGGGGCGGCCGTTCTGGAAGCTGCGGCCGCTGCAGATCGCGGTGACGCTGGCGATGATCGTGATGATGGCGCTGCTGGCGGTGGGGCTCGTCCTCACCGGGCCGGTGGTCGAAGCGATCGCCAAGCCGATCGGCCTCAGCGGCACCGCCGTCGAAGTCTGGAACGTCGCCAAGTGGCCGGTGATGGCGGCGATCTTCATCCTCATGGTGGACGTCCTCTTCTATGCCTCGCCGAACGTGAAGGTGCGCGGCTTCCGCTGGGTGACGCCGGGGGCGATCGTCGCGATCGTCGTCTGGGCGATCGTCTCGGCGCTATTCGCCCTCTACGTCGCCAACTTCAGTTCCTACGACAAGACCTACGGCACGCTCGCCGGCTTGGTGGTGCTGCTGCTGTGGTTCTGGATCACCAACCTGGCGATCCTCTTCGGCCACCAGTTGAACGCCGAGCGCGAGCGCAGCGCCGAGATCGACGAAGGGCTGCCGCGGGCCGAGAAGGAGATCCAGCTAGAGCCGCGCGAAGAGCCGAAGGACCAGAAGACCACCTAGACAGGAAAGGAGAGTGACATGAAGGTGATCTTCACCCCGATCAGCATCGTCCTCGGCCTGATCGCCGGCCTCGTCGGCAAGAAGGTCTTTGAAGGAGTGTGGGGATTGATCGACGACGAGGAGCCGCCGAGCCCCGAGCACCGTGAGTTCTCCTGGCCGAAACTGGTCGCGGCGCTGGTGCTGGAGGGGGCGATCTTCCGCCTGGTGAAAGGGCTGGTCGACCACGCGAGCCGCACCTCCTTCGCCAAGGTGACCGGTAGCTGGCCGGGAGAGGAGGCGCCCGAGCCTGAGTAGGAGCGCTGCGAACGGGTATTTAACGGAAAGCGGTACTCGTCCAAAGAAAACAGCGAACGGAGGAGCAGATGGACACCAGAGCAGACAGAGGAGCCGGCACCGGCGGAATTTCGTTAGGAGGTCTCCTCGTGATCGTCGGGATCGTGCTGATGATCGTCTGGAGCTTCTGGGTCGGGCTGATCATCGCCCTGATCGGGCTGATCGCATTCGGCGGCTTTGCCCGCGGCAGGTGGTACTGACCCGTACTCGCACTACTTCGTATCTGTTCCCTGTCACCCTAAGCCCCGCCCGCCCCCTCCTTGCCCGGATCGGGGGTGGGTGGGGCTGTTGTATGGCGACGCGACGATCTCTGTGCGGATCTGAAGCCTCAGCCTGAGTGACACAGGTATTAGGTGCCTAAAGGCACTTGGCAAAGTAGGCACTCGCAGACCCCTTGCCGGAACGTAGAGGGGGCAGTAAAAACCGACCTGTGTATTTCTCCTGATCCCCGAGGCGCGTGATCCCTGAAGTTGCGCCTCGGGGATTATTTACACACATGTAGAGCATCTGCGCTATGCCCTCGTTCTTCCCTGGAGCGGGGGCGTTAGCGTTTTCAGGGTGCCCTTTGGTGAGAAGCCGGTCATTGCGGTGAGCAACCGGATCCCCCCGGCCGCGGTCGAGTTGCTGCGGGAGGCGGGGGAGGTTCGCCTGGACGAGCGGGAGGAGGCGCTTCCGCGCGAGGATCTACTCGATCTGGTTGCTGGGGCGGACGCGATCCTCACTCTCTTGCACGACCGGGTCGACGACGAGCTGCTCGCCGCCGCGGGGCCGCAGCTGCGCTGCGTCGCCAACGTCGCCGTCGGCTACGACAACGTCGACCTCGAGGCGGCGGCCCGGCGCGGAGTCGTGGTCACCAACACCCCGGGGGTGCTTGACGATGCGACCGCCGACCTGACTCTGGCGCTGATCCTCGCGGCGACGCGGCGGATCGCCGAGGGCGACCGGCTGATCCGCTCTGGGCAACCGTGGGTCTGGGGGATGCACTTCATGCTCGGCAGTGGGCTGCGCGGCAAGCGGCTCGGGATCGTCGGCCTCGGTGGGATCGGCCGCCGGGTGGCGGAGCGGGCGCGGGCCTTCGGGATGGAGATCGCCTACCACTCGCGCCACGAGGCGCCGGCGGAGGTGGTGGTGGCGCTGGAGGCGGAGCGGATGCCGCTGCCGCGGCTGCTGGCCGCGGCCGACGTGGTCAGCCTGCACTGCCCCCTGACGCCGGAGACGCGCCACCTGATCGGGGCGGGGGAGCTGGCGGCGATGAAGCCGAGCGCGGTGCTGGTCAACGCCGCCCGCGGCCCGGTGGTCGACGAGCGGGCGCTGGCCGAGGCGCTGGCGGCGGGGACGATCGCCGCCGCCGGCCTCGACGTCTACGAGCGCGAGCCGAAGGTCGAGCCGGCGCTGCTGGCACTCGACAACGTGGTGCTGACGCCGCACCTCGGCTCGGCCACGATCGAGACCCGTACCGCGATGGCCGAGCTGGCCGCCCGCAACGCGATCTCTGTACTGCGCGGCCAAGGGGCGCTGACGCCGGTCCCGCCACAATGAGCAGATGAGCTCCGTAGCCACCACGCGCACGATCCGGCACCGAATCGGCGGCGAGGAGACCGCCGGTTCTTCTTCCCGCACTTCGCCGGTCTACGACCGGGCGAGCGGCGAGGTCCAGGCCGAGGTGGTGCTGGCCGAGCCGGCCGATGTCGACGCCGCGGTCGCCGCAGCCAGGGCTGCCTTCGCCAAGTGGTCTCAGGCGTCGCTGAGCCGGCGGGCGAAGGTGATGTTCGCTTTCCGTGAGTTGCTCCACACCAACGTCGAGAAGCTGGCGCGGATCGTCTCCTCCGAGCACGGCAAGGTGCTGGAGGACGCGAAAGGGGAGGTCCTGCGCGGGCTCGAGGTGGTCGAGTTCGCCTGCGGCATCCCGCAGCTGCTGAAGGGCGAGTACTCCGACCAGGTCTCGACCGGCGTTGACGCCTACTCCTTCCGCCAGCCGCTCGGCGTCTGCGCCGGGATCACCCCGTTCAACTTCCCGGCGATGGTGCCGATGTGGATGCACCCGGTGGCGATCGCCTGCGGCAATGCTTTCGTCTTGAAGCCCTCCGAGCGCGACCCGTCGGCGTCGAACCTGGTCGCCGAGCTCTACGCGGAGGCGGGGCTGCCGGACGGGGTCTTCAACGTCGTCCACGGCGACAAGGTCGCGGTCGACGCGCTGCTCGACCACCCCGAGGTGGCGGCGGTCTCCTTTGTCGGCTCGACGCCGATCGCCTCCTACGTGCACGGGCGGGCGACCGAGCGGCGCAAGCGGGTACAGGCGCTGGGCGGGGCGAAGAACCACGCGGTGGTGGTGCCGGGCGCCGACCTCGCCTACGCCGCCGACCAGCTCGCCGCGGCCGGCTTCGGCTCGGCCGGGCAGCGCTGCATGGCGGTCTCGGTTGCGGTCGCAGTCGGCGAGGTTGCCGACCCGCTGGTCGAGGAGGTGGCGCGGCGGGCGCGCGAGATCAAGGTCGGCCCCGGCCTCGATCCCTCCTCGGAGATGGGGCCGGTGGTGACGCCGGAGGCGCGCGAGCGGATCGTCGACTACATCGGCCAGGGCGCCGAGGCGGGCGCGCAGCTCACTGTCGACGGGCGCGAGTTGGAGGTGAACGGCGGCGGTTTCTGGGTCGGCCCGACGCTGATCGACCGGGTGGAGGCGGAGATGTCCGTCTACCGCGACGAGATCTTCGGCCCGGTGCTCTCAGTGGTGCGGGTCGACAGCCTCGACGAGGCGATTGCGCTGATCAACGCCAACTCCTACGCCAACGGCGCCGCGATCTTCACCGGCTCCGGCTATGAGGCGCGCCGTTTCCAGCGTGAGGTAGAGGTGGGGATGATCGGCGTCAACGTACCGATCCCGGTGCCGATGGCCTTCTACTCCTTCGGCGGCTGGAAGGACTCCCTCTTCGGCGACCACCACATCCACGGCCCCGAGGGCGTCCGCTTCTACACCCGCGCCAAGGCAATCACCAGCCGCTGGCCGGAGACCAACGCCGGCCCAGGCGACGCCAGCTCTCTGAATTTCCCGACGTCAAGCTAGAGCTGCAAGAAACTATCCCATATCCCGGGTTCTGGGATATGGGATAAAGATTCGCTATTTTGAAGGGGTGCTGAAATCTCAAGATCTCCTTGTGCTGTTGAAGCTCTCTGGGAACCATCCTTCCTGGACCTTTGACAGCGTCGCGCATGAGCTGAACCTCGGCTCCTCGAGTGTTCATAGGAGTGTGCAGCGGGCAGCCGAAGCGGGTCTGTACGACTATCGCCGTCGCGTGGTGAACTACCCTGCTTTACGGGAGTTCCTGATCCACGGAGCACGCTACGTGTTCCCGCCGAAATGGCATGGAGAAGCGCGAGGACTTCCCACCGCGTGGGCCGCTCCGCCGATCGCAGATCAGATCGTCTCGTCCGGAAGCAACGCCCCTGTATGGGCCGACCCTGAGGGCACGGTTCGCGGCATCGCCCTGGAGCCCTTGCACTCGGCGGTGAACGACGCTGTGCGCCGAGATCAAGGTCTATGGGAATTGCTCGCGCTTTTTGATGCGATCAGAGTCGGAGCCGCGCGCGAACGAAACATCGCCACTGAAGAGCTGAACAGGCGCCTTTCGTGATGAATCCCGAGAACCTGAAGTTGCTCGAAGAGTCGATCGAGCGCTTGACTCACTTGCTGGACGAAATCGTCTTCGTCGGAGGTGCCACGGTCGAGCTGTGGATCACTGACGAGGCGGCGCCGGAATTTCGACCCACGACGGATGTCGATGTGATCGTTGAGGTCACGACCAGATCCGAGTACTACCGCTTCGAAGAGAAGATTCGCCGCGCTGGCTTCCAAAATGACGATCAGAGCCGGGTGATTTGCCGCTTCAGGCATCCTGAATCTGAATTGATCCTCGACGTGATGCCGACCGAGGCTTCGATTCTGGGGTTCGAGAATCGCTGGCAGAAAGAGGCCTTTGCTCACGCGGTCGATGCTTCGCTGTCATCGGGCAGGAAGATCAGGGCGATTCCGCCGGCATTCCTTCTGGGGACGAAGCTGGAGGCGTTTGCCACCCGAGGGAGAAGCGACTTTCTGGGGAGCCGCGACTTCAGCGATCTGCTCACGCTGATCGACGGACGCGAGGAGCTGGTGGAGGACGTAGCAGTTGCGCCAGGTCCATTGCAGATCTACATCGGCGAGCAGCTTCTCCAGCTGGCCCAACACCGGGACTTCGACCGGGGCCTGGAGGGCGCGCTTCCCTCCAGCCCTGATTCCCGAGGCCGAGTGGACCGAGTCATCTGGCCGAGGGTTAGGCGGATGATGCTTTTCGGTGCATCAGCTGGATCCTTGCAATCCTGAAATCTCAGTTTCAGATTTGCAAGGTTAATTCGTGGGGGGGTTGCTTCCCTCGACCCACTCGGCGCGGTCGCCCGAAACCTCGCGCTTCCAGATCGGGGCCTCGGCCTTGATGCGGTCGATTGCTTCGCTGGCGGCGGCGAAGGCGGGGTCGCGGTGGGCGGCGGCGGCTGCGACGACGACGCTGGGCTCGCCGCGGGGGACGGGCCCGGTGCGGTGCTCGGCGGCGATCCCCTCGACTTCGTGGCCGGCGGCGACCTCGGTGAGGATCGCGGCGATCCGCTCGCTTGCCATCGGCTCGTAGGCCTCGTAGTCGAGGCGCTCGACGTCGCGGGTCGTCCCCTGGAAGGTGACGATGGCGCCGGTGTGGGAGGTGGCGACGACCTTGACCAGCGCGTCGGCGGAGAGCGGCTCGGGGCCGACGCGGACGTGCGGCCGCGACCCCTCGCCGCCGCTGACCGGCGGGATCAGGGCGAGCTCGTCGTCTGGCGAGAGCGTCTCCTCCTCGCCGGCGTAGGCGCGGTTGACCGCCATCACCACCGGCATCGCCTCCAGCGCTTCGCCCAGCGGCTCGCTCGCGGCGGCCAGCGCGCGCAGCGCGTCGGCCACGGTCGCTCCCTCCGTCAGCTCGATCTCGAGGCTGTCCCGTCCGGCCCGCTCGCGCAGGACCGCGAAGAGGCGTACCTGCAGCAGCATCGGCTTATCCTAGGCTCATGACGACCCCTGCCGAGGACGGCGGCTCAGGCAGCCTGACCCACCTCGACGAGAGCGGCAGCGCGCGGATGGTCGACGTCGGTGCGAAGCCGGCGACCCGCCGCCACGCGCGAGCGGAGGTGGCGGTGCGGATGTCGCCACAGACGGCGGCGAAGGTGCTGGCCGGCGACGCGCCGAAGGGCGACGTGGTCGGGACCGCGCGGCTGGCCGGGATCCAGGCGGCGAAGCGGACCTGGGACCTGATCCCGCTGGCGCACCAGCTGCCGCTGTCGCACGTGGACGTGGCGATCGAGGTCGACGGCGAGAGCGGCGAGGCGCGGATCGAGGCCGAGGCCGCGACCACCGCCGGCACCGGGGTCGAGATGGAGGCGATGACGGCCTGCTCGGTGGCGGCGCTGACCCTCTACGACATGGTCAAGGGACTGGAGCGCGGGGTCGTGATCGACGGCCTGCGCCTGCTGGAGAAGAGCGGCGGCAAGAATGACTGGCGCGCCGAGTGAGGGGCCGCCGCTGCGGGCGGTGGTAATCACCGTCAGCACCTCGCGGGCGGAGAACGGGGGCGCCGACGAGTCCGGCGAGGCGCTGGCGGATTTCGTCGAAGAGATGGGGGGGATGCTGGTGGGGCGCGAGCTGCTTCCCGACGACCGCGAGGAGATCGAAGCCTGCCTGCGGCGCTGGGCGGACGGGGGGCAGTGCGACCTGGTCCTGACCACCGGCGGCACCGGCTTCGGCGCCTCCGACGTCACCCCCGAGGCGACCGAGGCGGTGCTGGAGCGGCGGGCGCCGGGTATAGCCGAGGCGATGCGCGCAGCCTCGGCCGAGCACACCCCGCACTGGATGCTTTCTCGCGCCGTCGCCGGCATCCGCGGCGCCACGGTCGTCGTCAACTTCCCCGGCAACCCGAAGGCGATCGCCGAGACCGCCGCCGCTCTCGCGCCGGCGCTGCCGCACGCGGTCTCGCTCCTGCGCGGCACGCCGACCGCGCACCGCCCGTGAAGGCAGCGTTGGCGCCGGAGGCGGCGCGGGAGGTCGTGCTGAGTGAAGTGGCGCCGGTGCCGAGCGAGCCGGTCGCGCTGGAAGAGTGCCTCGGCCGGGTGACGGCGGCCGAGGTCAAGAGCGCCGTCGCGATCCAGCCCTTCGACAACTCGGCGATGGACGGCTACGCGTTGCGCAGTGCGGATGCCGAAGGCGGGTTGCCGCGGCTGCGCCTGGTCGGCGAGTCGCGCGCGGGACACCCGGCCGAGGCGGCCGTCGGTCCCGGCGAGGCGATCTGGATCTCGACCGGGGGGATGGTTCCCGAAGGCGCCGATGCGGTGCTGCCGATCGAGGACGCCGCCGAGGAGGACGGCCACCTGCTGCCGGGCCGGCCGGTGGCGGTGGGAGAGAACGTCCGCCGCGCCGGCGAGGACGCCGAGGCGGGGCAGACGCTGATCGGTCCCGGTCAGACGATCGGAGCGGCGGAGGTCGCGGTGCTGGCCGCGGCCGGGGTGGCGCGGGTCGAGTGCGCTGTGCGCCCGCGAGTGGCGATCCTCGGCAGCGGCGATGAGCTCGTCCCGCCGGGCGAGCCACTCGGCCCAGGCCAGATCCACGACTCCAACACTTACGCCGTGACCGCGCTGGTGCGTGAAGCCGGAGCCGCGCCGGCCCACGTCGCCCACCTCCCCGACGACGCCGAGGCGACGCGCCAGGCGATCAGCACCGCCCTCTCGCCCGAACTGCATCAACTTTCCGGGCTGGCCGGCCGGCAAGTTGATGCCGTTGGGGGGGTGGTGGGTGTTCTGGTCGCCCGCGGGGTCTCGGTGGGCCGCCACCCCCCCGTCCAGGGGGCGCTCGGCGAGCGCGGC
>JBQCHH010000038.1:0-4244 GCA_051954855.1 Solirubrobacterales bacterium | reverse complement strand
GCGGCGGCGGCCGGGGGCGAAGCGGTGGCTGTCGTAGCCGAGGCCGACCACGGTCAGGGGACGCGGCTCCCGAGCGGAGCGAGGCTGCGCTGGCGCTGCTCGAAGACGCATATCTCCCCCACTCCGATCTCGTCGAGGAATTCCAAGGCCCGCTCGTACTGGTACCCGACCTGCTCCGGGAGATGCGCGTCGGAGGAGAGCGCGAAGGGGGCGCCGGCTTCGACGCACATGTCGGCGAACCGGCGCGAGGGGTAGAGCTCGCCGACCGGCTTGCGCAGGCCGGCGGTGGAGATCTCGACCGCGATCCCGCTCTCGGCGATCGCCTCGACCGCGGGCTCGTAGAAGGCGCGCAGGTCGCGGTCCGGCAGCGGCCGGGCGCGGCCCCAGACCTTGACCAGGTCCGGGTGGGCGAGGATGTCGAAGAGGCCGGAGCGGGCGCAGGCGGCGAGCGCCTCGAAATAGCGGCGCCAAATCTCGTCAGCGTCGCCGTCGCCCTCCCAGACGTCGAAGCCCTCGTGGTCGACGGCGGCGTCGCCCTCGCCGACGAAGTGGACCGAGCCGACCACGTAGTCGAAGTCGCGGGCGCCGAGCAGGGTCTCGATCCGCTCCTCGGCGCCGGGTACGTAGTCGCACTCGATCCCGAGCCGCAGCGGCGTGGCGCGGACGAACTCGCAGTAGGCGTCGAGGTCGTCGACGGCGTTTTCGACCCAGAGCGGGTGGCGCCAGAGGTCGAGCGCCTGACGGAAGCGGTAGACGTGCTCGGAGACGCCGAGCTCCTCGATCCCGGCCGCCTCAGCGGTGGCGAGGTAGCGCTCGATGTTCTCGGCGGTGAAGTAGCGCTCGAATGTGCTCCCCTCCTCGTCGGGGCGCAGGTGCAGGTGATAGTCGGTCAGCACGAGAACGAGCCTAGGACAAGTGCGGTTTCGGCGACCGCACGCTTAGACTGCCGCGCGATGGGTCGCGCGCTCCTGCTTCTCCTCGCCGCCTTTGCCGGCGCCACCGCGATCGCCCTGCTCCTCGGCGCGAAAAACCTCGGCACCGCCTTCGGCGTCGCCCAGCTCTGCTTCGCCGCGGTGCTGGTCTACGTGCTGCTGCGCGACTGACTGCGCTCGGCGAGTAGCAGCTCGGCAACTCGCAGGTCGAGCGGCGTCGTCACCTTCAGGTTCTGCTCGGCGACGGGATGGATAAGGACGGTCCCCCCCGCCGCCTCGACCAGCATCGCCTCATCCGTCGCCTCTTCCGGCCGCTCCGTCCCCGCCAGCGCCTCCCGCAATGCCTCGGTGCGGAACACCTGTGGCGTCTGAGCCCGCCACAACCGCGACCGATCCTCAGTCCTCTCCACGACTCGTGGTTCCTTTCGCACCATATGCGTGCGTAAGGAACCACGCGATGGGGTGGCGCGCTTGATCGTGTCGGTGACGGGGGCGGCGGCGATCACGCCGGCGGCCTCGGGGTTGGCGTCGAGGTCGGCGACCAGGGCTTCGACCAGCGCCGGCGTCAGCAGCGGCCGCGCCGCGTCGTGGATGGCGACGTAGCCGGTCCCCACCGCCTCCAGCGCATTGGAGACCGACTGCGCCCTGGTCGCGCCGCCGGGGACGACGGCGAGGTCGTGCCCCGCCAGATCGCCGACGTGGCCGGGCGGCGCGGCGACGACGATCGAGCGCACGCAGTCGCACGTCCGGAAGGCGTCGAGCGACCACTCGATCATCGGCCTCCCAGCGACGGGCACGAAGGCCTTCGGGCCGCCGGCTCCGAGTCGCTCCCCGGAGCCGGCGGCCGCGATGACGGCGGTTACCGCAGCGTGATCAGGCCGCGGTGGCGGCGAAGCGCTCCTCCAGGAGGCCGTCGAGGTATTGCTCCGCGCCCTCCTCATCCTTGTCGAGCGCGTACATGAACTCGGAGGCGAGGATCTTCTTCGCCCGGGTGTACATCTGCTTCTCGCCCGTGGAGAGGCCCTTTTCCATCTCGCGGATGGCGAGGTTGCGGACGACCTCGGCGAGCTCGAAGACGTCGCCGGTCTTGATCTTCTCGCGGTTGTACTTGAAACGCCGGTTCCAGTTCTTCGGCATCTCGGAGACGTCGTCGGTGAGGACGTTTGTAACTTTCTTGATTTCTTCCTCGTCGATAACGCGACGCAGACCTGCTTTGCCGGCGTTTTCGCAGGGAACCATCACCGTCAGGTCGTTGTGGAGGATCTTGATCGTGAGGTACTCGCGTTCCTCCCCCATCAGCTCGCGCGTCTCTTTGGTCATCACCAGGCCCGCGCCGTGATGCGGGTAGACAACCTTGTCGCCCTCCTCGAAGTCGCAGACGTATTCCACGTCCTCCTCGAAGACGGCCTCTACGGTGGCCTCGTCTAGCTCGGAAATCGGTGACTCCTTTCGTTGTACGACGGCCCAGTGCCGTCAGCTCTGCAAGTAACGGTCGACCAGATCGACCTCTTGGAGCCGCCGCAGGCCCTCGCGGATGTCCTTGGCCCGGCCGGGCCCGACTCCGTCGACGGCGGCGAGCTCTTCGTCGGAGGCCCTGAGGACCTCGTCCAGCCCGCCCAGCTCCTGGGTGATCTTTTGGACGACAAGCTTGGGAATGCGCGGGACCCGGCCCAACACCCGGTATCCGCGCGGCGCGACCGGGAAGTCCAGGGTGTTGACCTTGCGGTCGTAGCCGAGCAGCTCGGCGAGGCGACCGAAGTCGAGCACGTCCTGGTGGGGCATCCGGCCCAGCGCCTGCAGAACCGCGGTCAGGTTCTGCTCGGAATCCTCGACCGAGTAGTCGCGGATCAAGGCGGTCTTGTCGGCGGCGACGCCGACCATCGTCTCCTCCAGCTGCATCTCGATCAGCCGGCCCTCGGTGCCGAGCTCGACGATGTAGCGCTCGACCTCGACCGCCATCCGGGTCACCAGCTCGGCCCGCTGCAGCACCGACAAGGCGTCGTGGAGGACGCCGCCGCCCTCGAACTCGAACTGAGTCAGTCGGGCGGAGACCTGGTCGAGCCGCTCGCGGTACTTCTCCAGCGTGGCCAGGCCCTGGTTGGCCTTGGCGAGCACCGCCGGGATGTCCTGGAGGATGTACTTGGTGCCCTCGACGTAGAGGGAGACGACGTCGCGTCGCTGCGAGATCGCCACCACCAGCGCGGTCGTCTGCTTGGAGACGCGCTCGGCAGTGCGGTGGCGGGTGCCGGTCTCCGAGCTGAGGATCGTCGGGTCCGGCATCAGCTGGACGTTGGCCCAGGCGATCTTGGTCGCCTCCCCGTTGAGGACGATGGCGCCGTCCATCTTCGCCACCTGGTAGAGCATCGCCGGCGTGTAGTCGACGTCGAGCTTGATTCCGCCCGAGAGCAGGTGGGAGATGTCGTCGAGGTCGCCGACGACCAGCAGGCCGCCCGTCCGCGAGTGGACGATGTTGTCGATTCCCTCGCGCAGAGCGCCGCCGGGGGCGACTACGTCGAGGGCTCTGAGTAGCCGGGGGTCTTGACGTTCCGAAAGCTCTTGGAGCTCATCCCCGGACAACGAAGGCATCTCCTAGAGAATGGCAGAAAGCGCTCTGGAATGCGGTCTGGCTCAATCCGAGTGGACAGGTCGGAATGGCATTTGTCAAGCAGGAGAGCTTGAGCGGTAGGGGGGCGGGGCGCCTTCCGGAGGCTGGGCTGCGTCGCGGACGTAGAGCCAGGTGAGGACGGTGCCGACGGCGCAGAGGGCCACCGCTACCCAGGTGGCGTCGGCCGATGGCGACGGCGAAGGAGTGGCCGTCGCCGAGCAGGGCGTGGAAAAGGGCGCCGGTGGCGGCGAGGGCGACGGCGAGGACGCGGTCCATCGCCAAGACGCCGGAGGCGATGCCGGCTTGCGGCGGCATCGCCGCCATCGCCGCGGTCGACATCGGCGCGTAGACGAGGCCGAGGGCGATCCCGAACAGCAGGTAGCCGGCGAGGAGCAGCGCGTAGGAGCTGTCGGCGGTGATCCGGGTGAGGACGAGGAGCCCGAGGACGACGCAGAGCATCCCCCCGCTCATCAGGCGGCGGGCGCCGAAGTGGCCGGTCAGGCGACCGGAGAAGGGCGAGACGAAGCACGCCGCGACGCTACCGGCCGGCGGCGGACTATTCGTGGCCTACTTCCCCCCGCACCCCGTCCCGATCACCGGCCCCTGCCTGGAGACCCGCCCGTTCTGCGCCTTGAACACCACCCTCGCCCGGTGGATGCCCCGGCAGAGGTCGGCGTGGTTTTCGATCAGGCTCCTCTTGCCGCCGA
>JBQCHH010000037.1:0-100555 GCA_051954855.1 Solirubrobacterales bacterium | reverse complement strand
GGATCTCCTGAGCGAGAGCTACTCGGACCTGCTCCACTCTGCTCCTCGCGCCTGAGGCTGGTTGTTCTTCTCCTTTTTCTCAATCAATACCTCCAGCAACCCGTTGGTTCTCAGGGGTGTTGCTTGACATAGGAGCGACCCGAACAGGGGCTCGCTTTTCGTGCCTGGGACGGATGCTCTCGGCCTTGACCTTCGGTCGGGCGTCCCCACCCGCCGATTGTGGCGCGGCTTCGCCGCGCGGTCGGCAGGTGCGGACGCCCTCCGCGAAGTGGTCGCCAGGGGCACGTGGACGAATAGGCCGGACCAGCCGGAGCCCAGAAGGCATATGGATGGCATGGAGCGGAAAGCGCCCTCTTCCAGTTTCTTTACCGAGCGGACCCTCGCCGAGTTTCTAGCGGTCTCGGATCGAACGATCCGCAACTGGATCAGGCGCGGCGAACCCCCCAGCTACAAGCTCGGAGCGGCCCGGAGGATCGACCCCGCCGACGTCGAGGACTTCCTCGCCCGCCACAGGGACGAGGCATCGTGAGGCGCGACACTCCGGTCAAGCGCCGCAACCCTTCCGGCGGGGTGGTCTGGGTCGCCCGCTACACCGGCCGCGACGGCCGCCGCCATATCGCCAAACCATCGTGGAACCGAGGCAAAGGCACTTTCGCTAGGAAAGGCGAAGCGCAGAAAGCCATAGACGAGGCTTACGGCCGCTCTGATCGCCCCGACACGCTCGGCGACTACTTCGCCACTTGGACCGAGCGGCACCCGCGCTCGGAGCGGACCAACGCAACGAACGAGCATCGGATCGGCCGCGTGGCCGAGGTCGTGATCGAGGGCGTCCCGTTGAAGGACTGGCCGCTGCGCGAGCTGCGCCGCCGCCACGCTCTCGCCTTGGTCGACCACATGCTGCGGGTCGAAGGCCGAGCCACCACCGGGGCGGTCGGCATCCTCCGTGCGCTCTCGGCGATGGCCGAGGACGCGATCACCGACGAAGTCTGCGACCTCAACCCGTTCAAGGGGGTGAGGATCAGGGCCAATGATCCGAGAGCGAAGAAGAAGCCCCGCCCGATCCGCGTCTTCACGTTTGAGGAAATGCACCGCTTCGCAAAGGCGGCGGGTCGCTATGAGGCGATGGTCCGCGTCTTCACCGATTGCGGCCTGCGGCTAGGGGAGGTCTTGCCGCTGCGGCGAGAGGACTTCGACGGCGAGACCTTGCAGGTGCGCCGCACCGCCCATGAGGGCGTGATCCTCGAAGGCACCAAGACCGACCACGGCGAGCCGGATGCGGGGCGCATCGTCCCCGTCCCCGCGACCCTCGCATGGATGCTGGAGGCGCAGATCCAGCTCAACGGCGACGAGGACGAGCTGCTATTCACGACCCCCACCGGACGCATGTGGCGGGAGCGCAACTTCTACCGCGATCTTTGGAAGCCTGCCCAGGAAGCCTCCGGCCTAGACATCCGCCCCCACGAGTGCCGCCACAGCTACGTCACGCATCTGCGAGCTGCCGGCGTCAACGACGCGGACCTGGCCGAGATCGCGGGGCACCGGGTTGAGACGATGCTGGCGCGGTACACGCACGCGGTGGGTGTGAGTTTCAACGCTATTCGCGGCGCAATTGGCTGATCTCTTCCGCATAGCCTTGAAGCATCGCTGCGCGGCCGTTACTGTCACCGGCGCGATCCGGCGGGATGAGAGGCGTATGTGGCAAGGGGAGCATCTAAAGAAGATAAGGGGAGGCAGCGAAGTCGATGACGCAGATCGAAGCCAGCAAGGGTGCCTTCTTCATTCGGGCTGACTTGCACGTCCATACCTATCCGGATTCCGACCCGCGACCGGACCCCGATTTCTCTGCCTACATTGAGGCAGCACGAGCTAACGAAATCGGCGTACTTGCCGTGACTGACCACAACACGACTGCGTTTGTGGCCCCGATGATGGCCGCTGCCGAGAATACTGGTGTACAGGTCATTCCAGGTATCGAGATCTCAACCCGCGACGGCCACCTGCTCGCGCTCTTTGACCCCGACCAGCTGAGTGAGCTCGAAGCACTTGCTACCACCGAGAATTTGAATCTGAAGTCTCTTTCCGATACCGAGAGACGGTCAGAGCGGTCAATGATCGATCTAGTTGACGAGATTGGACGCCGGGGCGGTTTGGGCATTCCTGCCCACGTTGATGCGTCGAAGGGCATCGGTGGGCAACTGAGCGCCGGCGAGTTAGCTGATCTCCTTTCAAACCCTGGCTTGGCCGGACTGGAGTTCGCGACCAGAGAGGCTTTACTCACCTGGTTTACGGCAGAGGATGAAGATCTTGGACGCAAGGAAGCGTGGAAGGCGCGTCAGCGTAACCATGAGCTTGCAGAGCGCGGTTTGGCGCGACTCATGTCATCCGACGCGCATTCGCCGGAGGTAGTGGGCCGTGATAGGGCGTCACGAACGCTGACTCGTCTGCGCCTGGACGATCCAAACTTCGCAGCCATTCGCAATGCAGTTCAGCTCAACCCCAAGGCACGCTGCAAGGCTGAGGTCACTCTTCCTGCGTCGTACCCACGGCTGCTCCGTGCAAGCTTCGAGGGCGGATTCCTGGATGGAGTGACCCTTGAGTTCTCACCGAACCTCAACTGCCTGGTAGGTGGCCGCGGTTCAGGTAAGTCGACCGCCCTGCTTGCCGTCTGTGCGGCACTTGGGGCCAGTCCGCCGGAGGGCGAAGATCCAGACGATCCGGAGCGGATGCCGACCAAAACCACGGTGGCCTTCATCGATAAGGCGGGAAGTGAACGAGTGGCCGTCCGCGAGCGCGGAAAACAGCCGGTTGCGTTAGACGGCACGCCAGTTCGACTGCGTCTTGCCGACCTTGGTCAGGATGAGTCAGGACGCCTTGCTCGGGGATATCGAGCAGAACCCGAGAAGTTGTTGGCCTTTCTCGATGGGTTCATCGTCAAACACGAGTTCGAGGAGCGGGAAGAGGAGCTTCTAAGTCAGCTTGCGGATAACGGATCCGACGTAACTCGGACGGCTGGGACTGAGGAGCGAATCCAAGCACTGGAGGGACAGCAGAAACAGCAGGAAGGATCACTAAAAGCGGCTCAAGAGGGGCGGATTGAGGAGATTGCGCGCTATGCGGTCCTGCTTAGTGCCCAAAAACCACTGCTTGCACGGATAAGGACGCTGTTCGCGACGCTTACCACCGACCGCTCCTTGGGACAGCAGATCGATCTCGATGCCCTGGCCCTTGAGTTTGGCGTGGACCTTGAGCAGGGGCCAGTGAAGGAGTTTGTAGAGGGGGATAGCGGTTTGCGTGCTCGTCTTGCCACCTTTCATAGCGAGCGGACCAAGATCGTAGATCGCGCCCGAACTGAGGAAGCAGCAGCAGCTCAATCGGTGCTGGATCAAATTGCTGCTTGGCAGGCTAGGCAAGAAGAATTAGAGACTCGGCTTGCAGCAAAACGGGCTGAGTTGAAAGAGCGAGGACTTGAGATCCAGGCTGATGCCGTACTTGCGATCTCAAAACGCCTTGACAGCCTTCGCTCTCAGCTAACCGAGCTTCGAGACAAGCGCAAAGAACATCAGGAGGCGGTTAAGAGGCGGGGTGAGTTGCTGTCGGAGCTTGAGCAGTTGCGAGCCAGGCTCTATGAGACGAGGAAGCTAAAAGTCGGACAAGTCGCAAGCGCAGCGAATGAGCGCGCAGAAGATCTCCGTATCCATGTCATCTTCGACCGCGAAGGGATCAACGGGGTGTGGCGGTCCTGGCTCTCGAAGAGCTTCTCCTTTCGGGAGCCACGTGTTTCTCGTATCGCTGAATTGATCAGCCCGGGTCGGTTTGCCGAGCTTCTGCTGAACGATCCTGCCAAGCTGGCAGAAATCTCCGAGGACGATGGCTCGAGACCATTCGAACTTGAGACTCTCAAGTCGATCCGGAAGTGGGACATCATTTTCGCTTTGCAGACGATGCGCCTTGAGGACCGGCCGCGAGTCGAGGTGCAACGCCCACAGTCTCCTAAGCCGCAGCCTTTCGATCACCTATCAGCTGGGCAGCAGCGGTCGGTCCTGCTGAGCCTTCTCCTCTGCGCCGAGCAGAGCGACCCGCTGATCTTGGATCAGCCCGAGGACCACTTGGACGGGCAATACATTGCGAGTGCTGTCGTAAGACACCTTGAGGCGGCGAAGGAGCGTAGGCAGGTAGTCATCGCGACGCATAGCCCGAATCTGGTTGTTCTCGGCGATTCCGAGCTGGTGATCCCGATGCGTGTGGAGGATGACCACGGCCATCCCTATGGAGTAGGAGCAGTCGACCGTCCCGATACCCGGGACCAGGTCTGTGCGCTCCTGGAGGGTGGTGCCGACGCATACCGGAGGAGGGGAGAACGCTATGGCTTCACCTTTAAGTCGATGCCCCCTTCGGCGACGACCGTTTGAATGTGGATGTTCAAGCGCCACGGTCGATGTCAAGTCTGGGCATTGTTCACGAAACCGGAAGCCCCAGATTCCAGCCGTCGTGGAGATGCGAGTGAACCCTGTCGACAGTAGGCGGCATCTGAAACTCTGTCGGCGATGATGGGAGATCCAGTTGGAGAGGCGAGGGACCCCAGGGGCGTGCGGGTCGTCGTGTCCGAAGCGCTTTGGCGGGGCAAGATCCTGCGGGACCATCCCGAGCTTGCTTCGCATCTTGCCGATGTGCTGAGAGCCATCGCTGAGCCTGATCGCGTTCTTCCCGATCCGGTCTACGAGGACCGTCGCCGCCACTACCTGCGCGGAGCTGGCCCTAGTCGCTGGTTGCTGGTGGTCGTAAGCTATGAACAGGAACCGGCGCGGGTTATCTCCGCGTTCGGCAACCGGAAGGACCCGCGAGCATGGAGCAAGTGAACATCAGAATCGGCCCGGTTGTCTTCGACCACGCCGACTACGACGCCGAGAATGACGTGCTCTATTTGCACGTAGGCGAGCCGCAGGAGGCGGAGGGGGAGGAGACCCCTGAGGGCCATGTCCTGCGCTACGCGCCAGGCAGCCAGCACATCGTCGGTCTGACCGTTCTCGGCGCCCAGCGCATCCTTGATCGCGAGGGCGAATTGCGGGTGACGATTCCGGAGTCGGTCAAAGCGAGCGCTGATGACCTTGCGCCCGCGCTGGCCGCTGTCTGAGTCTCATGACTTAGATGCGCTCGGACGATCTCCTCATTCGCTGTCTTGAAGAAGCTCCTCCTGAGGACGAGGAGATTTCAGTCGAGGAGGAAGCCGCAGTTCAGGAGGCCCTTGATGAAATAGCGAAGGGCGTTCCTCCCGTCTCACTCGACGAGGTCAAGCGCGAGCTTGGCATCGAGTGAGCGGACGGAGCATCTGCGTCACCGCCGAAGACCACTGATCTTTCGCGGCCGGAGTCCCATTTCGGTCACATCGGCGCAGCGATTCCGCTCCCCACGCCAACGCCCCTCGTCCTCTGGAAGCTGTTGCAGCTTCCTGAGGATCGCCTGGCGCTTGCCGGTAGCAGAACTGCTACCGTGTGCATGTGGCGACGATTCCCCAGAAAGAACTGCGCAACAACGTTGCCGAGGTGCTGCGTCGCGCCGAAGCGGGAGAGGAGTTGACGATTACCGTTTCTGGGCGGCCGGTCGCATCCCTGGGGCCGGCTAAGGGCCGGCGCTGGGTGCCGAGCTCACAGCTCACTGAGCTCTGGAGGGCACCCGCCGACCCGACCCTCGAAGCCGACATCGAGAAGGTGGGCGGCGAGCTCCAGGACCCCTGGGCGCAGTAGCGGTTCGGTGCCGGCCCTGCTTGACACGTCGGTCCTCATTCGCGGCAGCGAGGATCCCGGCGACGATGTCGCGGTCAGCGTCGTCTCGCTCACCGAGCTTCACTTCGGTGTCTTGGTCGCGGCGGATGAGGAGGTCCGGGCTGTGCGCCTGCGCCGGCTCACCGCGATTGAGGAGAGCTTTGACCCGCTGCCCTTCGAGGCGGCAGCAGCACGCGAATGCGGTCGCCTTTATGCAGCCGTGGCGCAGCGTGGCGGCCAGCCCCGGCGCCGCGCCTTCGACCTGGCGATTGCCGCGACCGCGAATGTCCACGGCGTGCCGCTGCTTACCCTGAACGCCGACGACTTCAAGTTGATTGACGACCTGGTTGACGTCCGCGTGCCCTGAGTAGGGGTCGCATTCGGGTCACATCACCGCCGCAATCCCGCACCTCAAGCCAACGCCCCTCGTCCTTTCAAGCCGAAGGTCGCGGGTTCGACTCCCGTCGGGCGCATTCCTGATTGGCTATTTCAAGCCGTTTCTTCTCTCCCGACCCTCAGAAAACAGGGGTCGTGTCACACAAACACGTAGCAGTCAGGCGATGGTGCGGAGCGGCACCACCTGGAACCAAGCGGACCGGAGGGCACGTTTGTGGTTCGAGTGGTGACCGACGCCGTTGGGGCGTCGCGACGGTCTGCTACGTGTAGGGAGATATTCAAGAGACCAGTAGGGCCAGAGCGCGGCGATCGGCGACGCCAGTCGGAAGCAGCGGGCCTACGCGGAGACTTCCGCGCCAGACCCCTTACAAGCGGACCTATCCGAGCGGCCGCGTCGTCTGGGTTGCCTCGCTACCTCGACCTGGACGGCAAGGCCCGCTACGCCAAGCCCGTGTGGCACGGAGGGAAGTCGTCTTTCGCCCTTCGCCGAGAAGCGCAGAGAGCGATCGACGAGACACTGGAGGAACTCCACTGGTAGACCTGTCGTCTGAGGACTTCTTCGGTCGACTTCAGCGACTCGCCGCGCAGGCAAGGGCGCCGGAGGCCCCGGGGCGAATTGACTGCATGGAGCTAGGCGGATTCGAACCGCCGACCTCCTGGGTGCGATCATAGCCCGCCCAGCAAGCGGCCATGCAGCGCCGCTCGAGTAGGCAAGACGTAGTCGTCGAGGTAGCGGAGTAGCCCCTGTTTGACCAGCTCGGACACAGCGCGTTCGACGGCATCGCGCTGTGTCCAATCACCCGAATCGCTTGAAAGTTCGCGGACGAGATCGGCTCGACTGAGGAGAGCTGGATGTTCGTCGAGCACGTGGTGCAGGAGCGCCACCTGCACGGCGCGATCTTCCTCATCGGGCTCCATTAGCGGTCGAGTGGTCATGGAAGCGGCGCGAAGTCGGTGCTGCGAAGGCGACGACGAGCTCTGGAGAGCCGCGAGCGCACGGTACCGACCGGAACGCCCAGTGCGCTCGCGGTCTCTCCGTAGCTGAGGTCCTGATCCGCGATCAGGGCGAGAACCTCGCGCTCGCGCCGCGGCAGAGATCTGAATGCCTCCCGTCTCTGGCGGATATGACGAAGGGCGTCGATCCGCGCGATCACCGCAGACTCGGGTTCGCTCCCCTCGATCGGCGCCTCCGCCCGCAGCCGCGTCAGCGCCTGGCGATGGCGGCGGGAGTTGCGCCAGTGGCCCCGGACGACGTTGTTTGCGATCCCGAGCAGCAGCGCCGCTGCCGAGTCCGTCTGCAGATCCAGTCGCTCTCGGCGCCGCCAAGCCTCCAGAAAGACGGTGGCCACGGCGTCCTCTGCTGCCTGTGGATCGGCTGTCCGCCAGAGGCAATAGTCCTGCACGGCGCGAGCATGGCGTGCATAGATCAAGCCGAAAGCCTCGGCGTCGCCGCCGCGGGCCTGCGCCCACAGCACCCCATCGCTGACCGACCTCGTCGCGGTTCTCAGTGCGCCCATCGCTCTTATATGGCCGAAGCGTCGAAAAGGGTTCCCGGTGTTCAGTCTGGCTCTCACGTCCGCCTCGGTTCTTCCTCGAACGCCGGATAGACCCCGACGATGAGGCTCGCCATCGCACCTACCTCGGCAAGGATCTGACCCGTCTCTCCCTGCAGGGCACGCGACGCCGCCAGCGAGACGATCGCTCGCGCCAGGTACTCGTCGATTGGGGAGGTCGCATGTCTGTCGTCCTGCGTCCATGTCGCCCTCAGCAGGCTTGCGAAGCCATCCACCGCCGCCTCGAAGTGGTTGCCGGCCCGCCTGCTGGGAAGCGCCGTGGCAGTGGGCCAAGCAGAGTTCGGCGAGCAGTGCCTGATTTGCCACTCCGGAATAGAGCTGGTTGATCGCGTCGTCGATGGGCCGGAGCCCTTCTCCGTCGACGCTCGCCCCCGCCACCGGTCCCACGACCTCCCGGTAGGCCTCGGCGAACGGGTATCGCAGGCAGCCGGGGGCCCTTTCGAAGAGGGCGTAATAGGTGGCTCTCGCCATCCGCGCCAATCGGCAGACCCCCTCGATCGTGACCGCCTCGATCCCGAATTCGTGGACGATCTCGGCCACGGCCTCGACGCCGCGCCGCCGTTGAGTCGCGAGCACGTACTCGCGTGGAAGATCACGGATCACCAAGGCCACGAGAGGAATTCTCTCAGAGAGTTGCTATTTAGAGACGCAATCCTCTAAGATGCGCTCGGTCCAGTTCCCTGACTGGATCGTTTGGCCCCCTCCCAAAACGCCCGGCGATTCCCTATCCCCGCCGGGCCGGGTCCCTTCCCCGAGGTACCCGTTGGGTACAGCGAGCGACCCGTGCGGCATACCCTTTGACGCACGGGTCCTCGTGCGGCCAAAGCTGACGGCCTTGGGCCGATCGACTCAGGGTCACCCGCAGGTGGTACAGTCAACCTTTGATTTAGAAACGTCATCCTCTATACTGCGTCTTGCCCGTTTCAATTGCCGAGTCGGGCGTTCCCTGGCCGGCTGACCACGGTCGCCGGCGATCCCCGCGGAACAGCCTGCTCCCTGCAGGAATCCGCACTGGCCGAGGCCGGTCCCCACCGGCTTCGGCCCTCCCTATTCGAGGAGCAATCTCGGGGTGTAGCGAGGCTAGCCGAGATAGAGCTCAACGATCAGTTCCTGCAGCGCCTGCAGGGTCTTGGAGAAATCGTCACCCCGGCCGAGCAGGCAGCCTGCCACAGCTGCCTCTGCAGCGCTTAAGATGAACAGCGCAGTCAATGGAGGTGGAGAGTGGCGAGACTTCGAGGTCTCGCGGCGCGCCCCGTCAAGGGCGTGGGAGAGGCGCTCCCATACTTCCCGTCTTTTCGCGAGCGCCGGTTCGCCGGCGACGTGCACCTCGATGAACAGCGCCCGTGCCAGCAGCGGCCGGTCGAGGACGAGCTCGTGGAGCACCGCCAGCGCCTTGTCGAGTCCTCTCTCCCAGCCATCCTCGCAGTCCCCCAGCATGCGTTCGCTGACGAGGTCGATCTCGCGCCCGTAGGCGGCGGCATAGCACTGCGACAGGCTCTTGAACTCGCGATAGAAGCGGTTGCGGTTCACCCCCGTCAGGTTCAGGACTGCCTGCACCGTCAGGCGCGCGTAGCCCCGTTGCGCCGCTCCCAGCAGCACCCCGGCTTCGAGGCGCCCCCGCGTCTCCCGGGCTCCCCGTTCGCGCTCTTCCAGCAGGCGCCGCAGTTCCTCGCGGGGGGTGCTCAACGCCTTTCCTCCCCGCCCATTGCCGCGGAGACGCTAGCACTATTTAATGTAGACGTGAAATTCTGCAAAGAAACGCTGAGTATCGAGGTATGCTCCGGTAATGACGACCCTGCCTCCCCATCTGGCGAAGAAGCCGGTCGGGCGCGATCAGGTCTCGCGCGAGGTGATCGAGTCCCACCAGCGCGAGCGGGTGCTGGAGGCGGCGATCGGCGTCTTCGCCAAGCGCGGCTACCCGAGCACCACCATCGACCACATCGTCGCCGCCGCGCGCATCGGGGTCGGCAGCTTCTACGCGCTCTTCGATGGCAAGGAGGACTGCTTTTCGCACGTCTTCGACAGGGTGGTGGAGCGGGGTCGCGAGCGGGTGGTCGCCGCGATTCCCGAGGACGCGGGCTGGGAGGACCAGGCGCTCGCGGCGCTGCGCGCGCTGCTGGAGCTGATCTCCGAGGAGCCCTATGCCGCCCGCATCGCCCTCGTCGAGGTGCAGACCGCCGGGCCCGAATCCCTGCTGCGTTACGAGGAGCTCCTGGAGAGCTTGACGCCGGTGCTGCGGGCGGCACGCGATCTCACCCCGGTCGGAGCCGAGCTGCCGGAGACCTTCGAGGACGCGACGATCGCCGGCGTCGCCTGGCTCCTTCACCAGCGGCTCGTAGTCGGCGAGCTGGAGAACCTCGACAAGCTTCTTCCCGACCTGGTCGGGATCCTGATCGAGCCCTACGTGGGCGAGAAGCGGGCGGTGGCTCTGCTCGCAGCCTGAGCGCGCCGGCCGTCCGATGGGACGGTGCCTGAGTGCCCGCCGGGTGGGAAGGTGCCGGCGGCATCCCGGTGCTGAGCGACCGCGAGCGCCTCGGCGAGGCCGTCATCGACCTCGTCCTCGAGCGTGGTTACGGGGAGGTGACGCTCGAGGATCTGCTCCAGCGCGCAGAGGTGACCCCCGAGGTCTTCGCCCGCGAATTCGCGAGCCTCGAAGACTGCGTCCTCGGCACAGTCGACGACGGGGTGGAGCGGTTCCGCAGGGTCGTCTTCGGCGCCTACGAGGGCCATGAGGATTGGCGCGACGGGATGCGAGCGGCCGGCTACGTCGCGGCGCGCTGGATTCGCGACCACACCCGCTACATCGTCTTCGCCACGATGATGATGAACCAGGCGACCGAGCTCGCCCGCGCCCATCGGGACATGGCGCTGCAGATGTTCGCCGAGATCGTCGACGCGGGCCGGCAGGAACTCGACGACCCCTCCTCGGTCTCGCCGGAAACCGCGATGACCGTGATCGGCTCGATCTACGAGCTGCTGCAGCGGGAACTGTCGAAGGGCCACGGCACCGCCAGGGCCGAGGACTTCGTGCCGGAGCTGATGTACGTAGCGGTACGTCCCTACCTCGGCCACGCCGAGGCGCTGAAGGAGCTCTCGATTCCGCCGCCGGAGGACGTGGCGTGAGCTGGTCGCGCTGCCTCTCCCTGCGCAGTGCGGCTCGCGTGCGTGAGCGGATCGAGGCCGCCGTTTTCGACCTGGTGCTGGAGCGCGGCTATGCGGGGACCACGGTGGATGCCGTCTGCGAGCGCGCAGGCGTCTCGCCCGCGGCCTTCGAGCGCCACTTCGCCGATCTGCAGGTCTGCGTCGCCGCCGTCTATGGGCGGATCAACGACGAAGTCGACCGCGAGGTGCACGCGGCCTATGACACGGGGACCGACTGGCGCAGCTCGCTGCGAGCCGCCGCGTACGCCGCCGCCGACTACTTCGCCACCCACCCGCGCGAGGTGCGGTTCACCACCGTCGCGATCATGGACGCCGGCGCGATGGTCGCCGCGGAGCGCGACGCGGCCCTGCAGCGCTACGTCAGCCTGATCGACGCCGGCCGGTTCGAGTTCCCCGACCCCGATGCGATCGGCCGCGGCGTCGCCGAGAGCGCCGTCGGGGCGATCTTCGAACGGATGCTGAAGAACGCGAGCCGCGGCGGCGCTGTCAGCGACGCCCGCGCGCTCGTGCCCGAGCTGATGTACCTGGCGGTGAGGCCCTACGTCGGCCACGGCGAGGCGATCGAGGAGCTATCGCTGCCGCCGCCTTCGCGTTCGGCGGCAAGGCGATAACAGAGGCGGACACAAACGAAACGACGTGTGCAAGAGATCGTGACATGGAGTTAGGGTTTGGAGACATGAGCAAACGTCCAACCGCCGAGGAGGAAGCCGCCGCCCGGCTCGCCCGGCTCCCGCCAGGCCGCCACGGCCTCAGCCGCGAGTTCGTCACCCAGAACCAGCGGGACCGCCTCGTCGCCGGGATGATCGCCGCGATCGCCGAGAAGGGCTACCGCGACGCCACCGTCACCGATATCTCCGCGGCGGCAGGCGTCTCGCGCCGCACCTTCTACGGCTACTTCTCCTCGAAGGAGGACTGCTATCTGGCCACCTACGAGGTCGTGGCCAGACACCTGGCGGAAACCTCACGGGCGGCAGGAAAAGGGCAGAGGTCGTGGGCTCGCCGGGTGCGGGCGGAAATCGGGGGAGCGATGGAGTTCTTCTCGGGCAACCCTGACCTGGTCCGTTTCTACCTGCAGGCGCCGCCGCGAGCCGGCGAGGGGATCGCCGCCCGCTACCGGCGCGGCGCCGAGCGGGTGCTCGCCCAGCTCGCCGACGGCGTCCCGGCGAAGGCGAAGAAGCCGAACCCCGACGTGCTGAACGCGATCAGCGGCGGCATGGCCGCCCTGATCGTCCGCAAGGTCGAAGCGGGCGAGGGCGACCGCCTTGCAGAGCTCGTCCCGGACCTGACCGAGATCTTCCTCACCCCGTTCCTGGGCCGTGCTGAGGCCTCGCGACTCGCCCGCGGCGATTAAGCGTCGGTGCTGCTCCCCCTGAGCGCGATGCTAAAAATCTGAATTGTTCGTCTATAAATAGCTACTGACCGTGCAGATTGCGTTAGCCTCGCTGGTTGATGGGCGAAATAGATTCCGAGGCGGCTGATAGGCGGCGGAGCAGCGCTTTCGAAGGGATCTCCTCGCAGAAGCGGCCGGGGAACGCGCGCGAGCAAGATCGGGCGCCGATTCTTGTCTCTTCGAACCCCCGCGCAGGTCTCGCTGCGCTGCAGCGGCGCAGAGTCCTGGACAGCATGGTGGCGATGGTCGCGAAGGAAGGATTCGCCAGCGTCAGCGTGAGCGCCGTTTGCGATCGGGCCCGGATCTCGCGCCAGGTCTTCTTCTCCCAGTTCGAAGGGCTCAAAGACTGCTTCCTCGCTGTGCTCGACGATTCCTGCGACCAGGCGACGGACGTCATCCTCCGCGCTTTTCGTGCTTGCGACGAGTGGCGGGACGGGGTCCGCGAGGCGCTGTGCTCGGTGCTTGTCCTTTTCGAATCCGATCCTGGGATCGCCAGGGTTTGGATGCTTGAATCGGCCGCCGCCGGACCGTGGGCGCTCGAGCGCCGCGAGCGGAACGTCGCTGCGCTGACCGAAGCCATACTGGAGCACTGGCAACCGCCTGAGGAGGCGGGCAGCCACCCGATGGCGGCCGCGGCCGCCATGGCCGGGATCCTCGCGGTCATTCAGCGACATCTCGCCACCGGAGCGACGGAGCCGCTGATCGATCTGCTCGGCCCCCTGATGGGGATCGCCGTCGATCCGTTCCTTCCCGCTCATCAGGTCGCGGCGGAGATCCGCCGCTCTGGAGAGTTCGCCAGGCAAGTGGCAGCAGGCGCGCAACGTCCAGTCGGTCTTCCGGCTCGGCCCGGCTGCGACGTTCCACCGTCCCTGCTGCACCCAAGAGCCGACCGGGCGCGAGCATGCCTGCTCTTCCTTGCGCAGCGGCCGGGGGCGAGCAACCGGGACGCAGCGCGGGCGATCGGCATCTCCTCCGCCGCTCAAATCTCGACGCTGCTTTCGCGGCTGCGCGAGCTGGGACTGGCGAGCAAGCACGAGGCGGGCGCGGGCCACCCTAACGCTTGGCATCTGACCCAGACGGGGTGTGCGGTGGCCCGCGTCCTCGGCTCGCAAGCCTCCGCTGGCACCCCCTTCGCAACCGCCTCTGGGGTTGCCGAGAGCGGGTTCACAGCACCGCAGAGTTAACTCAGATCAGCCGCGGGCCTTACTCATATGCAAACTCTTGACTGTTTGCCGTCGGCCCGAATACCTTCCCCCAAGGCAGGGAGTTTTCACCTCAATATAAGAAAAGGAGTTGGTATGGACACTCAGCGAGAAGGGTCTCGCAGGCCCTTGGAATTGCGCAGAACGAGCGTCTGGGCTTTCGCCGCGATGGGCGTCGCCCTGGCGCTTCTGGCGATCGGTAGCAGTTCGGCGTCGGCCAGCGTCCGGTGGCGTTTGAACAACACCCCTATCGTCGAAGCGCCGGTAGGAGCGAACGTGACGGGCGCCGTCACTCTGACGGCGGTCAACATCCCGCTGGTGGGGACGGCGAAGCTTGAATGCCAGGCGACTGGAACCGGATCGGTCGGCACGAATGCCGCCGGGGCCGTCCAGACGTTCGCCCTGTCCGGTTGCGTGGGCATAAAAAACTGCTCACTGGCGCGCGCGGAAGCTGTGCATCTCTCATGGAACACCGAACTGACGGCGGTCGAAACCACGGTCCACAACAAGGCGGTGAGCGGCAGCGGAGGAGCGCCCGGCTTCACGATTGAATGCAGCTGGGGCCGCGAGACGTGCACCGGCACCATAGGCAGCACCACGACGAACACCGAATCGGGCGTTACGGAGACGATCGACCCCAATGAAAAGCTCAGTTGCAGCCTCGGCGGGAGTGGAAGCGGAACGCTGGAAGGCTCGCTCAAAGTGACGAACGCGGAAGGAGTGCTCAGCGCGGTCTCCGAAACCCAGCCGAGCTGGCTGTACAACGGAAGCCCTCTCGTGCAAGCCAAGGCCGTTAATTGGAGCGGCAAAGTGCAGTTCCAAGATGAACTCGTCGCGCGGGGGACGTGGACGGTTACGTGTGCAGACACGGGCACCGGGAAGGCCGGGGCGGTAGCCAATGGCGAAATGAGCCAGTGGACCTTCACCAACTGCGAATCGCTGCAGTGCCGTAACGCCACGCTTTCGGCGGTGAGGACCCCGTGGCATACGGAACTCTTCGCCGGAGCCGCCGGAGCCGAAAACGAGATAAGCAGCTCAGGCAGCGGCAAGCCGGCGATCAAGATGACCTGCCCGGAATTGGGCGTGGTGGACGAATGTCCGGTGCCCCCGACCAAGATGACCAACAACGAATCGGGCACCGTGGGGGCAGCGTTCAGGGAAGAAAAAACCAATTGCCTGGAAGGGCATCGGGGAACGGGCAAGGTCACCGGCACCCAGACGCTGCAGTTGACTGAAGGAGGGTCGTTGAGCGTCTCGTAGCGGCTGCGGTCAGCCGCAGGCACTTCGCCGGGTCGGGGCCCAAGGGGGGCTCCGGCCCGGCGTTCAGCGGGAATGCGTCGAAAGCGGGAAAAGCGCACAACGGTGCGGCAGCAGACTCGAGGGGCGTATAGGGCTTGTTCAGTCAAAGACGAGGGGGCTTGCATTCAGAGACGTAATCCTCTACAGTGCTGGCCAGCTCCAGGGAGGAGCAGGGAAAGTCGTTCATAGACCTGACGTCAGGCCGGTTCGAGCGAAGCGGCTGGCAGCAGCAGGAAGGAGAGGCAGTGGGAACTTGCACGACCGCAGCGGCGATCACGGCACAGCCGGGTCCCCCGCCTACTTGTCGAGCCGCGGCTCTTCCCTTCGGTCCCCTATCGATCTCAACCAAGGGAGAGAACTAAAAGCATGGTTTCACGCATCCACAGCAAGCTGGGCAGCGCCGGTCTCATCGTCGCCGTCGTCGCTCTGATCGCCGCCCTCGGCGGCGCCGCCTTCGCCGCCTCCGGCGGCCTCAGCTCCAAGCAGAAAAAGGAAGTCACGATAATCGCCAAGAAGTACGCCGGCAAGCCAGGCGCGCCCGGCGCACCGGGGCCGCAGGGCCCGGCGGGGCCGCAGGGAACCCCCGGCACGGCCGGGAAAGACGGCACCAACGGCACCAACGGCACCAACGGGAAGAGCGTCGTCGCCGAACCCGCGGGCGCGGTCGAATGCGAAGAAGGCGGCACCACCTTCGAAGTCGAAGGCAGCGGCACCCGCGAAACCGTCTGCAACGGGGAAAAGGGCGAACGGGGCGAACCCTGGGCTCCGAACAACACCTTGCCGGCGAACGCCACCGAGACCGGCGCCTACGCCGCGAGTCCAAGCGAAGGCACCTCCGCGTGGGTCCCGATCTCGTTCAACGTTCCGCTCGCCAGTGAACTCGATTCCGAACACGTCCACATCGTCACCGAAGAAGAAACCACCAACGGCACCGCCCCGGCAGAATGCCCCGGGAGCCCCCAGAACCCCGAAGCGGCACGCGGGAACCTCTGCGTGTACTCGAGCGTCGAATTCAACGCAACGCCGGGGAGCATCTATACGCCCTACGTGCCGTTGGTCGAATTCGGCGCGGGCACCGCCGGCGCCGTCATCCGGATCATCGGAAGCGGTTCCCCCTCCCTTGCCAAAGGAACCTGGGCGGTGACGGGCTGATCGATCGCTGCGTCGGCTCCCCGGACCGGTAGCGGTCGGGGGAGCCGGCTTCCCGTCAAGCGAAACCCATCGGAGCAGACAGGCATAGAAACGTGATCGCATCGACCCAGCAAGAGAAAGGTGTCCCGACCATGCAGCTCGTCAACCCGGCATTCGAGGATGCGGTCGACGGAGGGACCCGGCGGGCTCTGTCGGCCGGGCTGGTTCTCGCCCTGACCGCCGCTCTGCTCCTGCTCCTGCCTATCGACGCCTTCGCCGACGGCCGCATCGGCAGCGGGCCGGGCGCCAACGCGGGAGAACTGGGTTCTGAGACCGTCGGCGTCGCTGTCAACGAACAGCAGGGCGGCGCGGTCTATGTCGCGGATGCGTCCGGCCAGCGCATCGACGAGTTCGAACCGGACGGGACCTTTGTGCGTGCCTTCGGCTGGGGCGTCGATGCGAGCAACCCCGAACCGAAGCTCGAGGTCTGCACCACGGCGACCGGCTGCCGGGTCGGTTCGGAAGGCAGCGGCGCCGGCCAGTTTCGCTGGGCGGAAAGCCTCGCGGTCGACAACGACCCCGCATCCGCGTCCTACGGCGATGTCTACGTCGTCGACCAGAAGAACCTGCGGATCGAGAAGTTCACCCCGGCGGGGGAATTCCTGCTGATGTTCGGCAGCGGCGTGGACAAGGGACCTCATCACCCTGGGGACGTCTGCACGGCCCAGTACGTCGCCGAAGGCGATACCTGCACGACCGGCACCGCGGGGACCGGGCCCGCGCAGTTCTACGAAGAAGTGCCGCAGACCGATGCGGGCGGCCGAAAAAGCTGGACCCACGAATACTCGAGCTCGATCGCCGTCGGGCCGGCCGGCAAGGTCTACGTCGGGGACTTCGGGCGGGTCCAGGAATTCAACTCCGGCGGCGAATACGTGGGAGGGCTCGACCTTCCCGACGCGGAACCGAGCTTCGTCAGCGCGCTTGCCGTCGACGCAGCGGGCGACATCTTCGAGCGCAGCGTTACGTACGGAAACGTCGAAGGCTATACGGAACCGATCGCGGAAGTCCCCGGGGTCCGCGAGTACAGCAGCACCCATGCCCTTCTCCGCACCCTCGATCCGAACGGGGCGCCGACCCATCTCGCGCTCGATGCGGAAGGGGACCTTTTCCTCTCGCAGCTGAGCGAAGAAGAAATCGAATTCCAGGCCTACAAACCGAGCGGCTCCTTGTACGCGTATTTCAGTTCTCCCCTGGTCGAAGCATTGAACGTTCGCCCTGAAGGGAAGGGCGTCAACACTCCAATCACTCCCAGGGGAATCGCCGTCGGCACTGCAGCAGGAGATCTCTACGCCACCAGCTTCCGGGAATATCTCTCCGGCGGCAACTTCGTACGGGAAATGCTGATCGCCGTTCTGCCCCTTCCCGAGCCGGGTCCTCCTACGGTGAAGGCCGGCTCCCAAAGCGCCGGCGACATCGAGCCGACCACCGCCACCCTGCACGCGCAGGTCAACCCCGACGGCTTCGATACCCACTACCACTTCGAATACGTGACCCAGTCGGGGTTTGAAAATGGTGGCTTCTCGAACCCGGCGACGCAGTCGACCGCACCAACCGACCTCGGGCTCCTGATCCACGACGACCCGGTCCAGGCGGCGATATCCGGCCTCGAACCGGAAACGACCTACCACTTCCGGGTCGTCGCCGAAAGCTCGGAAGGAACCGTATACGGCGAAGATTCGACGTTCACCACCCTGCCGCCGGTTTCGATCCGGGAATTCACGACTCAGACGGTCGGCCCGGAAGCGGTTACCTTGAAATTCGAACTGAACCCGAACGGCTCCTCCGGTCGCACCTTCGTGCGCTACGGGCTGGATTCGACCCTCGTGAGCGGCGAAGCCGAAGAAGCTTTCGGCACGAGCAACCAGTTTGAAGCCCGTGAAGTCACTTTCACTGGGCTGAAGCCCAACACGACCTACCTCTACCAGCTCCGCGCCGAAAATGCCTACGGCGAAGTCAGCACCACCGACCAGACGTTCACGACCGAAATGTCCGGGGCTGAAGAACGGGAGGCCGAAGAATGCCCGAACGGGTCCTCCCCCGGCGCTCCGAACAGCACCCTGCGGGAAGAAAACAACTCGCTCGCCCTCCCCGACTGCCGCGCCTACGAGCAGGTGAGCCCGAAGGAAAAGAAGGGATATCCGATCAATCCCAGCTTCTCTCACTACCTCGCCCCGAGCGGCGAACGAGACGCCTTCCTCTCCCTCGGTGCGTTCACCGGGGACACTGGCGAGGCTCAGTTCGTGTCCCATCGCACCGCTGCCGGCTGGGTCACGGAAGCCTCCATCGGCCGTGCGCTCGGCGCGCAGTGGCAGCCCCGGGGCTTGATCGAGTACTCCGCCGGGCTCGACCGATCGCTCTTCTACCTCGTCCACGCTCCGACGGCCGGGGATGCCGAAGTATCCCCATCTCCGAACGTCTTCTACACGGGCCGGGAAGGGGATGCGTTCTCGGCGGCCAGCCCGGTGCTCGAACCGCTGAGCGGTTCGTCTCCGGACGGCTTCAGTTGGGACGGACCGGTTGCGCAGTCGGCGGATCTCTCGCACCTGTTTCTCCGCACGAGCATGCGGATCCTGGCTGAAGATCCGCTCGGGGACGCGAGCAAGGGCGGGGACGTAAACCGCATCTACGAGGCCAGCAGCGGCGAAGGGACTCCCACGCTGCGGCTGGTCGCCGAGGTCCCGGGCGGGCTCACGAACTTCCCGGAAGAAGAAACCTGTCATTTGGACGGCGCCGCCGGGGGAATCGGCGGTTTCGGCGAATTCACGAATTCCACCGCGGCCGACGGCTCGGTTCTCTTCTACTCCTCTCCGGTCGAAGTCGAAGCAGGGAAGCGCTGCAGCGGCGTCGGCCCGAACAAATACGAGATTTTCGCGTGCAACGTCGAAGCCGGTCCCTGCGCGGGCCCGAGCGCTCACGCCTCCACCGAGCTCTCGGCGCCTCCGGCCTCGGAGTGCCATTCGCCGTCTCCCTGCGCTGCGGCTCCGCTGGCCGACGCGAGCTTCTACGGCAACTCGCCCGACGGGTCCCTCGCCTGGTTCGCCACGACCCAGCCCTTGGTCGACTCCGACACCGACAACGGCAACGACCTTTACCTGGTGCGGCTCGAAGGCGGCCAGATGAAGGAACTGGTGCTGGCGTCGAGGGGAGAAGCCGGTCCGGGCCTCGCCGAAGGGAACGGAGCCGGGGTCCAGGGCGTGCTGGGCATCTCCCAGAACGGCGAGCGGATCGCCTTCGCCGCCACCGGCGTGCTGAGCGGTGCGGCGAATCCGAGCACCGGCGAAACCGCGACTAAAGGCGCCGACAACGTCTACGTCTACGATGCGGGGACCGGCAGGACCACCTTCGTCGCCCGCCTCTGCCTGGGGCCGGAATCCTCCGGGACGGTGCACGATTCCTCATGTCCCGCGACCCTGGACGCAGGGACCGCACCGAGCGCGCAGAACGACCACAACCAGTGGCGCACGGGGGAAGTCACCGGTAGGGAAGCGCAGCTCACGCCGGATGGAGGGTTCCTTCTGTTCACCACCTGGGCCCGTCTCACCTCCAGCGACACCGACAACGCGCTGGACGTCTACCGCTTCGACCTGGCGACGGGCGCGTTGGAGCGGATCTCCGCCGGCCGTCGCGGCAACGACGCCAACGGCAACGACTCCGCCTTCGGCGCCTTCATCGGCGGGGAAGGAAACAACAACCAGCTCCAGTACGCGGCCCTCGACAGCACCCGCTCGATCAGCTCCGACGGTTCCGTCGCGATCTTCAGCACGGCTGCCCCGCTGGTCTCTCAAGACACCGACCTCGGGAAGCACCCCGGCTGTCGAACCGTCGAAGACACCGGCTGCGACGTCTACGAGTGGGAGGAAGACGGGCACGGGACCTGCACGGAAGCCGGGGGATGCATCAGCCTGGTCTCCTCCGGACTCGATGTCCACGGCGCGGCGGACAGCGTCATCAGCGCCTCGGGCCGCGACATCAACTTCATCACCGCCCGCGGCCTGGTGCCCGGCGACAGCGACGGGGTGACCGACGTCTACGACGCTCGCGTCAACGGCGGCTTCCCCTTCCTGCCGCCTGAAGAACCCTGCCGCAGCGGCGAAACCTGTCACGGCGCCCCCACCAGCGAATCGCTGCCGATCAACCCGGTCAGCGAAAGCCTTATCAGCGGCGGCAACGGCGCGCAAGAACTGCACTGCGCAAGGGGCAGGCACAAGGTCAGGAAGCACGGCCAGTGGCGCTGCGTCCCCAACAAGCACAGGAAGCACAGAAAGCGCCACCGCCGCCATCGACCAGCCGCCCGCCCTAATCCTGGAGGTAACCGGTGAAACGTCTCACGTTGGCGGGGGCTCTCTCCGTCTCTCTGCTCATCGCCCTGCTCGGCGCTGCGCCAGCCGCGGCGGCCGCCCCGGCCTGGAAGCTCACCGTGCGACCGAGCGTCGACTACTTCGTCCCCGGGCCGGGCTTCGACAGCGGCTTTTACATCGTCGAAGCCGAAAACGCCGGCACGGCCCCCACCTCCGATGCCGAACAGATAACGCTTCAGGATGTGCTTCCGCCCGGATTGGTAGCCGAAGAAGCGCATCTCTACAGCGAATCGTTCCCTGTATTTACCTTTCCGTGGAGGACCGACCTCAGCTCCTACCTCTGCCCGACCCCGGTCGAATGTCAGTACCCGGGTTCCTTCGAAGAATCGACCCTGCCGCCGTTGCAGCCGCACCAGCGCCTGGTGATGGAGGTCCGGGTCGGTGTTCCGAGCGGTACGCCGAGCGGTCCGGTCACCGACCTCGCCAAGGTCAAGGGCGGCGGCGCCGCCAGGGTCGCCGCGACTGCCGCCAACCAGGTCGACCCGGAACCGCCACTCGGCTTCGACGCCTTCGAACCGGCCCTCTCCGACTCCTCCGGCAACGCCTACGTTCAGGCGGGCGGCCACCCCTACCAGATGGCGACGGAGATCGATCTCACCAGCAAGCCCCAAAAATACGCAGCAGGCGAAGCTTGGGGGACTGGTGGCGCTCTTCCCGTCGCCGATCCGAAGGACATCAACGGCGAACTGCCCCCGGGCGTGATCGGCAACCCCCAGGGGGTCCCGCACTGCTCGCTGGCCGACTTCTTCTCCCACAGCTGCCCGATCGGCTCCGTGGTCGGCTACGTCGGCATCCGCGACGGCAGTTGGGCCGGGGGTGTCTTGAGCTACCTTACGGCGCTGTACAACCTGCAGCCGGCCGGGGCGTATCCCGGCGAGCTCGGCTATTACGTCGTCCTCCCCTTCCTCCTCACTGCCCACGTTCGCAGCGGCTCCGACTATGGCCTGACGATCACCAGCGCGGGTATCCCGGAAGTCGGGCTGACCCATACGCGCGTCGTCACCTGGGGCGTCCCCGCCGACCCCTCCCACGACGCTCTTCGCGGCAAGACCTGTGCCGGCGGCGCAACCGGCGGCTTTTGGTCCACTCGCTTCACCTGGTCGATCGAAAGGATCGAACACGATTGCGAAGCCGAAAAAGGCTTCGGCGACTACACGGGCGGCCCCGCCGAAGTCCCGCCCGTGCCCTTCCTGACGATGCCGACGTCCTGCCCCGCGGCCCCGCTCGCCTGGGAGGCCAGCTTCGACAGCTGGGAGTCCCCGGGTGTCTTCGCCGATGCGAGCGCGACCACGCCCGCCACCGACGGATGCAACCAGCTCAGCTTCGAACCCGAAATCGAAGCGCGGCCGACGACGACCCTCGCCGACGCGCCGTCGGGGTTGGACCTGCACCTCAAGGTTCCGCAGAACGAAGACCCGGAAGGCACGGCGACGGCCGATCTCAAGGAAGCCTCGATCAAGCTGCCGCAGGGCCTGACGGTCAATCCCGCCTCGGCCAACGGCCTCACGGGCTGCACCGAAGCCGAGGTCGGCCTGCTGACGGCGCAGTCCAAAGAAGAATCGGCGCACTGCCCCGACGCCTCCAAGCTCGGGCTGGTGACGGTGCACACGCCCCTCCTCAACGAACCGTTGGAAGGCGCGTTGTACCTTGCCGCCCCTCACCGAAACCCCTTCGGCTCCCTGCTCGCCGCGTACCTCGTCCTCGAAGGACAGGGTCTGATCTTCAAGCTGCCGGGCGAGATCGAAGCCGATCCGCAGACGGGCCAGCTGACGACGAGCTTCCGCGAAAACCCGCAACTTCCGTTCGAAGACCTCGAACTGAAGCTGTTCGAAGGGGCCGGATCGCCGTTGCGCACGCCGGCCACCTGCGGCACCTACACCACCACCTCCGTCCTCACCCCCTACTCGGCCCCCGAATCGGGACCGCCCGCGGAACCCACGGCGAGCTTCGAAACCAGCAACGGCGGCGGCCCGTGCCCCAACCGCGCCGCCGAAGAGCCCAACGCCCCCGTCTTCCGCGCCGGCACCGAAAGCCCGCTGGCGGGCGCCTACAGCCCCTTCAGCCTGCGCCTCGCCCGGGCGGACGGCTCCCAGGAATTCTCCAAGGTCGAAACCACCCTGCCCGAGGGCCTGGTCGGCAGGCTCGCCGGCCTCGCCGAGTGCCCCGACGCCGCCATCGCCGCCGCCGAAGCGAAGTCCGGCGAAGCCGAGCTGGCTTCCGCCTCCTGCCCGGCCTCCAGCGAAGTCGGCACCGTCGAGGTCGCCTCCGGCGCCGGCCCGACCCCCCTCTACGTCAAGGGCAGGGCCTACCTCGCCGGCCCCTACAAGGGCGCCCCGCTGTCCCTGGCGATCGTCACCCCGGCGGTGGCCGGGCCCTTCGACCTCGGCGACGTGGTCGTGCGCACCGCCCTCTACGTCGACCCCTTCAGCGCCCGGATCAAGGCCGTCTCGGATCCGATCCCCCACATCATCCAGGGGATCCCGCTCGACATCCGCTCGGTGACCCTGGCGATGAACCGGCCGGACTTCACCCTCAACCCGACCGATTGCGAAGAACTGCACCTGGAAGGCTCGGAGACCTCGCTGCTGGGCGCGGTCGCCCCGCTCTCCCAGCGCTTCCAGGTCGGCGGCTGCCAGGCCCTGCCGTTCAAGCCCAAGCTGGCGATCAGGCTGAAGGGCGCCACCAGGCGCTCCGGGTTCCCCGCCCTGACGGCGACCCTGAAGATGCCCGCCGGCAACGCCAACGTCGCCGCCGCCCAGGTCACCCTTCCCCACAGCGCCTTCCTCGCCCAGGGCCACATCCAAAAGACCTGCGGCCGCCCCGAACTGGCCTCCCACACCTGCCCGGCCAGCTCGATCTACGGCCACGCCAGGGCGGTCAGCCCGCTGCTCGATCATCCCCTGGAAGGCCCGGTCTACCTCGCCACCGGCTTCGGCTACAGGCTGCCGGCCCTGGTCGCCGACCTGAACGGCCAGATCGAGGTGCAGCTGGTCGGCAAAGTCGACACCGGCCGCGAAGACGGCATCCGCAACACCTTCGAAGTCGTCCCCGACGCCCCCGTCTCCAGCTTCACCCTGCAGATGCTCGGCGGCAAGAAAGGCCTGATCGAAAACCATGAAGACCTCTGCGCCAAGCACGCCAAGCGCAAGGCCCTGGCCCGCTTCAGCGGCCAGAACGGCAAGGTCGTCGAACTGGAACCGACGGTCGCGAACAGCTGCAAGCAGAAGGGGCGTGGGAAGAAGCGCGGGGGCGGAGGGCACAGCCGCGGCCGTCGCATGACCTTGTTCCGTGGCTGGTAGCTGGGGGAAAAAATGAAGTGGCGCGGCGTCCTGACCTTCGGTGGCCTCCTGGCCACTCTGGCCCTGCTGCCCGCCGGGGCACGGGCGGCCGAACCGAGCCTCGGCGAGATCTGGACCAGCGAAGTCGGCGCCGCCTCGGTTACCTTCTACGGCGAAATCGACCCCGGCGGCGAAGCGACGACCTATCGCTTCGAATACGCCACCGACCAGGCCTTCGAGGAAAAAGGCTTCACCGGCGCCGCGAAGGCCCCGGCGGGCGGCTCGGCGAGCGCCGGCTCGGGGAGCGTCCTCGTCACCGTCTCCCAGCACGTGAGCGCCCTCCGCGTCGGCACCCTCTATCACTACCGCCTCACCGCCACCAACGGCAGCGGCACGGCCGAAAGCGCCACCCGCACCTTCACCACCCAGGGGGCGGGCGGTGCCTTCGCCCTGCCCGACGCCCGCGGCTGGGAGCTGGTCTCGCCTGCCGAAAAGAACGGCGGCGCAGTCGAGGGCCCCGAACAGGTCCACGGGGGCGGCGTAATCGAGGCCGCGGCCGGCGGCGCGGGGGAGGTCACCTACTCCTCGACCTCTTCCTTCGGCGGCTACGAAGCGCTGGGAGCGCCGCCGGCGAGCCAGTACATCTCTCGTCGCGCCGCCGGCGGCTGGTTGACGGCGAACATCACCGCACCCGCCCTCTCCGGCTCATTCGGAGCGGAACCGAACGGCGTTCCGTACCAGCTCTTCTCGCCGGACCTGGCCCGGGGGGTGCTGCTGAACGGGTTGCGCTGCCGCGGGGAAGGCAGCGATTGCCCGGTTGCCAACCCGCCGCTGCCGGGATCGGGCGCGCCGGCGGGCTACCAGGACTATTACCTCCGTAACGACGAAGACGGCACCTACTCCGCCGTGGTGACCGAATCGAACGCGCAAGTGGGCCTCGAACCGTCCGAATTCACCCTCGCCTTCGCCGGCGCCTCCCCTGACCTCCGCCACCTCGTGCTCTCGACCTGCGCGGCCCTGACCCCCGGGGCGACCGAAGTTCCCGCCGCGGAAGGTTGCGACCAGGCCAAGCCCAACCTCTACGAGTACTCAGAAGGGCAGCTCTCCCTCGTCAACGTCGCGCCGGGCGCGTCGCTCCCGGCCCAGTCGTCCTCGGTGTCGGCCGACGGCAGCCGCGTCTACTTCGACGAAGGCGGCAAGCTCTGCCTCCGCGAAGGCGATTCGGTTCAGCAGGTGGACCAGGCCCAGGGTGGAGGGGGGGCGTTCCAGACCGCCACCGCGGACGGCTCGATCGCGTTCTTCACCGCCGCCGGCAACCTCTACCGCTACGACGCGAGCGCCCGCTCGAGCCAGCAGATCGCCACCGGGGTCAAAGGCGTCCTCGGCGCCTCCGAGAACGGGCAGGCCGTCTATTTCCAGGACGCCTCCGCTCTCGAGGAGTGGGACGAAGGGACCACCAGGACGGTCGCGGCCGGCGCCGAAGCGGCGCTCGCCGGCGATTACCCGCCCACGACCGGGACGGCCCGGGTCTCGGCCGACGGCAACCGGCTCCTCTTCCTCTCGAAGGCGAGCCTGACGGGCTACGACAACACCGACGCCCACACCCGGCAGCTCGACTCGGAGGTCTTCCTCTGGAATGCCGCGGGGGCAGGGCTGCTGTGCCTCTCCTGCAACCCCACCGGCGAGCGGCCGATCGGCCCGTCCACCATCTCCGGCGCCTACTCGAACGGCTCGGCCGCGGCCGCCGGTCCCGGGCAGATCGTCACCGACTCCTACAAGCCGCGAAACCTGTCGGCGACCGCCGACCGGGTCTTCTTCGACTCCGCTGACGCGCTGGTCGCCCTGGACACGAACAAGGCCTCCGACGCCTACCAGTGGGAGGGGCAGGGCAGCGGGAGCTGCACGCAGCCGGGCGGCTGCCTCTCGCTCATCTCGTCGGGCACCGACCCTGACGGCGCCGCCTTCCTCGACGCCTCCGAATCGGGGGATGACGTCTACTTCCTCACCTCCTCCTCGCTCGCGTCCGGCGACCCGGGTTCGCGGGACGTCTACGACGCCCGGGTCGGCGGCGGCTTCCCCGTCGGCGTGCCGCCGATTCCCTGCGAAGGCGACGCCTGCGCGCCGCTCCCCTCGCCGCCTGAAGACCCGACCGTTGGGACGCTCGTCCCCGGCCCCGGCAACCCGCCGGTCCACTTTCCGCCCGTGAAGAAGTGCCCGAAGGGCAAGCGGAGGATCGTCAAGGGCGGCACGGTGCGGTGCGTCGCCAAGCATCGCCGCCGCCACGGCAAGGGGAAGAAGAAATGAGAGCCGCTCGTCTCTGCTTCGCGATGGGCGCTGTCCTGCTCGTGCTTGCCGCAGCCGCTTCGCCCTGTGTCGCCGAGGCGGCGAGCTTCGGCTTCCTGCCCGGCGGCGAAGGCTTCGATTTCCAGGCGCTGAGGATGGACGGCAACCCGGCCGAAGAAGCCGGCACCCACCCGTACGAGCTGCAGGCGCGGGTCAACTTCACGGCGGGGCCGGAATCCCCCGGCGAACCCGGGGCGCCGTTTCCCTCCGGGGACCTCAGGGACATGCGCTTCCAGCTCCCGTCGGGACTGATCGGCAATCCCAGTGTGGCTTCCCAATGCACGCTCGCCCAGTTCAACACTCCGCGCAGCTCCCCCTACGAAGAAAGCCTCTCGGGGGAGAGCTGCCCCGACAAGAGCCAGGTGGGGGTGGTGCAGTTCAGGACCTCGCTCGGCGGCGGCGCCACCCGCACGTTCGGTCTCTTCAACCTGACGCCACCGCCCGGAGTGGCGGCGATGCTCGGCACCTCGCCCTTCGGCGACCCGATCGCCTTCGCCGGCCAGGTGCGCAACGGCGGCGGCGAATACGGGCTCGACCTCGAAGCTCAGAACTTCCCGCAGGCGCTGGCGATCGACGGCGTTGCGGTGACGGTCTGGGGAGTGCCTTGGGCGGCTTCCCACGACGATCAGCGCGGCAACTGCCTGAACGAGTCCGAAGCGGAATTCGGCTGGGCGAAATGCTCGGTCGGGCCGCCGAAGACGAACAAGCCGCTCGCCTTCCTCACTCTGCCGGTGTCCTGCGAAGGGCCGCTCCACTACCGGGTCAGCGCCGACTCCTGGCAGGAACCGGGACATTGGGTCGGCGACAGCGCTCTCAGCCGCAACGCCGCCGGGGAACCGAGCGGGCTCCAGCGCTGCGACCGGCTGCACTTCCAGACCACCTCGTTCTCCGGGCCGACGTCGAACCGGGCCTCGACCGCGACGGGCTACGACTTCAACCTCTCCGTCAACCAGGAAGGCCTCACCGAACCGGAAGGGCTGGCGGGCCCGCAGGTGCAGAAGGCGGTCGTGGCGCTGCCCGAAGGCTTCACGATCAATCCCTCGCTCGGTGCCGGCCTCGGAGTCTGCACTCCGGAACAGTTCGCCGCCGAGAGCCCCACCTCGGTCCCGGGGGCGGCTTGCCCCAACGCCTCGAAGATCGGGACCTTCAGGGTCCAGAGCCCGCTGCTGATCGAACCGACGACGAGCTTCGAACAGCTGATCAACGGCTCGATCTACCTGGCGAAGCCGTTCGAAAACCCCTTCGGCTCCCTGATCGGCATCTACCTGGTCGCTCGGGCGCCTAACGGGATCTTCGTCAAGGTCTCGGGCCAGCTGATCCCGAACCAGACTACGGGCCAGCTGGTCGCCGTGTTCGAAAATCTCCCGCAGCTCCCGTACACCACCCTGAAGATCCACTTCCGCGAAGGTCAGCGAGCTCCGCTCGCCACTCCCGCTGCCTGCGGAAGCTACACGACCGCCGTCGAACTGACCCCGTGGCAGAGCTCGTCGGCGGTTGCGCCGACGGTCGAGCACCAGAACTTCCAATTCCAGGTCTCGGCCGGAGTAGGGGGCGGCCCCTGCCCGGGAGCCGGGCCGGCGCCCTTCCTGCCCGGGGCCGCGAACGGCTCGCAGAACTCCAACGCCGGATCATACTCGCCGTTCTTCCTGCACCTCTCGCGCCAGGACACGGAAGCGGAGATCACCCGCTACTCGGCTCAGCTGCCGCCGGGCCTGCTCGGCAAGCTGGCCGGGATCCCCTACTGCCCGGAGGCGGACATCGAAGCGGCGCGGCGCAACAGCGGCGTGGCCGAGCTGGAACATCCCTCCTGCCCGCAGGCCTCGGAAATCGGCCACACCCTCGCCGGGTTCGGTCTCGGCGGGGTTCTCACCTACGCGCCGGGCAAGCTCTACCTGACCGGTCCATACCATGGAGCCCCGCTCTCGATCACCGCGGTCGACTCCGCTCTCGTCGGCCCCTTCGACCTCGGGGTGATCATCGTCCGCTCGGCGATCAAGGTCGACCGCTTCACCACGCAGGTCTCGATCGACTCCGAAGGCTCCGATCCGATCCCCCACATCATCGGCGGCGTGCCGATCCACCTGCGGGACATCCGTGTCTTCATCTCCAGGCCCGAATTCACGGTCAACCCGACCAGCTGCGAACCGTTCCACCCGACTTCGACCCTCACGGGATCCAGCCCGCCGTTCACCAACCCGGCCGAATCGGTCGCCACCGTCTCCAACCTCTACCAGGTGTCGAACTGCTCCTCGCTGGGCTTCAAACCGAAGTTCTCGCTGAAGCTGCTCGGGGGCACCGAAGTCAGCCAGTTCCCGAAGCTACGGGCAACCGTGCAGATGCGCCCGGGCGACGCCAACTTCAAGAGCGCCGCGGTGGCCCTGCCGCATGCGGAGTTCCTCGCCCAGGAACACATCGTCACCGCCTGCGCCCGCAGCCTCTTCCTCGTCCACAACTGCCCGAAGGGCTCGATCTACGGACGCGCCCGCGCCTTCACGCCGCTGCTCGCGGAATCGCTGGAAGGCCCGGTCTACCTGGTTTCGGGAATGGGGCATCTAATCCCCGACCTGGTCGTCGCGCTGCAGGCCAAGGACGGGATCGAGGTCGATCTCGACGCCCGCGTGGACCAGGTCCGGGGGGGCATGCGCGCCACCTTCGAACACCTCCCGGACGCCCCCGCCTCCAAGTTCGTCCTCACCCTCTTCGGCGGCAAGCGCGGGCTGCTCGTCAACTCCGCCCCGGTCTGCGCGGCAACGCGCACCGCCTCGGTGCGGTTCGTCGGGCAGAACGACAGCGGCTACGCCCCGCTCACCGTGCTGGGCAACCAGTGCAAGAGCGGAAAGCGGAAGGGGAAGGGACACCACAAGAAGGGGGGCGGAAAATGAGGGCGGCAAGATTCTCCGGCCTGGCGATTGTCGCGTTGGCGGTTCTGGCCCTGCTGGCGCCGGGGTCGGCGTCTGCCGCTGCCAACCACCCATTCCTCGGCGCGGGCTCCCCGGTCTACGAAGACGCCTGCGGCCTCGCGCTCGGTCCGGGCGGGCTTTATGTCTCCGACTACTACCACGACGCGATCGACTTCCCCGGGGGAGCGATCTCCCCCGCGGGGGGGCCCTGCAAGCTGGCGTTCGACGCCGGCGGCGATCTGTACGTCGAGGAGTGGCACCGGGCGGTCCTCAAATACGGATCCTCCGACTTCGTCGCCGGCGCGGGCCAGGTTTTGGACGAGTCCGAGCCCACCGGCCTGGCGGTCGAAGCGTCGAGCGGGAACGTCTTCGTCGCCCACCGGACCTACGTCTCCGAGTACAGCCCCGCCGGGGCTCCGGTGGCGACGATCGGCACCGGTCATCTCGAAGCCGCCTACGGCGTGGCAGTCTCCGAATACCCGGCAACCGACGGCTACCTGTACGTCCCCGACGCGGCGACGCACACCGTCAAGGTGTTCAATCCCGCCGCCAGCCTCAGCCAACCTGTGGCGGAAATCGATGGCGGCGGCGCTCCAGAGGGGGAATTCCGCTATCTGGTCGACGGCGAAATCGTCGTCGACAACAATTCCACCTCCCCTTCCTACGGACATGTCTACGTCCTGGATGCCATCGGCCACGGCCTCTCCGAGCACCCGGAAGCGGTCCTGGACGAGTTCAACGCGGCCGGCTTCTACCGTGGCAGGATCGCCGGCTTCACCGATGCGGAACCGTCGGGCGTGGCGGTGGAAGCGGTCACCGGCGACGTCTACGTGACCTCGGGTAACTCGGAAGGGTCCGCGGTGTTCAAGTACGGTCCGACCGCGCTGGCCCGGACTCTGCGGGTCACGAGGGGCGGCTCGGGCGGCGGCACGGTCACCAGCTCGCCCTCCGGTATCGCTTGCGGGACTGACTGCGCGGCCGAATTCAACGAAGGCGCCAAGGTCACCCTTTTTGCCGTGCCGGATCCCCACTCGAGATTCGCGGGCTGGAGCGTCACCGGTGCCGAACCGTGCCCCGGCACCGGCTCGTGCACCCTCATCATGAGCCGCAACGTGGAAGTCACCGCCACCTTCGAAGAACCCGCCCAGGAGCCCCTGACGGTGTCCACGACCGGCGCCGCCGGCACCGTCACGAGCGAACCGGCCGGCATCGAGTGCCCGTCTTCATGCGAAGAACACTTCGCCGAAGGTCGCCTGGTCACCCTCACCGCGCATCCGGCTGCGCACAGCCGCTTTGTCGAATGGCTCGGCGTCGGGTGCGACGAAAGCACGCAGCCCATCTGCAAGATCACCATGACGCAGGCAGAATCGATCACGGCCCGGTTCGAGCCGATCCCGCAGCTGCCCCTCAGCGTCGCGGTCTCGGGCTCGGGTCAGGGCAGCGTAACCAGCTACCCGACGGGAATCTCCTGTCCTGACGCCTGCGGGGCGAGCTTCGACGAAGGCTCGAGCGTGTACCTGATGGCCGCGCCGTCGCCGGGATCGTCCTTCGCCGGATTCAGCGGCGGCGGTTGCTCCGGCGCGAGCACGATCTGCTCGGTGACCATGGGCCCGCCGGTCAGCGTGACGGCAGAGTTCACCGGAACCGCCCGCGGCCCGGCGGCGCCCGCGGCGGCCTCGCTGCAAATCGACGCGAGGCGCGACGCTGGAAGCTCTGTGGCGCTTGAAACGACCGTTTCCCAATCCGGGACGCTGCTGGTCGCGGGACCGGCGCTCCGATCGCGGAAGATCGCCTTGGCCGCGGGCACGGCGACCGTCAGCCTGCGCCTCGATCGCCACGCCACCCGCGTGCTGCGCCGGCGCCACCGGCTGCGCACCATGGCAACCCTCGGCTTCGTGCCCGACGATCCATCCGTTGGGTCGGCGACGGCGCAGGTGACGCTGCGGTTCGGCAGGCGAGCGCGCGGAGACTTCGACAGGAAAGGAAGGTAGACAAATGCTTCGAAGGGGCAGATATCCGATGGCGGCTGCATTGGCCGCTGGGCTCATCGCCATTTTCGCCTCCCTGGCGTTCGCGGCTGAAATCACCCGCACCGAATACAAGGAAGCGGTTGAACCGATCTGCCATGTGAACGCGAGGGCGAACGAACGGATTCTCAAGGGGGTGCGGCAGGAGGTGAAGGCCGACAAGCTGAAGCTGGCCGCGACCAAGTTCGCGAAGGCGGCGAGCGCGCTGAAGAAGACCTGGAGGGAACTGAGCGCAGTGCCGAAGCCGACGGAAGACGAAGCCCGGCTGAACAAGTGGCTTTCGTACATCAAGTCCGAGATCGGGTACTTCGAACAGGCTGCGAAGGTGCTGAAGGAAGGAAAGAAATCGAAGCTGCCGCGGATCGTGGTTCGTCTCGAACAGACGGCGAGGCTCGCGAACAGCGAAGTGCTGCCGTTCGGATTCCACTGGTGCAAGTCGAAACCAGCGTCTTCCTACACCTGAGGCCCGCGATGCCGAAGTGGACCCACGTCATCGCCCTAACCGTCGCCCTCGTCGCCCTCGCCGGGAGCGCCCTGGCGTTGGCGGAGTCGGTTCAGAGCGGGAACCTTCGCGTGTCCATGAACGGCAGGCTCTCGCCGCATACCCTGCCGCGCAAGGGCACCGCCCCTGTCTCGGTCACCATTGGGGGGAAGATCTCCACGACTGACGAAAGCGAACCTCCGCAGCTGCGGAAGATGAGGATCGAAATCAACCGGCACGGGCGGATCGAATTCGCAGGGCTGCCGACCTGCAGGACGACCCAGATCAACACCGCCTCCAACCAGCGGGCCCTCGCCGCCTGCGGAGGGGCACTGGTCGGCGAAGGGGGCTTCCTGGGCACCATCTCCCTCCCCGGCTCTGCGCCGTACCCGCTCGAAGGCAAGCTCCTGGTCTTCAACGGCATCGAAGACGGGCGCCACGTGCTCCTCGGGCATATTTTCAGCCCTCATCCGTTCGCGACCTCCTTCGTGATCAGCTTCGCGATCGGAGGGAAGGCCCATGGGACCTATGGAACGGTTCTGACCGCCGACCTGCGCAAGGCGCTCGGCTCGAAGAAGAACCTGACCGGGATCGAAATGACTCTCTCCCGCCGCTATACCTACAAGGGCCGGCGCCGGAGCTATGTCTCCGCCGGCTGCCCGGCGCCGAAGGGCCTTCCCTCGGTCTCCTACTCGCTGGCGCGAATCGGCTTCACCTTTGCAGACGGTCGCAAGCTGGGCGAAGTACTCAGCCGGACCTGCAAGGCGAAGGGTTAGCCCGTGGCAGGGATTCGATCCCGAGCCACGGCGGCGGTGTTCCTGGCGGCCACCGGCCTCGCCCTCGGCTCCTGCGGTGGCGGGTCGTCGGCCGGTACGACTGCCGTGGAAGGCACCACGCGGGCCCCTGGTTCGGTGGCGGCGAAGAAGCCCCGATCGCTACCTGGCCATCCCGAGGCCGGATCGACGCCCACCCCCGGTCACGGGCGGCCGCACGGGAGCCCGCATCCCTACGGCTCCTACACCAGGGCAGGTGCGGCCGCGGCCGAACGGAGGGCTCGACGACGGCATGCGGCTGTGCACGGGAAGCTCCGGCGAAAGGCGGGCAAGGCGGCGCCCTTCCTCGTCTCTGGCGGCGACAACTCGATCCCGACCTACGGCACCGAAGCATCGGCGGCGGTCCGTCAGCAGGCCGAAGGGAGCCTCTCCCGCTATCTCTATGCGCGTGCGGCAGGGGAATGGTCGGTCGCCTGCTCGCTGATGTCCGCGCAGGTGGTCAGGCAACTGGCCGTGTTCGCCGGCGAAAACGACCGTCGGGCTTCAACTTGCGCCAAGGCCTACGCAGCCATTGCCGAACGAGAGTCGAGCAGCGAACGCGCAGACCCGATGGTCGGCGCCGTCGTCTCCCTGCGGGTCGAATCTCCCCACGGCTTCGCGCTCTTCTTCGGAGCCGGCAAGCAGCAGCTCATGATGCCGTTGGAAGAAGAAGGGGGTGGCTGGAAGGTCAGCCAGATCACCCCGATTTCCTGGCCGGTGGGAGCACCGGCAGGAAGCTCCCGGTAAAGCCTCGGCAGCAGCAGACGCTAATCGCGCCCTGACCTCCGCCGGCGCACGACCACGCTCCCGCCGCGAGCGGGAACCATGGTGACGTTGCGGTGGTGCGGCCGCTCGGGAGCGGGATCGGCCGCTTCGAGATCGAGGTGCGCCGCCATCGTGCGCAGGACCACCCGCTGCTCGGCCATCGCCAGCGCCGCGCCCAGGCAGCGGCGGGTACCCCCTCCGAAGGGGATCCACTCGTAGGTCCCCGGTTTGCGCCCGAGCCACCGCTCGGGCCGGAAGGAGAAGGGATCGGGGTAGAGGTCATCGCGATGGTGAAGGAGGAGGATGCTGATCGCCACCGGACTTTCGGCGGGAACGCCATATCGGCCCAGCCGCCAGGGAACCGCCACCCGCCGGCCGATGATCGGCACGACGGGACGAGCCCGCATCGACTCGAAGATCGTCGCGTCGACGTGCTCGTCGGCCCCTTCGCCCGAGCGGACCGCTGCGACCAGCCGCTCCAGCGCCAGCGGCGAGCGGAGCAAGCGCTCCCAGGTCCAGGCAAGCTGGTTCGCGGTCGTCTCGTGGCCGGCGAGGACCAGCGTCATAAGCTCGTCGCGCAGCTCCCGCTCGGTCAGCGCCCCTCCCTCCTCGCCTCTGGCGCGTAGCAGCAGGGAGAGGATGTCGCGACGCTCGCCGAGGTCGTCGGCGCGACGCCGCCTCTCGATCAGCGCGTAGATCAACCGGTCGGGAGCGAGCAGGCCGATCTTGGTGAGGATCGTGGGTTCGGCACGACCCAGGTTCGCGAGCTCGGCAACCTTCGCGATCGGCAGCGTTGAAGTCCACAGCATCGTTCTGATCGCGAAACGCAGAGAGTGCTCGAGCGTTCCCGGCTCGGGCCGGCCTTCGATCCCGAAGATCCCGCCCATGATCACGTCGAGCGTGATCGCCTGCATCCGCGGCGCCAGCGCGAGCGGCCGCCCCACACCCCAGGTTGCGATCTCCCGCTCCGTCGCGGCAGTGATCAGCCGCTCGTAATGGGCGATCGCCTCACCGTGGAACGGCGGCAGCAGGATTCGCCGTTGACGGAGATGCTTGGGACCGTTCGCCGTAAGCACCGAGTCCGGGCCGAGGACCGGTCGCAGCGGGGACTCGGCAGCCAGGCTCGGCACCAGATCGGGGGGAGCGGTGAAGAGCGAGCGAACGTGGTCGGGATGACACGTCAGAGCCGGGCACCCCCGGACATACCCGCGAGCGCTCCAGACGTCGCCGAACCTGCGGTGCTGGCGAAAGACGAAGTCGCTTTGGCGCAGGCTGAACCACAGCACCTGCCGCCAGGTCGGGATTCCGGTGGCGGGCGGCGCCGCGAGGAGGCGCAGATCTCCAGGCTCGATCGGACCAGCCGGCGAGGGCGGCGCCGCGCCGATCAGATCGCCCGAATCTCGAATGCTCGCGGAGGGCGCTGACGGGAGAGAACTCATACCGCACCGCGCTCTCGCCTGTCGGCAGCCGATGCAGCCGAGAGCGTCCCCAGCAATGCGCGTCGCAGCAGTACCAGGAGTTGATCGCGCTCCAGGCCACCGTGCTCGAGCCAGCGCAGCACGGCGCCTTCGCAGAAGAAGAGCCAGCCCTGGAGGGCTGCCTGCAGGGCTGGAGTGGCCACCGCATCCATGCGCCGGTCCTCGAGCTGCGCAAGCGCACCGAGCAGCATCTGCAGCTGCTGCTCGCGACCTGCGTCGAGGGCGGCGGCGACCTCGGGGTGGGCGCCGCCGCGCTTGAAGATCGCCGTGTAGGCGGCGGTGTGCTCTTCGACCGAGTCCAGGAAGGCGTCGAGGCTGGCGTCGAGGCGGGCCACCGGCTCGAGATCGGGGTCGGGCTGCAGCCGTTCGGCCAGCTCCTCCTGCCCCTGTTCGAGCGCCGCCACGATGAACGACTGCTTGGTCGGGAAGTAGTTGTAGAGCAGCCCCTTGGAGACGCCGGCCGCCGCGGCGATCTCCTCGATCGACACCTCCTCGGGACGACGGTGGCGGAGCAGCTCCACGCCCGCCTTGAGCAGGTGCTCGCGCCGGGCGTCGACGCTCATCCGGGTCCGGGTTCCTGAGTTCACCGGCGCTCAGGATACAGATCTTGTTGAATCGTGGTTCAATATCCGAACAAATACCTATTCTTTAGAGACGATATCCTCTAGATAGGGCTGCGGAGGGAGCGGCCGGGAAATCGTCGAGGACTCCGTTCGGAGAGCAGGGAGGACGTTGCGATGAGGAAAGTCGTGTTGATGGCGGTTCTGGCGATGCTGGTCTCGGTGGGGGTGGCCGTCGCGATGCAGCGGATCAGGGCGGGGGACTTGATCCTCGAAGCCGAAGGCGGCTTCACGCCCACGGCGTTGCCAAAGCACGAAGACGCACCGATCTCGCTGCAGGGCGGGGGCAAGCTCTCGACCGTGTCGGGGGAACTCCCGCCGATCGTGAAGACGATCGACATCGAATTCGACCGCCACGGCCACGTCGATACCACGGGCCTACCGGTGTGCCGCGCCTCGCAGTTGCAGAGCACCGACGTCCACCAGGCGCGCCGCGCCTGCCCCAAGGCGATCGTCGGGACCGGGGAGGGCCGCGCCATCGTGACCTTCCCGGAACAGAAGCCGATTCCGGTGTCCTCGCCGATTACGCTGTTCAACGGACCGAAAAAGCATGGGGACCCCACCGTCCTCGCGCATGCCTACACCACCGTCCCGGTCCCGACCACCTTCGTCGTGCCGATCGTCATCGAACGCATCCACAAGGGCGTCTACGGCTACCGGACGATTGCGAAGATCCCGAAGATCGCCGGCGGCGCCGGGCACCCGATCGCCGGGCACCTCAAGGTCTTCCGCGAGTGGACCTACAAGGGCAAGCGGCACAGCTATGTCAACGCCCGCTGCGAAACCGGCCACCTGCAGGCCCGGGCCGGGGTCACCTTCGGCGACGGCACGATTCTGAGCGGAACGTTCGTGAAGAAATGCACGGTGAAGCCGTGAGGGCGACGGGCTAGGTCCGGTGAGGCGGGGAAGAGGCAAGGGCCCGGCGCCAGACGGTCGCCTCGGCATCCTGCTGCGGCACCCGAAGCGGGTGCTGCTGGTGGCCGCGGTCCCGATCGCGATCCTCGCCGTCCTCGGCTTCGGGCTCGACTCCCGCCTCAGCCCGAGCAACATCGACATCCCCGGGACCCCGGCCGACCGGGCCAACACGATGCTGCGCGAATACTTCGGGCCGAGCCAGCCCTTCCCGATCCTCCTGCAGGGGCCGCCCGCGGCCCTGGAACGGCAGGGGCCCGAAGTGGTCCGGGCCCTGCGCCGCAACCCCCAGGTGACCACGCTCTCGCCCTGGGACCACGGCTCCGTCCAGCGGCTGCGGCCGAGCCCGCGCAAGGCGCTGATCATCGCCAACTACCACGTGGAAATCGGCACCGCGGTGAAGCAGACTGTGCCGGAACTGAACCGGATCCTGGCGAATACCGTCCACTCGCCCGTGCGAGCGACGCAGACGGGCTTCGCGACGATCTCGCGCGCGATCCAGGACGAGTCGATCTCCTCCAGCGAGCGCAGCGAGCTGATCGCCCTGCCGATCCTCCTGATCGTGCTGCTGCTCGTCTTCCGCTCCCCGGTGGCGGCGGCGGTCCCGCTCGGGCTGGGCACCGTCACCGTCCTCACCTCGCGGGGCTTGCTCTGGCTCCTCACGCACTGGTTCAGCGTCGACGCCCTCTCGCTCACGGTCTGCACGATGATGGGCCTGGCGCTGGGGGTCGACTACGCCCTGCTGATGGTGTCGCGCTTCCGCGAAGAGATGCGCGGCGACGCCACCGCGGCGGAGGCGGCGCTGCGCACCCGCCGCACCGCCGGCCGCACCACCGCCTTCGCCGGCTCGACCCTGGTGCTATCGATGATCGTCGCCTTCTTCGTGGTGCCGGGAGCGCTGCTCGCCTCGCTGGCGGCGACCCTGGCGCTGGTGGTCGTCCTCAGCGTCGTCGTCGCGACCGTGGTGGTGCCGGCGGTGCTGACGCTGCTAGGGCCAGGCATCGACCGCTGGCACTTCAGCCGCAGCCCGGGGGAGAGCTCGCGGTTGATGGTGTTCGTCGGCGCGGCGCTGCGGCGGCCGGCGCCGGTGGCGATTGCGATCGGCGCCGTCGTCCTCTTCCTGGCGGCGCCGGCGCTGGCGCTGAAAACGGGGCCGCTCAGCCCCGGGCAGCTCCCCAGCAACGACCCGGTCCGCCGCGACTACGAACGGATCACCCATGCGGCCGGAAGCGGCTTCGAAGCTCCGTTCCAGATCGTCGTCGCCACCCACAGCGGCACGATCACCGAACCGAAGCGGCTTGCAACGCTCGAGCGCTGGCAGAAGCGGATCGCCGCGCTGCCGGGGGTCCAGGCGGTGGCGGGTCCCGGGCAGATAGCGCGGGCGGTTGCGCCGCTGCGAAAAGGGGGTGAAACGCTCCTTGCCTCCGACCGGCCCAAGGGCCCGCTCGCGAGCCTGGCGCGGCTCGGCAGCGGCCTGCACCGCGCGGCGGCCGGGGTCGCCACCCTGCGGACCGGTCTGGCGAGCGCCGGCGCCGGCGCCGGCCTGCTCGCCGAAGGCAGCGGAAGGGTGAGCGTCGGAGCGGGCCTGCTCGCCCGCGGGCTCAGGCGCGCGAGGTCGGGCACCGAACGGGCGCTCGCCGGTCTCGGCACCTTCGCCTCGGGCTCCAAGCGGCTGATCAAGGCCCAGTACAGCGCCGCCTACGGAGCCAAGCGGCTGACCGTCGGCATCTCCAACCTCCCCCCGAACCTTCGCCACGACGCCGCGCCGCCCGGCCGGCGCGCGCAGAAGTCGCTGAACGAAGCGATCAACGCGATCCCGGCGATCGAAGGCTCGGCGAAGCTCGCCGAAGAACGCCTGGCAAGCGCGCTCTCGGGCCTCGAAGCGATGACCGTCGGACGTGGCGACGCGCACTACGCCGAAGTCCTGCAGGCGGTGCGGGAAGCCGGTGGGGCGGTCTCCGGCGGGGCCGCGGGGGGCGGCGGCCTCGCCGCGCAGCTGGCGGCCCTGCGGGAAGGGCTGGGCAAAGACGTCGAAGAGGTGCGCAAGGAGACCTTCTGGATCACCTCGACGATCGAAACCTTGAAGCTCCTTGGCGAGGGCGCCACGGAACTGCGCGAAGGCCTCTACAAGCTGGCGCGGGGGACGAAGGAAAAGCTGGGTGGGGCCTCGGCCGAAATCGAAAGCAAGGCCGCCGCCTTGACCGACGGCCTAGCCCGCCTCAGCGGCGGCGCCGAACGGCTCGCGGGCGGAGTCGCCCGCCTCCAGCACGGGGCGAGCGCGCTGCAGGGCGGACTCGCAGGCGGCTTCCATCGCGCCTATCCGCTGCAGCGCGGCCTCAGCCGCGCCACGGTACAGGTGATCTCGAACAGCAACCACCTCGAACACCAGCGCGAGCGGTTGCAGCGCAACTCACCCGGTCTCTTCCAATCGGGGTATTTCGTCCTCTCCGCGCTGGCGGGAGCGCCGGCTCACCGGCGCGAACAGGCCGAAGGGGCAGTCGACCTCGATCACGGCGGGCAGGCCGCCTCGCTGCTCGTCTTCTCCCGCTTCAACCTCAACTCGCCGGGCTCGATCGCACTCAACAAGGCGCTCGACGAAAAGGCGGCGGCGATCGGCGCCGCCACCCACGGCACCGCCCTGGTGGCCGGTGGTCCGGCGACGCTGAACACCTACAGCAGCGTCGCCCGCGCCCGGATCCCGATCGTCGTCGCGGCGATCACCTTCGCCACCTTCCTGATGCTGGTCGTGGTGCTGCGGGCGCTGCCGCTGGCCGCCCTCGCCGTCCTCCTCAACCTGGCGACCGTCGGCGTCGCCTTCGGCATCCTGACCGCGCTCACCTACGTGCCGGCGAGCCTGCCGCTGGGCGGCCACCACTACATCGACGCGATCGGGGCGACGCTGATCTTCGGCGTCGTCTTCGGCCTCTCGATCGACTACGCGGTCTTCCTCTTGCTGCGGATGCGCGAGCACCGCGACGGCGGCGCCGGCCACGCCGAGGCGATCAGGTTCGGGCTCGCCAAGACCGCCGGGGTGATCACCGGCGCGGCGGCGATCATGATGGCCGTGTTCGTCGCCTTCGCCGGCTCCTCGATCGCCACCGTCAGCCAGCTCGGGGTTGGCCTCACCGTCGCCGTCCTGCTCGACGCGACCGTGGTGAGGATCGTCCTCCTGCCGGCGCTGATGCTCCTGCTGGGGGAGCGGGTCTGGTGGCTGCCGCGCCCGCTCGCTCGTCTGCTGCCGGAGATCGACCTGCACGGAGAGGCTCGCGTTGGCGAGGCTGGCTGAGCCCGAGACCGCCCGCCGCGCGCGCTTCGCCGATCCGGAGGCCACCATCCGCGCCTTCGTGGCCGCCCTCGGGCGCCGCAGGCTGGGGGTTGCGATGGAGTGCTTCTGCGAGGAGGCATGCTTCGTCACCCCGGACGCAACTGCGATCAGCGGCCGCGGCGCGATCGGAGCCGTGCTCGCTCAGCTGATCGATCAGCACCCCGAGATCGTCGCCGATCCCGCCGGGGCCCTGGTGGCGGGCGACGTCGCCTTTGCCAATCAGCGCTGGCGTTTGAGCTTGGGACGCGCCCCGAATCGCCACAGCCAGGAGGCGATCCCGGTCCTCGTGCTCCGGCGCGTAGGGCGGGAGTGGAAGCTGGCCGTCCTCGCCCCCTGGGGGCGGCCGTGAGCGAAAGGTCCTTCGCAGGCTTCAGGCTCCCCTCCGGCCGCCATGGTCTCTCCCGCCGGCATGTCGTCGAAAACCAGCGCTGGCGCCTGCTGGGCGCGACCGCCGTGATGTTCGCGGAGGAGGGCTACCTGAGAACGACCGCGCACGGGGTGGCGAAGCGGGCCGCGGTGTCTTCGAGCACTTTCTACGAGCAGTTCCACGGCGTCGACGCCTGCCTCCTTGCCGCCTTCGAAGTCTGCGCGGAGGACCTGCAGACTTCGCTGACCGTCTCGGGCTCGGTACTGCTGGAGCCTCCCTTCGCCTCCCTCTTGGGGCTTGAGCTGCGGGGCGCCGTTCCTCCTGTGGCCGAGGCATTCGACCGACTCGTCGATGCTTTGGTTGCCGCGATCGGAGAGAGGAGGTGGGGACCTGATCCGCTTGGACGCACCGGGGCGTTCCGCCTCCGGCTCTGGGTCCTCGCAGCGCTCTCCCTGCTGGGATCGGCCTGCTTGAAGGAGAGGCGGCAAAGCGACATGCCGACCGAACTGGCCGAACTCCTGGAGGCCTGTGCCTGATGGAGAACCGGGCGCGCTTCTGCTGCGCAGCCCTCCGGAAAGTCCACGCCGGGTGGGGCGTCAAATCGACAAACCGGTGACGGGGGCTCGCCGCCGAGTCGGCCCCCGCATCCCCCGGGAGGGAAGCCGATCGGCGCTTCTGAATAGCTGCCCGACCAAGACTCGTGCGCCATCTCAACGCCCCCTTGCTTTACACCGCAAGAGGGCTCCTCACTTGTCTTACCGAGCACGACCGGAGGTGCCTGTCCACAAAATGAGCAGCTCTTGCTGCTGAGTCCCTTTACGACCGGCGCCGCCGGTCTCCATAAATGGGAGTTATCGGGTGTGGATCAGCCATCGCGACGCTCCCATCTGGCATGAACGAAGCAAGACGAAGCGCGGCTATGGCCGGGTCGGAGGCCGTTCGGGTGCGAACCCTCTGAGCACGGCCTGCGCCAACCGTTGGGCCTACGGCCCCTCGACGGAGCGCACGGCAGCGTGACTCGGCTGGTTAGATCAATACAGATTTCCGTAGAAGAGACGGCTCCCTCGTCACAGGCCCCCCGCAGCGCGGCAACGTGCGTGAGTAGCAAGACCTCGCTGTCTGAGTCTCAGAACGCTTCGTTGGGCACAAAGGCGGACTCTGGTCGGGCAAAGGTCAGAGGGTCCCGCCCGATTTCGACCCTGCTGAAGACCTACCTTCTGCACGGTGTCTGCCCGTTCGTGGCGACGACAACACGCGCTGCCCTCAGCGCATCAATTTGATGCGCTACTCTGATTCCCCATGGCGACTAAGAACGCGAAAGCGCCGGCGAGCCGATCCAAAGGCGTCTCCAAGACAACCAAGCAAAGCAGGCACGGCACTCTCGGCAAAGGGTCTCGACAGTCGACCCAGGGGGCCGGTCGCCCGGCGGGTCGTCGCACGACGCTGCGCGTGCCCAAAGCCCTCGACACTGAGGTCTCCCGCGTCTCGCGCGAGCTCGGCATCAGCGGCAACGAGGCCCTCGTGCGCCTCGCCGCGCGCGGCGCCGAGAGCGCGCGGCGCGAGCGGGAGGTACGGCGGGTGATCGAGAGCCGCCATAGCGTTGTGATGGAACCCGCATCCGCCAAGGTATCTACTGCGTTCCCATCGGAGCGGGAGATGCGCGAGGCGATCCTCGTCGACCGCGACTGAGTTGTATCGATGCCCGTCTGGGATACCTCGGTCGCTTCCGGCCTGAGGCCCGAAGGGAAGCTTTTCGAGCTCGCCGCTGCGGCTGCCCTCGCAGGGGAGCCGATCCGTCTCGCCGCCCCGACCGTGGCGGAGATCGCCTACGGGCTGCAGCGCCGCTCCGAGGATGAGCGTTTCGCGGGCGCGCTCGGTTGGTTCACGGACGTCCTTGCGTCCGGGCTGCTGGAGATCCTGCCCGTCACCCGCGAGGCCGCGCTGTTGGCGGGTCGCCTGCGCGCCGCCCACCCGACGCCGCCGTCGGCAAGGGGTCGCCGCTCGGATCCGCGCTCGAAGCCCGAGCGTCGGGTGGCCTGGATTGCCGACATCCAGATCGCTTCGTGCGTATGGCTACAGGGAGAGGCGCTCTGCACCGCCGACCAGAGCCATTTCGGCCTGCTTGGTCAAGGTATTGCCCAGCTCTTCCCGCAGGAGGGCCGGCTCGACGTTCTGCCGGCGCCGGACTGACGCTTGGCTGCGCCTCGAGCTAAGCCCGATATTCTGGATACCGGCATGTTCGTCATGCCGCCGGGGGGGCGCCGGCGATACGGCTGGGATGTCCATTGACCCGCTTTCCGAAATTGCACGAGCGAACGATGCCCTCGCGCTTTGGATTCCAGATCTGCGCGTGATGTTGATCAATGAGAGCCACCCGGCTTTCGATGGACTCGATGGCCCCACTCTCACCTATGACCTATCGAGGGTCGCTTGGCACGAGTGGGGACATGCGCTCTCCCTCGACCGGGCCGGGGAGGAGGACATCGCAGCCGGTGAGCGCTACGTCGAGTTGCTGCCAGAGGGTCTTGCCAAACTCGTCCGACAGGCGGGCTACCGTCGTCGCGAATATACGCACGAGGTAGTTGCTGAGATCTACGCGGTCTTGATGAATCCGGCGGCGGCAAGGAAGGACCGGAAGACCTTCTTGGCTCCATCCGGAGATCTATGAGCTTGTGAGGAGGGTAGCGGGATGAAACCAATGAAATTGCCAGCCGGATACCGTCTGCCCAAGGGCACGACTATGGCCGATGTTCGTCGACTCGATCAAGAATTGCTTGCGAGCGAGGGTCTTGATGTGCAGGGTCACAAGCGCAAAGACGGCCAAAAAAGGACTCCTCGCGAGGAGAAGTAGCGCTCGAGGTCGTTAGTCCCGTGCGCTCCGGTCTCATTCCGGTCGCATCGGCGGCGAATCTCGCTCCCCACGCGGAGGCCCCTCCTCCTTTCAAGCCGAAGATCCTCCTCGCTGCTCGCATGGATTACGAAACGGCAACGAGTCCTATACCGGCGGGTAACAAGCTGCCGCTGCGGCGTTCTTAGCGTCCGGCTTCTCACGGTCTCATCTATCCCGTAATCCGAGAGAAACGGACAGAAATGAAAAGGTTTTCGGCACTGCTCATCGCCGTGGCGGCGTTCTGCGCGATCGCGGCCTCGGTGGCGCTGGGCTCAGGCAGCGGCGGCGGTCGTCAGGGGCACAGCGTGGTCTTCACGCCGGGTGGCACCAGGACCCCGATCCATCACGTGATCGAGATCTTCCAGGAGAACGTCTCCTTCGACCATTACTTCGGCACCTATCCGAACGCCGCCGGCAGCGACGGCCAGGGCTTCACCGCGGCGCCGCATACGCCGCCGGTGGACGGCCTCGAACCCGCGACGAGCAAATCGCTGCCGCCCGACCTCCGGCACAGCGCCGACCTGCTGACGGAAAACCCGAACGCGGCGCTGCCGCAGCGGCTCGACAGCAGCGCGACCGGGCTCCCCGGCGACGCCGGCGGGCAGCTCACCTGCGACCAGGACCACAACTACAGCGACGAGCAGCAGGCGTTCGACGGCGGCAAGATGGACCGCTTCGTCCAGAGCGTCGGCAACGCCGGCGGCAAAACCCCGTTCGGCACCGGCTGCGAAGCGAAAACCGTCATGGACTACTACGACGGCAACACCGTCACCGGGCTCTGGAACTACGCCCAGCACTACGCGATGAGCGACAACTCCTACGGGACCACCTTCGGCCCCTCGGCGCCCGGGGCGATCAACCTCGTCTCCGGCGACACCGGCGAAGTCGACATGTCTCACCTGGCTAACAACCCGTCGATCGCGACCCCGACGACGCCGAACGCCGATCTCACTCCCGACGGGCAGGGCGGCTACTCGCTGACCGGCGACGCCCAGCCCTACTGGGACGACTGCTCGACCCGTGACGCGGTGGCCCTGAAGGGCAAGAACATCGGCGACCTGCTGAACGAAGCGGGTCTGTCCTGGGGCTGGTTCGAGGGCGGCTTCCGGCCGAGCACCTCCTACCAGGCCGCGCTCGAAGCGACCGGCCACAGCGGCCAGCAGACGAGCGAATTCGTTCCCGACGAGTTCAAGAGCGCGGAATTCAACAAAGCCGTTCCGCACTCAAGCAACCAGGGGATCTGCGACGCCGTCAGCCCCGTCGGCGCCGCGCTCGGCGGCAACGGCCAGTGGGGCTGGAAGGACGACTACATCCCCCACCACGAGCCGTTCCAGTACTACGCCTCGACCGCGAACCCGCACCACCTGACGATCCCGGTCAACTCGCACGGCCGCGACACCCTCGCCGGCCTGGCGACGATCGGCCGCGACACGCAGCACTACGTCGACGGCAAACCGCAGTTCGACACCCCGAACCACAACTACGACATCAGCGATTTCGACCAGCTGGTGAACGCGATCGGCGACGGCGAACTGCCGCCCTCGGCGCTGCCTGCGGTCAGCTTCCTCAAGGCGCCGGGCTACCAGGACGGCCACGCCGCCTACTCGGATCCGGCCGACGAGCAGGAATTCATCGCCCATACGATCGACGAGGTGATGCAGACGCCGGACTGGAAGCACACGGCGATCGTGATCAACTACGACGACTCCGACGGCTGGTACGACCACGCCTACTCCGGCGTCGTCAACCCCTCGCTCTCGCCGGCGGACAACCTGACCGACACGACGTTCGGCCTGCCGACGTCCGGTCAGTGCGGCCCCGAGCCGCAGACGAGTGCCCCGCTCGGGGGCGAGCAGGGACGTTGCGGCTTCGGCCCGCGGCTGCCGATGCTGGTCGTCTCGCCCTACGCGAAGGGCAACTACGTCGACCACGACCTCAGCAACCAGGCATCGACGATCGACTTCGTCGAGTACAACTGGGGCCTGCCGTCGATCTCCGGCTCGTTCGACCAGGCCCAGGCCGGCGTCGACAAAGCCGAGAAAGTGCCCTTCGACCTCGCGGGGATGTTCGACTTCCACGGCCAGCCGAACACCCGCCTGACGCTCGATCCGGCGACGGGGGAGCCGACCGGCTCCGAATAGCTCGAGCAGGGCAACAAGCAGCAAGGGTCGCGCCGGCCACCTGGGGTCGGCGCGACTCGTTTCTCGGCGGCGCGCTCGGCTACTCGACCAGCTCGTCCGCCAGCGTCGTGATCTCGCCGACGGTCGTTTCCAGGGCGGCGGCGAGGCGGAGGAGGGTCGTGTAGCTGGGGTTGCGGACGCCTCGCTCTATGCCGCCGATCTGGGTCAGGTCGGTGTGGGCCAGCTCGGCCAGGCTCTCTTGGCTGAGGCGGGCTTCCAGGCGGAGGGTGCGGACGGCCTCGCCCAGGGCGCCATGCTCGGGCGAGCGGGGTTTGCTGCGGCGGGGCGGGGGCACGGTCCCCGGCAGCCTCTCGTTTAAAGAACCCGAGTGTTAGGGTATTTATACCCTAACATGGCGGGTGCGGAAGATGGTCGTTTGCCGGGCCGCTCCCGCTCTCTATCTATGGCCCCTTCAGCGACAGAGCTCAGGAGCGCAATCGGCCACCCCCTGCGGCGGCGGATTCTCCTCGCCTTTCTGGGCGCGGAGGTGGACCGTGCCGCGGCGATCGAGGTCGCCGGCGCCCTGGATGAGCGGGTGGCGCAGGTTGCCTACCACCTGAAGGTGCTGGCGACGGCCGGCGTCCTGCGGCTCCGCCCGGAGGGCGAAGGGGAGTCGCGTTACGACTGGGCGCCTGGCATCGAGCCGGCCTGGCTGCGCCTGATCCTCACGCTCTCGGTCGAGCAGCGCAGATGATGGAACGGGGCGTGCAGGCGGGACTTCAGTTCCTCGACGGCGGCCACCGCGGCGCCGTCCGCCGCCGTGCTGGTGACGAGGAAGACCTCGGTCGCCGGGTACTCGCGCAGCTGGTCGGTCACGGTCTGGACGATGTCCTCGTCGCCGATTCGCGCCGTCGCGTCGACGCCGGCCTGGGCCAGCGAGGCGAGGCTGAGCACGAGGCTGCGCTGGGCGCGGTCGCGGCCCGGCCCCGTGTCGGAGGCCCAGCGGTCGAGGAACGTGTTGCGGGTGGGGGCGACGACGCGCACCTCCGGGTCCGGTTCGTCCGGCTCCAGCGGCGCCGAGGCGGCGGCGATCCGTTCCACCGCGGTCCCGTCCTCGAGCGGCTCGTCGACCACCACCAGCAGGTGGTCGCGATCGTCGGTGACCGGCGCCGGGACGATCGGCTTCAGCGGCGGTTGCCGCACCGCCAGCACGACGATGACGCCGGCGACGATCGAGCCCTCGGCCATCCCCATCCCCGGGCCGCCGAGGTAGAAGGCGGCGACGATCGAGACCGCGATCGCAGCCACGATCAGGGGCAGCTTCCACGCGGCTATTCCCTGATCGGTCATATGACTGACCTTAAAGACTCGCCGCGCCGGGTCAACCCCCTTCGCGACTGACCAGGTCGCGAAGGCTGCGGAAATCCTCGGCGCAGGCGGGGCAGCCCGCGAGGTGGGCGCGCATCCCGGGGATCCGCTCGTCCGCCCGCTCCCCGGCCAGCACCAGCTCGACGTAGCGGTCGAGTTCCTCGAAGCACTGCTCGCAGGTCAGCTCCGGCGCTCCCGGGCCGAGCACCCGGCCCAAAACCTCGTTGTCTTTCGTCATCACTCCTCACCTCCTTCGTCTACCCGGAAACCGCGCTCGGCAAGTGCCTCGCGCAATTTGCGGCGGGCGTCGTGCAGGTTCTTGTAGAGGGCACCGCGGGTCGAGCCGAGCCGCTCGGCGAGGACGTCTATCGGCACCCCGTTGAGGGCGACGGCGACCAGCACCTCGCGCTGGCGCGCCCCCAAGCGCTCGATCTCCTCGCGCAGCGCCGCGAAGAGCTCGGCGTCCTCGGCGCCGCGGCCGGCCGAGCGGGGATCGGCAAGCGCCGCCCAGCCCTCGTCGGCGAGAGGGATCTCCCGCCCCTGCCAGGCCCGCCGCCGCACCTTCACCGCCGCCTCCAGCAGGGCGAACTTGTAGGCCCAGGTGGTGAAGCGGCTCTCGCTGCGGAAGTCGTCGAGCTTGCGCAGCACCGCCATCAGCGCGTCGTCGGCCGCCTGCTGGGCGAGGTCCTCGTGGTCGCCGCCGCGCAGGTGCGCCAGCTCGGCGCCGCGCCGGCCGACCTCGAACCGCGCCGCCTTCAGCAGCAGCGCGTGCAGCTCCAAAACGGCGGCCTGTTCGCGGGCGCCGCCGGCGCGCAGGTCGCCCACCCAGTCGCGGGCGGCGGGGTCGGCGGGCATCGGCATCGGCGGCGTCATCAGGGCAGTCGCCATGCATTGTTAGCGACTCGCGGCGCCGATTCCTTACGTCGTTTCCACCATTGGGGCCCCTATGGGGGCGCGAAGGCTGGAAACGATGCGGGTGGAGGTAAGAACTGCGCGGGAGGCGACGCAAATGGGGCAGAAAGTCAATCCAACCTTTGGGAGGTCCCATGTCAACCACCGCAACCCTCGATCCCCGCGAAGCGAGCCTTGCGCCGAGCTTCGGCGAACGCCTTAAGAGCGACCCGGCCTACCAGGCCTTCGTGATCATGCGCATCGCCTTCACCGTCGCGCCGATCCTCTTCGGCCTCGACAAGTTCTTCAACGTGATGGTGAACTGGGAGCAGTACCTGGCGCCCTGGATCAACGAAATCATCCCCGGCAGCGCCACCACCGCGATGCACCTGGTCGGCGCGATCGAGATCGTCGCCGGCGTCTTCGTCGCGCTGAAGCCGCGCTACGGCGCCTACGTGGTCGCCGCCTGGCTGGCGGGGATCGTCATCAACCTGCTCACCTACTCCGGCTACTACGACGTCGCCCTGCGGGACTTCGGGCTGATGCTGGGAGCCCTCACCCTCGCTCGACTGGCGAGCGTCTACGACCCGCCGGGTGCCGAGGTGAGGCTCTAGGCATCGGCCCCTCCTAAACTGGCCGCGTGTCATCGCTGCTCGCGCGAATCGGGGTGGAGCTGCCCGTCGTCCAGGCTGGAATGGGCGGCGGGCTGAGCCGGCACGAGCTGGCGGCGGCGGTTTCCGAGGCCGGGGGCCTGGGGACGATCGCGGTCAACGGCGCCGGAGCGATCCGGCGCGAGTTGGCGGCGGGGCGGGCGTTAACCGGGCGCCCGCTCGCCGTCAACGTGCTGCTGCCGTTCGCCCGGCGCGAGTGGTTCGAGGCGGTGGCCGAGGCGGACGTCGTCGTCACCTTCTGGGGGCGTCCGCGGCGGCGGACCGGCGGCGTCTGGCTGCACCAGTGCGGTTCCGTGTCGGAGGCGCGCCGGGCGCAGGCGGCGGGCGCCGACGGGGTGATCGCGCAGGGCGTCGAGGCCGGCGGCCACGTGCGCGGGAAGACGCCGGCGCTGGAGCTGCTGCAGCGGGTGCGGGCGGCGCTGCCGCCCGATTATCCCGTCCTGCTGGCGGGGGGAATTGCCGGGAGGGAGGACGCGCGGGCGGCGCTCGAGGCCGGGGCGAGCGCCGCCGTCGCCGGCACCCGCTTCCTCCTCTCCGAGGAGAGCCGCGCCCACCCGGCCTACAAGCAGCGCCTGCTCGCCGCCGAGGAGACGATCCTCACCGAGCTCTTCGGCGCCGGCTGGCCCGCCCCCCACCGCGTCGTCCCCAACGCGGCCACGGAGCGCTGGCTGCGCCGTGACCAGCGCGGGCCGCTGGCGAACCGACTCCTAAACCACGCCCTCGCGCCGGGGACGCGGTACCTCCCGGACTCGCTCCAGGCGCGGATGATCCGCGCCCAGCGCCCCAGCAGCCGCCTCCTGACGCCCGCAGGACCCACCGACGACGGCCCCTCCACCCTCATCGACGCCGGCGCCCTCTATGCGGGAGAGACCGTGGTCCGAATCAGCGAGATCCGCCCCGCGGCTGACCTAGTCAGGGAGCTCGCCGGTTGAAGAGGGATGGGTGTCCCTCGAACGGGCGGATACTCAAAAAGTCGAGCTAATTAGCTCGACTTTTGTCCGGGCGAGGGACACCCATCCCTCTTCCCTACGGTGAGCCCTCCAGCGAAGACAGCAACGGCGCCAGTCTGCGCAGCTCCTCCAGGTGCAACCGCGAGAGTTGCTCGATCGCCTGCTCCCCCTGCGTGGTCAGCCGCAGCCGTACGACTCGATGGTCCTCCTCGTCGCCGACGCGTTCGACCAGCCCCCCCTTCGCCGCCCGGTCGATCAGCTCGACGACGCTGTGATGGCGCAGGACCAGGTACTCGGCAAGCTCGCCGACGGTCGGCCCGGCCGGGTCGGGGTGCCCCCGCACCGCGAGCAGGAGCTGGTGCTGGGCCGGCGTCAGCCCCGCCGCTTTCGCCTCGTCCTCGCTCCAGTGCAGAAAGCGGCGCAGCTCGGTGCGGAAGCCGAGCAGGCGGCGGTAGTCCTCGTCGCCGACGCGGCTCACCGGCTCGCCGCCTCCGCCGCGGCGGTGCGCCGCTGGCCGAGCAGCTGGATCGGCCGCAGCGGGCGCGAGCGATGCCGCTCCTCTTTCAGGTCCCGCAGCCGTCCCGCCAGCAGCTGTTCGAGGCCGATCGAGCCGACCGGCTGCCCGGGCCGGCCGCGTTCGGCGACCGGCAGCACCGTCCGTCCCGACTCCGCCATCACGTAGGCGACGTGGCGGAGCGTGTCGTCCGTGTAGACCGTCGGCCCCTCGCTCACGCGGCTCGCCGCCATGGCGCCGTCGCTCATCACGTCGCCGACGAACAGCACCTCGAGCGGGTCGACGCTGTATTCGCGGTTGATGTGAACGCCGCGGCGGGCGACCTTCTCGGTCAGCACCGAGCGCCGCAGCACCAGCACCGAGACGGCGTAGGCGGCGGTGGCGCCGATCAGCAGCGGCAGCAGCGCTTCGTAGCGGTGGGTCAGCTCGACCGCGAAGAGGACGCCGGTGAGGGGGGAGCGCATCAGGCCGCCGAGCACGCCGGCGATCCCGACCAGCGGCCAGAAACCGGGGGCCACGTGGGGGAGGACGGTCGCCTCGAGCCCGCCGAGGGCGCCACCGATCATCAGCATCGGCGCCAGCACGCCGCCCGAGGTGCCCGAGCCGAGCGAGAGCGACCAGATCAGCGTCTTCACGATCAGGATGCCGACGATCAGGTCGATGGCGATGCTGCCGTTGAGCTCGCTTGCGATCACGTTGTAGCCGACGCCGAGCGCCTGCGGCACGACCAGACCGCCGAGGCCGATGACGACGCCGCCGATCGCCGGCCACCACATCCAGTGGATCGGCAGCCGCGAGAAGCCGTCCTCGGAGAGGTAGACGAGCGAGGTCGCGACCAGCGCCAGCAGCCCGGCGAGGGCACCGGCGGCGAGGCAGAGCCCGTAAGCGGCGGCGTCGAGGTGCAGCGGCCCCGGCGGCGTCGGGAAGACCGGCCCGCCGCCGAGCAGCGGCACGCGGAGCGCGGTGGCGACCGCGACCGCGGCGACGACCGGGACGAAGCTGCGCGGCCGCCACTCGAACAGCAGCAACTCGACCGCAAGCAGGACCGAAGCCAGCGGCGCGTTGAAGGTCGCCGCCATCCCCGCCGCGGCGCCGCAGACGAGCAGCGTCTTGCGCTCGTCGGCCGTCAGGTGCAGGAGCTGGGCGAAGATCGAGCCGAAGGCGCCGCCGGTCATGATGATCGGCCCCTCGGCCCCGAACGGCCCGCCGGTGCCGATCGCGATCGCCGAGCTCAGCGGCTTCAGAATCGCCACCCGCGGCTGCACGCGGCTGCCGGCGGTGAGAATCGACTCGATCGCCTCCGGGATGCCGTGGCCGCGCACCTTCTCGGAGCCGAAGCGGGCGACCATGCCGATCACCAGCCCGCCGCAGACGGGAGCGAGGAGGATCAGCAGCGGCGCGTGGTGGCCTTCGCCGGGGGCGACCAGAGCGGTGCCGAAGCGCTCGTAGAAGACGAGGTTGGTGATCAGGCCGATCAGCCGCAGCAGCACCCAGGCGAGGCAGGCGCCGAGGGCACCGATCGGCAAGGCGAGGGCGACGATCGCCAGCAGCCGCCGGGAGACGTCGAAGTCAGCAAGGTGACGAAGGTCGCGGGATGGAGAAGCCATCGGGTAGAAGTATCGTGGAACGATCTATTTTCTGAAGCGAGCCGAGGAGGCGGGCCTGTGACAATGAAGCCGATGGCTGGGGGGCAGATCCTGCAGATCGCCGAGAAGCGGTTGGGACCGGGGCGGTGCGAGCTGCAGCTCGAGGGTGAGCTAGACCTCTGGAGCGCCGAGCGCCTGCAGGCGGTGCTCCAGCGCGTCGCCCACGACAACGACGCCGTCGTGGTCGGTCTCCAGAGCTGCGAGTTCGTCGACTCGACCGGCATCGCCCTCTTCCTCCAGGCGCGCCGCGAGCTTGAGAGCGATGGCGGCCGCCTCGTCCTCTACGGCTGCGCCGCCCAGGTGCTGCGGATCTTCACCGTCGCCGGCCTCACCGACGCCGGCATCGTCTTCGACAGCCGCGACGAGGCGCTTGCCGAGCTGGCCTCGATCGGCTAGCTATTCGACGACGATCTTGCCGTGCATGAAGGGGTGGATGCTGCAGTGGTAGGCGAAGGTCCCCTTGTGCGTGAAGCGGACGGTCACCGACGTCCCCGGCTTGATGTGGCCGGTGTTGAAGCTGCCGGCCCGGGTCGCGGTATGCGTCACGCTGCTTGAGTTGACGAACGCGACCCGGGCGCCTTGCTTGACCCTCAAGGTCGGCGGGTGGAAGGCGAAGTGGTTGATGTCGACCGACTTGGCGCCGCTCGCGGTGGCGCCGGCGCCCGCAGCCGAGCCCTTTTCGCCGGCGATGAGGAGGACGGTCGCCAGGGCGGTCGCGAGGATGAACGCCCAGCGGCCTTTCCAGTTCCAGGAGGTCGTCATCGGCCCGGGATACGAACGGGGCCCTGGTCGGGTTCACGAAGCTTCGAATCGAGCAATAATTGACCTTCCGGGCGGTTAGCTCAGTTGGGAGAGCACTTCCCTTACAAGGAAGGGGTCACTGGTTCGAGCCCAGTACCGCCCATCTAGAAGTCGCTGCAAATCGCGGCTCTTTCGCTCCTTCCCAAGTTCCTCCGGGCTCTTCGCCTCCAGGCCCTCGGCGTTTCTGGACGAAACCCCTACATAATTTTACGTAGACAAACTCATTGATTTTTGGTAGCCTGCCGCCGCTCATCGCGGGAGATGAGCTTGTGTGGATTCAAACAACAAAGGAAAGGCAAATCTCAGCATGAGATTCCCAGTAAAGATCGGAAGCGTCCTGTTGGCGCTCGTAGCCATGCTGCTGCTCGGCGCCATCGGCGCAGGGGCCGCTTCCGCAGCTGAATTCCAGGCCGAACCATCGTTCCCGGTGAAGTTCACCGCGAGCGGCGGCGCCGGCCTGCTGGAAACCAAAACGAAAAAATCGGTCACCTGCACCTCAACCGAAGGCAGCGGCGAAGTCTCCAGCGCGACGGCGGTGGCGAACGTCAGCGTGCGCTTCAAGGGATGCGCGGCGGAACATCTCGCGCCGCAGGTGCTGCCCTGCACCACCCCCGGGCAGGGCACCGGCGAAATCGTGACCAACACGATCAAAGGAACCCCGGTGGATCTCGATCCGCTCCACGTTCAGGCAGGCCTCCTGCTCGAACCGGCCAGCGGGACGACCTTCGCCAGCTTCGTCTGCAAAGCCGCAGTCGGAGGCCTGCCGGTCGAAGAGACGCTGACGGTGACCGGCTCGCTGATCGGGCAGGTCAAAACCACCCAGCTGAACGAATTCCGCTCGACCCTGAACCTCGAATTCGTTCAGGCGAGCGGCGTCCAGGCCTGGACCCAGGTCGAAGCAGCAGGGGCGCAGCACTTCCTCCTGACCGAAGGCAAAGGCTCGGCTCCGTTCGCGGCCGAACAGTCCGCCGTCGGGGAAGCTGCCCCGGGCACGGCCACGACGACCGCCCTCGAAGGGAAGAAGGTCAAGCTGGTCCCGTAGGGGCCGCGCCGGGCCGACCGCGAGAAGATGACCGGTAACGGCACAGCGGTAGGCAGCACGGGGAGCGCCGGCGGCGCTCCCCGTGTCGGCGCTTTCATGCGCGCCGCCCTTGCGCTGCTCGCCCTCGGTTTCCTCGCGCTCGCGGCCGCGCCGGCCGCGCGGGCGGCGGAATGCTCCAACGAAGCCCGGCGCAGCGAACAGGGAAGCACCGCGCTGCCCGATTGCCGCGCCTACGAGCTGGTGACCCCGGGGGGCAAGGACTCCGGCGAACCGCTCGGCTCGCTCACCACGGACAAAAGGGAACGCGGTCACGAAGGCGTGGCAGGCGCCCGCGCGGCCCTCGATGGCGAGCGCTTCTCCTGGTGGTCGGAATACGCGCTGCCCGAGAGCGCTCTCACCCGCCCCTACGAGACCGGGACGCCGGGGCTGCAGTATCTCTCGACGCGCTCGGCCGATGGCTGGACGAGCGAGAACGCGGTCCCGCCGCAGTCGGTCGAGTACGGCCTCGCCTGCCAGCAGGTCGTCGGGATGGTCGGCTGGTCGGCGGAGCTCGAACGCGGGGTGCTCGCCGACGGCATCGGCCAGGAATCCGAACTTTCCCCCGGCGGACCCTTCATCGGCGAAGGCCTCGAATGCGGCCATGACGAACCGCGCCTCGGCGACGGGCAGCCGGCCGGCTACGAAGAGCGGGAAGGGTTCCAGAACCTCTTCCTCCGCGACAGCGAAGGCAACTCCTACCACCTGATCGACACGACTCCGGTGGCCGCGCCGCACCCACGCCCCTCGCGGGGCGCGCAGGAATACTTCCCCGCCTCCTTCCTGGCCGGCTCGGACGATCTGAGTCACATCGTCTTCGAAGAGGAACTCCCCCTCACCGCAGAAGCGGAACGGATCTCACCCGAAGTCGAAGCGGCGTGCGAAAAAGAAGAACCGGGCTGCTGGGAAGGCCACGACAACCTCTACGAGTGGACGGAAGGCTCCCTGGGCGCGGGCGCGGTGGGGCTTGTCACCGTCCTGCCCGGCGGCAGCCCCGTCGAAGGCAACCTCGCCGGCGCCACCAGGAACAACGGCGGTGGCGGGATCGGCGAAGGCAAGGTCCCGGCGTCCCGGCTGACCCCCAACGTCGCCGCCTTCCGCCACGCGGTCTCGGCGGACGGCTCGCGCATCTTCTTCGAAGCGGCCGGCGGTCTCTACGTGCGCGAGAACGGGACGACCACCGTCCGCATCGACGCCGCGCAGTCCGGGCTGCCGGGCGCGAGCGACGGCGGCGGCGAATTCATGGGCGCCAACGCCGACGGCACCAAGGTCTACTTCACCGCCGACGCCTCGCACCTGCTGACCGGCGACACCGTCCCCGGCAGCGGCCAGAACCTCTACCAGTGCGAACTGCCCGGGGAAGCGGGCGGCAAATGCAAGCTCACCGATCTCACGGCTGCGCCCGAAGCCGGGGTGCTGGGCGTGAGCGGGACCAGCGAAGGGACCCCGGAAGAAGAAGAAAGCGACAGCCCGTTCGTGTACTTCGTCGCCACCGGCGCGCTGACCGAACCCCCCGGGCCGATCCCCGGTCAGCCGAACCTCTACCTGCGCCACGGCGGCGCGACCGAATTCATCGCCACTCTCTCCGGCGTCGAAGAAGGGGAAGGCGAAGGCGGGACGCCCTGCACGAAATCGACCTCGCAGGGGAGCTGCCGCGTCGCCTTCGGCGACTCGTGCGATTGGACCGGCCGGGGCGGGTGCGAATTCATCTACGAAAAAGGCGTGGCGATCACGGCCTTCGGCGGCCTTACGTCCCGCGTCTCCGCAGACGGTCGCTTCCTCGCCTTCAACTCGGTCAAATCCCTGACCGGCTACGACAACGAAGACGCCGCCAGTGAACTGCCGGGCGAAACGCTGGACTCGGAGATCTTCCTCTACGACGCCGAAACGGGCACGCTGAGCTGCGCGTCGTGCAACCCGAACCCGAACGTCAAGCCGACCGCCCCGGCGGCGATCCGTTGGCCGGCGACCCCCGACGGCAACACCTACCAGCACGCCGTCTACCCGCAGCGTAACCTCACCGACGGCGGCCGGCTCTTCTTCGAAAGCTACGACGCCCTCCTGCCGGAAGACACCGGCGGCGCGCTCAGCGTCTACGAGTACGAAGCGGGCGCCGGCCGGCTCTCGCTGATCTCGAGCGGCCAGAGCGAAGTGGAATCGATCTTCCTCGACGCTTCCGCCGACGGATCGGACGTCTTCTTCATGACCGCCGACCGCCTGCTGCCCCGGGACCGCGACACGGCCTTCGATGTCTACGACGCGCGCGTCGGCGGCGGCTTCCCGGAAGGGAGCGAACCCGCCGCCCCGTGTGAAGACGAAGCGAGCTGCCGGCCGCCGGCGAGCTCGGCAGCGGACTTCCCCGAACCCGGGAGCGCCGCCTACTCGGGCCCCGGCAACGTCAAGGAAGCGCCCACGGCTCCCAGGAAAAAGCGAAAACACCACCGTAGGCACCGGCACCGCAAGCACCGCCACCACAAGGCCGGCAAGCGCAGCCGGGCCGGGGCGTCCTCCTCGACCGCTTCCCTCCCCGGCTCGGGAAGCACCGCGGCGGAACCCGTAACCCAGAGCGAAGCGCCGGTGGAAGCGGGCACCGCTCCGATCGCGGTCACCGAAGAAGCGGAAAACGTCGGCGAGACGACCGCCGAACTGCACGGCCGGGTCTACCACGAAGTCGTCTTCAACAGCCCCGAATGCCTGCTGCTCGGATTGGTCTGCCACAACTCGGCGGGCAAGGCGATCACGGCCTGCACCTTCGAATACGCCTCCGCGAGCTATTACGAAAGCCACCCAGGGTCCTACGACCAACAGGCGACCTGCGAACCGCCGCCGCCCTACCCGGAAACCCAGCAGGTGGCTTTCGTCAAAGCCGAGCTGGAAGGACTGGAAGCACACACCACCTATCACTATCGATTAAGAGCGCAGAACGAAAGCGGTGAAACCGGAACCGGCAAGGACATGACCTTCATGACCGCGGGGACGTCCGGCCCGCCGACGATCGACGCCGAGGGATATGAAATCTCGCACCAAGGCAACGGCACTTTCACCGTAACGCTGAACGCCCGCATCAATCCCCACGGTTACGAAACCGCGTGCGCTGCGCAGTACGTGACCGAAGCGAAGTTCCAGGAATCGGGCTTTGCCGAAGCGACCGAACTGCCCTGCACGCCGAGCGCGCTCCCGGCCGGGTTCGACGGCGAAGAGGCCACCGCGACCGTGAGCGGCCTCGAACCCGCCGCCCGCTATCACTTCCGCTTCCTCGCGCAGAACGAACAGGGGAAAGCGGAAGGACCGGACCGGACCTTCCTCACCTTCGCGATCGAATCCTTCGAAGCCGGCCCTGACGACCTGCAGGCGGGTGGCCACCCCGGCGCGCTGAGCGAGCGCTTTCGCCTCAGCACGGCGCCGGAAAACCCCTGGGGGGCTGCGTTCCCGAGCTTCGCCGTGGTCAACGCCAAAGACATCGTCACCACCCTGCCACCGGGGCTGGTCGGGGACCCGCTGGCGACGCCGAGGTGCGCGCAGCAGGAACTGGCGCGCGCCACCTGCAGCGGTGCCGCCCAGGTCGGGGTGCTGCGGATCGAAGGGAACCGGCGTCAGCAGCCGATGTCGCGGCCTCGCTACGAACTGCCGCTCTACAACCTGGTGCCGCCGCCCGGCGTGGCGGCCCAGCTGGGCGCCCCGCTGCCGAGCCCGGTCAACGGCGCCGCCCACGTCGACGCCGGCCTCGACACCGGCTCCGGGTACGGGATCGAAGCCGGCGCCCTCAACTCGACCGCGGCCGAAGGGCTGATCTCGGTCGACGCGACGATCTGGGGCGTCCCGCACGACCCGAGCCACGACGCCGAACGGTTCTGCCCGGCGCCGGGCGCCCGCGAGACGACGCCGAGCCTCGGCGGCGAATGCCCGAGCGACGAAGAACTTGCCGGCGACCTGAAGCCGTTCCTGCGCAACCCGACCTCCTGCTCGGTCGCGCACGCCGCGACGCTGAAGATCGACGCCTGGCAGGCCCCCGGCGACTTCGTCGACGCCTCCTCGGAAATGCCGCAGATGGAAGGGTGCGGCCAGGTTCCCTTCGAACCGGGCTTCTCGCTCTCGCCGACGACGACCGAGGCCGCCTCGCCGACCGGTCTCCACGTCGACCTGCACCTGCCTCAGCCCGAAGGCGCAACCGAGACGAGCCAGGCCGATCTGCGCAAAGCGGTCGTCACCTTGCCCGAAGGCGTCGAGGTCAACCCCGCCGGTGCCGACGGTCTGGCCGCGTGCTCGCCGGCGCAGATCGAAATCGACGGCGGCAAGCCGGCGCAGTGCCCCGACGCCGCCAAGGTCGGCACCGTGGAAGTCGCGACGCCGCTGCTCGAACGGGCGCTGAGGGGCGGCGTCTACGTGGCGACGCCGTACGAAAACCCCTTCGACTCGCTGCTTGCCCTCTACATCGCGGTCGACGACCCGCAGACCGGGATCGTGGTCAAGCTCGCCGGGCAGGTCGAAGCCGACCCCGTGACCGGGCAGCTGACGACGACCTTCGACGAAAGCCCGCAGCTGCCCTTCGCCGACTTCAAGCTCGACTTCTTCGACGGCCCGCGGGCGGCGCTGAAGACGCCGGCCACCTGCGGCACCTTCACGACGAACGCGGTGCTGACCCCCTGGACCGCGCCGGAAGGGGAAGACGCGACGCGCTCGAGCTCGTTCGGCGTCAACTCCGGTCCCGGCGGCTCGGCCTGCGCGAACAGCCCCGAGCAGACGCCCAACGACCCCGGCCTCTCGGCCGGCACGCTCACTCCCCAGGCCGGCGCCTACAGCCCCTTCGTCATGCGCCTCACCCGCGCCGACGGGGCGCAGGAACTCGAAGGCCTGAGCGTGACGCTGCCGCCGGGCCTGACCGGCCGGCTCGCCGGCATCCCCTTCTGCCCCGACGGGGATATCCAGCGGGCGGCGACCCGCTCCGGCCGCGCCGAGGCGGCGCAGCCGAGCTGCCCCGCAGCCTCCGAGGTGGGGACGGTGACGGTCGGGGCCGGGGCCGGGCCGAACCCGCTCCAGGCGAGCGGCGAGGCCTACCTCGCCGGCCCCTATCGCGGCGCGCCGCTCTCGCTGGCGATCGTCACTCCGGCGGTGGCGGGACCCTTCGACCTCGGCACCGTCGTCGTCAGGAGCGCCCTCTACGTCAACCCGGAAACGGCGCAGATCCACGCCGTCGCCGGGCCGATCCCGACGATCCTCGAAGGGATCCCGCTCGACGTGCGCTCGATCGCGGTGAAGCTGGACCGGCCCGAATTCACCCGCAACCCGACCAGCTGCGAACCGATGGCGATCGCCGCCACCGTGCTCTCTTCTCTCGGCCAGGCAGCCGCCTTGGGCGACCGCTTCCAGGTCGGCGGCTGCCAGGCGCTGCCCTTCGGGCCGCAACTGGCGCTCAGCCTCAAAGGCGGGACCAAGCGCGGCGCCCACCCGGCGCTGACGGCGGTGCTGACGAGCCGGCCCGGCGAAGCGAACGTCGCCGCGGCCCAGGTCACCCTGCCGCACTCGGAGCTCCTCGAGCAGGGCCACATCCAGACCATCTGCACCAGGGTTCAGTTCAGCGAAGGGGGCGGCAACGGGGAAAAGTGCCCGCCGGGCTCGGTCTACGGCTTCGCGCGGGCGCAGACGCCGCTGCTCGACCACCCCCTCGAAGGCCCCGTCTTCCTGCGCTCCTCGAGCCACGAACTCCCCGACCTCGTCGCCGCCTTGGGTGGCCAGATCGACGTCGTCCTCAACGGCCGCGTCGACGCCGTCGACGGGCGCATCCGCAACAGCTTCGAAGTGGTCCCCGACGCCCCGGTCGAATCCTTCACGCTCGAAATGCTCGGCGGCGCCAAGGGCCTCCTGGCCAACTCCACCGACCTCTGCCTCAAACCGAAAGCCCACCGCGCCAGCGCCGACTTCACCGGCCAGAACGGCAAGCTCTCCCAAACCGAACCGCTGCTGAAGGCGCAGTGCGGGAAGGCGAAGAAGGCGAAGAAGAAAAAGAAGCGGCGCGTCAAAAAGCCATAGGCCGCGGCGGCGATTCGAAGCCGAGCAGCGCCGCCGTGACCGGGATCACCTCGTCGCCGGAGCCGGCGAGGCGGTCCTGGGCGTCTTTGTGGATGCGGTCGACTTCTCCGTAGCAGCCGCGCAGCGCCGTCATCAGTTCCTTCCAGCCGCGCTCGTCGAGCTCCATCGCGATCCAGGAGAGATGACGGTCGGTGCGGGAGTCGAAGGTGCCGCTGGCGATCGCCCCCTCGGTCCTTGCCATCAGCCCCTGGGTCGAGGCGCGCGTCAGCTGCGTGCGTTCTTTCAGTGACATCCGCTCGAACTCCTTGTCGGTGAAGAAAACTCGGCTCCTGCCGCGGTAGACGTGTTCGCTGGCGCCGCGGCGCTGGTTGATCTCGACGAGCTCGATGCAGCCGGCTTTTTCGAGAATGCGGAAGTGGTACGAGACCTGCGAGAGGGCGTGCTGCTTGTCTTTGAACCCCGGTGCCAACCCTTCGTTAACGAACTGTACTGGTGACATCGGGTGCTCATTGACCACTTCAAGGATGCGAACCCGCAGGGAGTGACTCAGAGGGGCGCAGAGGGTGTCGCCGCCTTTGCGCTTCCGCTTGGTTTTCCGTTTTCTCGAACCTGCCAATTCAACCCTCCAAATCATTTCGTGCCTGACCGAGCAGAGAAACCCTAACTCATTAAGACACGCACATTGCGTAAAAATGCGTCCCAAATCTATTTCACTGGGTTGCTTTGTTTTGGTGAGTACGTTTGTATTGGCACTTCTGCTCTAACGAATTTGAGGAAGGAGGAAGTGGCAATGAAACTCACCTGCGAGCTAACCATTCCGCGTACCGCCATTCACAAGGGCAACTAGCGGCTGACGGTTAGCGGCGCCCCGGAGCGGTGTGGTGTGCCCGGGGCGCCGCGCCTTTTCTATCCGAAGGCGCGGATCGCCAAAACAACGGCGACTGCCAGGCCGGCGAGTGCGATCGAGATTCGCAGCGGGTCGCTGGGGATGCGGCGGGCGTAGTGGGCGCCGACGCGGCCGCCGAGGAGGGAGGAGAGCATGAGGGTCACCGCGTAGCGCCAGTCGACCGGGGCGAGGAAGGCGTAGACGAAGGCGGCGAGGAGGTTGGCGCAGCCGACGAGGATGATCTTCATCGCGTTCAGGTGCTGGAGCGTGTCGGCGACGAAGAGGGCGAGGATGGCGAAGAGGAGGATGCTGACGGCGGAGCCGAAGTAGGCCCCGTAGGCGCCGCAGAAGACGATCCCGGCGGTGAGGAAGGGCGAGCGCTCGTCGCCGGCGTGGGAGAGGCGCGGAACCAGGCGGGGCTGGAGGAGCAGCAGCAGGCAGGAGGCGGCGATCAGCGCCGGCACGATCGCTTCGAAGGCGGCGTTGGAGGTGAGCAGCAGCGCCACCGTGCCGGCGACGGCCCCGAGCAGCATCGGCGCCAGGAAGCGACGGAAGCGCTCGCCCTGCTCGCGCAGCAGGTCGGCGTAGCCGAGGGAGCCGCCGATCGCGCCGGGGACGATCCCCACCGTGTTGGTGACGTTGGCCGACAGCGGCGGCAGGCCGAGGGCGACCATGGTCGGGAAGGTGATCAGCGAGCCGGCGCCGGCGATGGCGTTCGACGCCCCCGCCGCGGCTCCGGCCGCCGCGACGGCGAGCAGCTCGAGCACGGGCTCAAGTCTCGCCGAAGAGGCGGGCGCGAAGTCGCGACCACAGTGAGGGCGGGCGCGGCTGGGTGCGGCGCCACTCGTCTTCGGTCGGCAGGCGGCCGGCTTCGCGGGCGCGCAGGACGCAGGCGGTGTGGGCGTGGCGGCGGCGGGATTTGTCGCCTTCGGGCCAGATCAGGACGTGCTCGCTCAGCGCCGGCAGGTGCTTGCCGCAGAGCGGGCAGCGGTAGGTGGCCGGCTTCAGGTTCTGCGCCGGCCGGATTCCCCACCAGCGCGGGGACGCGGGCGGCTGTCGCCGCTCAGGCGGCACCGGAGCGCAGGACCGGCGTCGGCGTCCCGCCCCGCTGCTTCTCGCCGGCGGTGACGAGGTCGAAGAAGTAGTCGTTGCGGCCGCGGCGCGCCCGGTGCGGGAAGGCGGGGCGGGCGCGGCGGTGGGCGGCAGCGATCGCCTGGAAGGCCACCTCGTGCGCGGCGCTCCAGCGGATGCCGAAGATCTCCCGCACGCGCGGCGGCAGCGCCCCCTTGATGACCAGGTTCTGCACCTCGAGGTTGCCCCGCGCCGGCAGCGGTACCGGTTGGCGGAAGGCGACCAGCGGCGCCATCTCCAGCGCGTGGTCGGTCGCCTGCAGCTCGGGCGAGGCGAGTTTTCCCTCGAACCAGGCCTGGAACTCGAGGTGGCTGCTCGGAACCGCCGCGCGCGGCAGGCCGAAGAGCTCGCCGAAGCGGACGTAGTCCTGCCAGAGCGCCTCGCGCTCGCGTGGGCTCAGCGGCCGCACCATCGTCTCGTACATCGCGCGGCCGGAATCGGCGATCACCGCCAGCGTCCACAGCATCAGTTCCGGGTCGAAGGCCGAGTAGGCGCTGCCGGCCGGGTGGGCGCCGGCCGCCTCGGGCAGCCCGCCCCTGATCCGCTCGTGCAGGCGGTGGACCGCCGCCAGCGCCTTGTCGGCTTCAGCCTTGGTGCCGAGGAAGACCGTCTCCTGGATCTTCGCGGTGCGGGCGAGGCGGGTGAAGGGGTGGTCGCCGGCCGCCGTCGAGAGCATCGTGCCGGTGTAGGTGAGCGGTTCCAGCGCCCCGATCAGCAGCGCTCGCTGCCCGTAGAGCAGACCGACCGAGCGCTCCCCATGCACGCGCCGCGCCATCGACCGCCCAGGCGGAAAATAGTAAGCGTCACTGGCCACCCAGCCAGGGTACTCGCCGACGGGACGAAAACCGGAGCATGTATCCGGTTTTCGTCCCGTCGAGCTACTTGTGCGCCGGGGTTTCCTTGCTCATCGCGACTAGGGCCGAGCCACCCCCGTTGGCCTGGACGAGGCCGTGGAGGTCATGGGAGTCGAAGATCTCGTCGAGTTCCTCGCGGGTCAGCGTCTCCCGCTCCAGCGCCAGCACCGCCAGGTGGTCGAGCACCTCGAGGTTGGCGGAGAGCAGCGCCCGCGCCCGGCGATAGGCCTCACGGGCGAGCGTCATCGCCGCCTGGTCGACCTCGCGGCGGGTCTGGTCGGAGACGGCGTAGTCGCCGGTCGGCAGGGCGATCGGCACCGGCCCGTCGTGGTCGAGCGCGACCCCCATCCCGAATTCGGCCACCATCTGCTTGCAGACCATGTGCACGCGGTTGAGGTCGTCGGAGGCGCCCGAGTAGCTCTCGCCGAGCACGACCTCCTCGGCGGCGCGGCCGCCCAGCAGCGTCACCACCTCGTCGAGCAGCTCCTCGCGGGACTTCAAGTAGCTGTCCTCCTGCGGCGAGTGGCCGACGAAGCCGAGCGCCGGGCCGCGCGGGACGATGCTGAGGATCTCCGGCGGGTCGAGCCCGAGCAGGCGGCGGCAGAGCGCGTGGCCGGCCTCGTGGTAGGCGACGATCCGCCGCTCCTTCGAGTTGAGCCGGCGCGCCTGCTGGGAGCCGACGGCCTGGCGCAGCAGCGCCTCGTCGAGGTCCTCGCGGGTCATGTGGGGGCGGCCGGCGCGGCCGGCGATGATCGCCCCCTCGTTGAGCGCGTTGGCGAGCTGGGCGCCGGTCATCCCGGTCGTCTTGCGGGCGACGTCGCCGAGGTCGAGGTCCGGCGCCAGCGCCTTCTTCCTGGCGTGGCTGCGGAGGATCGACTCGCGGCCGGCGCGATCGGGCGGGGCGACCAGGACGCGGCGGTCGAAGCGGCCCGGGCGCAGCAGCGCCTTGTCGAGCTTGTCGACGTGGTTGGAGGCGGCGATCACGATCACCATCCCCGGGTCCTTCTCGAAGCCGTCGAGCTCGACCAGCAGCTGGTTCAGCGCCTGCTCGCGCTCGCTGGTGCCGCCGTCGCCGCCGCCGCCGCTGCGGGCGCCGCCGATCGCGTCGAGCTCGTCGATGAAGATGACGGCGCGGCCGGCCTTGCGCGCCTCTTTGAAGAGGCGGCGGATGCGGGCGGCGCCGCGGCCGACGAACATCTCGACGAAGCTGGAGCCGGAGGCGGCGAAGAAGTCGACGCCGGCCTGCGCGGCGACCGCGCGCGCCAGCATCGTCTTGCCGGTGCCGGGGGGCCCGTAGAGGAGAACGCCGCGCGGCGCCTGGGCGCCGAGGGCCGAGAAGCGGTCCGGTTCCTTCAGCCAGGCGGTGACGTCCATCAGCTCGTCCTTGGCGGCGTCGACGCCCTGCACCTCCTCCCAGAGCACGGGAGCGGTTCTGCTCGCCTTGACGGTCTCCGGTTTGGTCGTGCCCATCATCCCGCGCATCATGCGCAGGAAGATGTAGAGCAGCAGCGCCATGAAGAAGACGCCGAAGACGGGGTACCAGTTGAAAAAGAATTCCTGAATTTCTGCGGCCATCGGTGGAGTGTGGCGAGATTTGCGCGATTTCCCATCGCACATGTGTCCAAATTCACTCCAAGGGCTAAAGAATCACCCGAATGGACAGCAGATCCGCCTTATTTCTCCACCTGTGAGCCGCCGACGATCGCCTCCTCGCCGGTGTCGGCGAAGACGATCCAGGCCTTGTTGCCGCCGTCGTAGTCGGGCGCCCAGAGCTTCAGCGTCGCGGGGCGCCCCCAGACCGTCACCTCGTCGGAGCCGGTCTCCTCGAGGCCGCGCCAGATCCGCACGAAGGGGTTGCGCTCCCACTCCTCGCCGATCGTCGTCGGCTCCTTGTGGCCGGGGTGGACGTTGGTCTGCGGCGGCAGCTCCATCAGTCGTATCACCGACGCCTTCAGGTCGGCGAAGCCGCTGGCGCCGGGCGCCATGGTGCCGCCGACCGTCCCCTTGAAGAGGACGTCGGCGGTGAAGACGTCGCTGCCGTCGACAAGGAAGGCCAGATGGCCGGCGGCGTGGCCGGGGGTGAAGAGGGCCTCGACCTGAAGGCCGCCGGCGTCGAGCACCTCGCCGTCGCCGAGCGTGATCTCCACGTCGGCGTCGAGCTCGGCGGCGCAGGCCTCGTGAGCGACCAGCGGCGGGTCGCCGAGCTGCGCCCGCGCCTCGGCGAGGCCGGCGACGTGGTCGCCGTGCGGGTGGGTGACGAGCACGTGGGTGATCTCGATCCCCTTCTCGCCGATCCGTTCCAGCAGCGGGTCGAGCATTTCGTTGCCGTCGATCAGGACGCCCGTCTTGCGATCGGGGTCGGCGACCAGGTAGGCGTTCGACAGCCATATCGGGTTCTCGGTCCTCTCGACGATCACTTCTCCTCCTCAGGTCTGACAGACACGGCTGCCCCGGAGGTTACGGCGCTGCCCGCGAGCAGGGTGCGGGCGACGAGCTCGGGGTCGTCCCAGGTGGGGGTGTGGCCGACGCCGGGAAGGACGAGGAAGCGGGCGCCGGCGGGGCGGCGGTGCGGCTTCGGCGGGCCGAGCTGGCGGTCGCGCTCGCACCAGGCGATCGTCACCGGCACGTCGGTCGGATAGCCGGTCGGGTCGAAGATGTGGTTGCGCATCGCCCGGTTTGCGGCGTCGTAACCCTCGCCGTCAAGCCAGCCGTAGACGAGCGCGCGGGCGGCGTCGGGCGGGATCCGCTCCGGATGGGCGGCGATCGACTGCAGGGCGGCACGACGGGTCTGCGGGAGTTGGAGCGCGAGCGAGAGGAAGGGGCGCGCCGCCTTCACCCAGGGCGAGCCGCGCAGGAGCAGGCGGGCGCCGCCGCCTTCGGGTTCGCCGAGCGGGCGGCGCCAGAGGCCGGCCGGGGAGAGGGTGGTGACGGAGGCTGCCCAGCCGAAGCGGCCCATTTCCAGCGCCACCCAGCCGCCGAGCGAGTTGCCCGCGACGTGCGGGCGCTCGATCCCGCTGCGGGCGCACTCCTCGTGGATCGCGCGGGCGAGGTTGGCGGCGGTCGGCTCGATCTCCAGCGGCAGCGGCGGGGTTGCGCCGAACCCCGGTATGTCGATCGCGTGCACCTCGCGCTCGGCCTCGAGCAGCGGGAGCACCGGCTCCCAGATCGTGCGCGTGCCGCCGAGGCCGTGGATGAGGAGGAGGGGCTCTGACATCAGGGGTGTCTGACTTCAAGGGTCACATAGGGCCCGTCTGCTCAGACACGTCACGCGCGCCCGGCTTGGCGAAGAGCACCTGCACGTCGCCGATCCGCCGCTCGCGGAAGCCTGCCTCCGAGGAGCTCAAGTAGAAGTCCCAGAGCCGGCGGAAGCGCTCGTCATAGCCGCGGCTGCGCAGCCGCTCCCAGGCGGCGAAGAAGCGCCGGCGCCATGTCGCCAGGGTCGGCGGGTAGTGGGCGGTGATGTCGTCGCGCCAGACCTGCTTCATCGAGGTGACGCGCTCCAGGCAGCCGGCGATCAGCCCCTCCGAGGGCAGGCAGCCGCCGGGAAAGACATGGGTGTTGGCGAAGCTCCTCGCCGCCTTCTCGATCTCGTAGATGCGCTCGTCGATCGTGATCGCCTGCAGCAGCATCAGCCCGTCGTCGCTGAGCAGCTCGTCGCAGCGGCGGAAGTAGTCGTCGAAGTACTGCCAGCCGACCGCCTCGATCATCTCGACGCTGACCAGCCGGTCGTAGCGGCCTTCGAGGTCGCGGTAGTCCTGCAGCAGCACCGTGACCTGGCCGTCGAGGCCGGCCTCGCGCACGCGCTGCCGCGCCAGTTCGTACTGCTCGCGGGAGATCGTCGTGGTGGTGACGCGGCAGCCACTGCGCCGCGCCGCGTGGATCGCCATCCCGCCCCAGCCGGCGCCGATCTCGAGCAGATGGTTCTCGGGGCCGAGGCGGAGGCGGTCGCAGATGCGGTCGAGCTTCGCCAGCTGCGCCTGCTCCAAGGTCGCCGCCGCGTCCGGGAAGTAGGCGCAGCTGTACATCATCCGCTCGTCGAGGAAGGCGGCGAAGAGGTCGTTGCCGAGGTCGTAGTGGGCAGAGACGTTGCGGCGGGCGCCGCCGCGGGTGTTCTCGGGGACGAGGTGGCGGAGGCGGTGGAGGAGGCCGCGCGGGCGCGCGACGGCGCCGCGGAGGCCCTCCATCTGGCGCAGCTCGCGGGCGGCGATGCGGATCAGGGCGACGAGGTCGTCGGTCTCCCAGCGGCCCTCGACGTAGCCCTCGCCGAGGCCGACGCTGCCGCGCAGCGGGCCGCGCCAGGCGGCGGGGTCTTTGATCGTGACGGTGGCGCGGAGGTCGGCGTCCGGCGGGCCGAAGCTGCGTTCGCGGACACCCTCGACGACGTCGATGCGGCCGCTGCGGATGCGACCGAGGACGGTGCCGACGCCGGTCCGGGCGAGCGCGTTTCCCATGTTCCGCACGGTTGCCACCCTCTACATCTACCCCTTCGGCGCCCGGATGGGAAGCTTCCGGGCAGGGGATCGGAGGCCTGGTGTGTCAGCCGTAAGGGCGGTAGACGATCCGGTAGCCGAGCAGTTCGGAGACGGTGGCGAAGCGGTAGCCGCGGGCGCGGAGGGTGTCGATCACTCGGGGCAGCGCGGCGAGGGTCTCGCTGCGGGGGCCGCCGCCGTCGTGCATGAGGATGATCGAGCCGGGCTGGGCGTGGCTGACGATGTTGGAGTAGATCGCGCTCGTGCCGGGGAGCGACCAGTCGCGGGGGTCGACGTCCCAGGTGATCGTCCGCATCCCGAGGCTGCCGGCGGTGGCGATGACGCTTTCGTTGAGGGCGCCGCCGGGCGGCCGGAAGAGGCAGGGCTTGAAGTGGGTGTCGGCCTCGATCCGCGCCGCGGCGCCGGCGATCTGGCCGTAGCCGGGGTATTCGACGTGGTTCATCGTGTGGTCGCCGAGCTCGTCGCCTTCGGCGAGGATCTGGCGCATCACATCTTCGCGACCGGACATCTCCTGGCCGATCTCGAAGAAGGTCGCGTGCACTTCCTTTTCGCGCAGGACCTTGAGGAATTCGGGCGTGTATTCGGAGGGGCCGTCGTCGAAGGTGAGGGCGACGACCTTGCGGTCGCGCGGCCCGTTGGTGTCGAGCCCGGCGCTGCCGCCGGTGCAGCCGACCGCGCGCACGGGGCGCAGGCGGAAGGCGTAGGCGCCCGTGGTGGGGAGCGACTGGGCGCAGCCGCCGCCGGGCGCGCAGCCGGAGCTGAGGATCGTGCGCCAGCGGTAATGCTGTGGCGCGAGCCCGGCTTCGCGCGGGACCAGTGCCACCACCAGCTTCTGCGGCTGCGGGCGCTTCACCGTCGCCTTCACCCAGGCCTCCTGCGTCGGCTTTCCGGCCTGGTCAACCAGCTCGAAGCCGATGCGCCGATGCGCCTTGCGCCCACCGAGGCAGAAGCGCCGCGGCGGCACCGAGGCATCCGGGCTCATCTCAAGGCACAGGTACCGCGACGCAGCCCGCCGCGGGTCTGGATGCGGCTGCAGCCCCGCCAGCGCCACCGTCTGTGCCGTCCGCAAGCTGAACACCAGCTCCCGTCCCTTCTGCACCAGCCCCGCCCGCAGCAGCGCCACCCTCCGAACTGCATCAACTTTCCTGCCTCCCAGCCCGGAAAGGTGATGCAGTTCGGCAGCGGGGACACTGGGGACGGCGACGACCGCCAGGGTGCTCGCGGCCAAGACGAGGGCGCACAGGATCTTGCGGGAGGGGGCGATGGGTTGATTCCGGAGAGGGGGTTGCGGGACCCTGTGGATGTTAGGCGCGGCGGGCGGACCCGACGGGCCGCAGCCTCGCCCTCGTTACCGTGTTCGAAGCAGACGTGAGCCCCTTAACCCAGAGGAGACGCGGCGCGCTGGCGCTGCTGGTCGTCTTCGCCGCACTCGCGGCGGCGGTTTTGGGACCGCCCGGCGCTGCGGCTGAAGCCGGCGGCTTCTCCGAAGGCGAAGGTGGTGTCGAAAACGGGCCCACCCTCGGCAACAGCGCCTTCGACCGGCAAGGGATGTGGGTCTGGTACGTCTCCCACTCGGAGGGCGGCTCCATCCCGGCGATCGTCGCCCGCGCCAAGCGCTACGACATCGGCACCGTCTACGTGAAGGCGGCGGACGGCTCTGGCGCCTGGAGCCAGTTCAACAAGGGCCTGATCCAGGCCCTGCACCAGGGCGGCCTTGACGTCTGCGCCTGGCAGTTCGTCTACGGCAGCGCCCCGGTCGCCGAAGCCAAAGTCGCGGCCGCGGCGGTGAAGAAGGGCGCCGACTGCTTCGTGATCGACGCCGAGAGCGAATACGAAGGCAGGTACGCCGCCGCCGACCGCTACCTCCGCGCCCTGCGCGCCCGCATCGGCGAAACCTTCCCGGTCTCGCTTGCCGGCTTCCCCTACGTCGACTACCACCCGTCCTTCCCCTACTCGGTCTTCTTCGGGCCGGGCGGCGCCCAGTACAACCAGCCGCAGATGTACTGGAAGGCGATCGGCACCTCGGTCCGCACCGTCTACGAACACACCTACCTCTACAACCGCCTCTGGGGGCACCCGATCTACCCGATCGGCCAGACCTACGAAGGCCCCGGCGCCGCTTCGCTGCGGCTCTTCCGCCGCTTCGCGGCGAGCTACGGCGGGCTGCCGCCGAGTTGGTGGGACTGGCAGGAGACGAGCGGCCGCGAGTGGGGGGCGCTCGGCGCCACCAGCGCCCTGCGCCCGCTGACCGGCTACCGCCAGGAAATCGTCCAGCCGTTGCTGAAGCGGGGGAACAAGGGCGACATGGTCGTCTGGGCGCAGGAGCACCTGATCGCCGCCGGCGCCGAACTGCCTGTGACCGGCATCTTCGGCCGCCAGACTGCCCGCGCCGTCCACGTCTTCAAGGAAGAGCACGGCCTCCCGGTCAACGGCATCATCGACACCGAAACCTGGAACGCCCTCCTTGCCTACACGCCCTACCGCCAACCCTGGGCCGGGGCGCGAGCGCGCCCCGGCGCCTCGACGAGCAGCGCAACCCGCGCGCGCCCAGCCACGAAGCCGCTCTCGGCGAAGCTGCCCGCGAAGGCGTACGAGATCCCGCCCCGCCCTTAGTTCCGTGGTTCCTTATGAGGGCTTGGCGAAACGATTGGCGAAAGTCTTGACCCGCATCGGTAGCCCATCTTAGGTTCGCCCGGTCCAAATCAAAAGTGGCCGGGCGACTGCGCAAACAGCCCCCGGCCGTGACACCAGGAGGTAAGTCCTGATGCACCAAGAGGGTAAGCCAGCGTCCACCGCTGCTCAAGACACGCGCGACGAGAGGGCGGCCTACTGCCACATCATGGAAGCCCAGCCCGCCACCCTGCGGGTCTCCGACCTGATCCGGGAACTGGCCGAGGGCAAGGAGTTCGTCTACCGGGACCGCGTGGAACGGGCGATCCACGAGTTGACCAACGCGGGACTGCTCTTCCGCCACGGCGGGGCGGTGCTGCCGACGAGGGCGGCTACGCGCGCCTACGAGCTACTTGTAGAGGCGGCGTAGATGGAGATCGCAAAGCAGTTCGGCCGCAACCTCCGCGCCGTTCGCAAGGAGGCGGGATTCACTCAGGACCGGCTCGCCGCCGAGGCCCTGATGGACCGAGCCACCGTTTCTCGGTTTGAGAACGGCCTCTGCCTCCCGCGTCTGGACCACATCCAGAGGCTGACCGAGGCGACCGGGGTGCCGGTCGGCGTCCTGCTCGAAGGGATCGCGTAGCTACCCGGCCCGCGCACGCGCCAGCGTGCAGGCGAGCTTCGTCAAGACCGTGAGGTCAGCGTGGAGTCGGACGCGCTCAAGGCCACGGACCCGCAGGGGTCGAAGGCCCCATTCGTGCTTGAGCCGTCCGAACTCGCGCTCGACCGCGCTGCGCCCCCGATAGAGCTTGTGCCAGCGGTCTGACCCGTGTGGGATCAGCGGGTGCAGGCGGCTGGCTTTGATCCACGTCGATGCGGGCTTGCACTCCCCGCTCGGGCAGCGCCACTTCGTTGCTCCGCGTTTGCGGTCGGCTCCCGCGAACTTCCAGGTGCCGTGCTCGCAGGAGGGCGGCAGGTGATCGCCGCGCTTCACTCCCGGCGTCTGCTTCAACGGAATCACCGGCAGGCAGTCGCGCTCGGCGCACTCGCCATGAACGCGGTTGTTGTCGTAGCCGCGGTCCATCGCCACGGTGTTGACCATCAGCCCGCGCCGCTTCGCCGTGTCGATCAGCGGCGCCGAGAACATCCCCTCGTTCTCTTTGGCGGTCTCCACCTGCCAAGCGACCGGAAGGCCGGTCTTGGCGCAGCAGGCGAGCTGGAGCTTGTAGCCGTAGAAGCCACCGCCTTTGCGGACCGAGACCGCCGAGCGGTGGCCCCACGTCGCATCGGGATCGGCGTAGCGCTCGCGCAGCTTGCCTTTTGGGGTGTAGCGGTGGCCGTTGGCGTAGGCGGGCATGTCGCTGGCGTCGATGGCGAGGTCGCGGCCGTAGGTCGGCAGCTTGGCCCTGAGCCCTTCGACTACGGCGTCGATGCAGCGCTCGACCGCCGCGCCGTTGTCGCGGAGCTTTTCCGCGAAGCGATATGCGGCCCACTTGCTCGGTGGGTCGCCTTCGCAGCCGAGGACGCGCTGCAAGCGCCAGTGGTCGGCGACCAGGGCAACCACCTTCGTCCAAGTCGGCAGCGCGTAGAGCGACTTCGCCAGCGCCAGTCCGATCATGGTCCGGATCGGGTAGCCGGGTCGGCCGGTCCAGCGGGTCTCCTCAAGCTCGCGGATCAACCGCCCTATCTCGGGCGAATCAAGCAGGACTGCAAGTTGGCCGGTACCGCCAGCGGTACCATCGGGAACTGCCATTCGAGCTTCCACCTCGGATGGTCTGGCCCTCGGACGCTCCAACGTCGCGGGGGCCGCTTTTATGACTGGGAAGAATGCGATACTACGGCTTAGATCGGACGGAAAAAGCGCTCTAGAATGCGAAAAACGGACAAATGAGCGACACGGTTACCCTCGCCCTGCAAGGGGAGGTGTCGCTGGCCGAGTTCTCTTCTGCGGTCACTCGATTCAACGCTTTGATAGCTGCACTCGCCGCCGACTCCCATGTCGAGGACGTGGAGTGGCAGATCGACGCACTCGAGTACAGCAGCGCCATCACGACCGCTCGCGGCGTCCCTCTGAACGGGGGCGACCCTCAGCGGATTGAGCAGGTGGTGGCCGCATACCACGAAGTTGGGGAGGCCCTTGAACGAGGCACCACGATTCCGTTTTCCGAACCCGTCCAAAAGGAAGCCCGGGGAATCGCTGAACTTCTCAAGAAGTCGTCTCACATCGAAGCAGTCCGATTCGAGACCGCTGAGGCTGACGCAACGATCCGCGAACTGGTTGACGAGGACGAAACTCCACAGAAGGCTGTTAAACCCAAAGGCTCTTATGGCTCAGTGACGGGCCGAGTCCAGACGCTGACCAGCCGCAACGCGTTCAGGTTCACTCTCTATGACCACATCTATGACCGCGCCGTCTCCTGCTACCTCGTCAAGGGGCAGGAGTCGATGATGCGCCAGATGTGGGATCGAGTTGCGACGGTCGAGGGCTGGGTGAGCCGTGACCCCGTGAGTGGTCGCCCCCAGAACGTGCGGAAAATCTCGGCGGTGACTCCGTTGACGGAGGTTGGACCCGCCGACTACCGCAAGGCTCGCGGCGTAATCCCGCGTGCGGATCAGGATGAACTGCCAGAGGCACAAATAAGGCGATTGCGCGATGCCTGACGCCCCCCGCCGCATCTACTGGGATGCGAACGTGCCCCTGTCGTTTCTCAACGGTTTGCACGACCGCGTCCCGACCATCGAAGAGTTGTTCAAGCAGGCTCGGGCGGAAGAAATCGAGTTGTTGACCTCTTCCGTCAGCCGGGTCGAGGTCGCTTTCGCCGAGAGCGAGAAGGAGAGCGGATCACTGGATGACGGTGCCGAGGAGGCAATCGAGGCGTTCTGGGCTCCCGGCTCCCCGCTTAAAACGGTTGAGTTCTATGACCTGATCGCGGACAACGCGAAGGCGTTAATCCGGCAGGGTATTGAGCAGGGCTGGGGCGGCTTGAAGCCGATGGACGCGATCCACATCGCGACGGCTCAGCGCATGGGCGTTTCCGAGATGCACTCCTACGACGACCGCGTGAAAAAGTGGTCGGGCAAGCTCGGCTTCCCGATTACCGATCCCCAAACCGCTCAGGTTGTCCTCGGGGAGGACCCCGAGACGGAAGCAACCGAAGCCAGCTAGGCCGGGGGGCTGGGGTAGAACCCCAGCGAAAGCGAGGTATCCGTGATTTCACCGACCCTGCAAACCCGCATGGCTACTCGCGCTGCGAGTTTCGCCAATCCCTCCTATGCACCACATAGGGGCAAAAGGAACCACGGAACGGGTTAGGCGCTGATGCGGGTGGTGAGGCGGCCGAGGGTGGGAGACTCGACCACGATCTCGTCGCCGCCGCTGAGCCAGACGCGGGGGTTGCGGCCCATGCCGACCCCCTCGGGGGTGCCGGTGGCGACGACGTCGCCGGGTTCGAGCGTCATCAGCGAGGAGAGCTGGGCGACCAGCTGCGGTACGCCGAAGATCAGGTCGGCGGTGGAGCTGTTCTGCATCTCCTCGCCGTTCAGCGTCAGCCGGATGCCGATCCGGTCCGCCGGCCCCGCCTCGTCCGGCGTCACCAGGTAGGGACCGCAGGGCGCGGCCCCGTCGAAGACCTTGCCGGGCATCCACTGCGGCGTCGCCCCCTGAAGGTCGCGGGCGGAGAGATCGTTGAGGAGCGTGTAGCCGGCGACGTACTCGAGCGCCTCGTCCTCACTCACGTCCTTCGCCCGCCGCCCGACCACAAACGCGACCTCCGCCTCGAAGTCGGTCTTAGCGGTGGGTGCCTTCACCGTCGCCCCGTCCGGCACCAGCGCATTGCGGTACTTGGCGAAGAAGGTAGCTCGAGCCGGCGGCTCCTCAACCCCAACCTCCGCCGCGTGCTTGCGGTAGTTCAGCCCAATACAGACGATCTTCTCTGGGTCCGGGATCGGCGGCAGCAGTTGCACTGCACTCAGAGGATGCGACGGCGCCCCGGTGTCGCCTAGCCGCCCCCGCAGCTCATCGACCCGCCCCGCGGCAATCAGCTCCCGCAGCGATCCCCGGTGCGGCTCACCGAGCAACGCCCACGCATCGACGACCCGCTCGTCCTCAATCACTCCGGCCCGGGCACCGTCACCAGCATCGAAGGTCACCAACCGCATGCGGCGCAGCCTAGCTAGAGCGCGTGGATCCTCTTACGCAGCCTCCGGTTCTGGCTCGGCCTCGAACGCGGTGTCGACCAGCGTCTCGCGCTCGATGTCGCTCTCGCGGACCAGCCACAGGGCGAAGACGGAGCCGGCGAAGGAGAGAATCGCGCCCAGCACGAGAATCTCGTTCAGCCCGTGGAGGAATCCTTGTTCTGCAGCGCCGCGGGCGACGTTCTGTGCCCCCGTGGGCAGCCCCGAAACCGCCTGCGCCAGGTGCCCCGACGAAGTCGCTTCGACCAGCCCGCGCGCCTGCGAGTTGTCGAGCGCACCCCCCGCGACTTCCTGCGCCTTCGAAGCCCCGGCGCCGAGGAAGATCGCGCCCCAGGCGGCGATCCCGACGGCGATCCCGACCTGGCGGAAGGTGTCGTTGATCCCCGCCGCCATGCCGCTCCGCTCCTTCGGCACCACGCTCAGCGCCACGTCGGCGATCACCGGGTTCAGCAGGCCGACGCCGGCGCCGCTGATCAGGAAGCCGGCGAGCAGCGCGGTCCATTCCGAGCTCAGCTCCAGCCCGCTCATCAGCAGCAGGCCGACGCCGGTGAGCGCCAGGCCGGCCGCCATCAGGTAGCGCGCCTTGATCCGGGCCAGGGCCACTCCCGACAGCGGCGCGACGATGAACGAGGCGACCGTGATCGGCAGGTAGCGCAGGCCCGCTTCGATCGGCGAGTAGCCGAGGAAGCTCTGCAGGTACAGGGTCAGGTAGAGGAACAGCGCGAACATCGAGCCCGAGACGGCGAAGGCCGCGAGTTGGACGCCGGTGAAGGCGCGCCGCCGGAAGAAGCCGAGCGGAAGCATCGGCTCCTTCACGCGGCGCTCGATCGACACGAACGCCACCAGCAGCACCGCCGCGGCAGCGAAGAGGGAGACGATCAGGGTGCTGCCCCAGCCCTCGTCGTTGCCGCGCACCAACGCCAGCACGAGGAGGAAGAGCGCGACCGAGAAGGTGACGAGGCCGCCCCAGTCGATCCGGGTCGCGTTCGGGTCGCGCGTCTCGCGCAGTTTCCACATGGTGACGGCGATCGCAGCCACGCCGATCGGCACGTTCAGGAGGAAGACCGACTGCCAGCCGAGGCCGTCGGTGAGCAGGCCGCCGACCAGCGGCCCGATCGCGACCGCGATCCCGATCGTCGCCCCGTAGATCCCCATCGCCATCCCGCGTTCGGGCCCGCTGGGGAACTCCTGGGCGACCAGCGCCAGGGAGACGGCGAACATCACCGCGCCGCCGACGCCCTGCAGGCCGCGCGCCAGGTTGAGGAAGGTCGGGTCGGGCGCCAGCGCGCAGAGCAGCGAGGCGAGGGAGAAGATCCCCAGGCCCCAGGCGAAGACCCGCCGCCGGCCGAGCCGGTCGGCGAGTGAGCCCGCGGTCAGCACCAGCGCCGCCAGCGAGAGGGCGTAGGCGTCGATCACCCACTGCAGGTCGGTGAAGCTGCCGCCGAGGTCCCGCTGGATCGCGGGCAGCGCCGTGTTGACGACGGTGATGTCGAGCAGGAGCATGAAGGTGGCGACGCAGACCGCCCCTAGCGTCCACCACTTGCGATTGGTTGCCGAGTCCATCGAGGACCTCCAGACCGTCGGGTACAATTCGTAAGGAAGCCTTGTCAGGCGACCTGACCAGGGCACCTTATCAGGCTTCCTGACGAAATGACCTCCGCTTCGAAAAAGACTTCAACCCTCCCGGGGAAATCTGCCCTCCCGGGGAAATCTGCGCGCATCCCCCTCTCGGGGCTCTTCGGCGTCGCCCTCGATGCCATCCTCGCCGACTTCCGCGAGGAGCTGGAGAAGACCGAGTTCAGCGACATCCGCCCGACCCACGGCTGCGTCTTCCGCTTCGTCAAAGAGAACGGGATGCGGCTCACCGACCTCGCCGAGCTGGCGAGCATCACCAAGCAGTCGGCGGGGGAGATCGTCGACGACCTGGTCGCCCGCGGCTACGTCCAGCGCGTCCCCGACCCGGCCGACCGCCGCGCCAAGCTGATCTGCCTGACCAAGCGCGGCGAAGAAGCGCAGGCCCGCGGCTTCGGTCTCTTCGCCGAGGTCGAAAAGCGATGGATGGAGCGCTACGGCCGCGAGCAGATCGAGCGGCTTCGGACGATCCTGGAAGAGATCGCCGCCACCGAGGCGCCGGCCGCGGTGCCGGAGCTGGCGCGTCCCGAGCTCGCCGGCGTGTAAGTCGGGATGACAGCCACAGGTCGTCACTCGGCCTTCTACGGATGACACGGCTTGCAGCGAGTACAACCATTCGCCAATGCGCAGCCACCTGAGTCCGCTCGACGCCGCCTACCTCGAGATCGAGGAGGCCGACGAGGCCGCGCAGATGCAGCTCGGCGCCGCGATGATCTTCGATCCGCTGCCGGCGGGCGAGCGCCCATCGCTGGAGCGGCTGCGCAAGCAGGCGCGCGTGCGGCTCGGCGAGCAGTCGATGCTGCGCCGGCGTCTTTCGATGCCACGGGTCGGGGGGCTCTCGCTGCCGATATGGCTGCCCGATCCGGCCTTCGACGTCGGCGAGCTGATTCGCCGCGCGACCCTGCCGCAGCCGGGCGGGGAGGAGGAGCTGACGGACTGGCTCGGCGACCACTTCTCACATCGGCTCGACCGCGCCCGGCCGCTTTGGGAGGTGACCCTGTTGGAGGGGCTCGAGGACGACCGCTGGGCACTTGTCTTCAAGTTCCACCACTGCCTGATCGACGGGATCAGCGGGGCGGCCATCGTGGCGGCGCTGGTCGACGTCGAGCCCGAACCGCAGGAGGCGGAGGCGCCGCTGGCACAGATGTCCTCCCTGGTCGGAGAGGAGTCCGAGCGGGGGGTGCTGACGCGGCTGCGCGGGGCGGTCGGCGAGACGGCCGGCGGCGGCATCGACGCCGCGGTTCACCCGACCAGGGTGATGGCGATCAACTCGCAGTCACGGACGCTGGCGGAGACGGTGGCGCGCCACGAGCTGACGCCGGCCCCGCCGACGAGCCTCAACAGGCGGATCGGCGCCAGCCGCCGGGTGGCGGCGGTGGAAGCGCCGATGGAGAGCCTTAGAGGGGTCGAACAGGAGCTCGGCGGGACCGCCGACGTCGTCGTCCTCGCCGCGGTCGCCGGCGGCCTGCGCCGGCTCTTCGAGTCTCGCGGGGAGAACGTCGCCCAGCTGCGGGCGATGACGCCGATCAGCCTGCGGCTGGAAAAAGCGAGCGAATCGCTCGCCCGGGGCAGCAAGGTCTCCTCCCTCTTCCTCGACCTCGACCTTGCCGAGCCTGATCCGCTGCGCCGCTACCGCAAGATCGCTGCGGCGAACGCGTCGAGCAACGGCGACGCGGCTGCGCCGACCGGCCCCCTCCGGTTCGCCGGCCTGGCGCCGCCGCTGGTCCAGAGCGTCGTCGCCCGCCTTGCCTTCACGCCGCGCCTCTTCAACGTCACGGTCAACAGCCTTCCCAGCTCCGCGGTCACCCTCTACTCCCTCGGCGCTCCGATGCGGCGCACTTTCCCCCTGGTCCCGATCTTCTCCGGCCACGCTCTCAGCGTCGCGGTCGCCGGCTACGAGGGCACGATGACCTTCGGCCTCAACGCCGACCGCGACTCCGTGCCCGACCTCGGGGTGCTGCAAGAGGGCATCGAGGTCTCGCTGGCCGAGCTGCACGACCTCGCCGGCGCCCAAGTGGCCTAACCCCGAACTGCATCAAATTTTGGCCCTACCAGGGCAGAAATTTGATGCAGTTCGCTAGGCGGCGTGACGGAAGCGGCGCTGCCAGTCCTCGGGGTCCCACTCGGCGGGCTCGGTGGTGGCGAGGAAGTCCTGCAGCACGGTGACGAACTTCAGCGGCGCCTCGACCTGGGGCATGTGGCCGACGTCGTCGAAGACCTCGAGGCGGCTGTGGGGGAGGCAGCGGTGGGCGTCCTCGGCGTGGCTGGCGGGGATGATCGGGTCGCGCGCGCCCCAGACGATCAGGACCGGGACGTTCTCGGCCAGGTAGAGGCGGTCGCTGGCGTTCACGAGCTGGCCGCCGGTGCTGATCACGCCGCGCACGGTGGCGAGGAAGGCGGCGCGGCGGCGCGGGTCCTCGAGTGACCCGTAGCCGCGCATCACCTCGGTCACGTCGGCGTTCGGCCCGAGGCCGATCCGTTTCACCACCGCGTGCACGGGCGGGACGACCCGGTTGCCGAGCGCCGCGGTGGCGGAGATGAAGGCGCCGGCGCCGGGCAGGGCCGCCGCCCGCAGCAGCGGGCTCACCTCCGGCCCGAGGCCGCCGCTGGAGACCAGCACCAGCCGCTCGACCATCTCCGGGAACTGGTAGGCGAACTGCATCGCGACGCCGCCGCCGAGCGAGTGCCCGACCAGGGTCGCGCGCCGGTGGCCGAGCGTCAGCAGCAGGTCGCGCAGGCCGGCGGCCATCGCCCCCAGTGAGTAGTCGCCGCCGCCGATCCCGGATGCGCCGTGGCCGGGCAGGTCGGGCGCGATCACCGTGTGGTCCCGCGCCAGCGGCTCGATCACCGCCTCCCAGTTGCGGCAGCGCCCGGCGATGCCGTGGACCAGCAGCAGCACCGGTCCCTCGCCGGCTTCCAGCAGGCTGATCTCGCTGCCGTGGATCGTCTCGGTTCGTGTCTTCATCGGAGGAGGCCGTCTCAGGCCTCCTCCGAATCATCTCAGTTGCGGACTACCGACCCACGAATGCCGGCGGCGCGACCGGGTGCTCCTGCGCGACCGCCTTCCGGGGGCGCTTCTCCATCTCGTCGGCGTCGCCGACCGCCCAGCCGACCCGCTCCATCAACTGGCCGGCAAAGTGCTCTGACTCCATGCAGGAGCGGGCAACCCGCTCCCGGTAAACCACCTCGCCGCCGTCCTGGGAACCCTGCGGCGAATCGGCAAGCACGAGTATCTGGGGCATCTCTTCCTCCTCGTGTTCGGGTCAGCGGCAAGTGTTGCGGGGGAACCTTCAGCCCAGGTCAACCGCTCGTAAAGATCTCCCTTGGTTGAACATCTCCCACCGGTTAGCTACAGATCCGTAGAAGATTTAGCTGGAGATTTGCAAGAGATTCAGCTGGAGATTTGTAGAGATCCGGCAGCGCCAGTTCTGCTGCCCGGCGGCCCCAGCGAGGAGTCCTCCCCAGCCCCCAAATGCGCTAGCTTTGGCGCCCCGGGCCGCTCCCAGACGGCCCATCCGAGCCATCTCGGGGGCGTAGCTCAGTTGGTTAGAGCGCCGGCCTGTCACGCCGGAGGTCGCGGGTTCGAGTCCCGTCGCTCCCGCTCTCTCGATGCTCGGCAATTGCGGAGGGTCGTGAGGCCATCTCGCTTCTGCGCCCGAGCGGTGAGATTCAATTGGGGGAATGCTCCGGGAGCTCGACCTCAAGCGCCGCTACAGGAGCAGCCATGACGACCTTGTGCGGGACTTCTTCGTCCCCTGCCTCAGCCGATCGAGCCGATATGACCGGGCTGTCGGCTACTACTCCAGCGCCTCGCTCACCGCGGCGGCCGACGGGCTTCCGGGATTCGTCAGGAGCGGGGGCAGGATGAGGCTCGTCGCCTCGCCCGATCTCAGTCAGGGGGATCTGGACTCGATCGTCGCCGGATATGAGCGGCGAGAGAGCGCGCTCTCTCGCACCCTCACTTCGGAGCTGACCGCGGAGTTGCCCGACCCGGTCGCCGAGCGACTCGGCATGTTGGGCTGGTTGATCGAGAGCGGTCGGTTGGAGATAAAGCTGGCAGCGGTGAAGCGGCCGGACGGGACGGCCGGCATCTATCACGAGAAGACGGGGATCTTCGGCGATGTCGAGGGGAACAGGGTCGCTTTTCTCGGCTCCGCCAACGAGTCGAAGGGAGGTCTACGCTCCAACTTCGAGTCGTTGATGGCCTTCTGTTCCTGGCGCGAGAGTGACCTTCCCGACGTCGAAGCGATCGAAGCCGATTTCAATGCGCTGTGGGAGGACCGCACCCCGAACCTGCGGGTGTTCGCTTTCCCCGAGGCGGCCCGCCAGGCCCTGATCCGGCTCTCATCCCACTCGACCCCGGTCCAAGACCCGGTCGCGGCTGAAGAGGTAGCCACGCCTGCTCGCGACTCGTACCCTCCGCGGCAGCTCGAGATCCCAGCTGGTGTCGAGCTGCGCAGCTATCAACAGGACGCGCTGATGGAGTGGTTCCGGAATGACGGGCGCGGCATCCTCGAGATGGCGACGGGGACCGGCAAGACGTACACTGCCCTCGCCGGCGCGGCGCGCTTGCAGGAGCACCTCGAAGCTTCGAACAGGCCTTTGTTCTGTGTGGTCGTCTGTCCCTATCAGCACCTGGTCACGCAGTGGGCGGAGGCAGCGCGAAGTTTCGGCATGGACCCAGTCCTCTGCTATCGCTCTTCCTCCCAGTGGCGCGAGCCCCTCGCCGAGCGCCTGCATGCAGTTCGCACCGGCACTGCCCCCTTCGCGATCGCGATTGCCACCAACAGCACCTTTGCCGGCCAGTCGTTTTCGGAGTTCGCCGCCGAGTTCCCGCCCCGCACGCTGCTGATCGCCGACGAGGCCCACAACCTGGGAGCGGAGAAGAGCCGGCAGGCGCTCACCGACACCTACCGCTACCGGCTGGCGCTCTCGGCGACGCCGGAGCGAGCCTATGACGAGGAGGGCACCGACTTCCTCCACGAATATTTCGGCGGCACCGTCTTCAGCTTCGGCTTGGCCGACGCGATCGAAGCGGGAGCTCTCACTCCGTACGAGTACTCCCCGCACCTCGTCTACCTCGAGGACGAGGAGCTCAGTGCTTACCTTGACTTGACCGCGAAGATCGCACGGCTCAGCTATGCCGGCGCGGACGAGCAGGTGGAGGGACCGCTCCTCACTCTCTTGGTGCAGCGGGCGCGGATTCTGGGTAGCGCCCGCGGCAAGCTCGATGCTCTGGCCGAGGCGGTGCGCCCCGTCCTCGGCACTACGCACAACCTCTTCTACTGCGGCGATGGAACGGTCGACGCCGGCGAAACCACCGCTGAACGCCAGCTCGATGCTGTGGTCAGGCTGCTGGGCGCGCAGCTGGGGATGCGCGTCCAGAGCTACACCCACGAGAATTTCTCCGCCGAACGGGACCTGTTGCGGGAGCGCTTCGCAAGCGGCGACCTGCAGGGGCTGGTGGCGATCCGCTGCCTCGACGAGGGAGTCGACATCCCGGAGACGAGGCGCGCCTTCATCCTCGCCAGCAGCAGCAACCCGCGTCAGTTCGTGCAGCGGCGGGGGCGGGTACTCCGGCGTGCTCCCGGCAAGGACTCCGCCGCGATCCACGACTTCCTCGTCTTGCCGCCGCCAGGCTCCGTCGCGGCGGAGTTGTGGCAGACGGAGCGAAGGCTGGTCGAGCGCGAGCTGGAGCGGATCGCCCTGTTTGCGAGGCTTGCGAGCAACGGTGCGCAAGCGCTCTATTCCCTACTTGAGGTACGTGAGCGGTACGGTTTGCTTCACATTGGCTGACGGCGACCCCACCCCAAGCAGCGGAGCCGACTCCCGCGAGGGTCTCTCGAAAGAGGCAAAGGAAGTCCTCGGTGCGGTGCTTATTCTCGAGCGTGACAACGTGCACCTCGAGAAACCCCGAATCCGCAAAGAGCTGACCGAACTGATCAAGAACCACGTCCGGTGATCCTCCAGTCACTCCGCCTCAAGGACTTCCGCCAGTACGAGGGCGAGCAGACGCTGCGCTTCTCGACCAGCAAGGACCGCAACGTCACGGTTGTCTACGGCGCCAACGGCGCCGGCAAGACGGCGCTGCTGAACGCCTTCACCTGGGTGCTCTACGGCTGTCACACCCCTGCCTTCGAGCAGGCCGACGACCTGATCAACCACACGGCATGGAGCGAGGCCACGCCAGGAGAGGTGGTAGAGGCGAGCGTCACCCTCGCCTTCGAGGACAAAGGCCAGGCCTATACGGTCGAACGGGTCAGCTCCGCACGTAAGGGGGAGGACGGGAGCCGCATCCCGCTTGAGGACGGTGAGGTCCGGCTGCGCTTCATCGACGAGTCCGGTCGCAGCCATGTGCGCGACAACCCGGAAAAGTCGATTCGGCAGATTCTCCCCGATCGCCTGCACTCGTTTTTCTTCTTCGACGGCGAGCAGATCGAGAAGCTGGCAAGCAAGAACGCCTATGCCGACATCGAGGATGCGATCAAGACGATCCTCGGCTTGACGGTCATCGAACGGGCGATCCACCACCTCGACAAAGCCGGAGAGGACTTGGCCAAGGAGGCGGCGGAAGTGGGCTCCGACGACGACAAGCGCTTGAACGAGGAGCAGGAAAGGATCCGGGCGGAGATCGAGGAGATCGGGAAGGAGCGCAGTCGGCTCAACTCGGAGAACAAAGTGCGCGAGGCCGAGATCACCAAGATCTACGCTCAGCTCGCGAGCATGAAAGAGGCACACGAGCTGCAGGTGCGTCGCGAAGAAAGAGAAGCCGAGCTACAAGAGGTGGAAGCCGAGATCGGCACCTCCAAACGGTCGCTCGCCGAGGCGATCTCCAAACGCGGCCACCTCGCCTTTCTCGAGGGGCTCGCCGCGAAGGTCGAGGGGATCGTCGAGGGACACCGCGTCCGGGGTGAGATCCCTTCGGCGATCAAGCTGCAGCTGATCCAGGATCTGCTCAGCGATGGCAAATGCATCTGTGGACGAGAGCTGGTCGAGGGCCAGAGCCCTTACGACTGCGTCGAGGCGTGGAAGGAGCAGGCCGGGGATGGCCTCTCTGAGGAGGCATGGATCAGGGTCGGCGCCGAGGCCAACCGCGTCTTCGGCGACCGTGACAGGCTCTACGAGTATCTGCATGAGACCAACCGCGAGCTCGGGCTGCACCGGGTTCGCCGCCAGACTTTGCGCGAGCAGCTCGACGAGATCCGGGAGACGATGGGGAAAATCGACTCCGAGGAGATCCGCAAGCTGGAGCAGCGACGGGAGCAGCTCCTCGAGGATTCCAGGCACGCGACGATGCGGCTCGGCGTGCTGCAGGAAAGGCAGCGGGGGCTGGAGGCCGAGCTGGGCGAAACCGAAAAGGCGCTGCTCAAGGCGGAGGCAAAGAACCAGGAGGCAAAAGTGGCGAAGCGTCGCGTCGCGGTCGCCCGAGAAGTGAAGATGGCCCTGCAGTCGGTTCTGGATGCAGAGACGAACGCGGTCCGCAACAGCCTCGACACCCAGATCGCCCAGCTCTACGCAGAAACTTCCTACAAGGACTACCGGGCCCAGCTAAACGAGAACTTCGAGTTGCGCCTGACCAAACCCCGCGACGAGGAATCCGACGTCGCCCGCTCCAGCGGAGAGAGCCAGATCCTCAGCCTTGCCTTCGTCGGCGCCGTTGCCGACTTCGCCAGGCGGCGCAGCGAAGAGCGCGACGGTAAAGACGAGATCCTCGGCGGCTTCGCCGGTGGGATCTTTCCGGTGGTGATGGACTCCCCCTTCGGCAAGCTCGACGTGGCGTATCAGGAGCGGGTGGCGGAGGCGATCCCCAAGCTCGCTCCTCAGGTGATCGTGCTGGTCTCGAAATCACAGGGATTGGGGGCGGTCAAAGACGTCCTCTGGCCCCGGGTCGGCAAGCAGGCGGTAATCCGCCACGCCACCGGCGACCGGACGAAGGCAGAGGACATCGAGCTCCCCTCCGGCAAGGTTCCCTTCGTCGTCTACGAAGAGGGCGTCGATTCCGCGGAGATAGTCGAAGTATGAGTCGCGACAGCGCCGATCCCCGGGTCTATCTCGCCGCCGACATGGAGGGGACGATCACCTTCCTCCACGACAAGGGACCGTTCGCGACGCGTGCCGCGGTCATCGCCTTCGCGGCGGCATATGGCTATCGGGAAGGCCGTCGCGAGCCCTTCGAGAAAGGTCCCAAAGACATCCGCTGGGGCATCTTCCAGGAGGAGGGCAAGTCCTTTGTCGCCGACCTGATCGCTGCCGCCGAGGTCTCCGAGCTCTCGATCATGCGTGACGAACGCGGCGCCGATCGCAGGCAGGTCTTCGCCGAATACGCCAACGGCGGGCTGGCGCTGCTGCGCGATCGCGTCGTCGACAAACCGCTCGATCCGCTTGACGTAATCCTCGAGATGGTGATGGCGGTCGAGGAGCCGCGGGACGTGACTACCACCCAGGGCCTCGGGCGGCTGGTCGCGGAGATGGAACGCGAGAAATCCTCGCGACCCGCCTCCGACGGCTAGCTCTCGCGCAGTCGCACCGCCGAGCCTTTGCGCCGGAACCGGCGGGAGAAGGTGGTGGTACGCCGATCGACGTCCTCCGGGCCGACCTCCAACGGGTAATGGCCGCGGGAGTTGATCCGGCGGCTGAGTTCCTCCACCTGGACCCAGCCTCCGATCTCACTGAGGACGACGACGATCTCATCGGTCAGGGAGACGCTCTCCGACTCCGTGGCGACTTCTTCGGTCGGCCCTGGCGTCGGAACCGTCGACTCCGCCTCTAGGGCGGAGGCGAAGGTGGCGACGTCGGCAAAGCGGTCGCTCGGATCCTTCGCCAGCGCCCGTTCGATTGCGGCGCAGGTGGCGGCGGGCAGGCCAGGGACGAACTCGGCCGGATTCGGGGCCAACTTGTCGCAGTGAGCCCTGGGGAGGTCCTCGTCGGCGAACGGCCGCCGCCCGCAGAGCAGCTCGAAAGCCATGACCCCGAGCGCGTATTGGTCCGAAAGTGGCGTCTGTGGCTGCCATTCGATTCCCTCCGGGGACATGTAGGCGAGCGAGCCCGGCGGCGCCTTGGTCAGGTTGCTGTCCTCGGCGAGAGCACGCGCGATGCCGAAGTCGGCGAGTTTGGCGGACTCCCACTCGTCGCCCGGCTCCCAGACGAGCACGTTGGTGGGCTTGACGTCCCGGTGCACGTAGCCCTTCTCGTGGATGAACTGCAGGGCGGCACAGACCTGCCGCAAGAGGCGAATCGAGCGCTTGGGCTCCATCGGCCCGGTAGCGCAGAGCTGCCCGAGATCCGACCCCTCGATCAGCTCCATCGTGAAGTAGAAGCGCCCCTCTTCGATCCCCCCGTCGTAGACAGGCACGATGTAGAGGTGGGTGAGGGAGGCGGTGAGCGAGATCTCCTTGTAGAAGCGGCTGCGGGCGGCGGGATCTTCGGCGGCGGTGTCGGTGAGGACCTTGAGCGCCACCGGGCGCTCGAGCTGTAGATCGAAGGCGCGGTAGACGGCGCCCATCCCCCCTTGTCCGATCTTCTCCTCGATCCGGTACCTACCGGCGAAGTCGGGCCCCAGCTCGCTCATCGCGGCGATTATCCCCTTTGGGTGGGGGCTCAGCCCCGCAGAGCCATCAGCCGCCGCACGAACTCGGCCCAGTCGGGCTCCGGCGTCAGGTGGCACCAGGAGAAGCGGAGGGCGCCGTCGAGGGTGGTGCCGTCGAGGCCCATCGCTTCCAGTACGTGGCTGCGCTCGAAGCTGCCGGAGTTGCAGGCGCTGCCGCTGGAGAGGGCGACGAGGTCCTTGGTCGCGAGGATCGCGGCTTCGGCGTCGACGCCGGGGAAGCTGAGGTTGAGGATGTGGGGGAGGGCGCGATCGGGATCGCCATTGAAGACGGGCTCGAGCTCCGCCAGCGCGGTCAGCGCGCGCTGGCGGAAGGCCCGGTTGGCCCGCGCGCGCTCCTCCCGCTCGGCCAGCGCCGCCGCGGCCGCCGTGCCGAAGCCGGCCACCAGGTGGACCGGGACGGTGCCGGGCCGCAGGCCCCGCTCCTGCCCGCCGCCCATCATCAGCGGTTGCAGTGGCGGCCGGCGGTACCCGCGGCGACGAGCGACGAGCGCCCCCACCCCCTTCGGCCCGTGCAGCTTGTGAGCGGAGGCGCCGATCAGGTCGATGCGAGGGTCGGAGATCTCCTCCATCTCCTTACCGACACCTTGCGCGCCGTCGACGTGGAAGTAGACCTCCTCGGGCAGCCCCGCGGCGACGCGGCGAAGGTGCTGCACAACGCCGGTCTCGTTGTTGACGTGCATCAGGCTGACCAGCCCGGTCTCCGGTCTCACCGCGGCGAGCAGCTCGTCCGGATCGACCACGCCGCTCGCATCGGCGCCGACGCGGGTCGCCTCGAACCCCTCTTTCTCTAGGCGCGCAATCGGCTCCAGCACCGCCTTGTGCTCGAGGGCGCTGGTCACCACGTGGGTCTTGCCGCGCTCCCGCAGTGCCGGCGCCAGCCCCAGGATCGCGAGGTTGTTCGCCTCGGTGGCGCCGCTGGTGAAGAGGATCTCCTCGGAGTTTGCAGCAACCAATGCCGCGACCTCCTCGCGCGCCTGGTTGACTCGCTTGCGCGCCGCGGCGCCATAGCCGTGGGTGCGGCTGCCCTCGTTGCCGTACTCGACGGCGAGGTAGCGCATCACCTCTTCGACGACCTCTGGCAGCGGGGGAGTGGTGGCGCAGCAGTCGAGGTAGACGGGCGTTGCCGCCGCGTCTGCCTCTAACTTCGAATCGTCATGACGAACGGCACTCTTCAGCATCGCGAAGTGACGGTAGCGGCCTACTCGGACCATGCCTTCCTGGTGCTGGCGGCAAGCCGCAAGATGGGCGAACGATGAGCGCCTCGGCCTTCAGCGAGCGCGGCTTCGCGGCCACGATCGAGGACCTGGTCGAGCGCACCCAGCAGCTCTACCGCGAGGACGAGGTGCCGTGGGTGGTCGGTTACAGCGGCGGCAAGGACTCGACCGCGACGCTGCAGCTGGTCTGGACGGCGCTGGAGGGGCTGCCGGCGGCGGAGCGGACCAAGCCGGTGTTCGTGATCAGCACCGACACCCTGGTCGAGAACCCGGTGGTGGCGGCCTGGGTCGGTCACTCGCTGGAGGTGATGACGGAGCGCGCCAGGGAGCTGGAGCTGCCGCTGACCACGCACCGGCTGACGCCGAAGGTCTCGGAGACCTTCTGGGTCAACCTGATCGGCAAGGGCTATCCGGCGCCGCGGCCGAAGTTCCGCTGGTGCACGGAGCGGATGAAGATCAAACCCTCCAACCAGTTCATCCGCGACGTCGTCGTCGAGCACGGCGAAGCGATCCTCGTGCTCGGGATCAGGAAGGCCGAGAGCGCCGTCCGCGCCCGGGCGATGAAGCGGCAGGAGGAAGGGCGGGTCCGCGATCTGCTCTCGCCCAACGCCAGCCTGCCCAACTCGCTGGTCTACTCGCCGGTCGAGGACTGGTCCAACGACGACGTCTGGACCTACCTGATGCAGCAGCCGAACCCCTGGGGCTACGACAACAAGGACCTGCTCAGCATGTACCAGGGGGCCTCCGAGGACGGCGAGTGCCCGCTGGTCGTCGACTCCTCCACCCCGAGCTGCGGCGACAGCCGCTTCGGCTGCTGGACCTGCACCCTGGTCGAGAAGGACAAGTCGATGGCGGCGATGATCCAGAACGACGAGGAGAAGGAGTGGATGCTCCCGCTCTTGGAGCTGCGCAACAGGCTCGACGTAGCCGACGACCGCAAGCTGCGCGACTTCCGCCGCATCACCGGCCGGGTGCAGCTGCACGGCGACCGCCTCATCCACGGTCCCTACACCCAGCAGGCGCGGGAAGACTGGCTGCGGGAGCTGCTGAAAGCGCAGCGCCACATCCGCGAGAACGCGCCGGAGGACGTGCGGGGCACGCAGCTGATCACCGAGGACGAGCTGCGCGAGATCCGCCGCATCTGGGTGGTCGAGAAGCACGAGTTCGAGGACCGGCTGCCGGTCGTCTACGAGGAAACGATGGGCGAGCCCTTCGCCGACGAGAGCCTGGCGACGCACCTTCCGCTCGGCGCCGACGAGCTGAGCGAGCTGCGCGACCTCTGCGACGGCGACCTCCACTACCAGCTGGTCCGCGACCTCCTCGACGTCGAGCGGCAGCAGAAGCTGAGCCTGAAGCGGCGGGGCTTGCTGGACGAGCTGGAAGGGACGCTCGAACGCCATTTCTACGAGGACGAAGAGGACGCCCTAGAGCTCGCTCAGCGCCGCCGGCGCCGCAAGCAACCAGACGAGGCTGCGCTCGGCGATTACGTCCGGCCCGTCGCCGGGGCGAAGGAGTGATCCTCCGCACCCTCACCCTCGACGGGGTCGGGCCCTACGCAGATCGGCAGACGCTGGAGTTCGCGGCGAGCGAGCGGCGGCCGGTCACCCTCGTCGGCGGCCTCAACGGGGCCGGCAAGACCACCCTGATCCGCTCGCTCTTTCAGGCTCTCTACGGCGCCAGGGCGCTGGCGGAGCTGGGGAGCCATCGCTCCTACGGCGCCTTCCTCGCCGGCGCCATCAACCACGAACGGACCGAAGCCACGCTTGAGCTGAAGCTGGTGATCCCGGGACTGCGGGACAACGCGCCGCTGATGGTGCGTCGCTCGTGGGGCGAGAAAGCCCGGGCCGACCGGCTCGACGTCTTCGTCGAAGAAGCCTACGACGAGGAGTTGAGCGAAAGCTGGGACGAGACGATCGAGCAGATCGCCCCCCTCGGGGTGGCGCGACTCTTCTTCTTCGACGGCGAGAAGATCGAGGCCCTGGCGGACCTGGGCTCGGCGGCCGACTCGCTGCGAACGGCGGTGGGCTCGCTGCTCGGCCTGGACCTCGTCTCCCAGCTGCAGACCGATCTGGTGGCGGTGCAGCGCCGGGTGCTGCGGGCCGGCGGCTCCGTCTCTTCCGAGGGCCTCGAAAAGAAGCAGGCCGAGCTGGCGGCCGCCGAGGAGATCCTCGCCGAGGCGCGCCGCGAAGCGGAGGCCGCCGAAAGTGCGCTGGAGTCGGCCGAAGAGGCGCACCGGCAGGCGGAGAGCGCCGCCCGCGCCGCCGGCGGCGACCTCGTCGCCGAAAGGGGGGCGCTGGAAGCGAAGGCCGGGGAGGCGAGCGAGGAGGAGAGCTCGATCTGGCAGCGGCTGCGGGAGCTGGCCGCCGACCCGTTCGCACCCCTGTGCCTGGTCCCTTCGCTGCTGGAAGGGATGCTGGATGCCGCCGAGCACGAGCGCCGGGAGATGCTCGGCAAGGATCTGCTCGACGTGCTCGCCCAGCGCGACTCCTGGGTGGTCGCGGAGGCGGAGCGGCTCGGGCTTGCGAACGCCGAGGGTCTGCGCGATGCCTTGGCGAGCGACCGCCGCTCACGACAGGGGCAGGGCGAGCCGCCGCCTTTCGCCCCCCTCTCCTCGCCAGAGGCGATCAAGAGCACCTGCGCCGAGCGCCTGACCGACTGGAGGGTGGAGGCACTTGGCGCGATCGACTCGCTCGACAAGGCGTTGCGGCAAACCGACGACCTCGATCGCCGGATCTCGAAGATCCCCCACGACGAGTCGGTGGGGAAGCTCCTCGAAGCGGTGGAGGAGAGCCGCGCCCGGGTCGAGGCCCTGCGCGAGCAGTTGCGGGGCGTGCAGCAGCACCTCTCGGTGGCCGAGCGCAAGGTGGAGGCGGCGCGCGAGCGCCGCGACGCTGAGATCGCGCGCCTGTCCGAGGCGGAGGACAGCGACGAGCGCCAGCAGCGAGTCATGCAGCATGCGGAGCGCGCGAAGCAGACGCTCGGCCGCCTCAGCACCCGGATCGCCGAGCGGCACGTGGACCGGATCTCCGCCTACGCGCTGCAGTCCCTCGAACAGCTGCTGCGCAAGGACCGACTGATCCAGGGCGTCGAGATCGACCCGGAGAGCTTCGCGGTGACCCTCTACGGCGCGCACGGGACGCTGCACCCGTCGGCCCTCTCGGCCGGCGAGCGGCAGCTGACGGCGCTCTCGCTGCTATGGGCGCTCGCCCGTGCCGCCGGCCGCCCGCTGCCGGTGGTGATCGACACCCCGCTCGGCCGCCTCGACGCGAGCCACCGCCAGCACGTGATCAAGCGCTACCTGCCGGCTGCCAGCCATCAGGTCGTCGTGCTCTCGACCGACACCGAGATCGACGCCGGCCTCCACAAGCTTCTGCGGCCCAGCATCGGAGCCGAGCAGTGCCTGATCACCGACCCGGAAGGGCGGACCGAGATCGACGACGGCTACTTCGAGCTGGCGGCGGCATGATCGAGACCGTCCGCATCTCGCCGGCGGGCAAGGATCAGCTGGTCACCCTCAAGCGCCGCACCGGCCTCAAGCACTGGAACGAGCTCGGGCGCTGGGCGCTTTGCCGCTCGCTGGCCGAGCCGACGCGCCCGCCCGACGTGCCGATTCCCACCGAGGGCGGGATCGAGATCGAATGGCGGACCTTCGGCGGCCGCGCTGCCGACTTTTATTACGACCTGCTGCGGCAGCGCTGCGTGGCCGACGGGTTGAAACCTGATGACAAGACCGTGCAGAAGCAGCTGTTGCTGCATCTGCACCGGGGAATCGGCTACCTGATCGGCGACCCGGCGATCGGCAAAGCCGCGGAGGGGCCAAGGGTGCGGCGCGGCAGCGGCGTGCGCGAGTTGCTCTCGGGGGCACTCGGATAACTCCTCCCGGTGGGTGAGGTCGCCGGGTCCGCCCTCCGCGCTCGCACCGCCCTCGAGCGCGTGGCGCTGTCGCGCCCGGTTTGCATCGCCGTCGGCGACGGCTTGATCGCCCCCGGTGCCACCACCGTCCTCGACTACGGCTGCGGGCGTGGGGGAGACGTCGAGCGCCTGAGCCGCGCCGGGGTCAGCTGCAGCGGCTGGGATCCGCACCATCGCCCCAGTGGACCGCGGGAGCCCAGCGACGTCGTCAACCTCGGCTTCGTCGTCAACGTGATCGAGGATCCGCGGGAGCGACAGGCCGTCCTCCGTGACGCATGGGCTCTGGCCCGCCAAGCCCTTCTCGTCAGCGCCCGACTGGGAGCGGAAGCTCCCGACCTGGAAGGGATCCCGTTCCGGGACGGGCTGCGCACCTCGACGGGAACCTTCCAAAAGCTCTACTCGCAGGTCGAGCTGCGGGAGTGGATCGAGGCTACCCTCGCGGTGAAGGCCGCAGCCGCCGCGCCGGGCGTCTTCTTCGTCTTCAAGCATTCCTCGCTGGAGCAGGCCTGGCTGCTGCGGCGGGTCAGCAGGACTCGCCGGCTGGCGCCGGTGAGCAGGCGGGTGCTTGCCCGGCACGCGGAGCTGCTGCACCCGCTGATCGAATTCGTCAACGAGCGCGGGCGGCTGCCGCGCGGCCTGGAGCTGGAGTCGCGAGCGCAGATCGAGCGCGAGTTGGGGACGCTGCGCAGCGCCTTCGCCGTGGTGCGGCGGGCGACCGGGGACGAGCGCTGGGACCGGATCCGTGACGAACGCTCGCAGGACCTGCTGGTGTACCTGGCGCTGTCGCGGTTCGATCGCCGCCCGCGTCCGAAGGACCTGCCGGAAGAGACTCGCTTCGACGTTCGCGACCTCTTCGGCAGCCACGCCGCGGCTTGCCGTCAAGCCGATCGTCTGCTGCTCGAACTGGGAAACCAGGAGCGGATCAAGGCAGCCGCGGCGGCCTCTCCCGTGGGCAAGCGCCTGCCGGTTGCGCTCTATCTCCACACCGAGGGGCTCGATCGCCTGCCGCCGGTCCTTCGGGTGATGGAGGGGGTCGCCCGCCGCCTGATCGGGGAGATCGACGAGGCGGTCGTCGTCAAGCTCCACCTCGACCGGCCGGCGGTGTCCTATCTCGAGTACCCGGGGTTCGACCGCGTCGCGCACCCCGCCCTCCGCTCCGGCTACGTCGTCAGCCTCGACCCGCTCGGGTGCGACTTCCGCGACTACTCGCGCCACCGCAACCCTCCCATCCTGCACCGCAAGGAGCTGCTGCTTCCCCGGGACGACGCGCGCCGCAAGCGCTTCGAAAGCCTGACTCGCCAGGAGGAGCGGGCCGGCCTCTACGAGCACCCCTCGTCGATCGGCCGCGAAGACGACTGGAACACGCTGCTGGCCGGCCGCCGGCTCGAAATAAAGGGACACCGCCTGCGCGGTATCGGGTCAGGCCGATGAATTGTCGAACGCCATCCGGTCTTATCTTCCAAACACCAACCTCACAAGGAGGACCAAGATGACCGAGGCGAGCACGACCGGGATCAATGTCGCCCAGGTGGCGACGGTGATGGTGCCGGTGGCCGATCAGGACGAGGCGATTGCGTTCTACGTCGGCAAGCTGGGATTTGAGAAGCGGAACGACACGCCGTTCGGCGACGGCAACCGGTGGGTCGAAGTGGCTCCGCCCGGCGCGGCGACGACGGTGGCGCTGGTGCAGCCGATGGAGGGGCAGGAGACCGGGATCGAGTCGCGGGTGGCGTTTGAAACTACGGACATCGAGGCCGATCATGCCGCTCTGCGAGAGCGGGGCGTGGATGTCGACGCGGAGGTGATGCGAATGGGCGGGCCGGTGCCGCCGATGTTCTTCTTCCGCGACCAGGACGGCAACCGGCTCTTGATCGTCGAGCGCGGCTGAGGGCTAGGCTGGGCCTCGTATGGCTGAGGCGGCGCTCTTGGAGGCGGCGAAGGCGGGCGATGAGTCCGCCTTCGAGCCGCTGGTCGAGCCATACCGCCGCGAGCTGCACGCCCACTGCTACCGCATGCTCGGCTCGGTCCACGACGCCGAGGACGCGCTGCAGGAGGCGCTGCTCCGCGCCTGGCGGGGGATCGGTCGCTTCGAGGGGCGCAGCAGCCTCCGCGCCTGGCTCTACCGGATCGCCACCAATGCCTCGCTGGACGCGATCGAGAAGCGGCCCAAGCGGGTGCTGCCGATCGACTTCCCGCCGGCCGACCCTGGCGCCGGCCCCGGCGAACCGCTGCTGGAGTCGGTCTGGATCGAGCCCTACCCCGACGAGGCGATGGGGGTCGAGGACGGCTTCGCCTCGCCCGAGGCCCGCTACGAACTGCGCGAGAGCGTCGAGCTCGCCTTCATCGCCGCTCTCCAGCACCTGCCCGCCAACCAGCGCGCGGTGCTGATCCTGCGCGAGGTGCTCGGCTTCTCCGCCGCCGAGACCGCCGAGGCACTGGAGACCAGCACGGCCTCGGTCAACAGCGCCCTGCAGCGGGCTCGCGCCTCGCTGGAGCGCAACCTGCCCGAGCGCAGCCAGCAGGAGACCCTGCGCACGCTCGGCGACGAGGAGGTCCGCGAGCTGGTCGAGAGCTACCTCGCCGCCTGGGAACGCCAGGACGTCGAGGCGGTCGTCTCGATGCTCAGCGAGGAGGCCGCCTTCACGATGCCGCCGCTGCGCAGTTGGTTCCGCGGCCGAGAGGCGATCGGCACCTTCCTCGCCGGCTCGCCGCTCTCGGGCATGTGGCGCTGGCGCGCCCTCCCCGTCCGCGCCAGCGGCCAGGAGGCGCTCGCCTTCTACAGCTGGGACGACGAGGCCGGCAACTACCAGCGCTTCGCCCTCAACGTCCTCACTTTTCAGGGGCACGAGATCGCCTCCGTCGACGCCTTCATCACCCGCGTCCCCGAGAGCCCCGACCGTGAGGTCGTCGCCCGCATGCCCGAGCACGCCTTCGACCCCGACGCCCTCGACGTCGCCTTCGAACGCCTCGGCCTGCCCGAGTCGCTGCCGGCTTGAACGCCGCCTTCCTCTTGTCAAGCGGGCTGGCACCGGATTAGGATCGAACCGTGTCTCTGGGGCGGCACGGGATCATGAGGAGAACCGCCACAAGAGGGATTCCAGCGCTCGCGCTTGCCGCGACTGTGATGCTCGCCGCGCTCGCGCTCTCCGCCGCGCACCCGGGCAGGGCCGAGGCCTTCTCCTTCTTCTGCCCGTTCCCGTTCCCCGGCGACCCCGAATACCCGACCGACAACAACCCCGCGCCGCCGGACGGGGTGAACACCTGCAAAGGCAAAGTCAACGACACCGCGCCGCCCGCGCCACCGCCCGGCTCCTCCGAGGACATCTACTTCGACGCCGACATTCCCGACGACGCGATCGAACCGACGGACGAATTCGAACCGCCGCCCGAATACGGCCCGGAAATCGAAGTTGGTCCCGAGCAGGACGAATACCCGGCCCCGCCCGAACCGGAAGAGATCGTCGAGCCGGAAAAGCTCCTCTACCGCATGCTGTTTCACGTCCAGAACCCGTTCGGCAGCAAAAACGCGGGGGGTGAGGAACCTCCCGTCGCCTACACGATCGACTTCGGCCTGCCGGCGCGGCTGCAGATATCGCCGGGGATCGTCGCCGCTCCGGTCCAGGCCGTCGGCAGCACCACCAGCCAGCAGCTCACCGTCACCAACGTCAGCAGCGATACCGCCGTCACGATCAACGCGGTCCTGCTCGGGGGCGCCGGCGCCGACAGCTTCACCACCCAGGGCTGCGTCAGCGTCACCCTGCAGCCGAACACGAGCTGCACGATCACGCTCACCTTCCGGCCGGTCGTCGCCGGCGAATCGCCGGTCACGATCACCGTCACCGGCAACGACGGCTCGAAGGTGCGGGCGAAGGGCGCCGAGTCTGCCGCGAGCAGCGAGACCGGCGGAGGCGGGGGAGGGGGAGAAAAGCCGCCCTGCGACTGCTCCAAGGTCACCGGCTTCGTCAACGACCTCCGTGTCTTCCCTGACAGCACGCGGCTTGGCTTCAAGCTCAACACGGCGATCCTCTGCACCGCCGGCTCCGGCCTCAGCTGCAAGGGCAAGGCGAGCCTGCTCGCGCCGAAGGGAATGATGTTCGTCACGCCGCCGCCGAAGGGGGCGAGCGGCCCGGTGCGCGAGAAGACGATGCAGCTCGCCTGCCACGGGCCCTGCGGCAAGCAGACCGCGAAGGACGAGACCTTCACCCTGCTCGGCCTCAACGTCAGGAACCCGAAGCTGCTGCCGAGCGGACGCGGCAGGGAGCCGCCTCTCGACCTGGTCCTGCAGACCAACTGCATCAGCCCGACCGGCCTCCTGCGGCCGCCCGACCGCAAGGTCCTGAAGATCAACTTCAAGCCCAACGGCAACGTCGACTACAAGCACTCCGACCTCAACGGCGACGGCAAGTGGGATCGAGGCGAGCTGAAGTAGCTCGCAAGAGGAATTTCAGGATCTCGAATCGAGATGTTTACCATCTCGATTCGAGGTGGAGAACATCCAAAACGAAGAGGTCGCAGAGAGGCTTTTGGCTCTAACGCATGAGGAGCTGCTGCGAGCATCCCGATGGGCGCGCACCCACGATCCATCGCTGGCGTTCGAGCAGGAGATGCGGCGCGCGCTTTCCCATTTCGGAGCAGACGATGGAGATCTCTAGCCTCAAGCGGGAGTTCAGCGAGCGGCTGCTCGACTTCGCCTGGTCGCAGTGGGCGCAGATGGGGATGCTCGCTTCATCGCCTCGCCGAGACGAATGGGCAGTTGACCCAGAGGCACTGCTGCTCCTCACCCTTGAAGTGGCCCGAGAAGACCCGCGCCTGTTCGACGAGGTGCTCGACTGGCTCCTGGTCAACGAGCGCTGGATGAGCTTGCAGCGCCTCCGAAATCTCTGTCGGGACGAGGAGGACCGCGCGCTGGCGGGAGCCGCGATCGGCTGGCTGTCCCGGCGGCGTCGCCGGACTCCTACCGCGCCAGATGAGAAGGCGAAGCCTGCCGCCGGCATCGAGCCTGAGCCCCTCTTTCTTAACGCGCGACTCCCGGTGAAGAGACCTGACCCCGCCTTTCTTGCCTATGGCTTCCTCAAGTCATGGACTGACCCGGCTCGTCGCTCGGCGTCGCCCGACCTCCGTCTGCCGATCAATTTCGCCTTCCGGATGCGAGCCATCCTTGGGGTCGGAGCGCGGGCCGAAGTGGCGCGAGTCCTCCTCACCGTTGAGGCCCCGGACATGTCCCTGCAGGCGATCGCCGCGTCGTGCGGCTTCACCAAGCGGAACGTGCAGGAGGCCGCGAGCACGTTGCGCGCAGGCGGGTTTGCCTCGTCGCGGACGCTTGGGAACGAACAACGATTCAAGATGCCTCGTGAGCCCTGGCTACAACTGCTCGGGATCGATCGGCTCCCTCTTCACAAAGACTGGCCCCAGCACTTCCACGCCTTCCACGTCCTGTTGCGCTGGCTGCGCGACCCTCGCCACGAAGAGCTGTCGAGCTATATGCGAGCCAGCGAAGCGCGCACCGTCCTGGAACAGATCATCGACGACCTCCACTTCGCAGGGGTCTCAGTCAACACCGCCGGCCCCGAGGGCGAGCGGTACTGGGATCACTTCGCGTCAGTCGTGCAGCAGTTGCCGCTTGGTATGCGCTCGTGACCGCGGTCACCGGTTTCGTCAAGTTCTTCGGCCAGGGCAGCAACCGCTCGCTGCGGGAGCGCAGCGTCTCCGATGTGGTGAAGACGTCCGGCAGCCACCGGATCTGCACTTATCCGAAGGGGCGGCGGCCGCGGGCGGTGCGGGACGGGGACGTGATGTTCATGGGGCATCTGGTGAGCGGGCCGAACGACATCGTGGTCTATGGGCGGGCGGTCGCGAGGGCTTATGAGGAGGGAAGGGACGACGCGAGCGCGGAGGACATCGCGCTACAGCCGTGGCTGACTCGCTGGCCGCACTTCATCCGGGTCCACGACGGCGAGTTCATCGACGGCTCCCTTGGCGACGGCGTCTCCCTCAACGAGCTGATGGACGAGCTCGGCCCCTACGCCTTCGGCCCGACCGCCGAGAACGCCGACAGCGGGGAGGGCAACGTCGACCCCCGCCAGTCGATCCGCCAGGCCGCCGCGATCCGCCTCTCCGAAGCCGGCCTCAGCTGGCTGAGCGAAGAGCTCGAGCTTGCCTTCGAGAAACACGGCAAGCTGCCGCCGGGACAGCTTGCCGCGCTTGATTGACCTTGACGCGGCGCGCCCCCGCGTGAGAGCGTCACGACGACAACGGCAAGTTCCCGAAGGGAGAGACGGATGGCGGACGCACTGATCTTGGAGTTCGAGGGCTATGGCCTCGACGAGTACGAAAAGGTCAACAGCATCCTCGGGGTCGACATGCAGAGCGGCGAAGGCGACTGGCCGGAGGGCCTGCTCCTGCACAGCGCCTCGATCAAGCCGGGCGGCTTCCTGATCTACGAGGTCTGGGCCTCGCAGGAGGACCAGGAGCGGTTCATGAACGAGCGCCTCGGCCGGGCGCTGCAGGAAGGCGGCGTCGAAGGCCCGCCGGCGCGCTCAGACTGGCTCGACCTCCAGTCCCACCACAACCTGGAGAGCTGAGGATGCCGATCAAGCTCCACCGCTGCTCCAGCATGTGGGTGAAGATCAACGCCCACCCCTGCTGGAAAGTGCAGAAGGCCCTCGACGAGCAGGGCGTCGAGTACGAGGTCGTCAAGGGCCCCCTGCGCAAAGGCAGGCGCGACGCCCTGGAGCAGCTCTCCGGCCAACGGGCCTACCCCGTGATCGAGTTCGAGGACGGCCGCACCTACCGCGAGGAGTCGAGCGACATGGCCAAGCGGATTCGGGCCGGAGAGCTGTTTGCTGCTGACTGAGTCCTAGGGCGGTTACTGCTTCCGCAGCGTGTTGACGTTGACGTGCGGCCACATGATCAGGCCGGGTTCACCGAATTTCGGGATGAATTCGATGTTCGACTGCTGTGAGTACTGGAGCTGCTGGACTTCGTCACCCGTTTTCGGGTCCTTGATCGTCTCCAGCCAGTAGGTGCAGGCGAACTGGCTGGTTTTCGCGTGCTGTTCGACGAACGGGATGTTGACGATGCCGCCGCCGTCCTCGGTCGAGACCGAGAGGCTGGTGGTGTTGACGATTTCCAGCCCTTCGATCGCTTCGCGCAGGACCTTGTTCGGGTCGGACGGCGCGAAGTTCTCCTCCGTCCGAGGGTACTTCTCGGTGTAGCCGAAGGGAGCGTCCGGTCCCGGCTCCGGCAGGGCGCTGAAGGAGGGGATTTCCGGCGCGCCGCCGGTGGTGTAGGACTCGCCGAGGGCGAGGAAGACGTCCCCGTGGGGGATAGACGCCTGCCGCACGATCGGCTTTTCCTGCGATTCGCCGAGATTGAGCCACATCCCGTTCTCCAGGTGCAGCGGCTCGTTGGTTTCCTTGTCGGCGATGCGCATCTGGTACAGCAGCCCGGCGATGAACAGGTCGGGGGCCGCGCCGCCGCGGTTGGGGACCGGGGCGCCGATCGCCTCGAAGGTCACGACCTCGATGTAGGGCCGCGTTTTCACATCGAAGCTCTGTTCACCTTCCGGCACGGCGATCAGCTCCCAGCCCTCGGAGCCGACCCAGGTGCCGATCAGGTCGGCCAGCGGCCCCAGTTCGGCCGCGGTTTCGGATGCGCTGCGCCCGAGGCGGGTTATCCCGACAGAAGTCGCGCCGGGAACGGTTAGTTCAGACATGGTGGCGTCCTCCCTGCTAGAAATTTACCTAGTAGTCAGGGATCAATATCAGAACGGCCGTGAAAGGAAGTGGCAGGGTGGTGAAACTCGGGGTGACCGTGGCGGTAGTGGCGGTGCTCGTCCTGGCGACGATCGGGCTCGCCGGGGGTGAGGGAGCCTCGAGCCCCGAATGCAAAGGCACGACTCTGCAGCAGGGCGAAAAGATGATGCGGGCCTACCGGCGGTCCGGAAAATTCCCCGCCGTGCAGGCGGGCCGGAAGGTGTGGGTCGAAGTGCCCCCGATCGATTTCACCGGCCCCGGTCACTCCTCGACGCTTCCTGTCGGCCCCTGCCAGCACATCTACCGGTTCAGGTTCCCGCAGATTCGCGCGACGGACGGTCACCCCTCTCCCTTCCGCTACGTCGAGGTCGACTGGAACACCGAGGGGGAAGCACGGGGTCCGCACGGGTCCTTCATCTCCCCTCACTTCGACTTCCACTTCTATCTGCCGCCGCGCAGGGTGATCGATGCGACGACGATGTGCGGTTCCAGCAACGGCAAGACCTGCGACCCGTTCCTCACCGGCTATGCGCAGATGCGCCGCTTCCTCCGCCTGCCGCCGCCGGCCTATGTGCCGCGCAGCTATCGCCCTGAAGTGGAGTCCTCGATCCCGATGATGGGCCTGCACCTCCTCGACAGCCGCTTCACCTACACCGTCCCATACGTCGACGAACACCCGGTTCTGCTCTACGGCACGTTCAACGGCAAGGTCACGTTCGCGGAGGCTTCGGTCACGCTGCAGACCTTGGAAAAGGTCGCCAAAGCCCATGGTGCCATCTCCTACCGCTTCCCTCAGCCCCGACGGGTGCGCGGCGGAGCTCCCTGGCCGACCCGGTTCACCCTCCAGTACCTACCCGAAGCCGGCACTTTCCGTGCCGGCTTCGCGGGGCTCCGCCACCTGTCGGGATCTCAGTAGCGAGGCGGCGCTTCGCGATAGGCGGGGTCGCGGACTTCGCGGCGTTCTTCCACGGGGGCACCTTCGACGGGAACCCTCCTGCGGCGAGACCAGATGAATTCCTGGAAGATGCCGAGGATCAGGCCGATCGCGCCGGCGATCATCAGGATGACGCCGATCGTGTCGACCGAGATGCCTTCGATGTGGATGTTGGTCGCGAACTTGAGGATCGCGCCGACCGCGATGAGGAATATGCCTGCTCCGATGGTCATGAGGGCTGATTACCCTCGGTCGAGATAGGCAAACCGGACGTTCGGCGGTACAGGCGGACGTCGTGGCTGGCGGTTTACCGCGTTTTGGCCGAATCTCGGAGACTCATCCAGAGGTCTCGCTCGGCCTCCAGCACGCGCTCGGCTCCGTCGCCTACTGCCTGCCACAGCTGCGGGCGCGGCTCTTCACTCTCGCTTGCCGCTTTGAACGCCTCCGCCAGCTCGGTCCAGCGCGCCGCCGCCGCGGCCGCCAGCGGCGCCTCGTCTCGCCCCGCCTCCTCCAGGAAACGCGAGTACATGAGCCGGAAGCAGCCGCCGCCGGTGCCGCGGCGCTCGATCACCTGGTAGGCGAAGCGCGCGCACCACTGCCAGTCCTCGACCGCCTCGGGCCAGCTACCGCCATCCGCCGCCAACCGCTCCAGCGCCGGCAGCCCCGCGTAGGGTGCCCACGGCGATTCGAGCATCTCCGCCGCCGCCCGCTCGATCGCCCGTGGCACCGCCGCTTCCAGCTGCGCCCGGTCGAGCTCCTCGGCGACGGTGAACATGTGGCCTTCCAGCGGGTAGGCGGGGTGGCCGCTGTGGCGCGCCCGCGCCAGGTTCTCCAGCCGCGTCGTCTGCAGCTCCTCGAAGCCGGTGTCGGAGAGCTGGGCGACCTGCTCGTCGTAGCCCGCCAGCACCACCGCATGGCCGGGGAAGTGGGCCGAGTTGCCGTAATGGTCGAGGTAGTAGATGTCGGTCAGGAGCAGCGCCGGGCTGCCGGCGTCGACCTGCGCCCGCGCCGCCTCCCAGGCTTCCCCGTTTGCGTCCTCGGCGAAGGTCCGCAGCTCCAGCCCCGCCCCGGTCAGGTCGCGGAAGCTCTCCTCCAGCCGCGCGGTGCGGCCGTTGAACCAGCGGCTCGGCGAGGCGTCGTCCATCTCCAGGTAATAGAAGGCCGCGCCGGCGCCGAGCCCGAACGCCATCTCCTCGCTGATCTCGATCCCGTGGAAGGCGAGCAGGTTGCGCAGCGCGGTCGAGCCGCAGTGGTGGCCGGGCGTGTGGACGTAGCCGGGGACGGTGGGCATGGCCTGATTCTGACGGCGGGGCCGCCTGTGCGGGATGAGTTCCGTGGTTCCTTTGTCCTCTATAGGCGGACAAAGGAACCACGAGTTGACTTCTGACATCCTCCGCGGCCGATGCGGGACCTCGACTTGAAGCTGCTGCGCTGGATGCGCACCCACGGGCACACGCCGGCGATCGAGGACGCCGCCGTCGCCCTCGGCAGGGCCGGTAACAACGGCCTCGTCTGGTTCCTGCTCGGCGCGACGCTGGCGATCCTCGACAACGGCCGCTGGGAATCGTGGCTGATCTGCGCCCTGCTGGGGCCGTTCGCGATCGGCCTCAACTACTGCATCAAGCTCGTCGTGCGGCGACCGCGGCCGGTCCTGGAGGGCCTGCCCCCGCTCGGCGGCGCGCCCAGCTCGCTCAGCTTCCCCTCCGCCCACGCCACCTCCTCCTTCGCGGTGGCGACGGCGATGTGCCGGGTCGACCCGGCGACCTCGGCGGCGTTCCTCGTCGCCCTGGCCCTGGCCCTCGGCCGCCCCTACCTCGGCATGCACTACCCGTCCGACGTCCTCGCCGGCGCCCTGCTCGGCGTCGTCCTCGGCCTGATCGTCCCGCTCACCTTCTGATGGCGGTGCCGCGATGAAGGTGGGGATCGTCGGACTGCCGAACGCCGGCAAGTCGACCCTCTTCAACGCCCTCACCAAGGGCGGCGCCCAGATGGGCGACTACCCGTTCACGACGATCGAGCCGAACGTCGCCGTCGCCCAGGTGCCGGACGAGCGCCTGGAGAAGGTCGCCGAGACGGTCCGCAGCTCCGAGCTGGTGCCGGCCAAAATCGACTTCCACGACATCGCCGGCCTGGTCAAAGGCGCCTCGGAAGGGGAGGGGCTCGGCAACCAGTTCCTCGCCTCGATCCGCGAGACCGATGCGATCTGCCACGTCGTCCGCTGCCACACCGAGTCCGGCGTGCCGCACCCCGACGGCCGCGTCGATCCGCTCGCCGACATCGAGACGATCGAGACCGAGCTGGTGCTGGCCGACTACGACCAGGTCGAGCGCCGGCTCCCCCGCGTCGCCAAGCAGGCGAAGTCGGGCGACAAGGAAGCGCAGGTCGAGCACGAGTGGCTGCAGGCGGTGCACGAGGCGCTCGCCGCCGGGCGCCCGGCCCGCTCGATCCCGGTGCCGGAAGGCGCGCCGCAGGCGGCGCGGAACCTGCAGGCGCTGACGACGAAGCCGATCCTCTACGTGGCCAACGTCGACGAGGGCGATGCCGAGGCGCCGGAAGCGGTCGTCTCCCACGCCAACTCGGTCGGGGCGGGGGTGGTCGCGGTCAGCGCCCGGATCGAGGCCGAGCTGGCCGAGCTCGACGCGGCCGAAGCGGAGGAGATGCGCGAGTCATACGGGGTCGAGGGCTCCGGCCTGGCGCGCCTGGTCCGCGCCGCCTACGACCTGCTGGAGCTGATCACCTTCT
>JBQCHH010000036.1:0-2670 GCA_051954855.1 Solirubrobacterales bacterium | reverse complement strand
GAGCCTGTGGTTATGGCCGCTGCTCGTCGCGGTCGCCGCGGCCGTCCATGCCTACCTCTTCGTCATGGTCGGCAGCATCTGGTTCGCCGCCTTCATGCAGCGCCTCTGGTTGCGACGCCTGGCTGGAACGGCGCTCTGGCTGGAGCCGGCCCTTTGCATCGGCCTCGCGCTGCTGGTCCTATGGGCCGCCGGCTTCTTTTACACCGGTACCCTGGGCGGCCTCGGCTACGGCTACTACCGCCTCAACCTGCTGTGGCCGTTCATCACCCAGGGCTGGTCGCGTCTCCTGCCGTCGCTGCCGCATTCCGGCGAGGACTACGAAGGCCTGAGCTTTCTCGGCATCGGCGTCTTCGGCGCCCTGCTGCTGGCGCTCGTCACCGGCAGCCTGTTCGATGTGCGCCGCCTCGCCTCGCGCCGCTGGCTGCCGCTGCTGCTCGTCTGCCTGCTGCTGGCGCTCTTCGCCCTCTCCGACACCGTCGGCCTGCTCGACCATCAGGCCGGGCCGATCCCGCTGCCGGCGCCCGTCGAGCTGCTTGGGCACATGTTCCGCTCCACCGGACGCTTCGTCTGGCCGCTGCTCTATCTGGTGAGCATCGGCGCCGTCGTCTTCGCGGCGCGCCGCCTCGTCCTCGCCCCGTTCATCCTGGGCTTGCTGCTGATCGCCCAGACGCTCGATTCGAGCTGGGCCTGGTCTGCCTTCCGCCGCACCATCCCCGCGCCGGCCGCGGCCTTCGCGACCACGTTGGCATCCCCCCTCTGGGATCGTGCCGCCGCCGCCGGCTATACCCATATGCGCGCCATACCGGTCGTCTCCCGCAACCCCGATTGGCGTGCCCTCGAATACTTCGCCTATGTCCACGGCATGGATGTCGATGCCATCTATCTCGGTCGCGTCGACGACGGCGCCGTCGCCCGCCTCAATGCGGGGCAGAAGGCCGCTGCCGCCGCCGGCACGCTCGATCCGCACACCCTCTATTCGGTCGATCTCGTCACTGCGCGGGCCATTGCCCGCTGGCTCCTGCCGGCCGACCTCCTGGCCGTGGTCGATGGCCGCATTGTCTTTGCCCGCGGCGGTGCGCATCTGGTGGATGGCCTCGGCGTCGATCCGCATTCCGGTCTCGCCGCAACGCCGTGGCTGCCACCCGCTTTCCGTAGTCTTGCCGGACAATAGATCGTTATGCCCGCTGCCCCCATCCTCGCCCTTCAGGATATCCGCCTGACCCTCGGCAGCACGCTGCTGCTCGAACGCGCCGAGCTCAGTCTCCTGCCCGGCGACAAGGTCGCCCTGGTCGGCCGCAACGGCTCCGGCAAGTCGACGCTCCTCAAGATCGCCGCCGGCGAGATCGAGCCCGATGGCGGCAAGCGCTTCCTCCAGCCCGGCGCCACCATCCGCTACCTGCCGCAGGAGCCCGACCTTTCGGGCTACGCCACCACGCTCGACTACGCCGCGGCCGGCCTCGAAGCCGGCAACGACCCGCATCGCGCCCGCTACCTGCTCGAGCATCTCGGCCTCACCGGGAGCGAGGAGCCGTCACGTCTCTCCGGCGGCGAGGCCCGCCGCGCCGCGCTCGCCCGCGTGCTGGCGCCCGAGCCTGATATCCTGCTCCTCGACGAGCCCACCAACCATCTCGATCTGCCAGCCATCGAGTGGCTCGAGGCCGAGCTCGCCGCGCTCCGCTCCGCCCTCATCATCATCAGCCACGACCGCCGCTTCCTCAGCGATCTCACCCGCGCCACCGTCTGGCTCGACCGCGGCACGACCCGCCGCCTCAACAAGGGCTTTGCCGCCTTCGAGGACTGGCGCGATACCGTGCTCGAGGAAGAGGAAACCGCCCGCCACAAGCTCGACCGCCAGATCGTGCGCGAAGAGCACTGGCTGACCTACGGCGTCACCGCCCGCCGCAAGCGCAACGTCCGCCGTCTCGAAGGCTTGCACACCCTGCGGCGGGAGCGCCGAGAGCTGAAGCGCCAGGTCGGCAACGTCAGGCTCACCGTCACCGAAGCCGAGACCGTCACCGGCAAGCTCGTGGTCGAGGCCGAGCGCATCGACAAGTCCTTCGGCGATCGTGTCATCGTTCGCGATTTCTCGACCCGCATCCTGCGCGGCGACCGCGTCGGCGTCGTCGGCGCCAACGGCGCCGGCAAGACCACGCTGCTGAAGCTGCTGACCGGCGAGCTCGCGCCCGACAACGGCCGCGTCCGCCTCGGCTCCAATCTCGAGATCGCGACCCTCGACCAGCGCCGCCGCTCGCTCGATCCGAGCCTCACCCTCAAGGAGGCGCTGACCTCTGGCGGCTCCGACACGCTCATCGTCAACGGCCAGCCCAAGCACGTCGTCGGCTACATGAAGGATTTCCTGTTCACCCCCGAACAGGCCCGCACCGCGGTCGAAAAGCTCTCGGGCGGCGAACGCGGCCGCCTCGCGCTGGCCCGCGCTTTGGCGCTGCCCTCCAACGTGCTGGTGCTCGACGAGCCCACCAACGACCTCGACCTCGAAACCCTCGACCTGCTGCAGGAAATGCTCGGCGACTATCCCGGCACCGTCGTCGTCGTCAGCCACGACCGCGATTTCCTCGATCGCGTCGCGACCTCGGTGATCGTCGCGGAAGGCGAGGGGCGCTGGACCGAATATGCCGGCGGCTATTCCGACATGGTCGCCCAGCGCGGCTA
>JBQCHH010000035.1:0-14932 GCA_051954855.1 Solirubrobacterales bacterium | reverse complement strand
GGCGCTGCCTGGGATGCCACCGCCGTTCCTGGGGACGGCGGTGGCCGGCGACGGAGGGCTGACGGCTGGGATAGACGCGTACGGCGACGTGGTCGATTTGCGGGCGCGGCCTGGCGGGCGGGCGCTGATCGACAACCCGGCGGGCCGGCAGGCGGCGGGAACGGTGCCGGCGGACACGGGGATCGTGCCGCGGGTCGCGATCGGCAGCAGGCCGGCGCTGCCGCTGTGGCGTGCCGACTCGGTCAGGCAGCGCTACCGCCGCGGGACCGACGTTGTCGTCACCACGGCGCGGTTCGGGTCGAGGCGGGTGCGGATCGCCTACGCCGCCGCCGGCGATTCCCTCGCCTGCCTCATCGAAGCCGCGAAAGGCGTACGCGTCCGGCTGCGCTCCACCGAACCGGCGGCAGCCCGAAGGCTGCGGTGCGACAGCAGAGCGGCTCGACGGACGATCCGAGCCGCCAAACGGAACGGCCGACAGTGGCTGCAAAGAGCTCGACCGCTCGGAGCGGGCGCGCCGACCTGGGCCGGGCAGATGTACCGGCGCTCTCTGCTCGTGCTGCAAGCGCTGACCGATCGCCGGACGGGAGCCGTGATCGCCGGCGCACGCGACGGCTGGGCCTACGTCTGGCCACGAGACGCCGCGACCGCAGCTCTTGCCTTCGACGCCGCCGGCTACCGGCACGAGGCGCGACAGATCGCTCGCTTCCTGGGCGGTCTCGAACTCGGTGCCGCCGCCCGCTTCTACAGCGACGGAGAACCCGTGCCGGGACGGGGGCCGCAGGGGGACGCACTCGGCTGGGTGGCAGTTGCGGAGCGCTCGCTCAGGCGACTCGGGGGAGGTATCGCCGGACAACAGCGGGGAGGGCCCGGCGAGACCTCCCCCGAGTCGTGGCAGAACCTCCCCGACTACCAGGAGGGCGAACCGGGGAACTACCTCGGCAACGCCCTCGCCGCCGGCGAGCCGGCAATAAACCTCCTATACGGGGGGAAATTGCCGGCTCGATTGCTTCGCCAGCCGGGAAACCCGGCTTCCGGCTTGGACTCGGCAGCGGCTTGGGCGGTGCGGCCGTTTGGGTTGCGGGTGCTCTACCCGGCGGCGCGGGAGACGATGTTGCGGTTGGCGCGCCGCGGGGGGCGGTTCGGGATCACGCCGGGGACGGCCTGGCCCGGTGAAGACCCTTGGACCGCGCCGACGGCTTGGACCGTCTGGTCGCTCGCCGCGCTCTCCCGCCAGGAACCGAACCCCGCGCGCGCCGGTACGGATCGACGCGTCGCCCTGCGCCTGCTCGCCGACCTGCGCCGGGCCGCCACTCCCGCCGGTGCCCTCCCCGAGCGCGTCGACGCCCAGACCGGCGTCCCCCGCTCGACCACGCCGCTGGCCTGGTCCCACGCCTTCGCGATCCTGGCGCTGCTCGAACTCTGGCCGCCGCAGAAGAGGTGAAGCTCAGAACTCAGGGTCCGCCGGACCTTTGTGCCGCTATGCGAATCAAAGGTCCGGCGGACCTTGGGTGCGCCAGCGCAGCAGCATGGTCTGGAACAGCAGCCGGCGCTGTCCCGGCTCGCCGCTGACTCGGAAGCACTCTGCGCCCGGCGGCGCTTCTTCGAGCAAACGGTCTATCAGCTCCCCGGCGGGCTCGCCTCCCGAGCCGCGCGCCAGCCAGTCCTCGTAGTCGAGCTCGATCGGAATCAGCCGCTCGCTCTCCGGCTCGAGCCCGACAGCCTCGCCCATCGCCCGCAGTCGCGCCGGCGCCGGCGTCGCCCAGTGCGAGGGGTCCCGCAGCCGTTCGATCTCCTGATGCCACGCCTGCGCGGCGGCGTCTTCGTCGGTCAGCAGGTCGCTGACGATCACCCAGCCGCCCGGCCGCACCACGCGGGCCATCTCCCCCAGCACCCGCTGCGGCGCGGGGATGTGGTGGAAGCTGAAGCGGGTGACGGCGCCGTCGAAGGAAGCGTCTTCGAACTCCAGCGCGGTGGCGTCGCCGACAGAGAACTCGACATTGCCGATGCCCTCCCGCGCGGCTTCCTCGCGAGCCTTCTCGACCATCGCCGGGGTCAGGTCGATGCCCCGCACCCGACCCACCTTCGCCGCCAGCGCCCGCGAGATCACCGCCGGCCCACAGGCGACCTCGAGCCAGCTCGCCTCGCGGTCCTCGGGCACGAGGTCGACGACCACGTCCAGCGTCTCGGCGGCGGTGGCGATGCGGTTGCGGGCGAAGCTCTCGGTCTGGTGGGTGAACTCGGCGCGAATCGACTCCTCGTACATCTCGCCATCGTAAGGTCAGAGGGCGCGAAGCGCCGCGGCAACCGCCTCCTCAGCGGTCTCGGCCGGGACCACCCCAGGCCCGCCGCGCATGCCTTCGCGGCCGTTCAGCTCCCAGCTGCGCAGGGCGACGACTTCGTGGCCGATGACGCGGGCGAAGCCGATCTCGGCGAGCGTCCCCCACTCGCCGCCGATCGCGATCACAGCCTCGCCGGAGGACACCACCGCCAGGTTCCTCGCGTGGCCGATGCCGGTGGCAACGACGACGCTGCAGTACTGGTTCGCATCCGCGACGGACTCGCCGGGGACGATTCCGATCACGGTGCCGCCGGTCTCGGCGGCCGCCCGCGAGGCCGCCTCCATCACGCCGCCCCCGCCGCCGCAGACCAGCGTCACGCCAGCTTCCGCCAGCCCACGACCAACTTCTTCGGCCAGGATCCAGATCTCCGACCCCTCCTCGACCCCGCGCCCGCCGATCACCGCCACCTGCCGCTGTCTCACAGCCGCCCCCGCATCAGGCCCATCAGCTCCAGGGCACCGGCCTTGTGCAGCGGTTCGTTGAGGTTCCCGCACTTGGGGCTCTGCACGCACGAAGGGCAGCCGGACTCGCAGGGGCACTCGGCGATCAGGCGCTCGGCGTCGCCCAGCAGGCGCTCGAACTGCTCGTATCCACGCAGCGTGATCCCGACCCCGCCGGGATGGCCGTCGTAGATGAAGATCGTCGAGCGGCCGGTCTGGAAGTGGACGTTGGTGGAGAGGCCGCCGATGTCCCAGCGGTCGCACATCGCGATCAGCGGCAGCACCGCGATCTGGCTGTGCTCGGTCGCGTGCAGCGAGCCGAGCAGCGCGTCCGTCGGCAGCGCCCCGCTGAGCCGGTCCGGCAGCACGTACCAGAGCGCCTGGGTGACGAAGCTCTGCTCGGGCAGCTCGAGGGCGACGATGTCGATCGGTTCCTGGTCGGTGACCGAGACCCGCTGGAAGGCGATCACCTGCTCGGTCACGGAGACGTCGCCGAAGTTCAGCTGCACCCCCGCCACCTCGCGCTGCTCGCGCACCCGCTCGACGTAGATCTCGGTCTCCTTCTTCGGCCGCGTGTACCAGTCGCCGTCGAAGGGGGAGACGATCGCCCGCCGCTCCTCGACGTCGAGCCGGTCGACCTCGTACGAGCGCCCGAGGTGCAGGTAGACCGCGCCCGGGTGGACGGTGGTGAAGGCGCGCTCGGCCTCGACCAGGCCCAGCATCTCCCCCGCCTCGCGCTCGATCACCGCCACCGAGTCGGCCGAGGCCGAGCGCAGGGCGATCCGGTTGGCGACGAACTCCGGCCGCCGCGGCAGCAGCTTGCCGCCGACGCCGCGCAGCTCCCCCGCCGCGACCAGCCGTTCGGCCCGCTCGCGCCAGCCCTCGCCGAAGACCTCGTCGTCGTCCTCGCTGAGCGGCAGCTCGTAGGCGGCGGCGATCAGGTGCCGGGAGGCGATCTGCTCGTTGCCGTGGTCGAGGATCGCCGCCTCGACCGGCCGGCCGAGGAACTCCTCCGGATGGCGGCAGAAGAACTGGTCGAGCGCGTCCTGGCCGGCGACGTAGACGGCGAGCCCGCGGCGACGGCGCCCGGCCCGGCCCCACATCTGCCGCAGGCTGGCGACCGTGCCGGGGAAGGTGACGCAGATCGCCGCGTCGAGCTCGCCGACGTCGATCCCCAGCTCCAGCGCGTCGGTGGCGACGACCGCCAGCAGCTCGCCGCTGCTCAGCCGCGCCTCGATCTCGCGCCGCTGCTGCGGCGTGTAGCCGCCGCGGTAGGGGGCGATCCGCCGCGCCAGCTCCGGCTTCCCCCGCCGTTCCAGGTTTTCGCGGGCGAAGCGCTGGATCAGCTCGATCCCGCGCCGGCTTTTGAGGAAGCAGATCGTCCGCACGCCCTGCGAGACCAGCTCCGCCAGCAGGTCGGCCGCCTCGGAGAGCCCCGAGCGCCGCGCGCCGGTCGCCTTGTCGAGCAGCGGCGGGTTCCACATTGCGATCTCCCGACCCGCCCGCGGCGCCCCGTCGTCGTCGATCAGCTCGAACTCCGTCCCGACCAGCCGCTCGGCCAGCTCGACCGGGTTGGCGATCGTCGCCGAGGCGAGCAGGAAGCGCGGCTCGCGGCCGTAGGCGCGCGCCAGCCGCCGCAGCCGCCGCAGCACGTTGGCGACGTGGGAGCCGAAGACGCCGCGATAGGTGTGGGCCTCGTCGACCACCACCCACTCGAGGTTGGCGAGGAAGTCGCCCCAGCTCTTGTGGTTGGGGAGGACGGCGACGTGGAGCATGTCCGGGTTGGTGAGGACGAGGTTGCTGCGGCGGCGGATCGCCGGCCGCTCCTCGCGCGGCGTGTCGCCGTCGTAGATCGCCTCGCGCAGACCCGGCGGCCGCAGCTCGGCCAGCTTGCGCGCCTGGTCCTGGGCCAGCGCCTTGGTCGGGTAGAGGTAGAGCGCCCGCTCCTTCGGCTGCGCCGCGATCCCGTTCAGCACCGGCAGGTTGAAGGCGAGGCTCTTGCCCGAGGCGGTGCCGCTGGTGATGACGAGGTTCTCCCGCGCCGCCGCCTCGAAGGCCGCGAGCTGGTGCGTATATAGAGAGTCGATCCCGACCCGCCCGAGCGCCTCGGCGAACCCCGCGTGCAGCTCCGCCGGCAACGGGGCCGGACGGGAGCGGCGCTCCTCTTCAGCCGACTCGGCGACGATCCGCCCGTCGCGCCTAGCAGGATCGATGGCAACAGCCCACTCGGACGCGAGCAGGCTCCCCCCGCGCGCCATCAGACTCCCCCTCGACGGGACGAAAACCGCCCTATGTATCCGGAAATCGTCCCGTCGGCATCGGGGCGGACGATCTCGGCGGCTACTCGCATGGCCTGCAGGGAGGTGCGGTCGTGGATGCGGAGGACGTCGGCGCCCTCGCGGACGGCCAGCGTGACCGCTGCCACCGTTCCCCACTCGCGTTGGCGGGCAGGGAGGCGCTCCTCCCAGGAGTCGGCCAGGACGGCGCCGATGAAATCCTTGCGGGAGAGCGAGACGTAGAGCGGCAGGCCGAGCGCGCGCAGCTCGCCTAGCCGGCGCATGATCTCCAGGTCCTGCTCAGGGCTGAGGTCGAAGTCGAGCCCGGGGTCGAGCGCGATCTGCTCCTCGGCCACCCCGAGCTCCCGCGCCAGCTCAACCCGCTCCTCGAACCAGGAGCGGAGGTGGTCGACCACGTCGTCGTAGGTGCGCCAGGGCCGGTCGACCCGCGGCGGCCCCTCGATGTGCATCAGCACGTATCCGCACCCCGTCGCCGCGACCAGCTCGAACATCTCCTCGCAGCCACCGGAGATGTCGTTGACGACGTGCGCCCCCGCCGCCAGCGCCCGTCGCGCCACCTCGACCGAGAAGGTGTCCGCGGAGACCGGCAGGGGAGCATCTGCGATGAGGCCTTCGATTGCCGGGACCAGGGCCGCGGCCTCCTCCTCGGGCGGGACCGGGGGGCCGGCTTTCGCCGCCACGGCGCCGATGTCGAGCATGTCGAAGCCGGCCTCGGCCAGTGCCAGGCCGTCGCGCACCGCCTGCTCCGGCGTTCCGCTGCGCGCGCCCTCGAACATCGAGTCGACGGTGACGTTGACGATCCCGGCGCCGAGCGGCCGCGTCAGGTCCAGGTCAGCGTCGGCGACTCTCCAGCTCCTCATCGAGCCGAGCTTACGCAAGGGGGGCGCTCGTCAACCGGCGGCGGCGTAGTCGCGGCCGCGACTAGCGAGAACGCTCCGCCGCAACCGGCTGCGTCGTCACCCGCCCGCGCAGGCCGAAGCTCTTGTCGGGCTCGCCGTCGGCTAGATAGCGGCGGAGGAAGAAGCGACTGGGACCGGAGCCGCCGACCAGCCCGCCGACGAGGATCTTCCCCCGCGGCCGCAGCGCCATGTCGTAGGCGGTTTCGAAGGCGCCGCTGCCGGACCCGCCGCTGCCGATCGCGGGTTTGACGACGCCACCCCGCCCGAAGCCGCGCACCGGGTGGCCGTCTTTGCCGAGATGGACGAGGAGAAGGCTGGTGCACTCCGCCCCACCGCAGCCATGGGCGCTACCCCCGGCCGCGAAGATGCCGCCCTTCGAATCGACCGCAAGCGCGTTGGCGACGTCGGCCGAGTCGCGATCGAAGCCAACGGTCCAGAAGCCGCGGCGGCCGAAGCTGTAGTCGCGGAGACCGTCGGCCGTATAGCGCGCGACCAGCAGGTCGCCGTTCGCTTCGCCGGCGATCAGCAGCTTGCCCTTGTCCCAGCTGAGCGCGTTCGCCGCTTCCGGCAACGTGCTCGCCGGGAAGTAGTCGGGGGTGACCAGGCCGGCGCCGCCGCCAAAGCTGGGGTCGGCCCCGGTCGGAGGACCCGCCGGTTCGACCGAGTTCGGAAGCAGCCGCGCCAGCACGGCGCGTTTCCTCGCCCCTTGCACCCGTTCGGCGACGGCCCCGGTGGCGATCACCGAGCCGCCCGGCGCAAAGACGAAGTCGTTGAGGAAGGTTTTGGGCTGGTCGCCGGCCCCGCTCGTCATCCCTCCGTACGGGCCACCGCTGCGCCCGCTCGGGTAGATCCGATAGAGCCAGCCGTACCAGTGTTCGCCGGGGTCGCCGAGGTAGCCGGTCATGCCGCCGGTGAAGATCCCACCGTCCTTGGCGACGGCGACGCCGGTCGGGTACCAGGAGGAGCTGGCGCCACCGTAGAGGTAACCGCCTTCGCCGAAGCTCTTGTCGAGCTTGCCGCTCGGCAGCAGGCGGGTCAGCCCCGCTCTCCCTCCCAGTGGCGAGGTGACGAGGATGCGGCCGTTCTTCTGCAGGGCGACGGCGGTGAACGGTCGCTGCTGCCGCATCAGGACCACGCCGTCGCCACCGCCGAAGCTGGGGTCGAGCTTGCCGCTCGGCAGGTAGCGCGCGACCGCGCCGAATTCCCTGCCGCCGGGGTCGGTCTGGCCCGAACCGCCGGCGACGACGATCTTCCCGTCCGGCTGCACCGCCATCCCGAAGCTGCCGACCGAGGCCGACACAGCCGCCGGCGCCAGAAGCGCCACGGCAGCCGCCAGCACCGCGACCGCCGCCCTCATCTGCGCACCCCCGCTCATGGTCGCTACCGTAACCCCCCTCTTGGGGCTGAGTTGCGTCTACACCGACCTCGACGGGACCCTGCTCGGGCAGGGCAGCTCGCTCTTCCGCGACGCCGAGGGCGGCTTCAGCCTGGCGCAGGCGCGGGGGCTGGAGGCCTGCCATCGGGCCGGGGTCGAGGTGGTGATCATGTCCGGCCGCCGCGAGCCGCAGGTGCACGAGGCGGCGCGGCTGATGGGCCAGACCTCCTACATCTACGAGGCCGGCTGCGCGTTTGCGATCGACGGCGAGACGACGCTGATGACCGGCGAGATGGCGCCGAGCGAGGACGGCACGATCTACGAGCAGATCGAGGCGCGGGGCATCCCGAAGCGGCTCTTCGAGCACTTCGAGGGGCGGCTCGAGTACCACTCGCCCTGGCACCACGGCCGCGTCCTCTCCCACCTCTTCCGCGGCAAGGTCGACGTCGAGGAGGCCAACGCGCTCCTGCGCGAGTGGGGAGACGACGACCTGCGGCTGCTCGACAACGGCGCGATCGGCCGGCCGATGCCGGCGGTCGAGGGCCGCACCCACGCCTATCACCTGGTCCCGAAGCTGGTCAGCAAGGCGGCGGCGGTCGCCGGCCACGCCCGCGCCCGCGGCTACGACCCGGCCGAGTGCATCGCCGTCGGCGACTCGGTCGAGGACCTCGAGGTGGCCGCCGCGGTCGGCCGCTTCTTCGTCGTCGCCAACGGCCCCGAGCGCGACGAAGGCCTGCGCCTGGCGCTGCCCGCCTGGGACAACGTCACCGTCGCCGACGGCGCGATGGGCGACGGCTTCTACGAAGCGGTCGTCTCCAGCCTGATGGAGCGCCGCTGAGGCTGCACTAGTATCGGCCGCATGGATGCGCACGCGACGGTCGCGGAGCAGGAGTACCTCGAGATCATGTTCTGGATCGAAGAGGCGGGGCTGCCGATGACCGGCGCCAACATCGCCCGCGCGATGCAGCTCTCGCCGCCGACCGTGCACGAGATGATCGGCCGCCTGGTCGAGGACGGCTACGTCGAGCGCAACCCGAACAAATCGCTCGCCTTCACCGAGTCCGGCCGCGAGCACGCCAGCTACATCGTCCGCCGCCACCGGATGATCGAGCGCTTCCTCACCGACGTCCTCGGCATCCCCTGGGATGAGGTGCACGAGGAGGCCGAGCGGATCGAGCACGCGATGAGCCCGGTGCTGGAGGAGCGGATGCGGGCGGCGATCGGCGACGCGACCACCTGTCCCCACGGCCACCCGATCGTCGAGGGCGTGCGCGAGCAGGGCTCGCTGTTGGCCGACGTCGAGATCGGCGCCGCCGTCACGGTGCTGCGCTTCGAGAACGAGGCCGAGGAGCTGCTGCACTACCTCAAGGACGCCGGGCTGCACCCGGGCCTGGAGGGGAAGCTTGCGAACTCCGACCCCGAGAGCGTGACGATCGCCTCCGCCGACGGCGAGCACGTCGTCAGCCGCAGCGTCGCAGAGACCGTCTCGGTCCGCGCCGACCCGGCGCCGCCGCCTCGCGCCGCGATCCCGGAGCAGCTGGTGCTGTCTTCGGATCGCTACGGCCGGTAGTTACTGCGACACGCTCATCGTCACGATCGGCGGCGAGGTCGGTTCCTTGCTGCCGCCCTGGGGCTCCTTGGTGACCATCACCGTGTCGACGCCGCTCATGTCGGCGATCGTCGTCTCCGCCCGCCCTTCGCGGTTGGGGACGAACAGCGCCGGCACCGCTTCGATCCTGCCTTCGCGGCGCACCCAAGCCTCCAGCACCTTGCCGGGCGGCAGCTGGTGCACGTGGGACAGATGGAGGCTGCCGCCCTTGCCTTCGTGGACCATCTTCACCATGATGCCGCCGGTCTGGCGGGAGACGACCGTGGTTCCGGCTCCTTCGCCGCCGCCCTTGCCGATCTCGTAGCCGACAATCCCGACGATCGCCAGCGCCAGCGACGCGAGGCCGGCGACAAGCCTCATCCCGCGGTGGCTGAAGCTGCCGCGAATCCACCCGAGCACGGACCCGCCGGCCTCTCCCTCGGCCCAGGCCGTGCGCGCATCCGCCCGCACCTCGGCCATCAGGCTCTCGCGCAACTGCGCCGGCGCCTCTCGCCGCTCGACCGCCTCCGGCAGCGATCCCACCGCCGGCTCCAGCCAGCGCAGCTCCGCCCGGCAGCGCTCGCAGCCCTCGAGGTGGCGCTCGAACGCCGCCGCCTCGCCCGGCTCCAGCGCGCCCAGCGCGTAGGCCGCCGGCTCTTCGCTCCAGCGATCGTGCTCGTTCACGCTCATGCCAGTCCCTCCGCCAGCTCGCCGCGGATCTTCTCCAGTCCCAACCGCATCCTCCCCTTCACCGTCCCCATCGGCAGCCCGAGGAGCTCGGCGATCTCCGAGTGGCTGAAGCCGCCGAAGTAGGCGAGCTCGATCACCTTCGACTGCTCCCCGGGCAGCCTGCCGAGCGCCCCGCGCAGCTCGCTCGCGGTCTCGCGCCGCGGCGCCTCCTCCTCGGTCCGCTCCGCCGCCGGCCGCTGCTCAAGGACGGCCTCGTCGTCGAAGTCGAGCTTCGGCGCCCTACCGGCCCTGCTGCGCAGGAAGTCGATCGCGCGGTTGCGGACGACGCTGAGCAGCCAGGAGCGGACGCTTCCACGGGTCGAATCGAAACGAGCGCCGCTGCGCCAGACCGAGATGAACGCCTCCTGCGTCACTTCTTCGGCCGCCGCCTGCTCGCCGACGATGCGGTAGGCGAGCGAGTAGGCAGCGCCGCCGTGGCGGTCGTAGAGGACCTCGAACGCCTCCGGGTCCTTGCGCCCGACCAGGGGCATCAGCTCCTCGTCGGCCAGCCGCTCCGCTCGCTCTCGCCTTACCGCCATCCGCTCGACCCTACGGAAGGCGCGGCGGCAGTGGATCAGAATCCGCCGATGGCAACTGCCACCTCAACCCAGGCGAGGACGCGCGGCGCGGCGCTGCTGGCGCTGGGCTCGATCGTCTCGGTCCAGTGCGGCTCGGCGCTGGCGACGGACCTGTTCGACACGATCGGACCGGCCGGGGCCCTCTTCCTGCGCGCCACCTTCGGGGCACTGGCGCTGCTGCTGTTGGCGCGGGGGGCCGTTTTCGGGATCCGGGAGTGGCCCCACCGCGACGTCGTCCTGCTCGCGGTGGCGGTGACGGGAGTCAACCTCTTCTTCTACGCGGCGCTCGACCGGCTGCCGCTCGGGATCACCGTGACGCTGGAGTTCGTCGGCCCGCTCGGGGTGGCGCTGTTCGGATCGCACCGACGCCGAGACCTGCTCTGGGCGCTGCTGGCGGCGCTGGGGATCCTGCTGCTCTCCGGCGGCACCGAAGGCCAGGGCATCGACACCCTGGGCGTGGCGCTGGCGCTGACCGCCGGCGCCTTCTGGGCCGCCTACATCCTCCAGAGCGCCCGCGTCGGCGCCCTCGAACCGGGGATCCGCGGCGCCACCATGGCGGCGGTGATCTCGGCCTTCCTGGCGGCCCCGATCGGGCTCGCCCAGGGCGGCTGGGAAGTCTTCGCCCCCTCCCATCTCCTAACCGGCGCCGTCGTCGGCGTCCTCAGCACCACGATCCCCTACGCAGCCGAGATGGAGGCCCTCCGGCGCCTGCCCCAGGCGGTGTTCGGGGTGCTGATGAGCCTTGAGCCGGCCGTAGCGGCAGCGATCGGCTTCCTGGCCCTCTCTCAGGACCTGGGAGCCCGTGAACTAGTGGCGATCGGTCTGGTCGTCATCGCCTCAGCAGGTGCGCTGCGAACTGCGGCGACGCCGGCGCCGCACGATTAAGCAGGCGTGCGCAGACGATCCAAGGCCGAAGCGATTCGCGACACGCCCTCGGCAGCGCGTTCGGCCGGCACCGGGGCAAACGAGAGGCGGAGGCTGCGCTCGCCGCCCTCGATCATGAAGTCGGGACCGGAGACGAAGGTGACGCCGTGCTCTTTCGCCTCGGCCAGCAGCGCCGGCGTATTGGCGTCCTCGGCGAGGTCGAGCCAGAGGAAGTAGCCCCCGTCGGGGACGACGAACCCGGCCTCGGGGATCTGCGCTTCCAGCGCCGAGACCAGCGCGTCGCAACGCGCCTTCAGCTCGCCTTTGACGAACTCGATGTTGCGGTCGAGCTCGCCGCTCCGGCAGAGCTCGAGCACGATCGCCTCGGCCAACATGTTCGGCGAGATGTAGGTCTCGTTGGCCTTTTTCGCCAGCTTCTTGATCTCCTCGGCCGGGCCGGCGAGGTAGCCGACGCGGACCCCGGGGCTGACCGTCTTCGAGAAGGAGGAGGCGTGGATGACTTTGCCGGCCGTATCGAGCGACAGCATCGTCTCCAGCGGAGAGCCAAAGAAGGGCAGCTCGCGGTAGGGGTCGTCCTCGAAGATCCAGAAGTCGTGCTCGCCCGCCAGCTCGACCAGGCGCCTCCGCTTCTCCACCGAGAGCGTGCAGCCGGCCGGGTTGTGGGCGTTGGGAATGATGTGGGCGAACTTCAGCGGCCCCTCGTCCAGCGCCGCTTCCAGCTCGCCGAGGTTGACGCCGTCAGCCTCCAGCGAGACCGGCACCAGCTCGACCCCGAGCTGGTGCAGCAGGAGCAGGGTGCGGTCGTAGGTCGGCTGCTCGACGACGACCCGGTCGCCCGGCCCGAGCAGGTGCTGGAACAGCATCGCCCCGGCCTCCAGCGAGCCGTTGGTGATCATCACCTGCGCGGCGTCGAGGTGCCCGTGCCGCTCGGCGACCCACTGGCAGAGCCCGGGATGGCCGATCCCCACGCCGTAGGAGAGCGCCGTTTCCCAGTCGCCCTCGAGCGCCCGCGCCGCCGCCTCCCGCACCTGCTCGTGGGGAAGGATGTCGGCGCTGGGAGCCCCGCGCGCGAATGAGATCGTGTCGCCCGCCATCGGCCACCGACCCTAGCAACGCCAACGAGCCGACGAATCCTCCCAACGAGCGCCGTCAATCCGCAATCGCACCGCCATCCCAGCCCATGCGGGGGGAGAACCACAGGCGTGTCTGACTTGAAGGTCCTATATGGGACCGCCAAGTCAGACACGTCCTGGGCGACGGGAGCGGGAGCGGGCATTGGCGCGGTTGGCGACGCGGCAGCACGGGGTCGTGGCGCGTCGCCAGTTGCAATCGCTCGGTTTCGGAACGAAAGCGATCAAGACGGCGCTGGCCGAGGGACGGCTCTCCCCGCTGCATGAGGAGGTCTACGCGGTCGGGCATGCGCGGATCCCGCCGCGAGGACACTGGTGGGCGGCGGTGCTGGCTTATGGGCCGGATGCTCTCCTCAGCCATCGGACGGCGGCAGTGCTCTGGGGGTTTCAGCGACATCGGAGGGAAGCGATCCACGTAACCGCCGCGTGCGGCCGGCAGGGGGTCCGGCGGCGCGAGGGGATCTGGATCCATCGCTGCAAGTTCGCCCCGGAAGACAAAACGACGCGCGATGGATTTCCGGTGACCACCGTCGCCCGCACCCTTTTCGACTTCGCCGAAATCGCTCCGTTCGAGTCGCTGAAAGGAGCGGCGGAAGAGGCGGACCGGCTCAAGCTTCTTCGCCTGACCGAGCTGGAGCGGGTCTGCGAGCGCGGCCGGGGCCGCCGGGCGCTGCGGCCGGTCCGCCAGCTACTGGACGAGCTGGGCCCGCCAGATGAAGGTCGCTCACCGCTGGAGATCCGCTTCCCCGCTTTTGTGCGCGAGCACGAGCTTCCCGCGCCGATCCAAAACGCCCACGTCCTCGGCCACGAGGTGGACGCCCTCTGGCCGGATGCGAAGCTCATTGTCGAGCTCGACAGCTGGGAATACCACGGCCACCGCGCCGCCTTCGAGCGCGATCGCGCCCGCGACCCGAAGCTGCTGATCGCCGGCTACCGGACGATCCGCGTCACTCATCGTCGCCTGGATCGCGAAGCGTCCCAGCTCGCGGCGGAGATCCGCCAGCTCTTCGCGATCTAAACGGGAACCTGGCGCTCGCTACAGAGACCGCAGCGTTTCGACAGCGATCGCGGCCGTCTCGGTCGGGCTTTCGCCGACCCGCACGCCCTTCGCTTCGAGCGCGTCTTTCTTCGCCTGGGCGGTGCCGGAGGAGCCGGAGATGATCGCCCCGGCGTGGCCCATCTGCTTGCCGGGCGGCGCGGTGAAGCCGGCGATGTAGGCGACCACGGGCTTGGAGACCTCGGCGGCGATGAACTCGGCCGCCCGCTCCTCGGCGTCGCCGCCGATCTCGCCGACCATCACGATCAGCTCGGTGTCGGGGTCCGCCTCGTAGAGCTTGAGGATGTCGATGAAGTCGGAGCCGACGATCGGGTCGCCGCCGATGCCGACGATCGAGGAGTTGCCGGTCCCTGCCTGCTTCAGCTCGTTGCCGATCTGGTAGGTCAGCGTCCCGCTCTTGGAGACGACGCCGATCGGGCCGGGGTCGAAGAACTGGGCCGGGATGATCCCGACGTTGGCCTTGCCGGGCGAGAGGACGCCGGGGCAGTTCGGCCCGATCAGCCGCACGCCCGCCTCCTTCGCCTTCCAGTACGTGTTCAGCATGTCGAGGACGGGGATGCCCTCGGTGATCGCGATCACCGTCTCGACGCCGGAGTCGATCGCCTCGTCGATCGCCGCCGCGGCGAAGCGGGCGGGGACGAAGATCATCGAGGTGTTGGCGCCGGCCTCGGTGACCGCCTCCTTGATCGTGTCGAAGACGGGCACGCCCTCGACGTCCTGACCGCCCTTGCCGGGGGTGACGCCGGCGACGAGGTCGGTCCCGTAGGCCTTGTTGCGGAGGCCGTGGAAGGAGCCCTCGCGCCCGGTCAGGCCGGAGACGGCGAGCTTCGTCCCCTCGTCGATGATGATGCTCATGCGGCGCTCCCGGCGAGCTCGACCACGCGGCGGGCGGCGTCGAGCATCGTCTTCTCCTGGTGCAGGTCGGGCAGGTCGGCTTCGGCGAGGATCTGCAGCCCCTCCTCCGAGTTCGTCCCGTCGAGGCGCACCACCAGCGGCACGCCGAGGTCGATCTGCTGCGAGGCGGTGACGATCCCGTTGGCGATCTCGTCGCAGCGGGTGATGCCGCCGAAGATGTTGAAGAGGATCGCGGTCACCTTCGCGTCGCTCTTGATCACTTCCAGCGCGTTGACGATCGCCTCGGCTTTGGAGCCACCGCCGGCGTCGAGGAAGTTGGCCGGGGCGCCGCCCGCCTGGGCGACGACGTCGAGCGTCGACATGCAGAGGCCGGCGCCGTTGGCGAGGATGCCGACGTTGCCGTCGAGTTTGACGTAGGTGAGGCCCTTTTCCTTCGCCATCTGCTCCTGCGGGTCGTCGACGGTGTCGGCGATCTCGGCCAGGTCCTGGTGGCGGAAGAGGGCGTTGCCGTCGATCGTCACCTTCGAGTCGAGCGCGACGACGTCGCGGCCGGCGGTGACGATCAGCGGGTTGACCTCGATCAGGGTCGCGTCCTCCTCGCGGGCGACCTCGGCCAGCTTCACCAGCGCCTCGGCCGCCACGTCGAGCGCGTCCTCGGCGAGGCCGGCGTCGGCGACGATCGCGCGCGCCGCGGCGGCGTCGAACTCGCGGGTCGGGTCGATGTGGCGTTTGACCAGGGCATCGGGGTCCTCGGCGGCGA
>JBQCHH010000034.1:0-52550 GCA_051954855.1 Solirubrobacterales bacterium | reverse complement strand
CCGGCAGCGAGCGCTCGACCGCGCGGCGGTAGCGCCGGCGGCGGCTGCTTATCGCCCAGCCGACCCCGGCCGGCCCGGCCACCGCGAGCGGCAGCGCCAGCGCCGGGCCGCCGAGGAACCAACCGCCGACGATGGCCGCGCCGGTGCCGAGGGCGACGAGCCGGCGGCGCTCGACGGTCGACGGCGCGTAACCCTCCTCGCCCGCGCGCCGCAGCGGCTCCAGCGCGGCCCGCAGCCACTGCGCGGCCGCGGGGCTCGCCAGCAGCGCCTCCCGCGCCGCCAGCGCCAGCAGCCCGCCGGCAGCGGCCGCGATCAGCACCGGCAGCGTCACATCACCTCCGCGATCTCGGTCACCCGCCGGCTGCCGTCGGGCTGGCGCTGGAGGTGGACGACGAGGTCGATCCCGCGCTGGACCTGCTCGACCACCGCGGCGTGCGGCAGCCCCACCCCCGCCATCAGCGCCAGCGTCTCCAGCCGCCGCAGCGCGTCGGTCGGCGAGTTGGCGTGGACCGTCGACAGCGCGCCGTCGTGGCCGGTATTGAGCGCGGTCAGCAGGTCGAGCGCCTCGGTCCCGCGCACCTCGCCGATCACGATCCGGTCGGGCCGCATCCGCAGCGCGTTGCGGAGCAGATCGCGGATCGTGACCTCCCCCCTGCCCTCGACCCCGGCCGGCCGGCCCTCCAGCCGCACCACGTGAGGCTGCTGCAGCCGCAGCTCGGCGGCGTCCTCGATCGTCACCACCCGCTCGCCCGTCCCGATGAAGCTGGAGAGCGCGTTCAGCATCGTCGTCTTGCCCGAGCCGGTGCCGCCGCTGACGAGGACGCTGCGCCGTTCGGCCACCGCCTGCTCGAGCTGATGGCGCTCGCCCGCCGTCATCGTCCCCATCGCGACCAGCGCGTCGGGGTCGGGACGGGTGGCACCGAAGCGCCGGATCGAGAGCGTCGGGCCGTCGATCGCCAGCGGCGGGATCACCACGTTGACGCGGGAGCCGTCGGCCAACCGCGCGTCGACCATCGGGCTCAGCTCGTCGACCCGGCGGCCGACCGGCGCCAGGATCCGCTCGATCGTGTTGCGCAGCTCCTCCTCGCTGTCGAAGGCGACCTCGGTCGCCTCCAGCAAGCCCCGCCGCTCTACATATATGGAGTCCGGTCCGTTGACCATCACCTCCTCGACCGCCGGGTCGGCGAGCAGCACCTCGAGCGGGCCGAGGCCGACGCTGTCGCGGACGATCCGCTCGGCGACCTGCTCGCGGTCGGCCGGGGGCAGGATCGCGGCGTGCTCGTCGACGAGCTCGCGCACCGCGTCGCCAAGCTCGCGATCGGCCCGCCTTCCCGCCGCCGCCTCGGCCCGGCGCCGCTCGACCAGCCGGCCGCGCAGGGCAGCGGCAACCTCGGCGACGTCTCGCTCGCGCAGGCCCATCAGCCCCTCGGGATCACCGTGACGCGACGGGCAAAGCTCTCGGCGGCGATCAGGCGCAGCGCCTGGGCGCGGGTCAGGCCGAGGGTGGCAGTGGCGGTTTCGCCACCGGGGCCTTCGGGGCTAGGCCCGAGGCCGAGCAAGGGCACGCCCGGCGCGGCGACGTAGGTGCGGCCGGCGCCCGACCCCGAAGGTTCCGTCGTCACCACCACGTCGACCTTCGCGCCGACTGGCTGGCCGCCGAAAGCCGCAAGCGCACCGGCGCCGCTGACGGCGATCTCAACCGGGCGGCGGCCGCCGCCGAGCCGGACACCGAGCGGATCAGCGTGCGGAGGCCGCAACTGGGCCGCCAGTAGATAGGAGCCTGCCGGAACGGGCACGACAGGGACGAGACCCACCGCTTCGGCCGGCGCCCCTAGCGCGTCTGGCGGCACGAAGCGAACCGGCACCCGGCGCACCTCGAGCTTCTCGGTCGCGGTCGCGGGGTCGATCGCCTTCCCCGCCTCCAGGCCGCCGGTGGCGACCAGCACCGGGCGCAGCTCGCCGTACCCCCTGACGACGCTGTCGCCGTAGCCGTTGGCGATCGTCGCCGCAGCGGCGGCGGCGAGCGACGCTCCGAGCAAGAACCCGATCGCGCGGCCGCGCCGACTCACCGGGACTCCCCTTCGCCGCGCAGCGGCAGCTCGAGGCGCGCCTCGGTGCTGTGCTTCGACTGCAGCAGGCGGAAGCTGCCGCCGTGATCGGCAGCGGTCCGCGCCACCACCCGCAGCCCGTGGCCGTGACGCTGGCGCCCACCGATCCGCCGCGCCCAGTCGCGCCGCTCGCGCCGCTCACCGCGTGCGAGTGACAGACCGTTTAAGTTACGCACCGCGACGCGGAGCCGACCGCCGGCTTCGCGCACCTCGATCGTCACTTTGCCGCCGCCGTGCTCGAGCGCGTTGTTGATCAAGTTGTCCAGCGCTTGCGCGAAGTCGATTTCGCTGCCCGCGACGATCGGATCGCCCGCTCTCCAGAGCAGTCGCAAGCCCCTTCCACGGAGCGCCGCCACTGACTTCCACCGCCTCACCGCGGCCTCCGCCAGCGCCTTCATCTCGACCGGCTCCAGGCCGTCCTCGGCCGGCCCGCCGTTGATCTCGCGGTCGAGCCTCTCCAAGGCCGCGGTCGCCATCCGCAGCGACGAATCGCACGCCTCTTCCCCGGCACGATCGGCCGGCAGGGAGAGCGCGAGCACCTGCAGAGGGCGCCGCAGCTCATGCATCGCCTCGTTCAGCGAAGCGCGCCGCCTGCCCTCGCGAAAGGTCGAAATTCCCCCTGCAATGGCGAAGGAAGCGGCCATCGGCAGCCCGGCGGCGATCTCAGCCAGGTCCACGGTCACTGCGCGCTCCCCTTGGTGTGCATGGGGAGTCAAGTGACCAGCCGCCCGTTTTCTCCCCCCTGACGCGGCTCCGGCGCCAACAAGTCGCGCTAATTCCGGGTAAAGGGGGCGCGCCCGTCACCCCGCAGCGGTCTCGGCCAGGCGCGACAAGGGACGGGCGCGCTACGCGTAGACCCTATTCGCTGACACTTCGGTTTCCAAAACCTTTTGCCAAAGCTTTAGTTGCTTAAAGCAATACATCTAAATAGTGCATGTTTCTTTGGGGAGCATGGGTCTTCGCCTATCATTTTGGAATACTTGTCTAGTTAACGGGTGGCAATAGCCACCGTCTCGTCCCCGAGCCCCCAACCCAATCCCCGGAGGTCTTCCTTTGCCACAGTCCCGCACTTCCCCAGAGGGCATTACCCAGCAGCTTGCGAAGGCGCTTGCCCACCCGCTGCGCGTCCGCATCCTCAGCGCCCTGCACCAGGGGATCTCAAGCCCCAACCAACTCGCCCAGGAACTCAAAGAGCCGCTGGGCAACGTCAGCTACCACGTCAAAACGCTGCTCGAATACAACTGCATCGAGCTGGTGAAAACCGAGCCGCGCCGTGGGGCCGTCGAGCACTTCTACCGCGCTACCGACCGCGCCTTCCTCAGTGACTCCGACTGGGCCAAGATCCCGGCCTCGGCTCGCAAGGGGATCTCCGGCTCGATCATCGAGTCGATCGGCCAGAGCGCGACCGACGCCCTTGCCGCCGGCATGATCGACCGCAAGGATTCCCACGTCTCCGACACCCCCCTCGTCCTCGACGAGCAGGGATGGAAAGACCTCAACAAGGTCCTTGGCGAAACCGTCAAGCGCAGCGCGCAGATCCAGAAAGAAGCCGCCAAACGCCTCGGCAAAAACAAGAAGACCGACGGCATCCAGACCAAGCTGGCGATCATGCATTTCGAGGCGCCGGCCCCCGCGAAGAAGGCCAAGGCGAAGAAGTAGCAACGCGCCTCTTCCACGTCTTCAAGCCCCTGGGCGACTTGGTCGGCCAGGGGCTTTCCTTTGCTCGGTTACGCCGGCCTCACCCGTCGATCAAGCGGTAGCCGATACCCCAGCAGTTGATGATGAAGCGCCCGCCTTCGGGGTCGAGTTTGCGACGTAGGCGGCTGGCGTGGGAATCCAAGGTTCTCGTCTTCGAGTTGCCCTTGTAGGCCCAGATCTCTTTGAGCAGTTCTTCCTTCGTGTAGACCCGGGTGGGGTTGGTGGCGAGGGCGCGGAGGAGGGCGAATTCTTTCTTCGAGAGCGGGACGACGCGCTCGCCGACGGTGACGCGGTGGCGGACCGTGTCGATGACGAGGTCGCCGACCCGGGTCGGGCCTTCGGCGCGAGCCTCGCGGCGGCGCAGGACAGCGTTGATGCGGGCGCGCAGTTCGGGATAGCGGAACGGCTTCACCACGTAGTCGTCGGCCCCCGAGTCGAGGCCGCGGACGCGGTCGGTATCGCCGCCGCGGCCGGTGAGGACGATCACCGGCAGGCGCGGGTCGAAGCGCGAGTCGATGCCGTCGGCGTAGCGGATCTCGCGCAGGACGTCGAGGCCAGAGGCATCCGGCAGCGAGAGGTCGAGCAGGAGCAGGTCCGGGTGGTTGTATCTGCAGAGCCGCAGCGCGTCGGAGGCGCTGGGTGCGGGCATGACGCCGAAGCGATCGGCGGCAAGGTGCTCGCAGAGCAGGTCGAGGGTTACGTCGTCGTCCTCGCAGACGACCAGGCTGGCTATCTCTTCTCTTTGAGGCAACATGCCCGCTCAAGTCCTGGGCGGGGCGAACTCTCCCCCCTCGGCGGCGAGGGAATCTCCAAAACCGCGCAAGCTCCGCGTTTCCAGACGACCCGCCGCGGCGGCACCCGGCGCCTCAGAGCGATGACCCGCCCCTCCGCGTCGAGGAAGAAGAGGTCGAGCTCGAAGCGCATGCCGAAGGTGTGAACGCTCGAGCAGCGCGGGATCAGCAGGCCGAGACCGGCGTCTGCCGGATCGCGCCAGGCGAGGCCGCGTAAGCGGGTTCGGAAATCGGTTGCGGCGGGAAAGTCGTCTATGCCGGGGAAGCGATCGCTCACCCTTGCCCAAGTCCGCAGCGGGGAAAACTCTCCCCCTCGCTCTAGGCTCTTCACGGATGGACCGCAAAACCAAAAGTCGCCGTCTTCAGCCCCAACCCGATGCTCTCGATCACGATCGAGGCGCTCACCGCCGAGGGCGGCGACGACATCCACCTCCACGCCGCCGGCCAGGGGGTCTGGGTGGCGCGGATGGCGGCCGAGCTGGGCGCCGAACCGGTCCTCTGCGGCTTCATCGGCGGCGAGGTCGGCGGCGTCCTGCGGCCGCTGCTGGAAGCGCTGCCGATCGAGCTGCGGCTGGTGGAGACGGCCGCCGCGAGCGGCGCCTACATCCACGACCGCCGCAGCGGCGAGCGCGAGCCGCTCGGCCAGAGCGCGGCGATGCCGCCCTCGCGTCACGAGGTCGACGACCTCTTCTCGGTCACGGTTGCGGCCGCGCTCGGCTGCGACCTGCTCGCGGTCTGCGGTCCCTATCCCGAGGAGGGGGTGCCGCTGGAGATCTACAGCGGCCTCGTCGCCGACGTGAAGGCGAACGGGGTGCCGGTGATCGTCGACCTCTCCTCGCCGCGCCTCGACCGGGCGCTGGAAGGCAAGCCGGACCTGGTCAAGATCAACGACTGGCAGCTCGCCGGCTTCGTCTCAGGCCCGGTCGACGGCGAAGAGCGGATGCGGGCGGCGATGGAGCGGGTGGTGGAGGCCGGCGCCGGGTCGGCGATCGTCACCCGGGCCGGCGATCCGGCGCTGGCGCTGCGCGACGGCCAGGTCTGGGAGCTGAAGCCGCCGAAGTTCGAGCGCGGCGCCCGCGAGGGCTGCGGCGACTCGATGATGGGCGCCCTCGCGGCGACGATCGCGGCCGGGCACGCGTGGGAGGACGTGCTGCGCCTCAGCGCCGCCGCCGGAGCCACCAACTTCCTCCGCCACGGCCTCGGCACCGGCGCCCGCACCGTAATCGAGGAGCTTGCCCCCCGCGTCCATCTCCGCGAGCTGAATTGATCGTTTCCACCTTTGGCGCCCCTAGAGGGGCGCCAAAGGTGGAAACGATGCTTAGAGCTGGGGGGCGAAAGGGATCTGGACGGAGTCGCCGTTGACGATTGCGTGCGGGGCTTCGTTGGCGATCCAGTCGATGTGGGGAGCCAGGAGCTCGAGCTCGCGCAGGCGCTCGAGGGCTGGGGAGAGCCGCACCGGGCGGCCGCCGTGGACCGTGTGGGCGTCGCTGCTGAGGAGGTGGACGAGACCCTTCTCGGCCATCGCCAGCATCCCCGCTGCCATCTGCTCGCGCAGGAAGAAGTCGGCAGTCGCCTGAATCAACGCCCCCTCGGCCACCAGCGCCGCCATCCGCTCGAACATGTCGGCCGAGAGGTGGCGCTCGGGGTGGGCGACGATCGTGCCGTGGCCGCGCTCGGCCAGGTGACCGACCCGGCGCAGGAGGCTGTCGTCGAGCGGCCCCGGCGCCGGCTCCAGCAGGATCCAGTCGCCCTCGCCGAGGGAGACCAGCCGCAACTCCTCCTCGCTCAGCCCCTCGACCGCGGTCTCGGCCACCTCGCCGCCCTGGAGAACCTTCACCGCCACCATTTCCCGCTCCAGCCGCGCGTTCAGGCCGCGCACCCGTTCGGCCAGCTCCTCGATCCGCACGTCGTGGTCGTGGCGGATGTGCGGAGTGGCGCAGACGGCGCTGATCCCGTCCTCCTCGGCCTGGCGCGCCATCGCGACGCTGTCGTCGGCGTCCCGCGCCCCGTCGTCGATCGCGTCGAGGATGTGGCAGTGCAGGTCGATCACGGCGCCTCCCAAGCTAACTACCCAGCTCACAGCCGCTTCACCGCTCCGCCGCGTCTGAGTGCAACCACGCGTTCAGCACCCGGCCCGAGCCCGCACGCCTCTACGATGATCGGCAAGATCATGGACCTGCTCGCGCCGGGCTTGCGCGGCCGGGATTGGCTTCAACTCATGGACAAGAAAGCGACGCGCAGAGGCAACTACGAGTCGGGCTCCGACTACGTGCTGGAGTACGGCGAGCTCCGCTTCGCCTTCAACGAGGAGGACTTCGGGCAGCGGGTCGAGCAGGCCGCCGTGAAACTCAACTTCGTCGACCAGGGCCTCAGCGCCGAGGAGCTGGATGACCTGCTTGACCTCGCCGTCAGCGGCGAGATCGCCGAGCCCAGCTCCCGCCTCGGCGAGCACATCAACGAGAACTGGGAGGATCTGGTCGGGCCCGCCAACCGCAGCCTCGTCCACTGGATCCGCCGCCTCGTCTTCCGCGGCGCCTGGCTGGACCAGCGGGTCAAGGAGGGCGAGCTCGACGTCGTCTTCGACGAGCGCACCCAGACCTTCGGCTACGTCCAGCCGGACCGCAGCGACGAACTGATCGAGCTCAGCAAAGAGCCGTCGTGGCGGCGAATCGCGTACCGCCGTTAGGCGGGACGCTCTAGAGCCGCGACAATCGTCAGCGAGCCGCCGCCCTGAGCGCCTTGGGTGCGGCCGGCGTCGAAGAACTGCTTCGCAGCGTCGGCGTCGCCGTAGGCCTCGGCGAGGCGGGTGAGGGAGTCGACGAGGAGGATCACGTCATCGCCGCCGGCAGCGCGGGCCGCGGCCTGGGCGAGGGCATCGTCGGCGTGGCGCGGCTGGCCGGCGGAGACGATCTCGGCCTGCGGGGCGTCGCGCTTCCAGTCGGCCAGCTCCTCGGGACTGGGGTCGATCAGGAGGGCGACGGGGTCCGGGCCCTTGGCGTCGGCGGAGAGATCGGCGGCGACGCTGCGCAGCAGGGCCGTGCAACCCTCGCGGCTCCCGGCGCTGAGCAGGGCCTGACGGCCGGCCTCGGGCGGCAGCAGCAGGGTCTGCAGGGTCACCTCCTGCTTGCCGCGGCGGCCGAAACGGCGACGCCGGCGGCGGCGCGGGCGAGCGGACTCGGCGGCAGTTGACGAGGCGGGCTCGGGCGCGAGCTCACGCTCCGCCGCCTGCTGCGGGTGCTGCCGGGGCTCGCGCTCGGGCGCCTTCTCCGGACGCTCGCGCGGCTCGCGCACCGGGCGCTCGCGCGGTTTGCGCTCCTCTTCGCCCTCGCGGTCGGCGGCTGCGGGTGAGCCGGCGCGACGGCTGCGGCGCCGGCGCTGCGGGCGCTCGGCTTGCTCCTCGGCCGCGAGCGCCTCGGTACCGTTGCCGTTCCCCGCGGCGAGCTGCTCGACCAGCTCGGCCTTGGTCAGCAGGCGGTATTTGGGCACTCCGGCCTCGGCGGCGAGGGCGTGCAGATCGGACAGGGGCTTTTTCTCCAGCTCGGCCTTGTTCATCGGGCCGCAGACTATTCGACCGGCCCGGCCGAGCGTCAACCGACCCGACCGGGAGCGGCGGCGGGATCGATCCCTTCCTGCGCGGCGACCTCGACCCACGCCTCCGCCTCCTGCGCACGCCGGCGCCGCGTCCAGCCGAGCTCTGCCCCGAGCACGTCGGCGACCGGGCGCACCGCCTTCGCCGTACGCAGTTGCGGCGCGGCGAGGATGCCGAGGCGAGTGCGGCGCAGGAGCACGTCGGCGACGCTGCGCGCCTGCTCGAGCCGCGCCGCCAGTGCCACCTCGGCCAGCAGGTCGGGGCGGCCGGGGACGGTAGGGCGCGCCAGCTTCGACTCGGCGCGGGCGATATCGAGCACCCTGCGGGCGGCGTGGCCGTAGCGGAAGGCGAGCTGCTCGATCGCCTCCTTCCCCACCCCCTCGGGCGCCTTGAGGTCGCCGGGCCGCGCCTCCATCCCGAGCGGGATCTCGTGCGTGTGGCAGGGCGCCTCGCGGCCCTCGCGCTCGACCAGCCGGTCGACCGTCTGCTTCGCCATCCGCCGCCAGGTGGTCAACTTGCCGCCGGTTATCGTCAGCATCCCCGAGGAGGTCTCGTACAGCTCCGCTTTGCGGGAGATGTCGACCGACTTGCGCGGGTCGCCGGTGGAGATCAGCGGCCGCACCCCGGCGTAGGCGCCGACCAGGTCGGAGTCGCTCAGCGACGTGCCGAAGAAGTCGTTGACCGCGCTCAGCAGGTACTCGACGTCATCTGCCGCCGGGCGCGGGTGGGCGATGTCGCCGTCGAAGTCGTTGTCGGTGGTGCCGACGAGGGTGCGCCCGTACCAGGGCAGGGAGAAGATCATGCGCCCCTCGCCGGCCGGGACGATGCAGGCGGCCCTGCCCATCGGCAGGTCGGCCTGGTCGATCAGCAGATGGGTGCCGCGGCTGGGCGCGATCCGCGGCACGTCCTCCTCCCCCAGCAGCTCCTCCGGGCGAATCCGGTCGGCGAAGACGCCGGTGGCGTTGACGACGGCGCCGGCGCCGACCTCCATCCGCTCGCCGGAGTCGGCCTCGACGAAGGCGACGCCGGTCGCTTTGCCGTCGCGGGAGAGGACCTCGGTCACCTCGGCCCCGTTCAGCATCACCGCGCCGAAGCGCTCCGCCTCGCCGAGCACCGTCAGCACCAGGCGCACGTCGTCGGTCTGGCAGTCGTAGAAGAGGTAGGCGTCTTTCGGGTCGCGTGGGGCGAGGGCCGGCACCAGCTCCAGCACCTCGTCGCGGTCGATCGTGCGGTGGCGATCGGGGGACCAGTAGGTCTCGTCGGGCTGCTCGTGCTCACGGGCGGCGCGGCGCTCGCGGCGGCTGCGGCCGGCGCGCGTCGTCGCCATCACGTCGTACATGTTCAGCCCGAGGCCGAGTTTGCGGTCGCGGCGCTCCTCGCCGAGGGCGGCAACCAGGAACGGGGTCGGGTAGACGAGGTGCGGCGCCAGGCGGACCATCAGCTGCCGCTCCAGCAGCGCCTCGCGGACCAGGCCGAGGTCGAAGTTCTGCAGGTAGCGGAGGCCGCCGTGGACCATCTTCGAGGAGCGGCTGGAGGTCCCGACCGCATAGTCGCCCCGCTCGAGCAGCGCCACCGAGTAGCCGCGCGAGGCGGCGTCAAGGGCGACTCCGGCTCCGGTGATCCCCCCACCGATCACCACCACCTCGAAGTGCTTCCCGGCGATCTCCTCGATGGCCCGAGCGCGGCTCAGCATCAGTCCAGGTAGGTGGTGACGCGGTCGGCGTCGGGGCGCTCGGGGGCGGGCTTTTCCTGGCGGGGGTGGCCCAGGTGGAGGAGCGCGACGAAGCGCTCGTCTTCGGGGAGGCCGACGGCGGCGCGGCCCTCGTCGCTGCGCAGCAGGCCGGGCGTGCGCCAGTACCCGGCGAAGCCGCGGGCGTGGGCGGCGAGCAGGACGATGTAGGAGGCGGCGGCGGTCGCGTGCAGGTCCTCTTCGTCGGCGACCGGATCGCCGCTGAGGACACAGGAGACGACGATCAGCGTCGGCGCCCGGTCGAGCTTGGCCGCTCCCTCCGGCCCGGCGATCTCCTTCAGCCGCCGCAGAGTCTCCGGCCCCACCACCCGGAAGCGCCAGGGAACGGTGAGGTGATGGTTGGGCGCCCAGCTCGCCAGCTCCAGCAGCTCGTCGATCTGCTCGCGCGCCACCGGCTCCGGCCCGAAGGCCTTGTGCGTGCGGCGAGTGCGAATCGCGGTCTCAACGTCCATCCGCCGAGGGTATAGCCAGGCTCTCCTAGAAGAAGATTGCGCTGGAGACGATCAGCCCGGCAAGGCCGATGAAACCGACCACCATGTTGTGTTGCATCTGAATCATGGTCTGCCGCAGTTCTCGGATATCAACTTCGATCCGGTCAAAGCGCTTGTCGATGGCATCAAAGCGTTCGTCTATTCGGTCAAACCGTTCGTCCAGGCGCGCATCGGTCCAGGTCTCTCTCGGCGTCATCACCGCCATGAGACTACCGTAATGAGTCGTCTGCAACGAAACAAGACGCGAATGCGTCGGAAGCGTAGAAATTGAGCGCCGAAACAGTGACTTTTAGAGGCCGTAGCGCCAGCGCATCCAGCCGCGGCGGGCGGCCAGGGCGATGAGGAAGAGGACGCAGCCAGCCAGGAGGCCGAGGACGATCGAGCCGGCGGTGCTGCTGCCGGAGTCGCTCGTGGTTGCGGCCGTCGGTTCGCCGGAGGCGTCGGCTTCCGCTCCCGATTCCTGAGCCGAGGTTTCTGGGGTGGGCGCGACGGAGCCCTTCGGAAGAACCCCGCCAGTGACACCGCCCTTGGGCAAAGCCCCGAACGAGCCCCCGCCGGATGGCGCTGCGGGCGCCGCGGGGGATCCGCCTCCACCGCCGCCGCCGCCTTCCGTGCCGCCGCCCCCGTTGCCGAAGTTTTCGAGAGATTTCAAGGTCGCTGAGGTAGACGGAGACGATTCGCCCGTCGGGGTGGAGCTACCGGGGGTGGATTCGGGGCTGGCGCCGGGAGAGGACGTTTCCTTGGGCTTCGGCGCCCGCGGGGGAGCCGCGATCGGGAGGTAATCGCCGGAGAGCGGGACGAGAACGTCGGCGGTGACCCAGACCGGCGAGGTTTCCTGGCCGGGCGCCTCGAGGAAGTGGCCGTCGCCTGCCTGCAGGTCGCGCATGTAGGCGAAGGAGCTCTTGCCGCTGCCGAAGCCGGCGGGGTTCTTGCCGGCGGCGAGCAGGCCTTGCGAGGCCCAGGCGGTCGCCTGGGCGTTGGCGGCGAGGTTGTTGCCCGGCGCGAAGCCGCCGTTCGCGCGCTTCGCCTTGCGCATGTAGGAGAGGGCGCGGTCGCTCGCGTCCGACCCGGGCGAGAGCACCTGCAGGACGGCACCGGTGACCTCCGGCGTGCTCGGCTGCCTTGGTTCGTTGCCCCAGCCGCCGTCGTCGCCCTGCACCTTGCGCAGCCATTCGATCGTCTTCGCCGTGTCGCCGGCGCCCGCCGCCCGCAACGCCAGCACGGCGTAGGCGCTGGTCGCGGGCCAGCCCTGGTAGGACCCGTTCTCGCCCCGCTGCCCGAGCAGCCGTTCGACCAGGTTTTCGCCGGCGAAGCTGCGGGGGTCGACGCCGGCGGCCTCGAGGGCGAGGATCGTGCGGGCGACGTCGCCGGCGTCCTTCACTTCGTCGATGTGGTTGCGGAGAAAGTCGACAGGGGATTTGCCGCCATCGGTGACGTCGAGCGGGTTGCGACCGGCGGCGGCCAGCGCCAGCATCGCCCAGGAGGTCATTTCGGCGCCGGCTTCGCGGCCGCTGTCGGCGGCGAAGCCGCCGCTGGGACGCTGCTGGGATTCGAGCCAGTCGGCGCCCTTGCTGACTGCGGAGGCGTGGGCAGCCGGAGCGAGGACGCCGAGCGCGAGGACTAGGAGCAACATTGCGACGCCGCCGCTGCGCAGGGCGGTGCCGAGGCGGGGTCGCGCGCTCCGTCCCGCTCCCCCGCCATGGGGACCACCGCCCCCGGCCGCGCCGCGCGACCACTCGAAGCGTTCGCGGAAGCGGGTCAGCATTCGCACCATCGCCGGGCCCGCGACCAACGCGAAGACCACGTTGCCGGTCGCATGGGCGACTTCGAACGGGATCGCGCGGCCCTCGAAGAACCAGAACTTCCCCCACAGCAGATCTCCCCCGGAGGTCGCCATCACCGAGAAGTTCAGCAGAGCGCCGTAGATGACGGCGGCAAAGGCGCCGGTCGCGGCGAGGGTGAGGCGGCCCGCGTTGCGGGTGCCGAGCGCCAGCGCGGCGCCGAGGATGCCGCAGAGGCCCCAGCCGGCCATCTGCCACGGCGTCCATGGCCCCTGCCCGAACCAGAAGTTGGAGACGAGCCCGGTCAGGGCGCCGACCGCGAACCCGGGGGCGCCGCCGAGCGCGTAGCCGGCGAAGATGACGATGTCGGTGGTCGGCTTTACGTTGGGGAAGGCGGCGAAGGCGATGCGGCCGGCGATCGCCAGCGCCGCCAGCGCCGCGACCAGGGCGACCACCTGCGAGGGCGGCCGCGAGCGCTCGTACCAGGCGAAGCCGGCGACGAGGACGACGCCGAGGATGATGAAGCTGGTCAGCTGCCAGCTCATCGCGGCTCCTCCTGACTGAGCGTTTGCCCCTCGCCGAGCGCCGCTACCCCCTGCTCGGGCGTGACCACCCCCGGCAGGTCGAGCACGCGGGCGACCTCGGTGGCGAAGTACCAGCCGCCGGAGAGGATGTCGGCGCTGGGCCCGTCGGCGATCACGACCCCGTCGCCGAGGAGGACGACGCGCTCGGCGAACTCGGAGGCGAACTCGACGTCGTGGGTGGCGACGACCACCGCGGCGCCGCGTGTCGCTTTTGTGGACTTATCGGCCACAAAAGCGACATCGTTCGCGAGCCGTTCGATCAGCGCGACGAGGTCGTCTTTGCGGGCGCGGTCCATGCCGCGGGTCGGCTCGTCGAGGGCGACGAGACCGGGAAGCTGCTCGCCTTCCATCCGTCCGGCGAGCGCGATCGCCAGCGCCAACCGCTGCCGCTCGCCGCCGGAGAGGTCGCGCGGGTCGGCGTCGATGGCGTGCTCTAGCCCGACGACCCGCAGCGCGGTAAGTCCCTCATCGTCGGGGAGCTCGTCCCCGACCCGCTCGCGGACCAAGTAGTCGCTCGGGTTCTGGGTGAGGAGCGCGATCGAGTTGACGGAGAGCTTTCCGGCAACCGGCTCGTGCAGGCCGGCAGCGGTCCGCAGCAGCGTCGACTTCCCGGCGCCGTTGCGGCCCATGAGGGCGATGCGTTCTCCCGGGCGAATCGCCAGGTCGATCCCTCTGAGGACGTCACAGAGGTCTCCGCCGCGGTCGAGCTCTACCCAGAGGTTCTTCGCTTTGAGAACGGCGTTGGATTCCGAAGCGGGGTCAGATGGATGGGGATCACTCACCCTCCTACTTGATCGATTAGGAGGGTGAGTGATCCCCATCCCTCGCAGCGTCTGGCGTGCCGCACGTACGCCGACGGGGAGCGGATCGATGCCGGCGAGGGAGAAGAGACGGGCGGCCGGCGTCGTCAGTGCACGATCAGACTCGTGAGACCAAGCGAGGAAATCAGTCGGGGCGCCGTCGAAGGCGACCCGGCCGTCTTCCATCGCCACCACGCGATCGGCCGCACCCAAGCAGCGCTCCAAGCGGTGTTCGGCAAGCAGCACCGCCACCCCCCACTCCTCGTTCAAGCGGCGCAGCAGCCAGATCAGCTCGTCGCCGGCGACAGGATCCAACTGGGACGTCGGCTCGTCCAGAAGGATCAGTCGCGGGCGCGTCACCAGCGCCGCCGCCAGCGCCACCCGCTGCAGCTCGCCGCCGGAGAGGGTGTCGACGGCGCGGTCGAGCAGGTGCGGGGTCGCCAGCGCCAGGGCGACCTCCTCGACCGCGCGGGCGCGGTCGGCCGGGGCGTCGCCGCGCATCTCCAGCGGCAGCTCGATCTCGGCCGCGACCGTGGTCGAGACGACCTGCGTCTCCGGGTCCTGGGCGAGGTAGCCAACGGCGGCGGCAAGCTCTCCCGGCCCGCCGGCGATCGCGTCGAGGTCGGCGACCCGGATCTCACCCTCGATCTCGCCGCCGTGGAAGTGCGGGACCAGGCCACAGGCGGCTTTCAGCAGCGTCGACTTCCCCGAGGCCGACCGCCCCGCAAGGAGCACGAACTCCCCCGGCGCCACCTCCAGCGAGACGTCCTCCAGCGCCCGCGCGGACGCCCGCGGATAGGCGTAGCTCAACCCCTCCACCGCCAGCGCCGGCGCCGCCCCCCGCCTGATCGCCAACTCAGACACGAGCCACCCCCCCTCCCTGCGACCGACGGGACGAAAACCGCCCTATATATCCGGGTTTCGTCCCGTCGGCGCCAAGGGGACGGCGTTTTGGGGCGCGGCGCAGCGGCGCGAGGCCGCTGAGGGCGATTAGGGCGCAGAGGACGACGGTTGCGGGGGCAGTGGAGATGGCGACTGAGGGGTAGGCGTGGAATTCGTTCGCGCCCAGGAGCAGGCCGGCGACCGTGGCGCTGAGGACCGCAGCGGCGACGGCGTAGAAGCGGCGGTCGTGGCGGGACGGTTGGCGGCGGTTTCGGCCGCGGGGGGCGTCGAGGCTGTAGCCGCGCAGCTCGAGGGTGGCGGCGACGTCGACGGCGCGGTCGAGGGAGCCGGCGAGGAGGCGGCGCGCCAGCGGCGCCCTGCCGACCTCGGCGGCGGCGGGGCCGCGCAGCTGGGCGGCGTCGCGGAGCCGCCCAGCGTCGGCGGCGGTGACCGGGACCAGACGCGAGACCAGCGTCGCCGTCAGCGCCGAGCGCCCAGCCAGCGGCCGCAGTGCCCGCAGCACCCGGTCGGGGTCGACGCAGGCCGAGTAGACGGCGAAGACGATGACCGCGACGAGAACGCGCAGGCCCGTCACGGCGCCGGCGACCAGGGCCTCCGCGGTAACGTCGAGTTGTCCCAGAATCGGCCAATGGCCCAACCGCGCCAGCACCGTTTCGCCGCGGTGTTCGACCAGCGCGTTGACGACGGCGACCAGCAGCGCCATCGAGAGGCCCATGCGCCAGCCGGCCCGCACCGCGCCGCGAGCGCCGGCCAAGACGCCGGCGAGGGTCGCCGCCGCGGCCGCCGCCAGCAGCACCAAGGGGTTCGAGTAGACGAAAGCGACGGCGAGGAGCGCGCCGAGGTAGGCGACGGCGGCTACGGGCGAGGCGGCCTGCAGCGGCCCGCGCCTCGGCACGTAGGCGAAGGGGGACTTCATCGCACGTCCACCGGTAGCGGGGTCAGATGACCGCCTTCGATCGCCACCGCGTAATGGTCTCGCAGGTGCTGCGCGTCGAGAGCTCCGGCGGCGGCCCGCACAGCGTCTTCCGTCCCCCCCGTCACCAGCCAGACGGGCGGCCCGCCGAAGCGGCTCGTCGCCGCGACGAGGCCCGCGTTCGGACCGAGGTCTTCCGCTTCGTTCCCGTCCTGATCCAGCGCCACGAGATCCCCTCCCTTGAAGTTCGCAAAGACGCCGCTTTCGGCCGGGCCGTCTTCGATCAACCGCGCCACCGGGTCCGAGCGCAGCTGGCCCCAGGTCCCGACCAGCACCCGGATCGCGCCCTTCGGCGACCCAGAGGCGAGCTTCACCCCTTCGCCTTCAAGCGCCCGCCGCGCCGTTTCACACGCCTCCCCCCCGTTCCGCGGTTCCTTTTGCCCCATATGGAGGCTTAAGGAACCACGCAACTGACATTCGACCACGACCGGGTGTTCCTTCCCGGCGATGCCCTGGACGAAGGGGGCGGGCCAGCTGCCGACGACCGCGGGGACGTGGTCGGTCGCCGCCCAGTCGCGATAGTCCCACCAGATCCGCTCGCCGCCCTGGACGTCAACCTCCGCCGCGCCGACCGGCGACTCCGTCCCGTCGACGTAGAAGAACCAGTCGTAGGGGTCGCCGCGGCGTTCGGCTTCGGCGACGCCGTCGATCGAGCTGACGTACCCCCCGCCATAGCGCGTGCTGATGTCGGCCTCGCCTTCCAGCAGTCGCATCACCGTGTCGGATTCCTTCGCCCCGACCGAGCGTTCCAGCATCGGCACCGTGCCGTATTCGCGCGTCACCTTCAGCTGCACCGAGCCGACGTCGGCCCCGGGCCCGAGACCGCAGCCGGCGGCCGCGAGCGCCGCCAGGAGCAGCGCGATCGCGACCGCCATGCCGCGGCGTCCCGTCATCTGGCCGGGCGCCTCACCGCGGGCACTTGCCGCCGACACAGACCGGCTCGCGCGCCGAGGGGATCTCCCCGCTCGCCCGCGCGATCAGCTTCGCCGGCTTCGTCAGCGTGACCGTCGTCCGGCCGTCGGCGCCGGTCGGCGCGCTCGCGCCCGTCACCTTGACCCCGGCCGCCGGCTTGCTCTTGCCTTTTTCGTTGTAGGCGAGGACACGCACCTTGAACGGCGTCCCGGCCTTGGCCGAGCTCGGCGCGCTCAGCACCAGCTCTTCCGGGTACGGGAAGGACGGCGCCAGGTCCCACAGCACTTCGTCGCCGGGGTGGATGATCGCCGAGTCGCCGCCGACCTGCACCGGCTTGTGGTTGATCTTCAGGTACCAGGACGCCTTGCCCTTGGCCACGCTCGAGCCGACCCCGCAGAGGGCGAGACCGAAGTCGAAGTGGTCGCTGATCGACAGTGGGCTCAGCGCGGGCGTGGTCTTCGAAGCGTGGGCGAGCAGGCCCATCGCGGTGTTGCCTTTGATCGTCACCGATTTGCCGCTGCCACCGGTGCCGGCGCCGAAGCAGGTGGCCTTCGGGCTGGTCTTGACGGCGGTGTCGGCGGTCGCGACGTCCTTTTCGGCGAGGATCCTGCCGCCGGCGCCGACCACGCGCAGGTTCGCCTTGAAGCCGGCGCCGGACGCGCCCGCCACAAAGGCGAGGGTCAGTAGAAGAGCCAGCAGGCACGCGGCCGCCGGCCGGAACTGGGTGATTCTTGGCATTTACGCCACCCTTTCCTCGAGGGTTGTCTTGGCTGGGCCGGGGACAGGTCTCCTGGCTTCCGGGATCAGGGACCTCGCACCTTCCCAGGGACTCGGTGTCGTCCCCAGTGGCTGACGCGGCTGCGCCTGCGAGCTCCTCCACCCGGTCACAGTGGCGGGACCACGCCGGACTTGCACCGGACTTCCCTTGACCACCGACCGATATGTAGGAGGCGAGTCTATCCCGCCGCCGCCGCTGGCGTAAGCCTCAGTCAGCCATACGGGCCGGGGGTTTCGAGGTTCTGTTCGAAGCAGCCCGCTTCTCGCAGGCAGTAGCTGGATTCGAAGCCGGGGCCGGCCAGCGGGGTCGGGCCGAGGCCGGGGAACTGGACCGAGAGGTCGCCTTCCCATGTGAAGACGGATTCGGGGGTGCGGGCTAGGGCGGCGGTACCGCTGAACGGCGGCGGCGGCGCGACCGTCAGGTGTTCGGGGTGGGCGTCGTCAAAGGTGGAGGCGGGGGCGGGGATCGTCAGCCGCCTGTAGACGTTGAGGGTCACAGGACGAGGCGCCGATCCGGAGGTCGATTCGAGCGCTTCTCTTGCTTCGGCCAGGTAGAGGACCTGGCCGCCTTCGATCGCGCCGGGCCGGTACCTCCGCGCCAGCAGATAGGCCCCTTCGCCCCAGGCCGAGAACTTGCTGATCCATTCACCTTCACCGGGATGCGGTTCGAAGTCCGACCCGTAGCGGCAGTACCAGAGCGCCGGTTCTTCGATCGCCGCGTCGGCTTCACGCGCCTCGACCTGGGTATATCCCCCTTCGCCGGTGAACTTGATCGTGCCGCGGACCACCCCCGGCTGGACCCTCGGGCGTTTCCGCCCACAGCGGGGGACCAGGGGGTGGCGGACCGGGCCGCGCGGGTGGAACCGGACCGATATCGAGCCCCGCCCGAGCAGCCCCGCCTTCACGCGTCCGGCGCCGGCGAGGGCGTCCCGGGTCATGTATTCGGCGGTGAACGTTTCCGCGGTCGTCTGCCCTTTCTTGGTCACCCGCATGACCAGGTGCCGGCGCGGGTTCACGCTGACGTGAATCGAATAGCCGTTGGAGCTCTCGAGCTCAAAGTCGATCCACCGCTGGGCCGGCGGCTGATAATGACCGACCCTGGCTCCGGCCCCCGCGGGAAAGCAGACGAGGGCGGCGAGGGCGAACGCCGCTGCCGCAGCTTGACGCACCCTCATCGCAGCATCCACGCCGGGCGCGCCGGCCGCTCTTCGAATTCCGGTTCCGCCTTGAAGAAGTCGCAGCCGTCCCGCGTCTTCAGCGGGTTGAGGACACAGAGGCGGACGTGAAAGCGAGGCCCGGTGAGCGGCAGCTTCAGCCCGGGCAGCCTGATGCCGAGGTTGCCGGTCCAGGCCTGGGAAGCCGCCGCGCCCTCCTGGTAAGTGGCTTCGCCGAAGAACGGCGCCGGCGGCGCCAGCGTCGCCGTGGCCGGATGCACGCCGGGCAGGCTGGTCAGCAGCGTCCCCGGACCCCCCGTCGCAAGGGCATAGCGCCCGACCGCCATCTCGCCCGTGGATTCGAACATCCCCATCCGCAGCTCTGCCCCGGGCGGCGCCCCCTCGGGGTGGCCCGCCGTGACCCCGATGTAGCGCCCGTGGCGGCGAGAGCTCGCGTAGAGGAGGGCGATGTCATGCGGGGTGGCGAAGAAGGAACGAGGCGCTACGTATCCCCGCAACGACTTCGAAGGCAGGGGCGCTGCCTGTCCGTTTCGGCACCTGAGAGCGGGCGAGCGCTCGATGGTTCCCGCGCCGCCGGGCAGCGAGAGATGCAAGTAGCCGCCTTCGCCGCGGAAGGCGACGTGGCCGACGAACCTGCCGTGTTCGGTGATCGACGGCAGCACTTCGCATCCGTGGCGCGCATGGCGCCTGTCCACCCGCCTATCCGGCCGGAACCGCAGGGAGACGCGCCCGAGGGAACCGAGGCGCGCCCGGACCACCCCCCGCGCCAGCGAGCCCAGGTTGTGCACGGCGTACTCGCCGAGGAAGGCGTCGACCGAGTCGTGCCTGCGCTCGATGCGGAACACGAGGAGGACGGCGACGCGATCATTCGGCATGGACAGGACAACCCGGTAGCCGCTCTCCTTCCCGAGGTCCAATAAGCCGGAAGTGTGCGCCCGCCGCACTTCCACCTTGCCGGCGCGCTGCGCCGCCGCCTCCCCGGCTCCGGTCGCGACAAGCAGCACGGCCGCGACCACGAGACCAGCCGCAACCAAAGACAAGCGCCCTCTCCCCATCGGCGAAGCCTATCCCGCACCCGAGGCGAAAGGCCCGATTGCGCGGACGCGCCGATTGGCGGCCGGGATTGAACCTGCGCGATCCGTCACCCGTTTAACTTGGATATGATTGATTGCTCGGGTACGCTTGGTTTTTCTTGGCATGGGAAAACGGGAGGGGAAACGGATGCTGATGAACCCGCTAAACGACGCGGAGCGCAAGTTCGAGGAAAACGAACGTGAACTGTGGAACCAGCTGATGGCAGAGGTGGAGCCGCGGGAGGAACCGGTCTACCGGCTGACGGATCAGCCGACCAAGGCCATCGTGCAGGAAGAAATCCGCCTGCTGGATCGCCTCCGCCGCGGCATCGACGAGCACGTCGATCCCGAGCTCGCGGGAGAGGAGCGTCAGGCTCGCATCCACGAGCTGCTCGCCGCCGACGCGGCGCTCGCCGACGTCGCCGAGCGCCTCGAGCGACTCAGCCGGTCCCACGACGAGTCGGTGATGCTCGGCCTGGCGCGGCTGGCGGAAGAGGAAGAGAAAGCCGAGGGGGAGGACTGGAGCCTGTAGGCCCCGGCCCTCCCCCTCGATCGGTCTTCGCCTTGCCAATTGCCAAGCCCCTGGAGCCCGGCAACAACGAAGAGCCCAAAGGCTAGCGCATTTCAGAAGCCTTGAGCTGAAAGCTGGCGAGATCGGCGCCGAAGGTCGGGTTCCAGACCATCTTGGAGAGGTCGACCCGCCTGGAGACGAAAGTCGAAAGCACCCGGGTGCCGTAGGGCGCCCAGGGGGCCAGTTCCATCACCCTCTTGTCCAGCGCCGCGTAGCCGGCTTCCGACAGGGGCAGCGCTTCGCGCAGCTCCTTGATCTTCTGGTTGACGCTGGGGACGTCGAGCTGGGCGAAGTTCCCGTTGTCGAACCGCAGGATGCTCGAGCCGGCGAGCAACGGCTGGAAGAAGTCGTTCGGGTGCGGATAGTCCTCGAACCAGTCGCTCCAGCCGGTGTCGAGATTCGGGGTCGAGCGGTTGCCGATCACCGTGAAGTAGTTGTCGCCGCTCCTCACTTCCAGGTGCGCGTGGAAGCCGAGCTTTCGCAGCACGTCCCGGTAATAGATCCCCGCTTCGTAGTTGGGCGCTTCGTTGTCGGTCCAGACCGTGATGTTCCGGTCCGAGGGATCGGCTTCGGCGATCAGCCGTCTGGCCTTGGCCATGCTGTGCGGGTAGAGGTCGAGCTTGCGGTAGCCCGGCATGCCGGGGGGCAGGACCTGGTGCGTCGGGGTCATCTGGCCGCCGTAGATATTCCGCAGAGCCTCAGGGTCGATCGCATAGTTGACCGCCCGGCGCACCTTAAGGCTGCTGAAGGGGGCCTTCTGCGTGTTCATCCAGAAGTAGTAGGTGCTGAGAGTCGGCTCAACTCGGAACTGGGTGCCCCCGTACTTGCGCTCCAGCCTCATGAAGTCGGGGGTCGGCGGCGGGTTCTGCATCCAGTCGAGTTCGCCCCGTTCGACCATCCGCACCTCCTTGGCGCCGTCGCGGACGACCTCTATCCGGATCCGCCCCACGTGCCCATCGGGCAGCTGCGGCATCAGCCGCCCGTTGTGCCCGCGCCACTCCGGATTGCGGGCATAGGTCCAGCCGCGCCCAGGTTGCGATTGCGTGATCACGTAAGGCCCCGTGGCGGGCGGCGGATGGCGGCTCTCGGCCCGGAGCGGCGTGTCCGGCGGCACCGGTGCCACGAACATCAGGGCCAGCTCGTCGGTGAAGGTCGCTCGCGGCCGGACCAGGTGGATCACGATCTTGCCGGTCCGGTTGTCGGCCTTGATGCCGGCGATGCCCCGGCTCCGCTTTCTCTCGAACCGCTGCGCCCCGACGATGTCTGCGTAGAAGGGAGATCCCCCCGAGTTGAGCCTGAACATGCGCTCGACCGCGAACTCGAAGTCCGAGGCCCGGACCGGCGTGCCGTCCGAGTAGCGCAGGCCCTTGCGCAGGAACAGCGTGTAGGTCCTGCCCCCGTCGCCGATCCGCGGCATCCTCCTCGCCAGCCCCGGGATCACCTCCGCCCCCGGTTTCCCTTCGGCGTGCTTGTAGGTCAGCAGCGGGATGTAGCTGTCGTACATCGCGGTCCAGCCTTCGGCGGTGTACGAGAGCTGCGGATCCATGTAGTCGGGGAAGGAGCTGAAAGCGCCCCGCAGTTCGCGGCTGTGCTGCCCGCTGCCGGCATCCGCCGAGCCTCCCCCGGCAACCAACAGCGCGAGCGCCGCGCATAGCGCAACGCAGATGCGACCAACCCTCACGGCTCCCCCGCTAATCAAGATCGGGGCAATCTATCCGCTGCGCGACGAATCCGGCACAGAAAAGCTGCGGAGAATTTACTTTCTGCGCGCAACATGTCGCAACGTTCCGTCTACAGTCCTGTCATTATGGAGGCACTGAAAGTGAGCAGGCAGATGGACAACTGGAACGACGACAGGCTCGACGAACTCGCCAGCGGGATGAAAGACGGCTTCACGCAGGTCGACGCGCGGTTCGCGGAAGTCGACGCGCGATTCGCGCAGGTCGACGCTCGGTTCGCGCAGGTCGACGCTCGGTTCGAGAAGGTCGAAGACGAGATGAAAGAAGGCTTCGCAAAAGTCGACGCGCGATTCGAAAAATTCGAAGGGAAGGTGGAGGCCGGCTTTGCCGAGCTGCGGGCCGCCAACGAGCGGCTGTACCGCATGCTCTTGGGCAGCGCGGTAGTCATCATCGCCGCCCTGATCGGCGTGCCCGCCTTGGGTGGCTAGCCCACATCAGCTCATCGCGGCGGCGTCCAGTTGCGCCGATCCGTCTTCGGCGCGTGCCACCAGAGGTCTGAGGAGAAAAGGTAGTACTCGCCAACACCGAGAAGGATCCCCACCACCAAGATTGCAACTTCCCACCAGGTCATAGCGATCAGAGCGCCAGCAGGAATCTTTCCCTGAGGGTCACCGTGGCAGGGTATCTCATCTTCTACTCACCGTTCCCACTACTGATGCGTCCGGAAGCGGAGCGTGCCGTTGCGGAAGCGCAATTCCCATGCCCCGTAACGCAATATTCGCACTGGCTGCGCCTTTCCCAGATATTCGACTTCGACCACTTCCGGAGGCCCAAGTCGATTGACCACCCGAGTCAAGGACGTACCATCGTGGAGCGGCAGCACCTGAGCGGGAGACGGTTCGTGATTTGACACCCTGCCGGGATGGAGCAGGCTCACTTCATGAATCCGAGAAACCAAGCGGCCATGATTGAAACGGAGTTGCCAAGCCCAGTAGTTGAGCGCTAGTTCCCCGTGTCCGTCGCCGAATGCAGATGCGGGCCTTCCCAGCTCCTGCTCAACGGCAGCGACCGAATCCCCAGGCTTGAGGCCGAGTATGCGTCTGGTCAAAATCATCGGTCTGAGTGGCCTGAGGGGCACCGTTTCGCTGCCGCCTGAGCATCCCGAAACCAGCAGGAGACAGGCAACCGCGCAAACTAACCATGCCCTTGCTCCCTTGCAGATGCTTGCGACCATCTTCAAAGCCAACTTGCCTTGTAGGTTCCCCCAAGAGCATGCCGTTAAGGGCACGGCGCCGGCGGACCTGACCATTCTTCTGCTTCGCCCATGAATTCATTGGCACGGTTATAGAACTTTACTTGAAGGTTCTCCCGAAAGGTCATACCGTTAAGTGCACGAAGTGGGCGGACCCGACCAGTTTTCTGCTTTACCCATCAGTTCATTGTCTCGATTGAAGTAGCTCACTTCAATTTCTCCACTGGCCATACACCCCGGGACCACCACGGCGAATTAACCGAACGGTTCCCGGGTCTTTAACTGCCGCCGTAGCTTTCCGGTCACCCCGGCCACTGCGATCTCAGTTTTGATTTTATGCCCATTTGCTGTAGCCGTCACCGCGTAGGCGTGCGGTGGAAGAAGTCCCGAGAATTCGGTGTATTCATTTGCCTGTCCAACACCCAATACGCAGGACTCCGCCCCTTTGCACCACAGTCGTTGCCAGGACACGCTCTCCGGTTTACACGGACCCCCCTCAAATTCATGCTGCCTGATGTGCTCAACTGCGATGCATAGCTGACGTCGGTTTCAAAGGTCTCTCCCTGTCTTTCGTTTGGATCGGACCGGGACCCGGCGAATGCTCGGCGCGTACCAGTCGGCGGGCATCCTGCACACAGGAAGACGCGAAAGTCAATGCCCTTTTCGCATGCGATTGGGGAACCCGAGTGTCGGCTTCTCACTTTCTGGCTGGACTGAATGTCCAGGCGGAGGCTGGTTGTTATGGGATTTCTCCCCTAACAAGCCATCGACGGAGAGAGTTGAAACTAGACAGTGTGTTCAGGAAGCGAACGTACTAGTTCATGAAGGTTTTTCCGCTCTTACGTTTTTTCCTGGTGCGTATTCGCATCAAATTTTCGACGAGCTCCGCTGCAGACATCCGTCCAAGGGCGCCTTTTCGCGGCTAAGGTGCCGCCAGTCCAGATGCCTCACCCGGTGGTGGGGTCTCGTCCATAACAATCGAACAGAGGGAGATTTCGATGATTCAGGGGTTTCGCCGGCAGGGGCCGGCGCTGGTTGTCGCTGTGGTCGCGTTGGTCGCTGCGCTCGGCGGCACGGTGTACGCCGCGGGCAAGATCAACGGGCACGCGGTGAAGGTGAAGTCGCTGCCGGGGAACCGGCTGGCGCTGGGCTCGGTGCCGGGGAACCGGCTGAAGCCGGGGGCGATCAAGGGCAGCGAGCTGGCGCCGGGGTCGATAACCGGGGTGCAGGTCGACGTCTCGACGCTGGGGCAGGTGCCCTCGGCGGCGCGGGCCGAAGCCGCGCAGTCGGCCCAGGACGCGGTGACGGCGCAGCTCGCGGTCGAGGCCGAAAACGCGAAGACGGTCAACGGCTACGGCGCCGGCTGCGAGATCGGCACCCGCCTCTTCGCCGGCGCCTGCTGGCAGGTGAGCGCCAGCGAAACCGCGCTGAACGCCCCCGCTGCCGCAGCCTCCTGCGCCGCCCAGGGCGGCGAGCTCCCCGACGCCCTCTCCCTCGCCGCCTTCTCCCAGGAGCCGGGGATCACGCTGGCGACGGGGGACGAGTGGAGCGGGGACATCCCGGTCATGAGTGGCGAAAATCTCTACGGCGTGGCAACCGTGTCTTCCGGCGCGGAAGTCAAATCCGCTCTGTCGACCACCACCAAGAAATTCCGCTGCGTCATCCCCCTCGTCCACTAGCCGCCCAAAGGTCGCCGCTCCCAGCGCCATCCCGTGGTTCCTTTCGCACGTATGCGGGGCGAAAGGAACCACGGGATGGGCAGCCGCTTTATGCTCAGCATGTTCGATGCACCGTTACCGCCATCGTGACGCCATCTTCGAGCGGCCGACGCTCATCGACACGATCGCGCTCGCTATCGCTGTCGTCGTGCTCGTGGTCCTCGCCCTCACCGAAGGAGCCGGCGCCTCCGGTCACGCCCACCCGTCCTCCTCCCCGGCTGCCGCCGGCGAACCCGCCGCGGTCAGCCGCGTCCTGCGCTACTGGACCCCGACGCGGATGCGCAGCGCGCGGCCGCTCGACCTCGTCCTCGAGAGCAACGGCCGGCCGAGCATCCGCCTCGGCCGTCCAGCCCCCGCCGCCGGCGCCAGCTTCCTCGCCGTCGAAGGGCCGGAGGCGCCGCCCAACTCGGTCAACGGGCGCATCTTCGTCAAACAGGGGAAGCTGCGCGGCTACTGCTCGGGCACGGCGATCGACAGCCCCACCCGGCAGCTGGTGCTGACCGCCGGCCACTGCGTCAACAACGGCCACCTGGACGGGCACACGATCTGGTCGCAGTACCTCGAGTTCGTCCCCGCCTACGACGGCGGCCGCGCGCCCTTCGGCGCCTTCGTCTCCAAGCGCGGCAAGATCCTCGCGCCGCAGCAGTGGACCAAGGGTGGCAACCCGGACTTCGACCTCGGCGCCTTCCTCACCCACCCGAACAAGCGCGGGCTGAACGTCGCCGACGCGGTCGGCGGCGGCGCCAAGATCGCCCTCGACCGCAGCCGCCGGCAGCGCTTCCGGACCTTCGGCTATCCCGGCAACGCGCAGCGGCTGCAGGGCTGCAGCTCCCCCTACGCCGGCGACGACAGCCTCACCTTCCCCCTCGCCGGCCCGCCGACCATGGGCATCCGCTGCCACTGGGCCCCCGGCGCCAGCGGCGGCGGCTGGCTGATCGACGAAGGCACCGAAATCGACGGCCTCACCTCCTACCTCCACCTCGGCCGCCGCTCCCACACCTACGGCCCCTACTTCTCCGAGGAAACCGTAGGCAAGCTGGTCCGCGGCCTCTGAGAACTCCCGACGAGGGAGAATTTCCACGATCGAGGGGGGAGAGTTTCCCTCGCCCGCGGCTTATATAGGCATGCGGCGGCGCATCCGAGACATCGGCTTCCCCCTGCTGGTCCTCATGGCCCTGGCGGTCTCGGGCTATCTGGCCGCGAGCGCGCGAGCTCCCGACCCCGTGCCGGACTTCGCCCTGCAGGCGAGCGCGGTCTACCGACTGGAGGTCGGCGCGGCCTGCTTCGCGGTCTTCTATCTGACGGCGATGGCGCTGGTTCTGGCCCTTGATGGCCGCGGTTTCGCGGAGGTCGGAACGAAAGGGCTAAGAGCAGTCCAAGTGGTAAAGGCGGCGGACAAGCAACAGGCAAGGATCAATGAGGACATGAGGAAGAGTCTCGACGAAACCAATGCCGCAATTCGAAGCGCTGTCAAAACGCTGAACAGACAAGAAAAGCAGCTTGAAGAACTGCAAGAGGAGGGCTAACTTAACCTCATGGAAAGCAGACAAAACAATTACAGCCTCACCCCTGCGGATGAAGAAAGGTTCTTCAAGAACAATCCCGAGCTAGCGAAAGCGATGGAAAACCTGGAAGACGAACAGAGCCGACGCAGAATGGAGGAAACCTGCCTCGAGTTCGAACGGCTGGTAGAGGAACTCGGGAGAATCCTCGACGGCTGAAGCGCCTATCCCGCGTCGGCCTCGAGTAGGCGGCGGTAGTAGCGGTAGTCGCGGCGGTCGGGGCGGAGGTTGCAGGCGAGGGCGAGGTGGTGGCGGGCGCGGCGCTTCTGGCCGGTCTTGCTGAGGGCGCGGCCGAGGCAGAAGTGGGCGAAGTCGTTGACGGGGTGGGACTCGACCACGGCCTCGAACTCGGCCGCGGCGGGGGCGAAGCGGCCGCTGCGGAAGTAGGCGCGGCCGAGAGCCTCGCGGACAGAGCTCTTCTCCGGGGCGCGGCGGGCGGCCTCGGCCAGCGGCGCGGTGGCGTGCTCGAAGTCGCCGTCCTCGAGCAACTCGAGGCCGCGGCGGTAGAGCGTGTAGGTGGGCTCGTGGGCTCCCTCGACGGACATGCACCAAGTGTAGGAGGCGGTGAAAGGCGGGTTTGTCTCCTGACAGGACACAAATCCGCCTTTTGGCTGCAGAAAGCGAACTTTTGCAGGCCAAAAGGCTCGCCCTGCTACCGTAGGTAGAGGGTTCGGCAGCTTCGATTCCACGCCGACCCGTCTTTTCATGAGCACTACTACTGCGAAGAAATGGACCTGCGACGAATGCGGGGTGTCGGTCAGCCGCGTCGGCGGTGAGAAGGTCGAGCTGCCCGAGAGCTGGGTGAGCTCGAAGGAAGGCACCTTCTGCCTCCTCTGCCGGCGCGAGCGCGCGGCGCAGGCGGCGCTGAAGAAGGCGCCGAAGGACTGCGGGCTCGAAGACCGGGCCAAACTGCGGCGCGCGGCGCTGGTCGAGTTCGAGATACGGCGCCGGCCGAACCACGGCAACGGCGAGATCGCCAAAGCCTGCCGGGCCTCCGTCGCCGCCGTCGTCGCGGCCCGCAAGCGCCTGAAGATCCCGGCGCCGAGCTAGCCCCGCGAGCGACAGGGCGGATGCCGCTCGTTCCGGGATCCCTTTGGCCGGCCCGGAGGCCGCGGCGGGAAAAGTTGTGCCAAAGCGGCTAGAGCCGTTAGTCTGTTCCGAGGGCGCTCGACACCAGGGGTTCGGGCGCCCCGGTTTCCAGAAGGGCGGTGCGGGTCGGGCGCCTTCGGCAGCACCCGGCCCGTACCGCCCGATTTCCTACACGCGAGTTCGCTCCGCCAGGTCCTGGAGCAGGGCCGCCATTCCGCCGTCCGCGTGGACCCGGCGCTGGCGCTCGGCGCCGTTGCCGTCGACGAGGATTCGCTCGACCTCCTGCAGGGCATCCTCGCCCCCGAGGTCGCGCGCGTACGGGCGGGCCTCGGCGAGGGTGCCGCGGGCGACCTCCCGCGCCGGGGCGGCGGTGCGGTCGTCGACCATCAGCCGCGCCTCCAGCCCGTAGCGCTCGGCCTGGAAGTAGGACTCCTCGATCGCCTCGCGGGTGAGGCCCGGGGCGCCGGGGCGGTCGATCTCCTTCGCCGCCAGAGCCTGGATCAGGGCCGCGATCGCGGCGTTGGCCTCGGGCCGCGGCTGCACGTCCATCCCCCGCACCTCGACCGTGCCGAGGTTGGGATGCGGCCGCACGTCCCACCAGATGTAGGTGTAGTCGGCGACGCCGGCGGCGGCGATCAGCTGGTCGGCGACGCGGAGGAAGTCCTCGTAGTCGCGGAAGGCGCGCGGCAGCTCGAAGCGCGGGTAGGTGCGGACGGCGGCCGCGCGGGCGCTGGCGAGGCCGGTGTCGGCGCCGTCGCGGAAGGGCGAGTTGGCGGTCAGCGCCGCCAGCAGCGGCAGGTGGTGGCGCATCGCGTTGGCAACGGCGACGGCGGTTTCGGGATCGGGCACGCCGACGTGCACGTGCAGCCCGCAGGGCGGCGTCGCCAGCAGGCCGGCGAGGTCCTTCTTGACCGTCTCGTAGCGCGCTTTCTCGATCAGCACCGGCTCGCCGCTGTCGGCCGGGTAGAGGCCGGAGCCCATCAGGCGGGCGCCGGCGGCGGCGACCGCGCGCCGGACCCCGGCGAGCTGCCGCGCGGCCTGCGCGGCGTCGAGGCAGACCCCGGTCTTCACCTCGATCTGGGTGGCGAAGATCTCGGTCGAGACGCTGCTGCCGTAGTCCGGGTTTATCTCTTCCAGCAGCCGCTCGCCCTCGGCGACCAGCCCGCAGTCGCCGTCGACCAGCAGCAGCTCCTCCTCGACCCCGACCGTCAGCGGCGTCGAGGAGCCGAACTTGTGCTCGCGGCGCGCGGCGTCGCTCTCGCTTTTGGACGAGGTCCCCATAGCGCTCGTGAGGGCGGCTACCCCAGGGCCGAGTGCCGGCAAACCCCCCCCTTATCCTGGCCCGGGGTGTCTCTGCCGAGACGACTGGGAGTACTGAGGGAACCGGGCTACCGGCGGCTGTTCCTCGGCCGCACGACCTCGCTGATCGGCGACGGGGTGACGCCGATTGCGCTCGCTTTCGCGGTGCTGGACCTGACCGGCTCGCCGACCGACCTCGGCATCGTCCTCGCCGTCAACAGCCTGGTGCTGGCCGCGCTGGTGCTGGCCGGCGGCGTCTACGCCGACCGGATCTCACCGCGGCTGGCGATGCTGGGCGCCGACGCGGCCCGGACCGTCTCGATGGGCCTGATCGCGGCGCTGCTGCTGACGGGGGCGGCGCAGATCTGGGAGCTGGCGCTGCTCTATGCGGTCGACGGCGCCGCCACCGCCCTCTTCAACCCGGCCTCGAACGCGATCGTGCCGCAGATCGTCCCCGGCGAGCGCCTGCAGGAGGCAAACGCCCTGCTCAGCTTCTCGCGCTGGGCGGGCAAGGTCGCCGGCCCGGCGCTGGCCGGCGTGCTGCTGGCGTTGGGGTCGCCGGGGACGGCGATCGCCGCCGACGCCGCGACCTTCGCGATCAGCGCCGCCTGCCTCTGGGGGGTCCGGGCGCCGGGCATCCGCGGCGAGGGCGAGGGGAGTTCCTTCCTCGGCGACCTGCGCCACGGCTGGAGAGAGTTCTGGAGTCGCAGCTGGATGGTCGCGATCGTCCTCTCGGCGGGAATCAGCAACGCGATCTTCTTTCCGATCTTCCAGGTCCTCGGCCCCACCGTCGCCCGCGAATCGCTCGGCGGCTCCAGCTCATGGGCGCTGATCATGGCCCTCTGGGGCGTCGGCGGCCTGCTCGGCGGCTTCGTCGCCCTCTCGCTTCGTCCCCGCCGCCCGCTGCTCGTCAGCGAGGGCTTCGTCCTCTTCTTCGCCCTGCCCGTGGCCCTGCTCGCGATCCCCTCCACGACCGCCCTGATCGCCGCCGGGGCGCTGATCGGCGGCAGCACCGTCAGCCTCGCCGAGATCCTCTACGACACGACCACCGCCCAGCAGATCCCGCCCGACCGGCTCGCCAGCGTCGTCGCCTACGACTGGTTCGGCTCATTGGCGCTGGAGCCGGTGGGCCTGGCGCTGGTCGGCCCCCTCGCCGCCGGCCTCGGGGTCTCGACCACCCTCTGGCTCGGCGCCCTCTCGATGCTCCTCTGCCAGCTCTGCGTCCTCCTCGTCCCCAGCGTCCGCCACCTCGAAGCCCGCATCGAGCCGGGGACCCCGCTGCCCCCGCCAAGGCCGATCGAGGCGGGGGACTAAAGCGTGCGCAGCGCAGCTTCGGCGGCGTTGAAGCCGCAGATGCCGTGGGCGCCGGCGCCGGGGGGGGTGGCGGCGGAGGAGATGAAGACGCCGGGGATGCCGGTCCAGTAGGGGACCGGGGTGGCGCGGGGACGGAGGAGGAGCTGGACGGGGCCGTTGGCGCCGGTGGCGATGTCGCCTTCGACGAGGTTGGGGTTGGCGGCCTCGATCTCGGCGGGGGTGCTGGTCGTGGTGGCGACGATGCGCTCGCGCAGGCCGGGAGCGAAGCGTTCGATCTGGTCGAGGACGGTCTCGGTGGCGTCGCCGCTGTACCCGCGGGGGACGTGGGCGTAGGCCCAGACCGGGTGCAGGTCGCCCTGGGAGCGGCCGGGGTCGGCGAGGTACTGCTGGCCGACGAGGACGAAGGGGCGCTCGGGCAGGCGGCCGCGGTTGTTCTCGCGCTCGGCGGCAGCGATCTCCTCGAAGCTGCCACCGATGTGGACGGTGCCGGCGCAGCGGGCGGGCTCGTATGTCCAGGGCACTCCGCCTTCGACGGCGAGGTCGAGCTTGAAGGCCGCCGGCCCATACTTGAAGCGGCGATAGGCGCGGGCGACACGCGCGGGCAGCCGGTCGCCCGCCAGCTCCAGCACGCCGCGCGGTGAGAGGTCGAGGACGACGACGTCGGCCTCCGGCAGCTCGGCGAGCGAGCGCACGCGGCGCCCGGTCTCGATCGTGCCGCCGTTGGCGCGGACCACCGACGCCCAGGCCTCGGCGAGCGCGACGGAGCCTCCCTTCGCCACCGGCCAGCCGTAGGCGTGGCCGGCGCTGATCAGCGCCATCCCGATCGCGGCGCTGAGCGGCAGGTCGAGCCGGGCGAACGAGTGGGCGGCGACGCCGCCGAACAGCGCCGCTGCCTCCGTCGTCCCCAGGCCGCGCGCCAGGACGCTCGCCGGCAGCGCCGAGGTCAAGCCGAAGCGCGCCAGCCGCAGCGGGTGGCGCGGGAGGTGGATCAGCGGGTGGTAGATGTCTTCGGTGAGCTCGTCGTAGGCCTCGACCGAGGGTCCGAAGACCCGCTTCCAGCGCGAGCCGCCCTCCCCCAGTCCCGCCGCCGTCGCCTCCAACGAGCGCAGCATCGCCGCGCCGCCGCCCCCGTCCAATGGGTGGGCGAGGTCGACCTCCGGCCAGAGCCACTCGAGCCCGTGGCGCTCCAGTCCCAGCCCAGCAACCGCCGGCGAGGAGACCGCCATCGGGTGAAAGGCGCTGCACTCGTCGTGCAGCAGGCCGGGCACCGTCAGCTCCGAGCTGCGGGTGCCGCCGCCGATCGCCGCGGCCGCCTCGATCACGGTCACCTCCACGCCCCGGCTGGCCAGGGTCGCTGCACACGCCAGCCCGTTGGGACCGGAGCCGACGACGATCGCGCTGCTCATACCGTCACATCATTCACGAGCCCCCCGAACTGCATCAACTTTCCCGCCCAGGAGGCAGGGAAGTTGATGCAGTTCGGGGGTCGGGGCAGTGGACTGGGAACGGCTCGTCGCCCAGCCAGGGCTGGCAGCGGGCCATGTCGGCGACGTCGACGTAGCCCTCCTCGACGAGGCCGTCGGCGGCGTCCCAGATCCGGTAGCGCTGGCGCTGCACGTGGGCGGGCTGGGACTCCAGCGTCACGATCCGCACCTCGCCCGGCCCGAAGTGGCAGCGCTCCTGCACCGCCGCCAGCAGCCGGTGGTCGTGGAAGTGGCCGTCGCCGAAGTTGTAGCCGAGGACGACGCCGGCGACGAGCTCCCCCTCGCGCACGTCGTACTCGTCGATGTCCTCCACGGCCCGCGCCGTGAGCGCGTTCAGCGCCCGCCCGTGCGAGTGCATCGAGCGGAAGGCGAGGCCTTTGTAGAGGAGCACCTCGATCAGCTCCGGCTCGTAGAACTTGAGCAGCTGCTCGCCGACGATCGGCGCCGACTTCACCACCTCGCGGTCGAGCTTGGCCTCGGCGCCGGTCTCACGCCGGAAGAGCCACTGGCTGGTCGCCCAGTTGCCGGCGTAGTAGCGCATCGAGGGCAGGAAGGAGACGAGGTCGGGCCGGAAGTTGCCCAGCACCGGCAGGCCGACACAGGTCAGGGCCAGGATCACCAGCAGCACCGGGTCGTCCACGGACGACCAGGGCACGCTGCCGTAATGGCCGAAGAGGAAGAGCAGGCCGAAGACCATGAACACGTTCCACTCCAGCGGCACCGCCAGGGGGAAGGTGGAGAAGATGTGAACGTGGAAGATCACCATCCCGGCGACGGCGAGCGTCTGCAGCGGCCCGCCGTTGCTGAGGATCAGGATCAGCGGCAGGGTGAGCTCCATCGCCGTCCCCAGGTGCGCTGCCCCCGCGCCGAGCCGCGAGGGCAGCAGGTCCTCGGGGTGGTTGGCGTAGAGGCGACGCTTGGCCGCCCGCCAGCGGTTCCAGGGCGTGTTGCTGATCATCACCGTCACCACGAAGGGGAAGTGGCGGTTCAGCTTCGAGCTGGCGGCGCCCCACCAGATGCAGAAGAAGACGAGCGAGGCGGCGATGACCAGATTGCTCAGCGGGAAAAGGAGGATCAGCGAGAGGTTGCCGTAGACCTCCGCCCGCGCCGCCAGGAACGGAACCTTGTCGCGCAGGCCGAGCGCCGCCAGCAGCGCCAGCATCACCCCGACCGCGACCGGGCTGAGCCGGTCCACCGTGCCGCCGGCGACCCAGGAGGCGCTCCCCTCCACCCCCGGGGCGATCAGCAGGAACAGCAGCGCCCCGAGCACCCCTATATATAGAGCGACGTCGAGCGCGGTGCGCACCGTCCCTCGCGTCCCCGGCACCTTCTCGGGCCAGGGCGGCAGCCGCGTCGTCCCCGGCCGCAGCCAGTAGAGGAAGCCGCCGACCATCGGGCTGAAGCGCAGGGTCAGCGGCAGCGAGCCGGCGCCCAGCCCCAGCACCTCCCAGAGCATCGTCCAGGCCACCGCTTTCTCGAAGACGATCGGCGCCGTCCAGGCGGGCCAGCCGCTGGTCGCCCCGATCAGCAGGAAGCCGCCGGCGGCGTAGACGAGGATCTTGAAGACGTAGAGGAAGTAGACCGCGACCGGCGTCCCGAACCCGTTCAGCGCCCAGTCCTGCGCCAGCGGCTTGATCCGCTCCAGGTGCGGCAGGCGCCGCCACTCGGCGATCTCGAACGGAGGTGGAGTTGGATCTAGAAGGCCCATTTGTCCAATCGGCGCCTCTGACTCAAGCCGCCCTCCTGCCAACCCGATTGAATATATGTCTTGTCTGACGTACCGCCAACCTCTTTTCCGCCGCCGGGCGCCAAACCCCTCTGGGGAACCCACAAGGGGAGCGCGCCGTCGCTCACCCCGGCGACCCCCGCAGCCCCCGCGCGAACGGCGAGCGCGTCATGGCTCTTCGGCGGCGAGGAGCTCGAGCCGCTCTCCCGCCATCTGCTGCAGGTGGCTGGTTTCCTCTCGCTGCTGCTGGTCATGGTCATCGCCAACTCGTTCCTGAACCAGGGCAGCGCCAGTCCGTTCAACCCGAACCCGGTCGCGGCGGCGGCGGAACGGACCGCGGAAGCCCCTGGCGCCAAATTCACGATGAAGGCGATCTACACCTCCAGCGCCCTGCCGCAGCCGATGACCGCCCACGGCAGCGGCATCTACAACTCCGAAACCGAACACATCCGCATGACGCTGGGCATGTACTCGCCGCAGGCCGGCAACATCAAGATCGAAGAGCTCGGCGACGGCACCGCCTTCTTCCTGCGCGGCACCAAGATCAGCGACGGACTGCCGGAAGGCAAGCAGTGGCTCGAGATCCAGCCCTTCCTCGGCAAGAGCGAGCAGGAAGCGATGGTCGGCGGCGGCAGCGCCACCGAATCGCTGAAGATGCTGACCACGGTCGGCGGCAACGTGCGGCTGGTCGGCCACGAAAAGGTCCGCGGCGTCCCCACCCGCCGCTACCACACCGAGATCGGGATGAGCGACTACGCCCGACTGCTGAGCGAAGAAGGCAAGGACGAACTCGCCGAAGAGTACGAAAAGCTCGCGGTGCTGATGCCGTCGCCGGTCGTCAGCGAAGCCTCGATCGACCGCCACGGAATGGTGCGGCGGATGCGCGAGGTGATGACGATGCCATCCGACTCCGGCAAGCCGCCGATGACGATGGACATGCGCATGGACCTCTTCGCCTTCGGCGCCCACCCGGAAATCCAGCTCCCCGACTCCTCCGAAGTCTTCGACGCGACGCCGTTCCTGAAGGAAAAGCTCGACTCGGTCGAAACCAGCTAGGGCGTTCACCGCGAACGCCGCCCTGCCCTGCCAACCTGGCGGGATGCCTTACCGCCGGATCTTCGCCACTCCTCACGTGCTCTCGCTCGCCGCCGCCTCGGTGGTGGCGCGGCTGCCCGGAGGGATGGTCGGGATCGGCCTGGTGATCTTCGTCCACGCCCGCACCGGCTCTTTCGGCACGGCGGGTGCGGCCGCCGGCGCCTACACGCTCGGGCTGGCGCTGACGGCGCCGCTGCTGGGCCGGCTGGTCGACCGGCGCGGGCCGCGGCCGGTGCTGCCGCCCGCCGCCCTGCTCTCCAGCGCGGCGATCGCCGGCGTGGTCGCCCTCGGCGACGCCGGCGCCGCCGCTGCGCTCATCGTCGCCCTCGCCGCGATCGCCGGCGCGGCGATGCCGCCGGTCGGCGGGCTGCTGCGCCATCTCTGGCCGGAGATCGTCGAGCCTCGCCTCCTCGTCAACGCCTACGTGGTCGACTCGATCCTGATCGAGGCGACCTTCGTCGCCGGCCCGCTGCTGATCGGCCTGCTGGCGGCGACCACCGGAGCAGGCGGGGCGCTGCTCGCCGCCGCCGCGCTCGGGTTCGCCGGCACCGTCTGGTTCGTCGCCTCTCCCTTCCTCCGCGGTTTCGAGCCGGCGCCCGCCCATCAGCGCACCCGCGCCGGCGCCCTTGCCTCCCCCACGATCCGGCTGCTGATCCTCACCGGCTTCCCGGTCGGCTCGACCTTCGGCGCCCTCGACGTCGCCCTCCCCGCTTTCGGCGCCGCCCACGGCAGCACTGCCCTCGGCGGCCCCTTCGCGGCCTCGCTGGCGGCGGGTTCGGCGCTGGGGGCACTGGTCTACGGCTCAGCTCCGCAGCGGTTCGGCACCCCCGCCCAGGTCATCGTCCGCCTGGCGGTCTTCCAGCCGCTCGTCTGCCTGCCGCTGCTGCTGGCGTCCGCGGTGGCGCCGATGCTCCTGCTCGGCGTCTTCGCCGGCACCTTCATCGCGCCGACCATCACCGTCCGCAACCAGATCGCCCAGGTGACGATGCCGCCCGGCACCGGCACCGAGGTCTTCACCTGGCTCTCGCTCTCGGTGCTGGTCGGCGCCAGCGCCGGCTCCGCCCTCGCCGGTCCCCTGGTGCAGGCGGGCGGCTGGCGCGCCGGCGTCGTCCTCGCCGCCGCCCTGCCGGCCCTCGGCCTGCCGCTCCTCCTAACCCGCCGCGCGCTCCTGCGCAGCGCAGTCGCGGCGCCGGCGACCTGATGGCAGAGGGCGGCCACAGCCACGGCCTCGTCGATCCCTCGATCAAGCGCTCGCGGGAGGGAATCCGGGCGGTTCTGCTCTCGCTGCTGGTGCTGGGGTTGGCGGCGACGGCGCAGGCGGCGATCTTCGCCCTCACCGGCAGCATCGCCCTGCTCGCCGATCTGATCCACAACTTCGGCGACGCCGCCACCGCGATCCCGCTGGGGATCGCCTTTGCCCTGCGCTCGGAGCGGGCCGAGCGCGGCGCCGGCTACTTCGTCGTCCTCGCGATCTTCGTCTCCGCCTGCGTCGCGGGGTTCGAGGCAGTCCGGCGCCTGATCCACCCCGAGCACGTCGACCACCTCGGCGCCCTCGCCGCCGCCGGCGCGATCGGCTGGCTCGGCAACGCCCTCGCCGCCCGCATTCGCACCGCCGCCGGCCGCCGCCTCGACAGCCCCGCCCTGATCGCCGACGGCGAACACGCCCGCGCCGACGCCTACGTCAGCCTCGCCGTCGTCGCCAGCGCCGCCTGCGTCGCCATCGGCCTCACCATCGCCGACCCCCTGATCGGCCTCGCGATCACCCTCGTCATCCTCAAGATCACCTGGGACTCCTGGCACACCGTCCGCGGCCACCCGCACCACCATCACCACCACTAGCCCGAGCCCCGCCGGCCTAAAGATTTCTGCGGTGGGGAGAAACCGTGGTACCTTGCTCGGCAGTCCTCAGCGACTCCAGGGAGAGAAATGAACTTCACGATCGCCAGCGCCTCGCGTCGCCTGCTGTTCAGCTTGCTTGCCGGGTTTGCCGTCCTGCTGATCGGCGCCGGGAGCGCCGCGGCCGAACCGCCGCCCGGGCCGGGGCATTCCGGTCTGCACCATCAGCGGGTCTGCGGGCCGGTCATGCTCGGCGAAGCCCGTTGCGACTCGGCGATCGTCACCAACGCCGGCGGCAAGCCGCTGGTCACCTCGGCGCCGGCCGGCTACGGGCCGGGAGAACTGCGCAGCGCCTACAACCTCGCCGCCGCCTCGGCGAGCAACGGCAGCGGCCAGACGATCGCGATCGTCGACGCCTACGACGACCCCAACGCCGAAGCGGACCTGGGGGTCTATCGCTCCCACTACGGGCTGCCGGCCTGCACCGGCGGCGGCACCAGTCCCTGCTTCAAGAAGGTGAACCAGAGCGGCGGCACGGCGATGCCGCGCAGCGACTCCGGCTGGGCGCAGGAGATCTCGCTCGACCTCGACATGGCCTCGGCGATCTGCCCCAACTGCAAGATCCTCCTGGTCGAGGCGACCTCGAACAGCTTCGCCAACCTCGGCGCGGCCGAGGACTACGCCGCCGCCCACGCCACCGTGGTCAGCAACAGCTACGGCGGCAGCGAGTTCTCCGGCGAGACCGGCTTGAGCTACGACGGCCACTTCACCCACCCGGGGGTGGCGATCACCGCCAGCTCCGGCGACAACGGCTACGGGGTCGAGTTCCCCGCCGCCTCCCAGCACGTGACCGCGGTCGGCGGCACCACCCTCACCCGCGACGCGACGACGGCGCGGGGCTGGAAGGAGAGCGCCTGGTCGAAGGCCGGCAGCGGCTGCTCCGCCTACGTCGCCAAGCCCGAATGGCAGACCGACAGCTGCTCCCACCGCACCGTCGCCGACGTCTCCGCCGACGCCGACCCCAACACCGGCGTCGCGGTCTACGACACCCTGCGCACCCGCGGCTGGCTCGTCTTCGGCGGCACCAGCGTCGCGGCGCCGATCGTCGCCGGCGTCTACGCCCTCGCCGGCAACGCGAGCACCGTCACCTACGGCTCCTACCCCTACTCCCACGCCGGCGCCCTCAACGACGTCACCACCGGCGCCAACGGCTCCTGCGGCGGCAGCTACCCCTGCACCGCTGTCCTCGGCTACGACGGACCCACGGGACTAGGCACGCCGAACGGCACCGGCGGCTTCTAGGCGCTCTAACGGAACAGACCGAGCAGGTCGGCGGCTTCGGCGACGACCGGGTCCTCGACGGTCAACTCGCGCGTCTCATCCACCTCGAGGCCGGCGGCGGCGCGTTCGAAAAGGGTCCAGTTGATCCAGGTCGACTCGAGGGTCGACCACCAGCGGATGCCGACCGCGGCGGGATGAGCCTCGAACGCATCAGCCGCCTGGGGTTGGGTGACGGCGCGCTTGCGGGTGGCGACGAGGGAAGGACGCAGCCTGGTGGCGATCAGGGTCGAAGGCTCGTCGAGGTCGACCGCGGTCAGCCCGTCCTCCAGCTGCAGCGCGACCAGCGACAGTGGCCTGCCGTAGCGCACCAGCATCGACGGCAAGAGCCTGCCGGTGCCGCGAAAGGGTGCCAGCATCTCGGCAACTGCCGAAACGGGCTGCTCGGCGGCGTAGAGGCATCCGTAGAGGTCGGGGTTGTCGTGCCTTCCCTCCGCCTGCTGCCGACGCGGGAACCAGAGCGGTCCGCCGGCCTCGCCGTCACGTGCCCCCTTGTCGAGAGGCAGCGCCCGCCAGAGCCTCACGCAAAGCCGCCGGCGCGCTCGGCTCCCAGCGCCCCGAGCAGCTCCTGCGCCCGGCCCGCTCGCACCAGGTCGATCGGCCGGCGATCGGCCAGGTGCGGGTTGACCCCGAGCAGCCACTGCTCCGCCGCCTCCGCCGGATAGAGCCGCAGAAGGCTCGCCACCACCAGCTCCAGCAGGTCCACCCGCTCGGCGTTCTGGAGGTCGATCCCCCCGCCCCGCCGCCAGCGCGTCACCTGCGCCGGGCTCACCCCCAGCAACTCCGCCAGGCGGCGCTGCGAGCCAAGGTCATGACTAAGAGCAGTGATCTTCGCCGCAGTCGCTACGGGCATGCGCTCAGCGTAGCGCAACGAAAAGCGTTGCGCAGCCGTCGATCGTTGTCTTGGTGGTGGCTTGCCGCCTCCTCAAAGGGGTATAGGGCGCGCGGCGCCTCGGGGCCGCCACCGGATAACCCCGCATTAAGCGAACACTTAAGTTCGTAAGCCAATATTTTTCCCGTCTTGTTCCGAGTCGATCGTCATGAGCTCGGCCCACGCCTCTACGTGCTGGGCCGGCGTGTTCACGAGTGCCATGCCGGGATCGCCCTTCTCGCAGCCGCGATGGTGATCCTGATAGCCGAGTGGCCGGTGCCGGTCGCGCCCACGGTCGCCGTGCTCCTCATCGGGCTGTGGATGCTGTGGAAGGACCGACGTGATCTCCTTCCGCACCTGCGCGACACGGGGGCCTGGAGCGCCGGCACCCATCGCCCGCCGACTCCCTTTCGCCACCGCCCCCGCGCCCACTGGCTGGCCCCGCTGGCGGGCGCCTGCACGATCGGCATGGGCCTGGTCAACGTCGGCTCGGCGCTGACCCCGAACGAGTACTCGCGAATGCGGCTCCTGCTCGAACTGGTGCCGCGGGAGGTGCCGGTGGCGGCGCACGCGCTGGCGCTCTCGGCCGGGGTCTCGCTGATCATCCTCGGGATCTACCTGATGCGCCGCCGGCGCCGCGCCTGGGCGCTGGCGCTGGCGGTCCTGGCCGTGGCCGGCGCGCTCAACCTGCTGAAGGGGCTCGACGTCGAGGAGGCGCTGGCCTGCTGGGGCGTCGCCGGGCTGCTGATCTGGGGACGCGACGCCTTCACGGTCGTACACGAGGACAGCGACTGGCACGGGCCCTTGCTCCGCAGCGCCGCCGTGCTCGGCGGGGTGCTCGCCGCCAGCGTCGCCACTCTGCTGGCGGTCTCCCACTGGGGCACGCCGGGGCTGAACCCGGCGCGGACGCTGGCCGAGCTCGCCGCGGCGCTGACCCTCTCCTCCGGCCCGGTCCACTACCGCGACCACTTCGAGTGGGTGCCCGGAGCGCTCGTCGTCCTCTGGACCGGCGGCCTCGCGACCGTCGCCTGGCAGCTGTTCCGGCCGCTGGCGGGGCCGCGCGGGCTGCCGCCGGGAGAGCTGCGGCCGCTCGCCCGCGAGTTGGTCGCCTCCCACGGGGCCGACACGCTCAGCTTCTTCAAGCTGCGGGGCGACAAGCACCATTTCTTCGACCGCTCGCACCGCGCCTTCGTCGGCTACCGGATCGAAACCGGCGTGCTGCTCGTCTCCGGCGACCCGGTCGGCCCGGCCGAGGCGGTGCCCGGCCTGCTGCGGGACCTCTGCGGCTTCGCTGAGGCCCGCGGGCTGGCGATCGGGGTCGTCGGCGCCAGCGAGGAGTTCGCCGAGCTGGCCGCGGGAGCCGGGCTCAGCTCCTTCTACATCGGCGACGAGGCGATCGTCGAGCTGGCCGGCTTCTCGCTCGAGGGGCGGGCGATCCGCAAGCTGCGCCAGGCGGTGACGCGGGTGCGCAAGGCCGGCTACACGGTCACCCTGCGGCCGATGGGCGAGCTGGCCGAGGCGGAGCTGCGCGAGCTTGAGGAGGTCTCGGACCGCTGGCGCGGGGAGGAACCCGAGCGCGGCTTCTCGATGGCGATCGACAGCCTGCGCGGCGACCACCTGGATGAGAGCCTGGTGGTGGTGGCGCGCGACGCCGAGGGAGCGGTGCGCGGCTTCCTCCACTTCGCCCCCTGCTACGGGCGCCCCGCCGTCTCCCTCGGGTTGATGCGGCGCGACCGCGACACCGTCAACGGACTCACCGAGTACCTCGTGGTCAGCGCGATCGAGATGCTGCGCGAGCGCGGCGTCGAGGAGATGTCGCTCAACTTCGCCGCCTTCGCGCGCTGGCTGCGCAACCCGAGCGGCCTGGTCGAGCGCACGCTGGGCCGGGTGGTGACGCTGGCCAATCCCTACTTCCAGATCGAGAGCCTCTACCGCTTCAACGCGAAGTTCTCGCCCCGCTGGCAGCCCCGCTACCTGCTCTTCGAGCGCGGCCCGCTCGGCTTCGCCCGGACCGGCCTGGCGGCGATGTTCGCCGAGGGGCAGCTGCCCTCGCCGAGCGCCCTCGCCGAGCGCTGGCCCGCCGGCCTGCGCGCCGCCCTGGCAGGATCGCCGGGTGAGCCTGTCGACGATCGACACCGGTAGCGGCCCGGCCGTCCTCCTCCTGCACGGCCAGCCCGGCACCGGGGCGCATTGGGCGCCGGTGACCGAGCGGCTCCGCGACCGGATGCGGGTGATCGCCCCCGATCGCCCCGGCTACGGCCGCACCGGCGGCCGGGCGGGCGGCTTCGGCGAGAACGCCTCCGCCGCGGTCGAGTTGCTTGACCGCCTGGAGGTGGCGTCGGCCATCGTGGCCGGGCACAGCTGGGGCGCCGGGGTGGCGCTGGCGCTGGCGAGCCGCTTCCCGCAGCGGGTCAGGGCCCTGGTGCTGGTGGGGGCGATGGTGCCCCGGACGCAGCCCAGCCTGGTCGACCGCCTGTGGGCAGACCGCCGCTTCGGTCCGCCGGCGACCCGGCTCGGGCTCCAGGCAGGAGGGCTCGTCCTCTCGCGCCCGTTCATGCGCCGGCTGACGCGGGCGACGGCGCCCGAGCTGGAGGACCAGCTCGCAGCGACCGCGCGCGAATGGCGCAGCGACGGCGCCTGCCGGAGCTTCTACACCGAGCAGCGCGCCCTGGTCGACGAGCTTCCGGCGCTGGCCCCGCAGATCCCCTCGATCCAGACCCCCACGACCGTCCTCTCCGGTGCCCGCGACCTGGTCTCGCCCCCCTCCCACGCCCGCGCCCTCGCCCAGGCCCTGCCGAACGCACACCTTGTCAGCGTGAAACGCGCCGGCCACATGCTGCCCCAGAAGCGTCCGGGGCTGGTCGCCAAGGCGATCATGGACGCAGGAGCAGCTGCCGCGCCCTTGACGCCGATCGCGCTGCCACCCCGGTCTTGAGGAACCAGCACCGGTGTCAACAGACGAGTTTTTAGTGCTACTCGGCCGTCGGAGGCTGGACGACGCCAATCTGATCATCGCCTCGACGCCGAGCCTCCTTCTCCATCCTGCGCTGATGGCGCCGGGCCCGCATCGGCGTGTCGCCCTCAGCCCAGGACTCCCAATGGTCTATCCAGAAGACCTGCTGTTCGGAATGCGTTCCCGGCGGAAGCCAGAGATGCGCATGCACGATGACCCAACTGCCCACCGGCGGCCGCTTGTGCTCCCACCAGGTGTCCTGCAATCCCACCATGGGGCCGAAGTCGACAACGGCCTTGCTGCCACGGCGAGCGCGCTGGTAGATGCGGACAACGCGCCCGGCCATCCGCAACACCTCAGAAGAGCGCCCCAGCCCCCCTGCTTCCGGAAATCTCGCCGGGATCAACGGCTCCACTTCCTGCCAGGCACGCCACGCATGCTCGTCGCGACGCCGGCGGCCGCCGAAAAGCAGAGATTCGATTTTCCTCACCATCTCTCGCACCTCCCAAAGGAATTGTCCCTAGTTCAGGCCCTCAACCTCACCGAAAACTCTGGGAAGCAGAGAGATAGTAAGGCGGTCGTTCTACATCCAGGTTTCCAAAAAAGTCATCAGTTTTCAGAACTTTAATAGTTGAATACTGGAGTTTTATCCCTCTCTCCGGCCGAGACAAGAACGCTTGGACTTAGGTTCCTGCCTCGTGTACCCCCCACGGTTTCTCAGCTCCCCGCCCGAGGCCAAGCCTTCTTCTCATTCTCGCTGTCTGTCTCACTACCTGTATCTCGGGCGGGCGGCCACGCATCGAGCTCTTTTGGTTGTCGTCATCGCAAGCGCGACGCTGATCGCAGGCATCCTTCCGGGACTGGCATCCGCCCAAGCAAAGCCTCCACAGGTGGCGCTGCACCATCACGCCCATAGTCACCATCGCTGTCCGAGGCATCATCGGAGGCGGTCGGGAAAACACCGGGGGCGGTGTCGAAAGGCAGGGCACCGATCGCCAAAGCAGGTCACCCCAACCCCACCGGCAGCGCCAGCGCCGGCGTCGGGCCTGCAGGCGGGGGAGCGCCTCTTACCCGGGCAGTCACTCATCTCGTCAAATAGCGAGTACGAGCTGATCATGCAGGGCGACGGCAATCTCGTCCTCTATCAAGGCGGCAAGGCGCTGTGGTCGTCGGAAACGGACGGCCACCCCGGTGCCTTTGCGGTCATGCAAGAAGACGGCAACCTGGTCGTCTACGAGGGGACCACCGCCCTTTGGAACTCGGGCACCTGGGGGTTCCCGGGTGCCTCATTGGTCCTTCAGGACGACTCGAACCTCGTCATCTATCAGGCAGGGCATCCCCTCTGGGATTGGGCGTCCGGATACATCGGCGACCAGCTGAACGGCTGGGAGCTGGAACCGGGGGCCTACCTGCGCTCGCGCAACCACGAATACAAGCTGGTGATGCAGGGGGACGGCAATCTCGTCCTCTACCGCGGAGGCACCGCCCTCTGGGCATCGAACACGGTCGGCGACGGCGGCGCCTACGCGATCATGCAGGGCGACGGGAACCTCGTGATCTACAAGGACGGGGTCGCCAAATGGAATTCGAACACGAGCGGGTTCCCAGGCGCCCACTTACAGCTCCAAGACGACTCGAACGCCGTCATCTACCAGGCCGGCCATCCCATCTGGGACTGGGGCAGCGGCTACCTCGGCAACCAGCTGAACGGCTGGAAGCTGGAACCAGGGGCATACCTCCTTTCCCCCAACCACACCCTCAGGCTGATCATGCAGGGCGACGGCAATCTCGTCCTGTATCACGGAGGCACGGCCCTGTGGTCTTCCGGCACGAATGGCTATCCGGGAGCCATAGCGATCATGCAGCCGGATGGGAACTTCGTCGTCTATAGCGGCGGCGTTGCACGGTGGAACTCGGGCACCGCGGGCTTCCCCGGCTCCGACCTCTTGCTCCAGGACGATTCGAACGTCGTCATCTATCACGGGGCCACCGCAATCTGGGACTGGGGCAGCGGAAAGCTCGTCGGCGGGGGTGGAGCGCCTGGAACCGGAGAACGCATCCTCGACGAAGCGGCCAAGTGGTCCGGCAGGCCCTACTGCTTCGACGGTGGGGGACCCGGCGGGCCCACCCTCGGCACGACCGACCCTGAAAATGGCCTGCGCTGCGGCACTCCCGGGTACAACCCCTCCGGTGTGCCTGGCTTCGACTGCACCGGCCTGACGCTATACGCGGTCTACCAAGTGACCGGGAAGGTGCTCGCGCACAGCTCCATCCAGGCGACCAACGCCATCGCGCAGGGAGGCCAGCACATCTACAACCAGGGGGAACTTCAGCCCGGCGACCTTGTCTATTTCGGTCCGAGCTTCGGCAACATCGTCCACGCCGGCGTCTATGCGGGGGTAGTCAACGGGAAGCCCTCCTTCTGGAGCGCCGTGACCGAGTACACCGGGGTCGCGCTGGAGCCGATGGCTTGGGAGGCCAATGCCGAGCCGTTCGCAGGCGGCGTGAGGTTCTAGGCTTACCCCCGCTCCGGCGAGGGACCGAATCGCGGGAACCGAGGTCCGCTGATCGAGCGACTCGCGGATTAGCGCCTTGGAGATCGGCCGCCCTCCGGGCAGGCGCGATGCCTCAGCCGACCCTTGCGATGGTGCCGGTGACGACTGTGTTTGTGGCGGTGGCGACGACAGGTCCTGGTATGTGGTCCTGGCCCCGCGGAGGGCACAGGTGCGGCAGTCGCAGCCTGCGGGAACGCAGCGAGGCCGACGTCGTCGACCTGGGTAGCGGTTGGGCTCGCCGTGGTCGGGCTGCGCAGGCCGGATGCAAAGCTCCAGTACTGCATAGAGGGAAGTCCCTGGACGATGGTCCCATCGAGCGGGCTCGGCCTCAGATGCGCATGTGGATCGGAGGTGTTGTCGACATCCCACTGATCGACGCCCACGTGGGGTTGGACGCCGCCGAACACGCTCCAGCTACTCACGTAGAACGGGGCGCCGCCTGCGACTCGATAGACGCGCCCCGTTGAGGTGAGGATGAACGTGCCGTCTTGCGGATACTCGCGCAGGTGCGCTGCGGGGTTATCGGGGTGGTTGACGTCCCATTGATCGATTCCGGTCGACGGTCGAGCGCCACCGATCGCGTTCCAGTTGCTGACGTATAGCGGCGCCCCACCGGCTATCTCATAGACACGTCCGTCGCCGCTGGTCGAGACCAGCGTGCCGTCGGCCGGATAGGCGCGGAGGTGAGCCGCTGGGTTGCTTCCGGCGTGGTCGATGTCCCAGCTGTCGACGGTCACGTACGGCTGGACGCCGCCGTAGATGTTCCAGTTGCTGACGTACAGGGGCGCGCCCCCGGCAACGCGGTAGACGGCGCCGGTCGAGGAGTTGAGAAAGGTTCCGTCAGCCGGATAGGCACGCAGGTGATCCCATGGCACTCCCCCGCCGGCATTGTCGATCGCCGCCTGATCGATCCCGACCCCCGGCTTCGGCCCCCCGATCGCGGCCCAGTTGCTCAGGTAGAGCGGAGCTCCGCCGGCGGCGATGTAAACGCCTCCGGCGGAGGAATCGAGAATCGTTCCGTTGCGTGGATACTGGGGGAGTGCCGCGAATTCCGCGTCGCTCAATGCCCGCGATGGCTGAGGCCCTCCGACGACAGCCCAGTTCGACACATAGATCGGAGCGCCCCCGGCGATCCGATATATGAAGCCACCGTGGCTGACGAAGCTACCTTCGGCCGGCGGACCGCTAGGTAGGTCATGGGGGTGCAGGAAAGCGCCGACCGAGCTCGCCGAAATCCAGCCGGCGTCGGTGTAGCCGTCCGAGTTTTCTCCGGCGAAGTTGTCGGCACGGACGAAGACTTCCCCGCCCCTGATTTGTTCTACGTAGGCGACGTGTCCGTAGCCGCCGCCCCACCAGGCGATCGATCCCACGGCCGGAGTGTGGTTCCAGCTGGTGTGGTTGATCCATTCGGCCGCGTTGCCCCAATTACCGGGGTCGCCCATCCCGTTTTGCTCAAGACGCCAGGCAGCGTACAGCGTGCAGTTGTGGTAGCCGTTGGCATTGATGGCGTAGATTCCACCGTAATGCGTCCATGCCCAAGTGCCACTGGCGTTCGCACCGTCATACCCGGGCGTGCACGCATAGCCATAGCTCAGGCATTCGGTCTGGGATGCGAAGGCTGAGGAGGGAAGCCAGAGCGCAACGACCGCGATAGCCGTCAGTGCTCCCATCACCACAGAAACCCCTACCCCGGCGCGCCTCGTCATGCTGGCTCCTCCCTGCTCGAATGGACAATCGAGGCCGGTTTCGCCATTTGCTCCCTTCGCACGGCTCGGGCGACCAGCTGCCGCATTGCGAAGATCAACGCCTCCTCGGGCGCGTGATAATAATCAACTCTGGCCTCGACACTCAACGATGAATGTGTAACGGGGCTCGCACTTTCGGCCAGCCTTCCATTTCCGCCCTTCAACCGCTACCCCTAAACCAGTCAGGTCTCGGGTATGACTCTTTGCCGCCGGGGTACCTGCAAACGGCTTGCTGGTGCCGAATCCACCCCTGCGCAAGGACAGCGGCTTCCCTGCCCGACAACACGCGTTGCCGAGGCGTTGCTTCCACCAACTGAAAAAGCCCCGGCAAATCGGGGCTTTTGGCTTCTTAGAGGGCTTTGCACGAGTACCGCTACCGGGATTCGAACCCGGGTTTCCGGACTGAGAATTGCCTCTGCGAAGCCATTTGCGGCCGATTCGTGCCTGTGGCATCCAAGAAGATCAGTCCAGTTCAGCCGAGTTCGGTGGAGTCGGGGACATATTTCGGGACACGGTTTTCAAGCTAGGGCGCGGCGACGGCGACTCTCCTCGAAGCCGCTGCGAAATCGTTGCGTGCGCGCTGCCAGTCCTGCTTCCATTTGTCGTTCGCCGGATCGAACCCGGCAATGAGATCACTGATGGCCTGCATCGTCTCCAAGATTGGCTCGGGGGCCACAAGGACCAACCGATTCGTTGCGGCGATGACTTCATCCACGGCCCTCATCGTTGACCGGCCGAGCGTTGCGACCGAAAGCCTGCCCATGAACCAGTCGAGGGTCGGCCATCGGGCGATCAGCCTGTTTGACCAGCCTTCCTCCACTCCGTGGGTCTGTGGAAGCTGCTGGATCTTCAGGGTCAGTCTGTCGATTGCGGCGCCATAGGCGGTTAGGGCAGAACGAAGCTCGCCCTTATCGGCAGCTTCTCTCTCAAGGCGAGCAACGCGGTAAGCGACAACCCCCGTCACAGCAGAGCCCCCTACGGCTCCCGCTGCCACGATCAATGGGACAAGCCAATCTTCCACAACGAGGAGCGTAGGACCGCGAGGGGACATGCTGCCTGAGACCATCTGAGCGATCAAGGACGGCGATAGCCTCCGCTTAATGGATGCGATCGGCTATGTGGCTGTCTATGCAGCGGTTGTCTCAACCGCCGACCTTCTCTGGCGCATCCTCGGCACGCGGAGAAGCAGAAGCTCCCACGTCACCGTCACTGTCAGGCCAGAGCCTGTCCCGGCTGAGGGCGGCGAGCTAAAGCTCACCGTTGTCGTCCGTAATGCGGGAGAACGCACCGAGGCAATTGAGGCGGTAGGGCTTACGTTCATTGATGAGTCAGCCACGGAGATGAACGAGAGCGCTGTGCGAAAGGCGGTCGATGAAAGCCTTCTCCCCAACCACAACTACAGGTGGACGTGGGATCTTGGAGAACAGCGCTTTGCTGTGGGCCGGCGATACACCGGCTGGGTGCAGCTCGCTACCGGGGAGGTTGTCGAGTCCGAGCCTGCCCATTTCGGCCCCTATTCCTTGGCCATCGCAGGACTAGGCGATGCTGTCAGGCCGCGGCTTGGTGAGGTCGAGAGCGATGCAAGACCTTCTGATTTGCCCTCTTAGCGGAAGGTGTTTCGTTGAACCCACGCTGCGAGACCCTGCCGAGTGAAGCGCAAGGTTCGACCTATCCGAATGTGCGGCAGGTGGCGCGAGCGGACCAACTCGTAGAGGGTGCTGCGGGGGACGTGAAGTAGCTGCGCCGCTTCGTCGGCATTGAGGAGCGGCTCGGTCAGCGAACCGATCCCCGGTCGATCTTCGACCTGCTGCGTCATCGCCCGATCCCGAGTCCTAGTGACCGCTTGGCGGCGCGCTGCATCTGCCTTTTCAACCCGAGCTGGTGCTGCGTGCGCTGCAACTGCTCCCTGACCCGCCTCTGCTCAGCCTGCGCGGCGTGGTCCTTTGGCTTCCGCCCAAGCGCGCTGTCTTTGTCCCTCACGCCATTTCTCGTGCGGTAGCCCTCGATCCCCCGCACCGCCTTGTCCCAGGCACGCGCCTTCGCCGGATCGCTCGGCCTCTCCCCCAGCTCGCGCTTGATGTAGTCGGGAGGAGAGAGGCGGGCGGCGGTCGCAGCGGCCCGCTCGCGCTCGGCGAGGAGGTGTTCGGCGACCGCCATCTTGGCTCGGGCCTCGTGGCCGACCTCGGGCAGCCCGTCGCGCTCGGCCCTCGCCGCCGCGAGCCACTCAAGCGTGTGTTCTTCGTTGGAGGGATGCACCGAGCGCGAGGCCGAGCGGTACTGCTCCAGATGCTCGCTGTGGCGTTGGATCTCCGCCTCGGCCCGTAGATGGCGTTCTTGGTTTCGCTGCTCGGCGCCGGCCTCCGACCTGAGCTCATGCAGGCGGCGGAGCAGCTCGTCGGCGGGAAGCTGCCCGAGCTCCTGGCGCAGGGCCTCGTCGTGCGCGGATGCCTGAGAGCCATCGCGCTCGGCGGCTTCGGCGATGTGGTCGAGACCGTCGCGTAGGTACGGCGACTGCGGCGCGTACTCGTCGCGGTCGAACTGGATCTCAGGAGTGGCGTAGAGGTAGGTCTGCTCCCTGGTGCGAGAGGTGGCGACGTAGAACTCCTGGCGGTCCATCGAGGGGTCGACCATCACAAAGGCGGTGTCCACCGTCGCGCCCTGTGCCTGGTAGGTCGTCGCGGCGTAGGCGTGTTCGACCGCAGGGCCTCCGTCCCTCTCCCTCACGCGCCTCAAGTAGTCGGAATCGACACACACCCGCCCGCGGGTGTCGATTCCGACCAACCACAAACGCTCCGAATCCGCGTCCACCTGAGCCACCTTCCACCGCTCGCGGTTGAAGATGTTCTGGCGCTGGTCGTTGATCCGCGTGATGACCTGATCGCCGGCAGCAAAGCGAGCCTCCCCAACTTTGATCTCCTCCCCGCCGAGCCGGCCTGCCGCCTTCATCCGCTCCCGCGCCAGCGCGTTCAGCTCCTGAACATCGACGTTTCGCTTGGCGATCATCAGCGCGTCCTCGCCGCGCTCGTAGCTGCACCACCAGTCCGCGACCATCGCCTCGCGCCGCGCCAGCGGATCGTCTGAGACCGTGACCCGCTCCGCCCCCTGATAGATCGAAAGTGCTTCCCGACCTTCGCCTTCGCGGATCAGCTTCGCGCCTTCGCGCTCAAGCTCATGGCGGTGGCGGATCACTTCATCGAGGACGACCGGCTCCGTCCTCGACGCGACCGAGGCAAACAGGCCGCCCGCCTCGATCTCCCCTAGCTGCGCCGGGTCGCCGATCAAGACGAGCTTGGCGTCAACCTCCTGGGCGTGGGCGACCAGGCGCGCCATCGCCCGCGAGTCCACCATCCCGGCCTCGTCGACCACCAGCACGGCGCGGCGACCAAGAGCCCCTTCGCCCCTCGCAGCTGCGCGCTCCAGCTCGGCCAGCAGGCGGGCGACGCTGGTGGCGCTCAGGCCCTCCGAGCGCAGAACGTTCGCGGCCCGCCAGGTCGGGGCCGCGACGCGCACCTCCGCGCCAGTCGCCGCCCAACCCTCGGCCGCGGCGGTCAGGGCGTAGGTCTTCCCGGTCCCGGCCTCGCCGACGACGACGATCACACCCTCGCCGCCACCGAGCAGGCGGCGCACCATCGCCTCCTGGTCGGCCTTGATCGAAGGCCGCTTGGCGAGGACGCGGGCGGCGACGATCTCCGAGACCACGGCGGCGTCCTCACGGGCAGCCATGACCTCGACCCGCTCCAGCGCTCCGCGCTCAAGCTCCCAGATCGCGCGGGTCGTGAACCGCTCGCCTTTGGCGGTGGTCGCGATCCCGATCACGTCCGGACGGGCCAGGTACATATCCGCCAGCTCGACTACCTCCTCGCCGGGAGCGCCGGCAGGCAGCGAGTTAGCGACGGCCTGGATGGCGTCGCGGCGGTCGAAGTGGGAGGCGTGGGCGGTGACGGCAGCTTCGACCTCGGCGACCGCGACCCGCCCCTCGGGCGCCTGGCGGTCGTGGCCGAGGGTGGCGCGGATCGACTCGCGGGTTAAGCCGACTTCCTCGGCCTTCGCCCGCCACAGGTCGCGAAGGCTCTCCGTGGTCAGGTCGCGGTCCTTCGCCTTCCTCGTCGCCAGGGTCGCGATCTGCCTGGCGCGGGCGCTTGCCCCCTCCCCCGCCGCCTCGAGGATCTGTTGGCGGCGGGTGGAGAAAGCGCGCAGGTGGTCGGGGTCGAAGCCACGTATCTCGGCGATGCCGTTGACTACCTCCCGCCACCTGACCCCGAGACGGCGGGTCAGCTCGTCGCGCAGGTGGGCCTCGTAGATATAGCCCGCCGCTTTGGCGTGTTCGTAGATGGCGGGGTGGTAGAGGCGGGTCCAGCGGCCCTCGGCGAAGGTGGCGTTGGCGACCAGGACGTGGGTGTGGAGCTGCGGGTCGCCGGCGCGGGAGGATCGGTGGACGTAGCCAGCGGCGAGGAAGCCCTCGCCGCGCAGGAACTCCCGGCCGCCTTTGCCGCGCCGGGTCCAGCAAGCCTCGCGCTGCATGTAGCCGAGCGCGGCATCGACGGCGGCGGCGTGGGCGGCTTTGACCTCCGCGCCGACCGGAGAGCCGCCGAGCGCCCACAGGAGCGAGACCGACTTCGGCGCCGAGAAGGTGAGGTCGAAGCCGGGGACCGCTCCGCCCTGGACGTGCTGCATCCCGAACGGCTCGCCGCTGGCGGGGTTGGTGCCGGTCAGCATCGCCGTGAGCTGCTCGGAATCGACCTTGCCTTGGAGGCCGAGATCCTCGGCTGCGTCGCCCATCCACTGCCCTTGCGCCTCGCCCTCGCCGGAGTAGTAGTCCTCGGCGCCTTCGGCGACCTTGCCCAGGTAGTAGCGCTCCTGGCCCGCGCCCATCTTCCCGATGGAGAGCATCAGCGCGGGTCCCTGGCGACGGCGGCGTCCATGCCGCAGAAATGCCTTTCGGGGCGCATATGCCCCGTCTGTCCAATGAGGGCAGCGGGTGCCCCGGCAATTCCCGCTTAGCTCGGGGTTTTGATCAGCGTTTGTGGCCCCGGACCTGGCCTAGCCAGCGCTGGGTCCGGGGCGCTCAAACGTCGGGGTAGGCGTTGACTCACGGCGAGCTAGGCGGCAAGCCCTTCCAACGATCCCGTAGCCATCATGAGCAGTGCTTCCAGGTGACTTCGAACAAGCCATGCGACCCGACCGTGGTGGGGCTGTCGAGTTCGCTGGTGCCGTTGAACATGAAGATCGCTTCGGTCGAGAATTCGGATAGGTAGACCGCGAGCCCTTCCTGAGCTGCCTTGTTGCTTTCGAAGACGAGCGTCCCGAACTTCGAGAGGTTCGGGAAGCCGCCGCCGGTATTGGGACGCTCGGCGATCATCTCTGCCGTGGCCGGGTTCGCACTCCGTCCTTTCAGGGGCACGGTCGTTTGCCAGGTCTGGCTGCTGGTGATGTCGAAGACGGTGAACGAAACGGAGCCCGGTTCCGACTGGGTGTCGGTGATGGCAACGATGGTGTCACCGGCGCTGGCGACGGCTTTGTTGGCGAAGGGCTTGGCTTCGCCTCCGCCTTTGGCGCTGGCGATCTCCCACCAGGGCTGATGATTGGCGAAGCCGATGTTGAGGTTGTTGCTGTGGGCGGTGCCGGTCTGGAAGAGATAGCTGCTTTCGGTGGCGCCGGGGCCGCCGCCGATCCCGGCCCAGGTGACCTCGGCGGAGGAGCCGCAGACGCTGTTGTCGTAGGAGGGCTCGGTGTAGTTGGCTTCCGCGTAGGTGAAGCCGCCTTTGGTCGTGATCTGCCCCGACCAGTGGCTGTTCGAGAGCGACGCTGAGAAGCTGGGTACGTCGACCATGAAGGGCTCGGGCGTCGTCCGCGGGATGCTCACCATCCGTTCCCATTCTTCTTGCTGCGGAAGCGACAGAGGACTCGGGCGCGGCGGGTATCCGTACTCGGCCAGTTCTTCGTCGCTTGCCGATCTGGGATCGAAGCCTTCCGGCGGCATCGTCGTCTTCGCGTAGAGGGCGCCGTCCGGCCGGTAGTAGCTGTAGAGCTGCCCGCCGTCCGGAAGCGCGGTGACGGTTGCGGGATAGGTCGGGATTCCGCACGCTTCGAGCGCTGAGCGGGTGTAGTCGTAGGGGTTATAGGAGCCATGGCACTCGCTCGGCGGCGTCGAGCTCGGTTGAGCCTGCGCCGGAGCGCTCGTAGCCCCGAGAGCGAGTCCCAGGGCGATGGATGCGATCAGCGTGGTGGCAGTTCGTTTCATGTGACTCCCCTGCGGTAGGTGATTAGCGGGTTAGGTGGAGCAGCTTGAGGCGAAGTCGTTGGAGCGCCTTCGGCGGCCAGGTCCGGGTCACGTCGCCATTGCTGGCGCTCATGCAGCCAAGCGGCGCGAAGATCGCAACCGAGTGGCCGCCCGCGTATCGGAGATGGGCCTCGATGATCGGATCGACGTGGAAGGGGCAAGACCTGAAGCCATGCTTATGGCCAGGTGGGAGCGGCCGAAGAGCCTGAAAGGCGCGCACCAGAGAGCGGGTTCCCGCCTTCGTCAGCAGGACATCGCGAACCAGCCGGTTGGGACTTTCGGAGTACCTGCAAAGACGGATTCCCGATGGCCGGGAGGGCGCCAGCGAACGTTGCGCCGGCCTCCAGGGATTATGCGGCGGCGCGTGTTGAGGCACGGCGTGCGAGCACGCGGCAGGAAGGACGGAGGTAGCTGCCTCTACCGAATCGCCCTCCCCCACGGAAATGACAACGGCTATCAGCAGGAGGACGACCAGGAATCCGCTAATGCTCAGACATAGCCGTTCGCTCAACGTGCTTTCATCTTCAGCCCTGAACTCACCCTCGATGTAACCAAGTTGTGACGGGTCGAGTGCCAAAGTCCGTTCACCCGATGGAGCGACGGCGGCGGCCCGAACCGCGCCGGAGAAATCACTGGGGGGTCGCTCCTATGTCAAGCAACACCCCTGAGAACCAACGGGTTGCTGGAGGTATTGATTGAGAAAAAGGAGAAGAACAACCAGCCTCAGGCGCGAGGAGCAGAGTGGAGCAGGTCCGAGTAGCTCTCGCTCAGGAGATCC
>JBQCHH010000033.1:0-9187 GCA_051954855.1 Solirubrobacterales bacterium | reverse complement strand
GATCCTCAAGGTCACCTCGCCCGAGGGGGACGTCAAGTACCTCACGGGGGCGTTCCCGAGCGCCTGCGGCAAGACGAACCTGGCGATGCTGATCCCGACGCTCGAGGGCTGGACGGTCGAGACCGTCGGCGACGACATCGCCTGGATGAAGTTCGGCACCGACGGCCGCCTCTACGCGGTCAACCCCGAGGCCGGTTTCTTCGGCGTCGCTCCCAACACGAGCCACAAGACCAACCCGAACGCGATGGACACGATCGAGCGCAACACCATCTTCACCAACTGCGCCAAGACCGACGACGGCGACATCTGGTGGGAGGGGATGACCGGCGAGCCGCCGGCGCACGCGATCGACTGGCACGGCAACGACTGGACGCCCGAGTCCGACACCCCCGCCGCGCACCCGAACGCGCGCTTCACCACCCCTGCCGCGCAGTGCCCCTCGATCGCGCCGGAGTGGGAGGACCCCGCCGGGGTGCCGATCGACGCCTTCCTCTTCGGCGGCCGCCGCGCGACCGTGGTGCCGCTGGTGCAGGAAGCCTTCGACTGGGAGCACGCCGTCTTCATGGGCGCGACGATGTCCTCGGAGACGACCGCGGCTGCGGCGGGCGCCGTCGGCCAGCTGCGCTTCGACCCGATGGCGATGCTGCCCTTCTGCGGCTACAACATGGCCGACTACTTCGCCCACTGGCTGAAGATCGGCGAGCACGAGGGGGCGAAGCTGCCGCGCGTCTTCTACGTCAACTGGTTCCGCAAAGACGCCGACGGCAAGTTCCTCTGGCCCGGCTTCGGCGAGAACAGCCGCGTCCTGGAGTGGGTCTTCCGCCGCTGCGAGGGCGAGGCCGAGGCGGTCGAGACGCCGGTCGGGTTGCTGCCGGCCGAGGGCGAGATCAACACCGAGGGGCTGGAGATCTCTGACGAGGCGATGCGCGAGCTGCTCAGCGTCGACGTCGACCTGGTCAGGGAGCAGCTGCCGCAGGTGAAGGAGCACCTCGCCAAGTTCGGCGACAAGCTGCCGACCGCGGTCAGCGCCCAACTCGAGGCGCTCGAAGCGCGCCTCGCCTGAGAACCGCAGCTTCAAGCCGGAGCGCCTCCACGGCGCTCCGGCCGCCCCCGTGCAGGGCTACGGGGTTTACGACCGAAAGCCGACCATAAGATTTCACGGTGTCGGCGCGGATAGCTAAAGCCCTCGAATCGCTGCCGGTCATCATTCTGCTGGCCGCGATCGGCCTCCTGCTCTGCGCGGTCGCCAACGCGCGTTCGCGGGCGACCGTCTCCCCCTCGCAGGCGCTCTACTGGATCGGCCTGCTGGTGATCGTCGTGCCGATTTTCTTCCGGCTCAGCTCGAAAGGGCCGGGTTACCGCGAGCGCCTCGGCCTGGTGCTGATCCTCGCCCTCGCCCTTTATGGAGTCAAGGTCGTCCACGACTCGATCTTCTTCACCTTCCCCGACGAGTTCGTCCACGCCTTCAACGCGGAACGGATCGCCGAACACCACCACCTCTACTACTTCAACCCGGCGCTGCCCGTGACGCCCCACTACCCCGGCCTCGAGGGCGCCACCTCGGCGCTGATGATGCTGACGGGGATGTCGAGCTTCGGCGCCGGGATCATCCTCGTCGGCGCCGCCCGCCTCGTCTTCATCGCGGCCTTGTTCTTCCTCTTCGCCCGGGTCAGCGGCTCGGCCCGCGGCGCCGGTCTCGGGGTGGCGATCTACACCGGCAGCTCCAACTTCCTCCTCTGGGGAGCGCAGTTCTCCTACGAGTCGCTGGCGCTGCCGCTGCTGGTCGTGGTCCTGATGGCCTTCGTCGAAGGCGAGGCGGCGCCGCCGGAGCGGCGGCGCGCCTGGCTGGCCCCGATCGTGCTCGGCATCCTCGCGATCACGATCACCCACCACATCACGTCCTACGCGGTGGCGATCGTCTTCATCGTCCTCGCGATCCTCTACCGGGTGCTGAAGGTCAAGCGACCGAACCCCTGGCCGCTGGCCCTGCTGGCAACGGTGACCGCGCTCGGTTGGCTGCTGATCGCCGCCCAATCGACGGTCGGCTACCTCTGGCCGGTGCTGAAGGAAGCGGCCAAGGCTGTTTTCGAAACCGCTGCTGGGGAGTCGGCACCGCGATCTCTCTTCCACGCCTCCGCCTCCAGCGCGGAACCCATCGGCGTTACCCCGGTCCCGGCGCGCGCAGTCGCGATCTTCTCGGTGCTGCTGCTCGCCGCTCTCGCCCTGCCGGGCCTACTCCAGCTCTGGCGCCGCCGCCGGCGCGACCCCTTCGTCCTGCTCCTTGGTGCCGCCGCGATCGTCTTCTTCGGAGCGCTGCTGCTGCGCTTCGCGCCGGCGGCCTGGGAGACCGGCAATCGCGCCGGCGAGTTCCTCTTCATCGGGCTCGCCTTCGCCGGCATCTACGGCGCCGCCCGGTTCCTCCGCGCCGGGCCGACCGTGCAGCGCCGCCGCCTGCTGCTGACCGCGGGCCTGGCGGTGATCTTCGCCGGGGGGGCGATCTCCGGCTGGCCCTGGGATGTGCAGCTGGCGCGGCCGCTGCAGGTGACGGCGCATGGCCGTGAGATCGACTCCGAGCCGCTGGCGTTGGCTGAATTCGCCTCGAAGCGGATGTCGGGTAGTCGCTTCGCCGCTCCCGAAGCCGACGCCAGGCTATTGCTCACGCCCGGCCACCAGATCGCCTTCGGCGGCCAGGGCCCCGACGTCGAAGACATCGTCAACAACAAAAAGATCGCGCCCTGGCAGCTGCCGGTGCTGCGCAAGAACGACCTGCCTTATGTGGTCGCCGACCGCCGCCGCGACTCAGGCGACACCCTGCGTGGCTATTACTTCGAGTCGCCCGGTCAGTACGGACAGGAACTGCGGCCGCCGATCGTGGTCCACAAATTCGCCCAGATCCCCGTCGGCCGCGTCTGGGACAGCGGCCGGATCGTCCTCTACGACCTCAAGGACCGGCCGCGGCCATGAGGGGCCATCGCGACCTGCAATGGGCGAGTGCCGGGGCCGTCGTCTGCGCTGTCGTGGCTGTCCTCGTCCCCTGGGAGATCGTGCGGGTGGTGGCAGCCGTGCCGCTGGCGCTCTTCCTGCCCGGCTACGCGATCGCCGCGGTCTGCTTCCTGTCGCGGGAGCTGGCGCTGCCGAAACTGTGGACGCTCAGTGTCGGGGTCAGCCTGATGGTCCTGGCCCTCGGCGCGCTGTTCCTCAACGTCTTCCCGTTCGGGCTGACGACGCTGAGCTGGGCGGTGCTGCTGGTCCTGGTGACGGCGGCCTGTTGCCGGGCGGCGGCGCTGCGGCGGGGCCGGCCCGAGCAGAAACAGCCCCTGCGGCTCTCATGGCGCCCGTCGCCTCTCGATGCGGGCCTGGTCGTAGTCGCGGCGGTGATTGCGATCGGCGCCCTCGTCCTTGCCCAGAAGCCGCTGCCGGCCGGCAACGCCGTCGGCTTCACCGCCCTCTGGATGTTGCCGGCCAACTCGCAGGAAGAAGCCGTGGTGGTCGGCGTGCTCAGCAGCGAACAGGACCCCGCTGCCTACACGCTGCGGATCGCCCAAACGGGGCAGAGGCCGCCGCATACCTACCGGCTCACCCTCAACCCGGGAGAAGAAAAGACCTTCGAAGTCCCGGTTCCCCGGAGGCCCGGGGGCAGGGCGCACGTCGTCGCCTCGCTCTACCAGGCGGGCCAGCCGCGCCTCTACCGCCGGGTCACCACCTGGCTGCCGCGGCAGAAGACGTTTCCGAGATGAGTAGTTCCATCTAGCGCCGTGAAGCCGCCGCTCGCCGTCGACGTCGTCGTCACCAACCACAACTACGCGCGCTTCCTCTCGCAGGCGATCGAGAGCGCGCTCGCTCAGACCCATCCCGCGGTGAGCGTCGTCGTCGTCGACGACGGCTCGACCGACGCTTCACGGGAGGTGCTGCGGCGCTACGAGGACCGGGTCGAGGTGGTGCTGCAGGAGCAAAGGGGGCAGGCAGCGGCGCTGAACGCGGGGCTGGAACGCTGCCGCGGCGACGTGTTGTTGGTCCTCGACGCCGACGACGTGCTGCGGCCGCACGCCGCCGAGCGCGTCGCCGCCGCGTTCGCCGTCCGGCCGCAGCTGTCGAAGGTCCAGTTCCCGATGGCGATCGTCGACGCGGAGGGGGAGCCGACCGGGGGGGTGAAGCCGGGCGGGCACCTGCGGGCGCCGGTCGGCGATCAGCGACGGGCTGAGCTGACGCATCCGTTCGACCTGGCCTGGCTGCCCGGCGGCGGCACCGGCTTCCGCACCGAGGCGGTGCGCCGGATCCTGCCGATCCCCGCCGCCGACTACCCGCGCAGCGGCGCCGACTGGTACCTCGTCCACCTCACGGCGCTGCTGGGAGAGGCGGCGCTGCTGGACGAGGTCTGCGCCTCCTACCGGGTCCACGGCGGCAACGCCTACGAGCTTGCCCGGGATCGGATCGACCTCGACCACGTGCGCGAAGCGGTCCTCTTCGCCGGGGCGACCACGCGCTCGCTGGAAAGGCTGGCCGGGGAGCTCGGCCTCGCGCACCCGCGCCCGATCCTCTCCTGCGCCGACCTCGCCAACCGCCTCGTCTCGCTCAAGCTCGACCCGGCTCGCCACCCGCTCGCCGGCGACCGCCCGCCGGCGCTATGGCGCGACGCGCTTCGCGCCACCCATCGCCGCTTCGACGTCTCGCTGCCGATGAAGGCGATGCTCGTCGCCTGGTTCACGCTGGAGGCGCTCGCCCCCCGGCCCCTCGCCCGGCCGCTGGCAGAGTTCTTCCTCTTCCCCGGCAGGCGCGCGTCCTTCAACCGCCTGCTGGGAAGATGGCAGCGCCAGCAGGGCGCCGACGGCGCCGGGAAAGGCTGACCCGATGCGGATCCTGATCGCCACCGACCACTACCCGCCCTTCATCGGCGGCGCCCACCGGCAGGCGCGGCTGCTCGCCTCGGGGATGGCCGAGCGCGGCCACGACGTCGCCGTCGCCACCACCTGGCACGGTGGCCTGCCGCCACTTGACTGGGAAGAGCACGTGACCGTGCACCGGCTGCGCCAGCTGCGGACGGCCGTGCGCTCGCTGATCCGCACCCCCGAGCAGCGCCACCAGCCGCCCTTCCCGGACCCGGTGACGATCGCCGGCCTGCGGCGGCTGATCCGCGGCTTCGAACCGGACGTGATCCACGCCTACGGCTGGCTCGCCTTCTCGGTGGCGGTGGCGCTGGGCCGGCGGCGCATCCCCCTGCTGATCTCCGCCCGCGACTACGGCTACTTCTGCGCCAACCGGACGCTGTTGCGCAAAGGTGAGCCCTGCAGCGGGCCGGCGCCTCTCAAGTGCGCGGCCTGCGCCGGCGAGTACTACGGGGGCGCCCCGAAGGGGCTGGTCGCGACCGCCGGCGTCTACACCTGCCGGCCGCTGCTGGCGCGGAAGATGACCGGCCTGCACAGCGTCAGCACCTTCGTCCACGACGTCACCACCCGCTACCTGTTCGGCCCCGGAGGGACGCCCCCGGAGCTGGTCCAGGTGACGATCCCGAGCTTCCAGGACGTCGCCCCCGACGAACCGGTTGACAGCTCCGACGGCGAGGTCGGCGCCTACCTGGCGCGGCTGCCGAGCGAGCCCTTCATCCTCTACGTCGGCGCCTTCCGCAAGGTGAAGGGGCTGGAGACGCTGTTCGGGGCCTACGAACGGCTCGAGTCGCCGCCGCCGCTGGTCCTGATGGGGACCTATGAGCGCGACTCCCCGGACGGGTTCCCGCCCGAGGCCGTGGTCCTCACCGACGTTCCCCACCAGGCGGTGATGGCGGCCTGGGACCGGGCGATGTTCGGGGTGATGCCGTCGCTGTGGCCGGAGCCGTTCGGGGCGACCGTGGCCGAGGCGATGAACCGCGGCAAGCCGGTGATCGGGACCACCCTCGGCGGCCACGTCGACATGATCGGCGACAACGCCGGGATACTGGTGCCGCAAGGGGACGTCGGCGCCCTGGAGGCGGCGATGCGGGAGTTGATCGGCGACCCCGAGCGCCGCGACCGCTACGGCAAGGCGGCCGGCGAACGCGCCCGCTCGTTTGCGGCAGGGGCGGTGATCCCCCGCTTCGAGCAGGCCTACCGGGACGTGATCGCGGCGGGATGAGGGTCCTCCTCGTCGTTCCGGTGCCGCCGCAGGCGGACGGGGCGGGGGCGATCCCCGTCCTCCTCCACGCCGAGCTTGTCGGGCTGGCGCAGCGGCACGAGGTGACGCTGGTCACCGCGGTCGGCGACGAGCCGGGGGAAGCGGAGGCGGTCGCGCGGCTGCGGGGGGAGGTCGAGACGCACGCGGCGGATCGGCGGCGGCCGCCGCCCGGGACGCGGCGCCGGCGCCGGCAGCTGCGGATGGCGGCGAGTTGGGCGCGCGGGCGCCGGCCCTGGCGCACGGTCTGGTTCGCCGACCCGGGAATCCAGCGGATCCTCGACCGCCTCGGCGCCGCGCGCGAGTTCGACGTGGTCGCGGTCGAGGACAGCGCGATGTCGGTCTTCCGCTACCCCCAGGGGGTGCCGACGGTCTTCACCCACCACGAGGTGCTGCGGCCGCGGCCGGTCGATTGGCGCCCGGGGCCGCCGCGGCAGTGGCCGGGCTGGGCCTTCGGCGAGCTCGACTGGCGGCGCTGGGCGCGCTTCCAGCCCGCAGCCTGGCGGCGCTTCGACCGCGTCCAGGTGTTCAGCCGGCGGGACGCCGACGCGGTCACCGAGCTGGCCCCCGACGCGGCGCCGCGGCTGCGGGTCAACCCGTTCGGCCTCGTCCTGCCGCCGCGGGCGAACCCGGCGCGCGAGGCGGCGGGCACGATCCTCTTCGTCGGCAACTTCGCCCACCCGCCCAACCGCGACGCGGCGATCTGGCTGGCGCGCGAGATCCTGCCGGCGGTGCTGGCGCGCCGTCCCGAGGCGCGGCTGCGGATCGTCGGCAGCAACCCATCGGCCGAGGTGCGGGCGCTGGCCGGGCCGCAGGTGGAGCTGGTCGCCGACGCCCCAAGCGTGCTGCCGCACCTGGAGCGGGCGGCGGTGGTGATGGCGCCGGTGCGGACCGGCGGCGGGATGCGGATGAAGGTGCTGCAGGCGATGGCGGCGGGCAAGGCGGTGGTGACGACGACGCGCGGTACGGAGGGCTTCACCGGCTTCGGCGAGGAGCCGCCGCTGGCGATCGCCGACGGCGAGGCGGAGATCGCGGCGGCGACGGCGGCGCTGCTGGAGGACGACGAGCGGCGGAAACACTTGGGGGAGCGGGCGCGCGAGTTCGCCGAGCGCCACCACAGCCCCGAGGCCTGGGCCGAGCGGCTGACCGCCGTCTACGAGGAGGCGCGGGAGGGGGCGCGGCGTGCCTGAAGGCCCGGCGGTCAGCGTCCTTATTCCGACCCACCAGCGCCGTGAGGCGCTGCGGGCGGCGCTGGAGTCGCTGGTGCGGCAGAGCGCCGAGTCCGACTCCTACGAGGTGGTCGTCGCGACGGACGCTTGCAGCGACGGGACGGTGGAGATGCTCGAGGTCTTCGCGGCGCCCTTCGAGCTGCGCCGCGTGGAACCGGGGGCGCGGGGGCGGGCGGCGGCCGTCAACGCGGCGCTGGCGGCGGCGCGGGGGGAGGTGGCGATCGTCCTCGACGACGACATGCGCGTCGTCCCCGAGTTCGTCGAGCGCCACCGCTCCCATCACCCCCCCGGCTCCCGCCGCTGCGTCCTCGGCGCCGTCCCGGTCGAGCTGCGCGACGGCCACACGCTGGCCGCCCGCTACGTCAAGGACAAGTTCGACCTCCACCTCTCGCGCCTCCCGGACCCCGAGCACCTGGCGCTGCCGCGCTCCTTCTACACCGGCAACGCCTCGCTGCGGACCGAGGTGCTGCGCGAGGTCGGCGGCTTCGACGAGGCGTTCGGGATCTATGGCAACGAGGACGTCGAGCTCTCCCTGCGGCTGCGCAAGGCGGGGGTCGAGCTGGGCTATGACCCGGAGGCGCTTGCCGTGCAGGAGTACGGCAAGGACCTCGGCGGCCTGCAGCGCGACACGCAGGAGAAAGGGCGGACGACGGTGCTGCTCGCCCGCAGCCACCCCGAGTTCTTCGGCGATCTGCGGCTGGCCGAACCCGACGAGGCCTCGCGTCCCTGGCTCGCCCTGCGGGCGGTGCTGCTCCGGGCGACGCGGCGGGCGCCGGCGACGGCCCAGGTCGTCTTCGCGCTGGCCTCGCTGCTGGAGCGGGCCGGCTTCTGGCGCTCGCCGCTCTTCTACCGGCCGGTCCTCGACTACGCCTTCTGGGCAGGGGTGGACGCGGCGCTGCGCGAATCAAACGACGAGGGCGAGCTGTCCAAGCTCGCCGGTGAGCTCAGCCGTGGCCCGATCGACCTTCTTCTACACCGATAGCCGCGTTCTCGGCGGGGCCGAGAACGCGATGTTCATGCTGCTCGAAACGCTCGACCGGGGGGAGTGGCGGCCGACGCTGCTCCTCGACGACGCGCCCGGGACCGAGCCCTTGGCCGAGCGCGCGGCGGCGCTGGAGGTGCCGGTGCGGCGGCTGGCGCCGCTGCCGCTGGGCCTGACGGGGGCGCGGCGGGTGCCGGCGCTGGCGCGCTCGCTGCGGCGCGAGCGGCCCGACGTCTTCCACACCCACATGAGCTCCCCGGTCGCCTGCAAGTGGGCGCTGGCGGCAGCCGTGTTGGCGCGGGTGCCGGCGGTGCTGGGGACGGTGCAGGTGGGCGAGTACGAGCCGCCGGACCGATCCGCCTACTGGCAGCTGCGGGCGCTGGCACGCGGAGTTGGCCGCTACCTCGCCGTCTCCCGCGCGATCGGCGCCGAACTGGTCGAGAAGCTCGGCTGGCCGGCGGAGAAGATCGAGGTCCTCTACAACGCCGTCGACGCCGAGCGCGCCGCGGTTGCGGCACCGCCGGGTCTGCGCGAGGAGCTGGGAGGGGGCGAGGGGGGACCGCTGGTCCTGACGCCGGCCCGGCTCCACGCCCAGAAGGGCCACGCGACCCTGCTCGAAGCCGCCGCCCAGGTGCCGAGCGCGGTCTTCGTCCTCGCCGGTGACGGCCCAGAGCGCGAGTCGCTGGAAGCGCTGGCGCAGCGGCTCGGGATTGCCGATCGTGTCCGCTTCCTCGGCCGCCGGGAGGACGTGCCGCAGTTGCTCGCCGCCTGCGACGTCTTCGCCCTCCCCTCGCTCTACGAGGGCTCCTCGCTGGCGGTGCTGGAGGCGATGGCG
>JBQCHH010000032.1:0-11705 GCA_051954855.1 Solirubrobacterales bacterium | reverse complement strand
GGCTGCGCAACGAGCGCAGCCGCCTGGTCGCCGACGTCGCCCGCCGCACCAACAAGTCCCACCGGGAGATCCAAGCCCGCATCAATCGCGCCACCCGAGCCCGCTCCGTCGCCACCGCCACCATCGACCAGCTCGAACGCGGCAACACGATGCTGCGCCGCGAGCTGTGGCGGCAGGCTTGACCAAATAGGACCCGGCGGGAGTCCTGAACGCCGGTTGGAAGCCGTGCGCTCGCAGGGCCGCGATCGCGCGAGGGCGATCGGCGATCACCGCGCCGATCCGAAGCCGGCGCGCGTAGGGCGCCGGGTTGGCGACGCGCCCGTCGAGGACGGCATAGGTCTGGCGCAGCTCGGCGGGGGAGAAGTGTTCGAGCCAGCCGTCGAGCTCCACCCGGGCCCGCGGCGAGAGCCACAACATGTAGGAGCCGACCCCGGCGTAGGTGGCGATGTGGCCGCTGGGCGGCGGGTGGCGCAGGGCGTAGTCGATCAGGCGTGAGTCGAGGAGCGGCTCGTTTCGCGCCGGTCCCACCGCGATCGCCCAGGTGGCCGCTGCCCCCGCCGCGGCCGCCAGCGCGAGCCCGATCAGCGGCAGCGGGACCCGCAGCGGCCGGTCGGGCGCCAGCGAGGCGATCGCCAGGCCGACGACCGGCCCGACGAAGATGATGTTGCGCAGCGAGAGAACCGCGAAGCCGAGGAAGGCGAAGGCGACAAGTCCCGGCGTCAGCCGGCGCAGACCGCGCCCGCGCCACCACAACCAGGCGACGAACAGCGCCACGGCCAGGAGGTAGGCGATCGCCGGCGGCGACTGGAAAGCAGGCAGCCACTCGGAGCTGGCCAGCGAGATCGCGGAGTTGCGAAAGCTCGCCAGGTAGTTGAGGAGCTCATCGCCGAGCGGCGTGGCGACCATCACGGCGGCGGCGGCGAGGACGCCGGTGGCCGCCAAGGCGCCCACGCGAGACGGACCGGTCTCCTCACCGCTAACCAGCCAGCGCTCCAGGCAGAGGCCGCAGACGACGAGACCGATCAGCCCCAGGCCGGCGACGAAGCCGCCGTGCAGGTTGGCCCACAGCGCGAAGACGACCAGCGTTGCCGGCACCGCCCAGCGCAGGCGCTCTGGCCCGGAGTGGGGACGCAGCCAGGTCAAGGCGACGATCGCCACCAGTAATGAGAAGGCCAGCACGCTGAAGCCGGCAGCGCGTGGGTGAGCGATCACCCAGAGGCACGGGCAGTAGATCGCGGTCAGGGCGATCATCATCGCCGTCCCCTTGCGACGGCACAGCCACAGCAGCGGCACCAGCGGCACCGCCAGCAGCACGGCGTAGACGATCGTCAACCCGGTGACGCCGATTACGCGCACCAGTTGGTAGACGAGCAGCTCGCACAGCCACTGCTGGTTCAGCCACGGCGAGCCATGGGCGATCGTCTGAAACGGATCGACGTTCACGACCCCGTGCGCGGTAACGAAGCGGCCGCTGGCAAGCAGCAGGTAGAGGTCGCCATCGCGGGTGCCGTCGAAGCAGAGCGCCAGGGCCGCGGTGAGCAGGGTCAGGGCGCCGATCAGCGCCTTTGCGCGGCTCATTCTCGGGAAGGGAAGTCGGTCTGGGCGAAGCAAGGCGGGGACTACTTATCAGCCCTCCCTTATTCGTCGCTTTAGCCTGTCTCGGATTCGCGGCCCTGTGGGATGATTTGCGCGTGGGAGCGCCGGGAAGGGCGAAGGTGAGCGATCCGCTCGAGGATCGGCTGGAGACGGAACTCGGCGGCGGCCGGGTGCTGATCGGCGTGCTCGACGCGCTTGCCGACGCGGTGACGATCCGAGCGCCCGACGATCGGCTGATCTATGCCAACCGCGCGGCGCTCGCCCGCATGGACCTGGAGTCCGTCGAGGAGCTGATGGCGGCGGACCCGCGGAGCTTGATGGACCGGTGGATCACGACCGGCGACGACGGCTCGCCGGTCGCCATGGACGACCTGCCGTCCGTCCGGCTGCTCCGCGGGCAGCGGCCGGACCCGCTGACGCTCCGGACCGTGGATCGCGCGAGCGGCGAGGAGCGCTGGGTCGTGCTGAAGGCGACCGGGATCAGGGATGCAGACGGCGAGATCAGAGCGGCGGTGACGATCATCGAGGACATAACCGCCGCCAAACGCGCGGCTCTGCGCACCGAGTTCCTCGCCGAAGCGGCGCGGGTGCTCTCCTCCTCGCTCGACTACCAGCAGACGCTCCGTAACGTGGCGGCCCTTGCGGTGCCCGACATCGCCGACTGGTGCGCCGTCGACCTCACCGATTCGGAAGGGGGCCGGGTGCAGGTCGCAATCGCCCACGTCGATCCCGGCAAGATCGAGATGGCGGAGCGCCTGCGGGCCTACCAGCCGACCCAGCTCGATCCGGATCGCGGCCTCGGGAAGGTGCTGCGGACGGGCGAAGCCGAGCTGATCCCGGACATACCCGACGAGCTCCTGGTGCAAGGAGCGACCGACGAGCACCATCTGTCGCTGCTGCGGGCGGTCGGGTTGAAATCAGCCCTCGTGGTGCCGATGAAGGTGCGCGGCCGGACGATCGGAGCGATCTCGATGGTCGCGGCCGAGTCGGAGCGGCGCTTCGATCGCGAACACGTCGACTTCGCCTGCCAGATCGCCGACCGGGCCGCACTTGCCGTGGAGAACGCGCGGCTCTACACCGAGCGGACCCACATCGCGCAGACGCTGCAGGCGAGCCTGCTTCCGGACTCCCTGCCGACGATCGAGGGGTGGGAAGTCGCCGCCCTTTACCGACCCTCCGGCGCCGGGACCGAGGTCGGCGGCGATTTCTACGACCTCTGGCAGGTCGGCGAGGAGTGGATGGCGTTCGTCGGCGACGTCACCGGGAAGGGGGTCGAGGCGGCGGCACTCACCTCGCTGGTCCGCCACACCGCGCTGGAGGCCTCGCAGATCGACACCGACCCCTCCTATGTCCTCTCCCGCGTGGATGCCGCGCTGAAGCGCCAAGGTCAGCTTGCCATCTGCACCGCCCTCGCTGTGCGCCTGCGGGGAGCGACGGGCGCCCTCGCGGACGGCGGCCATCCCTCCTTGATCGGGCTCGGGGAGAGCGGGGTGCGGCAACTGGGCACCCACGGCAGCATGCTCGGTTGCTTGGAGGGCCCATCGTGGCCGCAGGAGGAATTTCAGATGCGACCCGGCGAGACCCTGGTGGCGATTACGGACGGCGTAACGGATGCGGTCGGCGAGGGCGGCACACGGTTCGGCACAGGGCGTCTCGAAGAGGTACTGCGCGCGGGGAGTGGTGACACCGCCTCGGACTTGCTTAAGCGGTTGGCGAAGGCCCTCGACCGCTTCCAGGTCGGCGACCAGGCCGACGACATGGCCGTCCTGGTGCTGCGCTACGCCCCCGGGTAGCCCGGCGAGGGCCCCGGGGTGTCCCTTAAGAGTAGGTCTCGATCATGCCCGTCGGCGTGCCGCCGAAGTATGACCAGCCCGACGCCTCGCAGTTGAGTGACGAGACGCAGGTGATGCCACGTAGCTCGCCACCGGTGGCGCCCGGTGGCACGCCGAGCGGCATCGAGGTCCAGGGGCTCACACCATTGTATTCGTCGGCGAAAGGCTGGCCGGAGGACGTGCCTACTGCGAAGCACAGCGTCGTCGAGACGCAGGAAACGCCGTAGGCGACGGGGCTCGTGCCGACCGCCCACGTAAGGTTCGCCACGCTGTGCCAGAGTGAGCCGTCCCAGCGGGACGCGATTGCCCGATTGCCGCTGCTGGTCACGTAGGTGCCGACGGTCAGGCACCAGGTGGAGGACACGCAACTGATGCTGTTAAGCAGGTAATTGGAACCCCCGCTCGGCAGTACCACCCCCGACGTCGTCGACCACGAGCCGCCGCTCCAGACCTCGGCCAGGGCACTACCACTGGTCGCCCCAACGGCCACGCAATAGGTGCTCGTCGGGCACGAGACGCCCTTCAGCGTGGCGTTGGTCGCGGTGATCGCATTGGAATCGACCCAGGTCGAGCCGTTAAAGGCCATCGCAAAAGGCTTGTCGTCGCCTTCCACCATCTTGTAGCCGACGGCCATGCAGAAGGACGACGACGTGCACGAGACGGCGTTAAGCTCCGCCCGGCTCGCACCGGAGGGGATTCCGAGGTTGTAAAGCGTCCAGGTCGACCCGTTCTGGACCTGTGCCATGGTCGCCGGTACACCGCCCGAGGTGCCATAGGAGCCAACCGTCATGCACCAGGTGGTTGACGGGCAAGACGAGCCATTCAGCACGCCGTTCTTCGGGCCGGGGTTGCGCGTGACACCGCTCTGGAATGCCCAGCCGGCTCCCCATCCCGATTCGGCATGGGCGCCCCAGGTGCCGTTGAAGTCGCCACCCACAGTGGTACAGGTGGTGGACGAGGAACAGCCAACGCCGAGAAGCTCCACTTGGGTCACACCAGAGGGGAAAGTCAACGAGTGCGCCACCCAACTCGCCGCCGACGCGCCCGAGGGCAGCACTGCGAGCATCGCAGTCACCAGTACAGCTCCTATAAGACTCTTGCCCGAGGTGCGCACCAAGTCCCATCCTCTCAATCAGCTTTAAGCGGGATTACCAGATTAGTCTGGGCTTATAGCTGCATACCCCGATGTTTACAAGGCCCCGAACGTTCCGTATCGCTTCTTGGATTCGGTGGCGGCGCCGTCCGGTTTGGGCAGCGAGACCGTTCCGCTGCCCAAACGATCAAGAGCGATGGCGGACCGAAAGAGCTCGCCCATGGCGGAGGGCCGATCTCCCCCATGGTCAGCGCGGCGACTATGCGAATATCGACAGACGGAGGATTCAGGTCGCTTCCTCCTTCAGCGTGAGAGCCTCGCGCTGGGCGGTGGCCAACGCGCCGGGTAACAAGTTGCTTAGGCTGGCGCCGATGGCCAGCTCGTGAGGGACCGAGCGAGGTTCGGATAGATCGGCGACCACGAACCGCGCCAGTCTCGCGAGGGTTTCCACGGTGCCCGTCAGGTCGTTGCTTGCCGGTTTCTCGAAATCAACGACAAGTGGAATGTTTCCCTGGGCACGCACCGCGTTGCTGACCAGGTCCAAGTACTTCTTGCGTGTCTCGGAAAACGCCCGAGGATCAGCACGGTTTTGAGGGAAATGGTGTCGAGAACGTCTCTCATCCGCGGGTGCTCGATGAGCAGGTAGAGGAACTGCGCGAGGTCGAGCGTGTCGACAGTGAAATATCCCTGGCCCTCCCTGGTAATCCGGAGATCTCGTTGCCGTGCGCCGGTCAGGTCCAGATCCCAGGAGGCGACGCCGTACACCTGGGCCCGGCTCAAGTCGGCGTTCGACAGGTTCACGCCAACCAGCTGGCAGTACGGGAGGTCAGCCTCGAACAATCTCGCGGACTGGAGGTTGCAGTCTGCGAGCCTCGCACCGCGCAAACTGGCTGGGGGTCTTATAAACCCGCCATCGGCGTCTTCGAGTTCCCTGGTCCTAGGTCTGCGCCGGTCAAGTTGGCGCCCCTGAGATCCGCATCAACCAGATTCCCCCACGCATAACTGCGCCTTCGAGGTTCGCGCCTCTGAGATCGACATTCCGCAGGTCGGCCAGACGGAGGTCCGCGCGGACGAGATCTCGCCCGGCAAGGTTGCGCCCCGGAATCTTGCTTCGTAAAGAGCTATCGCGCTTGGACGAGTGGTGTTCCACTCGTCCACGTCTTGCTTCTCAAGTTGCTCGACGTGACGCGGGTTGTACCACTCAACGGGGAGGCGCTCCATGGACGGCGAGCTTACCTTCCTGCAAGCAGCCGTCCGCATCCATCCAGGCACAGAAAAGCCCCGCCGGAGCGAGGCTTTCGTCGAAGCGGCTGAAGGGATTCGAACCCTCGACCTTCTGCATGGCAAGCAGACGCTCTAGCCAGCTGAGCTACAGCCGCATTGGTCGGCAGTTTACCGAGGCGTGGGTGATTAGGCGCGGGTGGGTTCGAGCGGCAGCCCTTCGGCCATCCACTCCTGGACGCCGCCGATCACGTCGCAGGCGTCGAGGCCGAAGCGGAGGAGGGTGGCGGCGGCGAGGCTGGACTGGTAGCCCTCGTCACAGATCAGGATGACGCGGCGGTCGAGGCGGGCGAGGGCGGGGTTGCGGTGCTCGCCGGCCGGGTCGAGCCGCCACTCGAGGACGTTGCGCTCGACGACGGCGGCGCCGGGGACGAGGCCGTCGCGCCGGCGCTGCTCCAGCGGCCGGATGTCGATCAGGAGGTCACCGGCCTGTGCAGAGGCGTGCGCTTCGGCGGGGGAGAGGCGGTCGATTTCGGCCTGCGCCTCGGCCAGCAGCTCTTCCACGCCGAAGACCGCTTGCTCGGTAGCGAGGGGCATGGGTAGGCCCTACCCCCACAGCGGGTGGATCATTCCACTGCCAGGAGCAGGCCCTTGACGCAGGCACGCGCGCCTGCAAGGTCTCCGATCTCCAGGGCGATCTGCTTGAAGTCCGCGCGACTGACCGACTTCGCGATCTCCGGAAGGAGCCGGATCAGGTCGATCACATCCTTCACGTGCCCGATCTTGCTCAGCACCTGCTCAGGGGTGCGGAAGCCGGCAGGCGCCCCGCGGAGGAACTTCGCGCTACGGATCGTGTTGACCAGCCTCGCCAGCGGCCGGTACGCCTTCTTGACCTTTCGCAGGTCGATCAGCCCCTTCGCCAACACGAGGCCCTTGAGCACTTTGCCGAGCGACAGCTCCACTCCGCACTGAACCTCGAGCGAGGTCATCGCCGCTGAGCACTTCAGGCTCGCGACCAGCCGCTTGCCGACGCTTCCGGTGACCGGAGCGCATGGCCCGCGCGTAGCGTCCGTGGTGAGGCCGACGAACTTTTCCACGAACTCGCCGGCGTCGGCGAGAACGGCCTCCCCGCCAGTTCGGCCGGCCCAGTTTTCCCAGTAGGGGAGGTATTCGCTTGCCCCCTGGTAGTCGACGAACTCAAGCGGCTTGCCGTCGGCCGCGAGCTGCTGGAGGATCGCCTGCCAATCGAGATTCGTCCCTGGCGTCCAAACGGTGCCGGATACACCGGCGGCTTCAGGGAGTTCTTCGCCGGTATCCCATGGGGATGGTTCGACCAGGTCGGTCGTCGGGATTCCATCGTTGAGGTCGTTGTCGTGCGGCATGTTGTCAGCGATGAGGAAGATCAGATGGGTGGCGCCGGGGCGCCAGCCGACCTGGGGGTTCGTGTCCGTCTCCCAAAGCGCCCGCCCATAGGCTTCGGGTTCGTCGCCCCCGCCGTGCGCATCGAGACCGTCTATAGCGGTGGTGACGGCGTTGCGATCCGACGTAATCGGAACATCCAGCTTCCAGGGAAGGTCTTCGAATTCTTCTTCGTCGTATTCCGAGCCCCCGTAGTCACGCACTTCGGCGAGTCCATAGGCGACATCGGGAAGCCTCGAATCGACCTCGGCCATCGCCTCCTCGATTTCCGCTGAGGCTTCCGAGAGGGCACCTTCCATCGAGCCACTGGTATCGAAGACCAGCATGATGTCGGTGTGCGCCGGGGCCGCACATGCAGCGCCTGGCTGGAGGAGCAGCGCCCCCAGCAATACCCCCAGGGCGAGCAGGCAGTGGCGGGGGCTCACCGCCTCTCCTCGAAATATTTGAAAGTACCCGGAGCGAACATGAAGAGCGGGACGATAAACGCTTTCGGGCTGCTGTGCCGACACGGCCAAGCGCGCTAGCCTGGACGCGAGGGAGATGCTTTTCCGCCAGATCATCCACGAGGACCTGGGTTGCGCCTCCTACCTGGTCGCCGACCGCGAAGCCGGGGTGGCGGCGGTGATCGACCCGCAGTGGGACATCGAGCCCTACACGCGGCTGGCGCGGCTGCACGGGGTGCGGATCGGGCACGTCCTCGAGACCCACAACCACGCCGACCACGTCTCCGGCCACGGCCGGCTCTGCCGCGCCACCGGGGCGACGATCCACGTCCACGAGCTGGCCGGGGCCGAGTACCCGCACGAGCCGTTCGTCGACGGCTGGAAGCTCGAGCTGGGCGACTTGACGATCGAGGCGATCCACACGCCCGGCCACCGGCCCGAGCACACCTGCTTCCTGCTCTGCGACGCCGGTCGCGGCGGCGCCCCCTGGGCGCTCCTGACCGGCGACTCGCTCTTCATCGGCGACGTCGCCCGCCCGGACCTGGCGGTCGAGCCGCGGGAAGGGGCAGCCGACATGTTCCGCTCCCTGCACGAGCGCCTGCTGAGCCTGCCCGACGAGGTCGAGGTCTGGCCGGGGCACCTCGGCGGCTCCCTCTGCGGCGGCTCCGGGCTCGACCTCAAGACCTCCTCGACGATCGGCTTCGAGCGCCGCTACAACCAGGCGCTGGGGATCGACGTGCTGGCGGACTTCGTCGCCGAGCAGGTCGGCTCGCTCGGCGACAAACCGCCGAACGTCGAGCGCATCGTCGGCCTCAACCGCGGCCCGCTGGTCGAGGACTTCGGGACGCCGGCGCCGCTCAGCCCGCACGAGGTCGAAGAGCTGGTCGAGGAAGGCGCGCTGGTGATCGACGGCCGCACCAACGAGCAGTTCGACGAGGCCCACATCGAGGGCGCCCTCAGCACCTCCTCCTACGACACGGGCTTCGCGACCAAGGTCTCGCGCGTCGCCCCGGAGGGCACCGACATCGTCGTCGTCGCGGCCTCCGACGGCGACGAGCGCCAGGCCGCCCAGCTGCTGGCCTCCGTCGGTCTGCCGGTCCGCGGTTACCTGGAGGGAGGGATGACCGCCTGGCGCACCGAGGAACGGCCGGTGCACCGGATCGAGCTGATCGACACCGAGGAGCTCGCCCGCCGCGTCGACGGCGACAGCGGGCCGCTGGTCCTCGACGTCCGCAACAACGACGAGTACGCGAGCGAGCACATCCGCGGCTCCCTCCACATCCCCTACGGCGACCTCGCCGGCCGCCTCGACGAGCTCCCCCGCGACCGCCAGATCGCCACCATCTGCCGCGGCGGCAAGCGCAGCGGCCTCGCCGCCTCGATCCTCCAGCGCGCCGGCTTCGAGGTCGTCCACGTAGGCAAAGGCATCCCGGCCTGGCGCTCCGAAGGCCGTCCGGTGGAGACTGCCGCCGCCGAGGCGGCCTCGGCCGCTTAGCCCTGCGGGGCGACCAGCCGTCGATCGATCTGCGCCGCGACGATCTTGCCCGGCTCTCCGGCGACCATGCCCACATGCGGTCCCGGGACACGCTCGATCTCGATCGCCCCGGCGGTGACGCGGCGCCAGACGGGGAGGGGGTCGGCGAAGAGGTGGAAGCGGCGGACGGTGGGGAGGAAGTAGGTCATCGAGCCGCGGTAGGGGCGGGGGCGGTAGGCGGCTGCGGCTTCGATGGAGAGGGCGGCGAAGCGCTGGTGGGTTTCGGAGGCGCCCTCGGTCCAGTCCTCCTGATGGAGGACCGAGCCGATTGCGCTGCGCGGGTCGCGGAGAGCGGCGCGCGCGTAGTGGAAGGGAAGGGCAAGGCGGTGGCCCCAGCGACGCGCCGGCGCGTGGGCGGCGGTGGCGAGCTCGGCGTCGATCAGTCCGAGCCAACCGATCTCCTGGCCGTCGTCGGCGAGGCGGCGGGCGATCTCGAAGGCCAACAGGCCGCCGTAGGAATGGCCGGCCATGCGGTAGGGACCTTCGGGCTGGAAATCGCGGATCAGCTCGACGTAGCTCGCCGCCATCTCCTCGACGCTCCGCTGCGGCTCTTCGCCGCGATTCAGCCCCCGTGCGCGGATGCCATAGACGGGCACGTCGCTCTTCATCGCCATCACCAGCTGCCTCATCCCCAGCACGTCGCCCCAGATCGAATGGACCAGGAAAAGCGGCGGGCCGTCGGCACCGGCACGCATCTGCACCAGCGGCTGGAAGTGCTGGGCCGGGTTGTCGACCACCGCCGCAAGGTCGGCCGGCGTCGGCGCCTCGATCAGGACCGAGAGAGGCAGCTCGACGCCGAGTCGATCCAGGATCAGGCCGAAGACACGGACCGCCTGCAGCGAGGTGCCGCCGAGGGCGAAGTAGTCGTCGCCTTCGCCGATCCCCTGCACCCCGAGCACCGCTTCCCAGATCGCTCGCAGCCGCTCGACCGTGGGGGCCTCCTCGGTCAGCGGCTGCCGCTCCCGCGCAGTCAACGCCGCTTCAGCCTCCGCCACCGCCCGGCGGATCTGCCGCAGCGCATCGGGATTGGCGAGCGCGCGCTCGTTTGCCGCCTCCCGCCCCTCGACCGCGTCCCGGCCCGCCCGCTCGGAGCGCTTGCCGCTGTGGGTGACCGGCAGCGCCTCGACCGCGACCACCAGCTCGGGCACGTGCAGGGCGGTGGTCTGCTCCCCGATCGTGCGCCGTATCCGCCTGCTCAGCTCAGGGTCGAGGCGCGTCCCCGCGCGCAGGACCGCCAGCAGGATCAGCCGCGCGGCGCCGTCCCGCCGCTGTTCGACCGCCATCGCCTCCTGCACCTCGGGCACCTCACGCAGTGCCTGGTAGATCTCGCTCGGCCCGATCCGGACCCCCTGGATATTCAGGACCCCGTCGGAGCGGCCGTGAATCCGCGCCTGGCCGTCGGCATCGAACTCGATCAGGTCGCCGTGGGTCCAAACCCCCTCGTTGGCGGCGAAGTAGGCCGCGTGGAAGCGGCTGCCGTCATCGTCGCCGAGGAAGCCGAGCGGTCGCGAGGGGAACGGGTTGCGGCAGACGAGCTCGCCCACCGGCGAGTCCGACGGCGTCGTTTCGGCCGGCAGCGCCTGCACGTCGAGGCCGAGGCTGCGGGCCTGGATCATTCCCCGCCGCACCGGCAACTCCGGGTGGCCGAGTACGAAGCAGCCGAGGATGTCGGTGCCGCCGGAGATCGATTGCAGCTTCACCGGGCCCACCTCCTCGGCCACCCAGTCGAACTGCCAGTCGCGCAGCACCGAGCCGGTTGAGAGCACTGAGCGCAGCGCCGGCGCGGGCGCCTGCCGGCGCGGCGAGTAGCCGCTGTCCTCGCAGAGCTGGAGGTAGGGCGGGCTGGTGCCGAACAGCGTCACCTCCTCCTCGGCGACGATCCGCCAGAGCGTCTCCGGTTCGATCAGCGGACCGTCGAAGACGACGATCCGGGTGCCGCAGGCAAGCGCCGAGAGCTGCCAGTTCCACATCATCCAGGCGGCGCTGGTCTGGAAGAAGAGGGTGTCGGTGGGGCGGAGGTCGAGATGGAGGCGATGCTCCTTGAGGTGCTCGACCAGGGTCCCGCCGGCGCCGTGAACGATGCATTTCGGCGCCCCGGTAGTGCCGGAGGTGAAGAGGATGAACAGGGGGTGGTTGAAGGGGAAGCGCTCCCAACCTTGCGGTAGGGGCTCGGCCGGCGCCTTGGCCAGCAGCTCGGCGATCCGGTGGACCGGGATGTGGAGCCCCGCCGGGATCGGCTCGCCGTCGAGCGCGATCACCGCCTCCAGGGTAGGAAGAGACCCGGCAACCGCGGCGACGTTGCCGCTGCCGAGGCTGGCCAGCATCAGCTTCGGCGAGAGCTGCTCGAAGCGGCTGAGGATCGCCGGTGCGCCCATCTCGGGCGAGGCGCTGGAGAAGGTGGCGCCGATCGCCGCCGTGGCGAGGGCGCCGATCGCGGCCTCGACGTTGTTGCCGGCGATCGCGACGACGCGGTCGCCTTGCTCGACGCCGAGTCCGCGCAGGTGCCCCGCCAGGCGCCAGACATCGGTGTAGGACGTGTAGAGGGCGATCGGGGCGAGGCGGATGAC
>JBQCHH010000031.1:0-8273 GCA_051954855.1 Solirubrobacterales bacterium | reverse complement strand
CTTTGGTTACATAGACATCCTTGCCCTGCGCCGCCGCGGTGCTGACGCCGGCGGCGAGCGTGCGCTTCGGCGAAGCCATCGTGCCCGGGTTCGAGTCATCGCCGATCCCCGAGACAAAGACCCCATCTGCGGCGTTGCCGTCAAAGCAGCTCGGGTCGGGCGAGGCGAGGGCCGGATCATTCGTCGGCACGCAGGTCGGGGTGCCGGGCGTGGTCACCGTGGTCGTCCCGCCGGCGCCACCAGCTTTCACAGTGACTCGTCCGGCGGCGACACGGCAGTTGTTGCGCTCATCGCGCTCTTTCACCTGGTGGCGGGCATCGGCGCAACCGATCAGGAAGTAGGAGCCCGGGGCGATCGCACTGGGAATGACGAGGTTTACGGTGCGCTTGGTCACCTTGCCAGGGTCGAGCGACCGAATCCGAACCGCCTCGGTCAGATGGATGGCGCCACGCACCAGCTTCGCCGCAGGCGACAGGTAGAAGCCGGTGCTGGATGCGCGAGCACGCTTGTTGCCGATGTTCTTCTCGGTGATCCTCTCCCCGAACGTCGAGCCGGGCGCCAACTGCGCGCTCGGGGCTGACACCGAGCCGAGAAGCAGGTCGGGGCCACGGTCCGCCGCCCCCAGCGCGGTGGCGGCAACGCCGACGAGCACCACAACAGCCGCCAGCGAAGGTGCGCGGCGCCTGAGCAGCCCGACCAGCGAGTGGGGCATCGTCCTTCGGCAGTCCACGATCGGAGTCCTTGGAGAGACTCCACCTTCTCACATCCGGCACGACCCGGGAAGCAGGTGCTCCTTATGGTCCGAATAAGCGGCGGCGCATATCCCTCTCGCGCCGAGCCTCGTATCCCTTTCGTATCACATCGCCCCGCATCCCTCCGCATAGCCTCGCGCGACTCGCTCGATCGGCGCTGGTGCGTGGCTATGCGAAGCCATGCGGGGCGAAGGTCTTAGTCGGGGAGACAGGATTTGAACCTGCGACCGCTCGGCCCCCAGCCGAGTGCGCTACCAGACTGCGCCACTCCCCGTGGGGTCTTTCATTTTGACGGATTGGGCGGCGCGCTGCCTATGGGAACGTCTGTTCGGGTCTATAAGGTGCGGCGCGTGGGGAGATGCTCACGCTGGCGGACGGAGAAGCCGGACGAGGAATTCGCCTGGCGTCGGCGTGCGCGAGGGCAACGAGACACCTACTGCCGTCCCTGCCGTGCCGAGTACAAGCAGGAGCACTACGCGGCGAATAAAGCTCGATACATCGCCTCCGCTCGACGGCGCAAGGTTGCAGGGCCGACGCTGGCAGGACGTGCTCGACGAGATTGCAAAGTGCGAGGTAGTTTGTGCAAACTGTCATCGGCGCCGCACCGCAAAGCGGGGCGGCTTCCATCGCGCGGCGGTAGCTCAACGGTAGAGCCTCAGCCTTCCAAGCTGATGACGCGAGTTCGATTCTCGTCCGCCGCTTCCTTTGCAGGACCAGTCGAGGTGGCCCCGCTCAGATGGGCGAGCGGCGCTGCCGATGAGAGGACGGATGCTTGCTGCGATCTTGAGGCGGGGCGGGTTTGTCTCGCTATGCGAGAGGAAAACGCCACTCGCGGTGGCGGCGGTCGTGGCGGTGATCGTCTTTGCGGGCTGCGGAGGGTCGGGCGACTCGCAGAGGAGCGGTGGCTCGGGCGCTTCCGCCAGCTCCAGCGGCTACGTCGACTGGCCGATGTTCGGCCGCGTCCCGGAGCGGACGCACTACCTGCCGGCCACGCAGCGGGCGCTGGACCCGCCGCTGAAGGAAGCATGGTCGATCGACACGCATGGGCTGATCGAGTTTCCGCCGGCGATCCATGCGGGGGTCGCTTACGTGATCAACAAGTTCGGCAACGGCAAAGCGGTGCGGCTGCGGGACCACAAGGTGCTGTGGGAACTGACGATCCGGCCCAGCAACCATGGGAAGCCGAACTTCGTCACCGCGCCGGTCTACTACCGCGGCCGCGTCTACGGCGCCTTCCTCGACGGGCACCTCGCCGCCGGCGACGCCGCTACCGGGAAGAAAGACTGGGTGCGCAAGCTGCACGCGCATCTCGAATCCTCGCCGCTCGCCGTCAATGGCCTCCTCTACCTCGGCACCGACACCACCGACGTGGTCGCCCTGCGCGCCTCCGACGGCAAGACCGTCTGGGACTTCAACTCCCCCGCCGCGATCAAAGCCAGCCCCAGCTTCCACGACGGCCGCCTCTTCGTCGCCGACTACCAGAGCTCCGTCTTCTCCCTCGACGCGAAGACGGGCAAGCCGATCTGGCGCACCAACACCAGCCGCGTGGCGCCCTTCGGCCGCGGCGGCTTCTTCTCCTCCCCCGCCATCGCCTTCGGCCGCGTCTACGCCGCCCGCGACGACGGCACCGTCTACGCCTTCGACGAAAAAACCGGCAAGGTCGACTGGTCCTTCGACACCGGCGACTCGGTCTACGGCTCGCCCGCCGTCGCCAAGGTCCCCGGCACCCCGCCCACCGTCTACATCGGCTCCGAAAACGGCAGGCTCTTCGCCCTTGACGCCCGCACCGGCAAGCCGCGCTGGCACTACGACGTCGGCGGCCCGATCCCCGGCACCGCGGTCGTGATCGGCCACACCGTCTACACCTCCAGCTTCACGACCCAGGAAACGACCGGCCTCGACGTCCGCACCCACCGCCGCACCTTCCACATCAAGCAGGCCGGCTATACGCCGATGGTCTCTGACGGCAAGCGGCTCTACCTGGTCGGCTACTTCAGCCTGATCGGGCTCAACCCGACTACGCGCTGAGCCCGCCTGCGCCCGGCGCCCCGCACTCCCCTACGGGATCGGGCTGTGCGCCCGGCTCGCGTCGAGCTCGAAGATGCGGAAGTCCCGCCCCAGCACCGGCTGGGAGACGTTATGGACGGGCGTCTCGCCGATCGTCCCGTCCGGCGAGCCGGCGTGGGCGTGGCCGTGGAGGACGAGGTCGGGGCCGTGCTCGAGGATCGGCGCCGCCAGCCGGTCCGAGCCGAGGAAGACGAAGATCTCCCGCGGCTCCCCCTCCAGCGTCGCCTCGATCGGCGCGTAGTGGAGGAGGACGATCCGCACCAGGCAGGTCGCGACCTCGCGCAGCCCTTCCTCCAGCGCCTCGACTTCCGCCGTCGCCTCGGCGTAGACCGCGCGCAGCGAGGGCTCACCGAAGTCCGGCAGGTGGCGCGGCGCGAAGCCGCCGACGAACCCCTTGACGCCGACGATCCCGACCTCGACGCCGTCAACCTGGCAAGTGGCGACGCCGCGGTCCAGCATGTGGACGCCCCCCTCCCCCAGCCGCGCCAGGATCGCCTCGGCTTCGTCGTTGTGCCAGTCGTGGTTGCCGAGCACGGCATAGACCGGCGCCTCGGTGGCGGCGGCCGCCTCGCAGAGGATTTCCGCCTCGGCGAGGGTGCCGTGGCTGGTCAGGTCGCCGGCGATCAGCACCAGGTCGACGTCATCGCCGAGCGCCGCGAACGCCCCCACCACCGCCTCACGGTTGGAGTCGCGGCAGTGCACATCTCCCGTCGCCGCGACCCGCAACCGTGCCTGGTTCGTCTCCGGCCCCATCGCCCCACTCCCTACCCCACCTGACGCGCGTTTACCCCGCAAGCGCGCAGGGCAGCGAAGTGGGGTATGGCGGAGAACCTGGGGAAGAACGAGGTTGCTGAGAAGCTGACGGATGCGCTCAAGCGCTCGGTGGCGGCGCTGGACGCGGCGGGCGTCCCTTACCTGCTCGGCGGCGGGCTCGGCTGCTGGGCGCGCGGCGGCCCGCCCTCCTCCAACGACATCGACCTGATGGTCAAGCCCAAGGACGCCGAGCGCGCCCAGGAGGCGCTGGCCGAGGCCGGGATGCGACCGGAGACGCCGCCGGAGCAGTGGTTGCTGAAGGCCTGGGACGGCGACATCCTCATCGACCTGATCTTCGAGCCCTCGGGGATGCGGATCGACGACGAGGCGATCGCCCGCGGCGAAGAAATGAGCGTCGAGGCGATGCAGATCCGCGTCATGGACCTCGACGACATCATCGCCACCAAGCTGCTCGCCCTCGACGAGCACAGCGCCGACTACCGCGACCTGCTCCTCATCACCCGCTCCCTACGCGAGCAGATCGACTGGCCCGCCCTGCGCGAGCGCACCGCCGAGAGCCCCTTCGCCGCCGCCTTCTTCACCCTCGCCGACGGGCTGGAGATCAGCACGGCGCCATCGGAAGGCTCAGCGAATAGCCGGATGATTAGACGGGTCCGCCGTTTCCCCCACCGGGCGGGATTCGGCCTTCATCGTCGGAGCCAGGGTTGATGCGAACTTCGACATCGTCGTCGAGCGCGTCCATCAGGCCGGCGCCATCGAGCTCCAGGATCGACAGGTTCTGCCAGTCACGATGTTCCCGCAGGGGCGTGGCCATGTGCGGCATGGCGGTGAAGGCCGGCACCCAGACCCGCCCCTTTCCGTTCTCCTCATCGGAGACATGAAGCAGATCGGTTTCCGATCCTTCCTTCCCGTTAGCTGAAATGTCACCCGCGATCTGTCCCAGGGTCAGCACATGCGCGGTTCTGATCGCGAGGCCGGCGTCTTCCCTGCGGGCTAAAGCCTCCTCGAGCTCACGGGCACCATCGGGACGATCCTCGATGACGAAACCGGGGGTCGGTGGCGACACCTTGAAGGACTGCAGTGCGGCATCTTGCAAAGACGGCTGCTCCGGGGGAAGATCGCGGATCACCCGCACACGCCGGAGGGCTGCCCAGACCCGAGGCCGGAACGCGTCCGGGTCAATTTCCTCGATGACTGCCAGAGCCTTTCTGAGCGGCCCGTAGACGCAGCCGAGTAGCCCTACCGAGGTCAGCACGACAATCGCCACCCGAAATCCCGGGCTGCTGAAGTGCGCGGCGATCAACGAAGCCTCGACGAGGAGGAGGCAGGCGACGGCCCCGTGGAGAAGCCCAGCGCCATTCTCCCAGCGCTGGTTCTCTTTGACATTGGATCGGAAACTGTGGATGTGCGAACGCCAGTACTCGGTTCCGGTCTCAAAGTCGTCGGGGTTCAGCCGGGGCGTGCCGTAGATGGAGGCCGGCAGCAGGATGTAGGCCAAGCAAAAGCCCATCATCACCAAAGCTACGAGCGAAGCCAAAAGCCAAGCGTCTAGATGAGAAGAGGAACTCTGGGCTTGGATAAAGCCGAAGACCACAGCGCCGGCGGAGAACAGCGCGATCGCGCGGGTTCGCACCGCATCCCTTTGATTCCGCTGCGCTTGCAACTCGTTCGAGAGGCCGGTGACCTGAAGCCAGGCTACATCCAGCGCGAGCGAGTCCACCGGCCCATCCGCATCGACTGACGAGTTGTCCACCCGGTCCAGCATGGTTTCGGTACGTCAAGAGTACGCTTGCCAGGGGCACAAATCAAGCCGAGCGGGGCAACTAGGATTCGAACCTAGAATCGCCGGTTTTGGAGACCGGTGCCTTACCAATTTGGCCATTGCCCCGTGGGGACTGATCGTACCGGGCGCTGAGCCGCTCAGCCCAACGCCACGGAGTGCGGGCGGAGGGACTTGAACCCCCACGGGCCGAAGCCCACCAGGACCTAAACCTGGCGCGTCTGCCAAATTCCGCCACGCCCGCGTGGCCGGCCCGGATGGGCCTTAACGCGCAGCCAATGCCGCCGCGTCGCTGACAGATTCTATGATCCGGACGTGGCGGTAGGAGAGGTCAGGCCCGGCTACGAACTGTGGCGGCCCAATCGCGAGAAGGCCGGCTCGGTCATGACCAAGTTCGTGGTCGTGCTGCTGCTGGCGGCGACGGCGGCGATTGCGGCGCTGGTCACGATCGGCGGTTGGTCGCTGCTCAAGGGCGGCAGCGGCATGGGCATCGTCTGCGCCATCTACGCGATCCTCTACGCCTTCTTCGCCATCATCGTCGCCCGCTGGAACCGCGGCGTGCTGCCGGTGGCGGCGGCGCTGTCGATGATCCTGGCGATCTTCTGCGCGGTCGGCGCCGAAAGCTGGTTCAACCGCAACCGGGCCGGATTCGATACCGCCCTGCTCGGCTCCTCGCTGATCGGGACGCTGGTGATCCTCCTCGGCCTGCTGCAGATCGTCCTCATCGCCGCCGCGCTCTACGCCTTCAACCAGGAGTGGCACGTCGAGGAGGAGCGCCCCATCGGCTCCGGCGAGGAATACGGCGCCGGCGCTTCGGGCGGCGCTCCGCAACCGGCGTAGCATTCCGCGGTTCCTTTGTCGTCTATATCCGGACAAAGGAACCACGGGATGCCGGAGGTGGGATTCGAACCCACAAGCCCGTAAGGGCAATCGATTTTGAGTCGATCGCGTATGCCAGTTCCGCCACTCCGGCGCTCCCGGAAAGATAGAGCCGCCGAGTAGGCTGGCGCGGTGAACGCTGCCGCTGGGGAGCTGCTGTGGGAGCCGTCGGCCGAGCTGGTCGAGCGCTCGCGGCTGACCGAGTTCATCCGCTGGCTGGAGCGCGAGCGCGGTCTCTCCTTCGCCGGCTACGAAGAGCTCTGGCGCTGGTCGGTCGACGATCTCGACGGATTCTGGTCGGCGATCTGGGAGTTCTTCGACGTGCGGGCAGACGGCGAGCCGGCGCCGGTGCTGGCTGCGCGGGAGATGCCGGGCGCGCGCTGGTTCCCGAACGCGAAGCTGAACTACGCCGAGCACGTCTTCGCCGGCAAAGGCGACGAGGCGGTAGCGATCCTCCATGCCTCCGAGCTGCGCGAGCTGGGCGAGGTCACCTGGGGGGAGCTGCGGCGGCAGGTCGCCGCCTGCGCGGAGGGGCTGCGCCGACTCGGGGTCGAGCGCGGCGACCGCGTCGTCGCCTACATGCCGAACATCCCCGAGGCGATCGTCGCCTTCCTAGCCACCGCCTCGATCGGCGCCGTCTGGTCGAGCTGCTCACCCGACTTCGGCCCCGCCAGCGTCGTCGACCGCTTCGCCCAGATCGAGCCCAAGGTCCTCTTCGCGGTCGATGGCTACCGCTACGGCGGCAAGGACTTCGACCGCCGCGAGGTCGTCGCCCAGCTGCAGGAGGCGATGCCGAGCCTGGAGCGGACCGTCGTCCTCCCCTATCTCAGCGAGGACCCCGACCTCTCCGGCCTGCGCGACGCGCTCCCCTGGGACGACCTGCTCGCCGAGGGCGAGGGCGCGCCGCTGCGCTTCGAGCGAGTCCCCTTCGACCACCCGCTCTGGGTCCTCTACTCCTCCGGCACCACCGGCCTGCCGAAGGCGATCGTCCAGGGCCAAGGCGGCATCCTGCTCGAGCACCTGAAGAAGCTGCACCTACACGTCGACGCCCACCCCGGCGACCGCCTCTTCTGGTTCACGACGACCGGCTGGATGATGTGGAACTTCATCGTCTCCGGGCTGCTGACCGACGCGGCGATCGTCCTCTACGACGGCAACCCGGGCCACCCGGACATGAGCGTGCTCTGGGACCTGGCCGAGCGGGCGCGGATCACGATGTTCGGGACCAGCGCCGCTTACATAGCCGCCTGCATGAAGGCGGGGGTCGAGCCTGACGCCGACCGCGACCTCAGTGCCCTGAAGGCAGTCGGCTCGACCGGCTCCCCCCTCTCCCCCGAGGGCTTCGACTGGATCTACGAGCAGATCGGCGCCGACACCTGGCTCTTCTCGACCAGCGGCGGCACCGACCTCTGCACCGCCTTCGTCGGCGGCGTGGCGACGCTCCCCGTCTACCGCGGCGAGCTGCAGGCGCGGGCGCTGGGGGCGGCGGTCGAGGCCCGGAACGAAGCCGGCGAGCCGGTGGTGGAAGAGGTCGGTGAGCTGGTCGTGACCGAGCCGATGCCCTCGATGCCGATCTACCTCTGGGGCGACGAGGACGGCAGCCGCTACCGCGAGAGCTACTTCGAGATGTTCCCCGGCGTCTGGCGCCACGGCGACTGGCTGGAACTGACCCGGCGCGGGACGGCGATCATCTACGGCCGCTCCGACTCGACCATCAACCGCGGCGGCATCCGCATGGGGACGAGCGAGATCTACCGCGCCGTGCTCAGCCTCGACGAGGTCGTCGACGCGCTGGTCGTCGACGTGCCGCGACCGGGGACCGACGGCTGGATGCCGCTCTTCGTCGTCATGCGCGAGGGGGCGGAGCTGGACGAGGAGCTGCCGCGGGAAATCGCCCGCCGCGTGCGCGAGCGCTGCTCGCCTCGCCATGTGCCAGACGAGGTCTTTCAGATCGACGAGGTGCCGCGGACGTTGAGCGGCAAGGCGCTGGAGGTGCCGGTGAAGCGGATCCTGATGGGCAC
>JBQCHH010000030.1:0-10945 GCA_051954855.1 Solirubrobacterales bacterium | reverse complement strand
CCCCCGGGGGGGGGGTGGGGGGGTTACCCCCCCACCGCCCTCGACAGCTGGCCCGGCGACGAAGACCCCCGCTCTCGGCTCAAAGCTGGGCTCTACTGCCCCTCTACAAGAGTGGCGGTGTAGAGGAGGCGGGCGGTGGTGTATTTGCAGCCGTAGATCGCCCGGCTGCCGAGCTTCTCTTGCGGTTCGCCTTGGCGGATGTCCGTGGCGTTTTTGCAGGTGCCTGGTTCACGGCTGGCGCGCCAGACGTTGGTGGCGCTCAGTTCCTGCGCGAAAGCCGGCGCCCAGGTGGGGACGGTGAGGCCGACGATGTCGCCCTTTTCGACCTTGAGGTTGGAGCCGACCTTGATCGTCTGCCCCAGGTAGGGCGAGAGCACCTTGATCGAGCCTTGACGACGGAGGACGTAGCGGGGCGGGTTGGTTCCGGGGACGCGGCGGAGGATCGCCAGGCGCGCCTCCGGCGGGGTGCCGAAGAAACCGTTGAAGAAGGAGCGCTGGCTGTTGGTCGGCTGGGCCAGGGTCAGCGTCCATTCCTTGATCGTGCCGTCGTGCGGGACGAGGAAGGGGAGCTTGGTCTGGCCGTTATCGACCTGGAAGCCGGTGACGCTGCCGACCGCCTGGCAGGGCAGGTTCGGGCAGGACGGGTCAGGCTGGGTCGCGGTGCTGCCAAGGATGACGGTCACTTTCGGGGTCTTGGACGCGGCGTTGCCGTCGGCGACCAGGCTGACGAGGAGCAGCGAGCAGGCGAAGAGCGCCATGAGCAGCCAGCGCCCCCTCTGGGCCTTGGCAACTGCAACCTGCGAAGACTTCGGACTCAACACTGCTCCTCTCGTCGTTGGGCACCTGCCTGAACACAGGAGCGTAAACGTCGGAGCGGCCGGAGAAGGCCGCAATTAGCGAACTAGCCGAGGCTACTGGCGTAGTTGAGGGCGATCGCGTAGCGGACCCGCGCCACGCCTTCGAGGCCGAGCTGTTCGCTCGCCGCCTGGGTCAGGTCCCAGGAGCGACCCTTGACGTAGGGGCCGCGGTCGATCACCTGCGTAATGAGGACGTGACCGTGGTAGAGGAACTTGACTTTGGTGCCGCAGGGGAGCTTCTTATGTGCGACTCCGATCGTGCCTCGCCGCAGCGTCTCCCCGCAGGCCGTCTTATGTCCCCAGAGGCCCGGTCCATACCAGCTGGCGCCGCCGTAGCGGTACGGACTGAAGGCGATTTCTTCTTCGCTGGAGCTGCCTTCAGAGGCGGAAGCGCCGCCGGTGGCAGCCTTGGCACCGGCCGCGGCGCCGGCCATCAGGGCCAGGATGGCAGCCAGGGCAAGAACCCAGCGCAGGGAGGTTTGGTTGATCGTCGGCATCTCTTTCCAGGCGCTTGCGGGGTTAGCTGACGGGCTCGCGCTGAAAGAGCTGCGCTACGCGGCACTGGCCGCGACTCGCCCCAACTGATCGGGTCCCCCGCTCCTCGCGTTATGTAGGCGAAGATTCAGCGGAAGTTGGCGGCAGATTAGCAAACGCTAAGACGGAAAACATGAAGCCGTTGCAAACCGGCGTGTCTGAGCATAGAAAAGGCCCCTTTTGGGGCCTTTTCCTTAGCGGGCCTGTAAGCCGGATCCTGTCGTGAGCGGCCATCTATCTCTGCGGCCTACCTGGACCTCGCCGAGCCGGGTCGACGGTCCTGCTTGGCCTTGCACCGGGCGGGGTTTGCCTGGCCGCTGCGTCACCGCAACGCCGGTGCGCTCTTACCGCACCATTTCACCTTTGCCTGTACGCGACTCAGCTGAGGCCGCGCCATCGGCCGTGTCATTTCTGTGGCACTTTCCCGCGGGTTTCCCCGGGTGGGCGTTACCCACCGCCCTGCCCTGTGGTGTCCGGACTTTCCTCGAAGGGTTTTCTCTCCCTCCGCGGTCCGCTCAGCCCGCCCCTGGATGGTAGCTCGACGGGGGGATTTCGCCAACAATCGGCCCTCCTTGGTACCGACGTCGACGCCGGCGCGGCCGACCGGGTCGCCGCCGAGCTGAGCGGCGAAGCGCGGGCCTGGGCACTCGACGTACGTGCGGATGCCGCCCCTGGTGATGTGGGACGCCCGCCGGCGCCAGCGGAGCTACGAGGAGAAGATCCAGTCAGAGCAATGGCCATGACGAGGTCCAGGCGTTGCTAGGCAAGGACGCAGGGAGTCCGAATAGCAGCAGCTATTTGGACGACCGAGGACGCCGCATAGCGACGCCTGGGGCCGTCATTCAGACCTTGCGGAAGACGCCAACCACCTTGCCCAGCACCCGCGCTTCGGTGGTGAGGATCGGCTCCATTTCCTCGTTTTCGGGCTGCAGCCGGATGTGGTCTTTTTCGCGGTAGATCCGCTTCACGGTCGCCTCCTCGCCGATCAACGCGACGACGATCTCGCCGTCGGCGGCATCGTCGCTCGGCCGCACGATCACGTAGTCGCCTTCGAGGATGCCGGCGTCCTTCATGCTTTCGCCGCGGATCTGGAGGATGTAGTCGCCGTCCTCGCCGCCGATCACGTCGGGGATCTCGAGATACTCCTCGATGTTCTCTTCGGCCAGGATCGGCTCGCCCGCCGCGACCTGCCCGACCAGCGGCAGCCCGTTGCCGGACTTGATCGCGCTTTTGGCCTTGTCGAAGAGCAGCTCGATCGCCCGCGGCTTCGAGGGATCGCGTTTGACCAGCCCCAGCTTCTCCAGGTTGGCCAGGTGCGCGTGCACGGTCGAGGAGGAGTGCAGCCCAACCGCTTTGCCGATCTCCCGCACCGTCGGCGGGTAGCCGGTCTTCGCCGCGTACTTGCGGATGAAGTCGAAGATCTCCTTCTGCCGCTTGGTCAGATCAAGGTCAACCATCGTCGCTCCGCTTTCCTCCGGGTCAACAGCCGCAAAATGGGTTCGAACACTTGTTCGCAGAGTACCGCGCCCCCCGGACACCCGCAACCTCCCCCCTCCCTCTGCAAGCAACCATCTAGAATCCCTCGCCCTCAAGCGGCTGTGGCGGAACTGGTAGACGCGCAAGGTTGAGGGCCTTGTGGGTGGAAACACCCGTGGAGGTTCGACTCCTCTCAGCCGCACTTCCGCGCTGTTCTCCGACCTAGACTAAGTTCATGGATCGGGAGAGCCAAGCGCGAGAGGAAATCAGAGCGGAGCTGGAAGCAGTCGCCCGTCGAGGCAAGACGATCTACTACTCGCAGTTGACGCCGCGAGTGAAGGCAGTTCACCTGGAACGCGACTCGAATGATCTGGCGAGTCTGCTTGACGACGTATCTCGGGAGAGCGACGCGCGGATGGGCGTCATGCTCTCCGCGGTCGTTGTTCGAAAAGGGGAGGACCACGTTCCAGGGTCTGGCTTCTTCAAGCTAGCCCGGGAACTGGGACGACAGGTCGGGAACGATCCGATGGCCGAGCTCGAATTCCACACTATGGAGCTGAAGGCGGTACATAAAGCCTTCGCCGGCTGAGATGTAACGGCAGATTCGAGTTCCTCGTAGCGAGAGCGGACTCACCCCCACTCGTCCTCCAGCACCCCATAGACAACCGTGTCGAGGTACCGGCCGCCGACCAGCTCGGGCTCTCTCAACACGGCTTCTTCGCGGAAGCCGAGCCGCTTGGGAATGGCGCGGCTGCGGTAATTGGCGGGGGCGCAGTGGATCTCGATGCGGTGGAGGTTCCACTCGCTGAAAGCGTGGTCGACGAGGGCGCGGACGACGGTGGTCATCGTTCCTTTGCCCTGGGCGTGCTCGGTAAGCCAGTAGCCGATGCTGGTGTTGCGGTTGGTCCAGTCAATTGAGTGGAAGCCGGCAACGCCGACGATCCTGCCCTCGGGAGCGATCGCTGCCTGGAAGCCGTCGTTGCGGGCCAGTTGGGCTTCGGCCTCGGCAACGAACTTTTCCGTCGCCGGGAGATCCTGGGCCGCCGCCCATGGCATCCACCGCGCCAGGTGCTCGCGGTTGGCCTCGACGACCGCATAGAGCTCGGCGGCGTCGGCCGCCTTCAGGGGACGGACGCCGAGCGCATCCAGTTTCGGCGAGAGCATCGGCCGAGCCTAAACTCCCGTCCGATGTCGCGCAGCGACTTTTACGCATCGCCCTTCGGTGCCGCCTACAGCGCCTATATGGAGCATCCGCGACTGAGTCGGCTGGTCGCAAGGATCGTCTGGGGTGCAAACGTGCGTCCCTATTACGAGAGCATGACGGCGGTGGCCGGGGTCCCGAGCGGCGGCACCGTTGTCGATTGCCCCTGCGGCGCCGGCCCCGCCTTGCGGGTGCTCTCGCCCGAACAGGAGGCACACTTCCTAGCCATCGACCTCTCCCCTTCGATGCTGGGGCGGGCGCGCAGACGCGCGCAAAGCCGCGGCCTGACCCAAGTGGAGTTGATCCATGCCGACGCCAGCAAAATTCCGCTGCCGGATGCGAGCGCCGATCTCTTTCTCTCCTACTGGGGCCTACATTGCTTCGATGAGCGAGCGGCGGCCCTCGCCGAGGCATCGCGGATCCTCAAGCCCGGCGCTCGCCTGGTCGGTTCGACCTTCGTCACCGGCAGCGAGAGTCTGCGGCAGAGGCTGCTGGTCCGGCCGGGCGCGGGCGACTTCGGGCAGGTCGGCAGCGCCGAAGACATCGTCGACTGGTTGCGTCAGGCAGGGTTCACCGACCACTCGATCCGACGCTCCGGGCCGATGATGTTCTTCGAGGCGCGACTCGCCCGCTAAACGGTCACCGAGCCGCCGTGCCGAGCGCCTTGTCGATGAACGGTCCCAAGAGCTCGGCCACGGTTTCGGCCGTCTCTTCGGGCGCGTCGCCGGGCGTGGTCACGTAGCTGATCGCCAGCCGCACCAGGCTTTCGGCCAGCACGTTGACGTCAGCCTCGGGCGCCTCCGGCCAGCCCTCGGCGATGACTCCTGCAAGACGGCTCGCCGCCCACTGGACGACCGGCAGTCCCTGGGTGGTGACGAAGGGAAGCATCCCCCCCGTGCCGTCGTCGCTGAGGAGGATGCGGATCAGCGGGTCCTCGCCGGCGGTGGCGAGGAACAGGCGCAGCGCCGCCCGCACCGCCGCCCGCGGCTCGTCGCGGTGCTCCAGCACCGCTTTCTCGACCCCGTCCATGAAATGTTCGGCCTCGTGGATGACGAAGGCGAAGCCGAACTCGTTGCGGTTGCCGAACTCGTTGTAGAGGGTCTGGCGGCTGACGCCGGCGCCGGCGGCGACATCCGCCATCGTGATCTCCGCCCACGGCTGCTGGGCCAGCAGATCGCGGGCGGCATCGAAGACGGTCTGCCGCAGGAGCTCCCGCGCCGCCTCTTGGTAAGGGGTCCTCGAGCTGGCCATCCCCCTTATCGTCGCAGCGGAAGCGGTCAGGTGCTGGTACCCGCGGGTTCGAAATCGACCTTGTCGCGCACGCCGCAGTCGGGGCAGGCCCAGTCGTCGGGCACCTCCGCCCACGCCGTCCCTGGCGGGAAACCCTCCCGCGGGTGGCCCGCCTCCTCGTCGAAGACGTAGTCGCAGCTAGGGCAGCGCCAGGCGCTCATGCGGCCCTCCCGTAGTGCGCCAGCACGCGGTCGAGCTTGCGCGGCTGGATGTTCGCCCGGGCCACGTCGCCTTCGTAGTGGTCGAGCAGCCGCGGGTCCATCACCCGGCGCCAGAGCGGCGGGAACCACGCCAGCACGATCATCCCCGCGTAGCCGGTCGGCAGCTGCGGCGCCTCGTCAACGTGGCGCAGGGCCTGGTAGCGGCGGGTCGGGTTGGCGTGATGGTCGCTGTGGCGCTGCAGGTGGTAAAGGAGCACGTTGGAGGCGACGTTGTTGCTGTTCCAGCTGTGCTCGGGGCGGCAGCGCTCATAGCGTCCGTCCTCACGTTTCTGCCGTCGCAGGCCGTAGTGCTCGAGGTAGTTGACGACCTCCAGCAGGGAGAAACCGACCACCGCCTGGATCAGCAGGAAGGGCAGGACGACCGGTCCGAAGGCGACGGCGAGGCCAGCGAACAGGACGACGGTCATCGCCCAGGCGCTGAGGACGTCGTTGTGGATGCTCCAGTGCGGCTTTTCGAGCCGATCGAGGCGGACGCCCTCCAGCTCCCAGGCCGAGCGCAGGCTGCCGGCGACGGTGCGCGGCAGGAAGGCCCAGAAGCTCTCCCCAAGGCGGGAGCTGGCCGGGTCCTCGGGGGTGGCGACGCGGACGTGATGGCCGCGGTTGTGCTCGATGAAGAAGTGACCGTAGCCGGTCTGGGCGAGGGCGACGCGGCTCAGCCAGCGCTCGGAGTTGGCGCGCTTGTGGCCGAGCTCGTGGGCGGTATTGATCGCGATCCCGCCGACGACGCCCATCGTCAGCGCCAGCCCGATCGATTCGACGACCGACAGGTCGCCGCTCGCCCACATCCAGCAAGCGAAGATCAGCCCGGCGTACTGGATCGGGATGAAGAGGTAGGTGCACCAGCGGTAGTAGTGGTCCTGCTCGAGGAACTTGAGAACGCTGTCGGGCGGATTGGTCGAGTCCATCCCGATCGCGATGTCGAGCAACGGGAAGAGGACGAAGACGAGGAACGGCCCCATGAACCAGAAGCCGCCGAAGCCCGTCAGCGACCAGTAGAACCAGGCGAAGAACGGCGCCAGCGGCACGACGATCCCCAGCATCCAGGCGTAGCGCTTGCCGTCGGTCCACTCGGCCGGATTGACCTCCACCTCGTCGTGGTGATGATGATGCGCGTGCTCCGCATGTGCCTCCATGCCGCCCCTTCCTTGTCAGCCAGCCCTATCTAGTCTGCGATTTTTACACAGATACAGATTTTGTCAAGGATGGTTACAGGACGCAGCGAATTGTCTCCGGGTTCACGGACCCCGGGGCAGGGCTCGTAGGAGCCTCTCAATTTTGCGACGGAGAGCCCTCTCCGGGCTCCGCCGCTGTTAGAGCTTCAGCAGCAGGATCGTGTTCAGGGCGAACACGACCGCGAAGAAGACGGTGGCGCGGTCGAGGTTGCGCTCGACCATCGAGCCGCCGCCGATCGAGCTGCCGCCGCTGCCGATGCCGAAGGCGCCGGAGAGACCGGCGTCTTTGCCTGAGTGGAGCAGGATCAGGAAGATCAGGACGATCGCCACGATCACCTGGATGATGCTGAAGAACGTGAACATCGGGACAGAGTCTAGCTTTGCTCGACTTTTTCCGGCGTATGGGGCTCGGCGTCGTTACCGTTTGCCCCGTTCGCGGCATGGCCGTTCGCCTCGCTCGGCGTCGCCTCGCCATTGGTCGCGTTGCCGTTCGCGTTGAGGATCTCCAGTGCTTCACGCCGCAGCTCGGCGTCAACCACGGCGAAGTCATCGTCGGAGAGCTTGCCGGCGGCGTGGTCGAGCTCGGCGTCGCGGATCTCGCGGTATTTGGCTTCCTTGCGGGCGTCGGCCTCGGTGCGGACGAGGGCGCCGCGGCGACGGCTGCGCGTGGGCCAGATCGCGATCAGCCCCCCGGCCAGAGCGATCAGCCCGCCGATCCACATCCAGGTGACCAGCGGGTTGACGATCACCTTGAAGGTAGCGGCGCTGTTTTCGGCCAGGTAGCCACGGGCGATCTGTTGCGCGGTCACCTCCTGCAGCTTTTCGATCTGCGCCGTCGCCGCCGGCCGCAGCTTCGGATTGGCGAGCGCCGCCCGCATCATCGCCCCCACCGCTTTGCACTGCGGCGGCGTCCCCGGTCTACCTTCGACGCAGGTTTTGAAGCCTTCGTCGGCGCGACGGGCGGCTGCCTCGATGCCGGTGATGTTCGGCTGCTCGGCGGTCCAGAAGTCCCTCGTCAGCCCCGCTTCGAGGCCGATGTTGCTGTCCGATTCGCCGCCGAAGTAACCGCCGATCGAACTGCTTCCGGTCCCGGTCTGACGGTAGAAGTTGCGGGTCGGGTGCAGGGTGAATTCTTCGCCCCCCTTGACGACCCTCAGCACCGCGCCGGCGGTGAAGGCGAGTTTGTCGACGCTGGCGGTCGGGCGGACGTAAGTCACTTCGTAGCCGTCGATCGTCGTGCTCTGGCCCGGTCTGAGATCGACGTTGCGGTTGGTCTGGAAGCTCGAGGAGGCGGCGATGCCGATCAGCAGCACGGCGACGCCCGCGTGGACGATGTAGCCGCCGTAGCGGCGGCGGTTGCGGCTGACCAGGCCGACCAGCGCGGCGGGCGTCGATTCGCCGGTGAGGCGGCGGCGGGCGGCGGCCCCGGTCCAGAACTCCTGCGCCAGACCCGCCAGCGCGAAGGCGGCGAAGGCGAACAGCGCCAGCGCCCAGGGCTTGTGGGCGGCGTCGGTGAAGATCGCCAGCGCCAGCGCCGCCACCAGCCCAATCGCGAGCGGCACCCGGAAGACGCGCTTGGCCGACTCCCAGCTGACCCGGCGCCAGGCCAGCAGCGGCCCGATCCCGGTGAAGAGGACCAGCAGGATCGCCAGCGGCGTCGTGTAGCGGTCGAACCAGGGCGCAGCCAGCGAGGCCTTGTTGCCGGTGAAGAGTTCGGAGATCAGCGGGAAGAAGGTGCCCCAGAAGATCACCGCGGTCAGCCCGATCAGGAGCAGGTTGTTGACGAGGAAGACCGCCTCGCGCGAGACCAGCGAATCGATCCGCTTCGGCGAGCGCAGGTCGTCGAGGCGGCTGACGATCAGCAGGGTCGAGCCGATCACCACGATGCCGATCAGGACGAGTATGTAGGGGCCGACGGTGTTGTCGCCGAAGGCATGGATCGACTGCAGGACGCCGGAGCGGACGAGGAAGGTGCCGAGCAGCGCCATCGAGAAGGAGCCGACGACGAGGCAGGCGTTCCAGACTTTCAGCATCCCCCGCTTCTCCTGGACCATGATCGAGTGCAGGAAGGCGGTGCCGAGCAGCCACGGCATCAGCGCCGCGTTCTCGACCGGGTCCCAGGCCCAGTAGCCGCCCCAGCCGAGCTCGGTGTAGGACCAGCGGGCGCCGAGCAGGAGGCCGAAGCCGAGGAAGGTCCAGGCGACCAGGGCGAAACGACGGGTCGAGCGGATCCACTCGGCGTCGAGGCGGCGGGTGATGAGGGCGCCGATCGCGAAGGCGAACGGCACCGTCATCGCCACGTAGCCCGAGTAGAGCATCGGCGGGTGGATCATCATGCTCGGGTGCTGCAGCAGCGGGTTGAGGCCGATCCCGTCGCTCGGCGCCGGCGAGAGCGGCGTGAACGGGTTGACGTCGGGAGCGAACAGCATCAGCCCGGTGAAGAAGGCGGCGATGCCCATCATCACCGCGGTCGCGTAGGGGACGATCTCACGCAGCTTGTCGCGAGTCGCCCAGAGAGCGACGCTGGAGGCGATCGAGAGCACCCATGCCCAGAGCAGCAGCGAGCCTTCCTGGCTCGACCACATCGCCGCCAGCTTGTAGAAGGCCGGCGTCTCGATCGAGGAGTGTTCCTGGACGATTTTGAAGCCGAAGTCGTTCGTCGCGAAGGCGACCTCGATGATCACCACGCAGAGGGTGAGCAGGCCGCAGAAGGCGTAGACGACGCGGCGCGAGAGCTCGACCCGGCGGCGGTCGCCGTTGCGCCCGGCCAGGGCCAGGGCTGCGGCCAGGACCGCTGCGAGGAAGGCGAGGCCCAATAGGGCGCTGCCGACGATGCTAGCCATTCGACTTAGTGGTGAACTTCGACGGGCACTTGGTGATCAGGGTTTCCGGTTCGCCGACGAAGGTGCCGTTCTGCAGTTGACCGGTGAGGACGATCTCGCGACCGCCGCGGAAGGGGTCCGGGACGGTGCCGTGGTAGGTCACCGGCAGGCTCTGGCCCGTTTCATCGCGGTCGACGACCTTGAAGGCGATGCCGTTGCCGTGGTGGCGGATCGACCCCTTGACGACCGTGCCCGTCATCTCGTAGCTGGTGCCGGGGGCGGCGCCGATCAGTTCCGAGGGCTGCTTCGCCTCAGTCGAGGCCGCAAACGAGGTGTAGATGAGCGCCACCGAGAGCAGCACCGCCACGCTGAGCGCGACGACGAGCCGGATCTTCCGCTTTCGCTGAGGGTCCACGAGCAATCGGGATTATCGCAATCCGGCGGCGTGGGAGAATCACGGCATGGCCGACGATCCCGTCCTCCTGATCACCGGCGCCAGCAGCGGCATCGGCGCCGCGACCGCCCGGGCGGCGGCCTCGCAGTACCGGCTGGTGCTGGCGGCGCGGCGGCTGGAGGAGTTGGAGGAGCTGGCCGCGGAGCTCGGCGGCGAGGAGTGGGCGATCGCCGTGCGCTGCGACGTGACCGAGTGGGATGAGGTGCAGGCGCTGACGGCGACGGCGCTGGAGCGCTTCGGCCGCATCGACGCGGTCTTCGCCAACGCCGGCTTCGGCGCCACCCGCGGCTTCCTCGAGGAGTCGGCCGAGCACTGGCGCTCGATGGTGCTCACCAACGTCTACGGCGTGGCGCTGACGATCCGCGCCACCCTCCCCCACCTGCTCGAGCGCGGCGACGGCCACTTCCTCATCACCAGCTCGGTGGCCGGCCGTCGAGCACTGCCCGGCTCGCTCTACTCGGCGACCAAGTGGGCGGCGACGGCGATCGGCGAGTCCCTGCGCCAGGAGCTGCGCCATATGCACGACAATCACGCCATCCGCGTCACCCTGATCGAGCCCGGCATGGTCGACACCCCCTTCTTCGACAACCGCCCCGGCAAATCAGCCCTTCAAGACGACGACATCGCCCGCGCCGTCGTCTACGCCCACGAACAACCCGAGGGCGTAGACGTCAACGAGATCTTGATCCGACCGACGAGCCAGTCGAACTAGGCGGGCCCCCTACTTCCCCCCACAACTCGTCCCAATCAGCGGCCCCTGCCTGGAGACCCGCCCGCTCTGCGCCTTGAACACCACCCTCGCCCGGTGGATGCCCCGGCAGAGGTCGGCGTGGTTTTCGATCAGGCTCCTCTTGCCGCCGAAGAAGCTGATCTGGAACTTGGTCACGGGGGCGTCGGGGACGTCTTGGAAGCGGGTTC
>JBQCHH010000029.1:0-30903 GCA_051954855.1 Solirubrobacterales bacterium | reverse complement strand
CCGGCCGACCGGCGTCCTGTTACGCGCACCCGCGACGTTCGGGGACAGCCTGTCGCGCCTCTGGCGTGAAACCCCGGTTGGTCGGGGGATACCCGTCCCCTATACCGAGTGAGCTTGGTCCTGCAGTGTTAACCCGGGCCGACGCCGCCGGAGCCTGAGCCGCCGGATTCGCCGCCTTCGGGCGCCGGTTCGGTGCCGCCGCCGGCACCGCCCGTTTCGGGAGCCGGTGCTTCTTCGGGCGCCACTTCTTCGACTTCCGGTTCGACGGCTTCCGCTTCGGGTTCGACGCCGCCTTCTTCGGGGGCGGCTTCTTCCGTGCCGGCCCCGCCCGCTTCGGAGCCGGAGCCGGTGCCGCCCGGGGTCACTTCGCTCGGGCCTTTGCTGCAGTCTTCGAAGCCGTAGGTCGCCGCCTGCGACTGGAATTCTTCGAGCGCGGGTGCGGCGTTACTTGCCGCTTCGCCGAGCGCGGTGGTGTCTTCGCGTTCGGCCGCGAGCTTGACTTCGCCCTCGATTTTGGCCAGTTCTTCGGCCGATTCCCAGAACTTGGCGTATTCGCCGCTGTCGCCTTCCGGCGTCCCCAGTTCCTTCAGGCGTTCCACCATGCCGATGTAGAGGTTGGAGGTCTTTTCGATCTCTCCCTGCACCGCCGCTTCGGAGGCTTCGGAGCCGAGCGCGCCGACGGCTGCGTTCACCTCGCCGCAGATCGCGTCGCCCTGTTTGATCAGTTCGGCCTTCGTCAGCGACTGCGGTTCTTCGGTCGTGGTCGCGGTCGTTTCGGTCGTTTCGCTGCCACCACCACCGCAGCCGGCGACGAACAGCGCCGCCACGAGAGCGAGCAGGATCAGGATCGTCTTGCCGGTGGGGATCTTCACGGGGGCGAAACTAGCAAAGCGATTCGACGGCTTTGCAGGGAGTTACGGGCGTGCGGGTACTGCGGCCCAGGGACTCGAACCCCGACTACCTCGTCCAGAGCGAGGCGTGCTGCCATTACACCAGGCCGCAACGGCGTCTCCGCAGGATATCGGGCGCGGCGTGGGAGCTCAGGTGAGCCCGGCGCCTGCGGCGATCTTCTCCCGCGCTTCGGCCAGTTCCTCGGAGCGGCCGACGCTGAGGCAGCCGGCGACGCGGCTGCCCTGCAGGTACCAGACCGAAAACTCGCCGCTCTCGCGGTCGCCGCGCCAGACTTCCTCGTCCCACTCGTAGGCCGGCCCGACATACTCGAGGCCGGCCCAGTCGGCCAGATCGCTGAAGAAGTAGGGCACGACTTCATAGTCCGCCTCGTCGCCGAGCATGTTGCCGGCGGCGTGCTGGCCCTGCTGCATGGCCACATCCCAGTGCTCGACGTGGATGCGGCGGCCGTGGACGACGCTCTCATACGAGCAGCAGTCGCCGGCCGCGTAGATCCCCGGCACCGAGGCCTGCAGCTTCGAGTCGCAGACGATGCCGCCGTCGCCGACCTCGATCCCGGCCCGCTGCGCCAGCATCGCGTCCGGCCGCACGCCGGCCCCGACCACGACCGCGTCGCACTCGACCGTCAGCCCGCTCTCGGTGACGACCGCCTTGACCCGGCCGTCGCCCTCGAAGGCGCCCAGGGTCTCGCCGCCATGGAAGGTGACGCCGTGCTCTTCCAGCTGCTCCTGGAACCAGCGCCCGGCCTGCTCGCCGAAGGTGCGCGACAGCGCCACGTCCTCCATCGCGATGATCGTGCACTTCGTCCCCCGCGCGGTCAGCGAGGCAGCGACCTCGCAGCCGATGTAGCTGCCCCCGATCAGGACCACGTGCTCGGCCCCCTCGGCATCGGCGCGGATGGCATCGGCGTTGCCGAAGGCGCGCAGGTAGTGGATTCCCTCGTTCTCGGCCCCCTCGACGCGGAGTATGTTGACCATCGCCCCGGTTCCGAACAGGGCCTTGCCGAAGGCGACCTCCTCCCCGCCTTGGATCCTCGCCGTCCGCGCCTCGGCGTCGAGCGAGAGCACGTTGCGCGAGGTCAGCAGCTCGACCCCGTTCTCCTCGTACCAGGAGACGGAGTTGACATGGGCGTCCTCGCGACCGGCGTCGCCGCGCAGGTACTCCTTCGAGATCGGCGGCCGTTCGTAGGGCGGCTCGGGCTCGCGCCCGACCAGCAGGATCGAGCCCTCCGCGCCGCGCCGGCGCAGCTCCGAGGCACAGTGGGCGGAGGCCATGCCCCCGCCGATCAGCAGGAAATCGACTTCACGATCGGCCATCGCAGAAAGCTCCTATCCGGTTGGTCTCCGAACTCCTACCCGGTTAGCGTCTGAACTTGCGGCGGTCTTACCCGCCGTCGGACCCGTTGGCGCCGTTGCCGTTGCCTTCGGGCCCGAAGAGCGCTTTCAGGTCGTCCTCCTTGCCCGGATCGAGGACGGCGAGGATCTCGTCGCCTTCCTGCAGGACCGTGTCGGCACTGGGAACGAACCCTTTGCCCTCGCGCAGGACCGAGATCAGCAGGCTTCCTTCCGGCATCTGCAGGTCGCCGACCCGGCGCCCGGTGACGCTGGAGTTCTTGCCCAGCAGCATCTCGATGATCTCCAGCTGCTCCTGCTGGAGGTCGAGCAGGTGGACCAGCCCGTACTCGGGCACCTCGTGCTCGAGCAGGCGCAGGATCAGGTCGGTCGCCGAGACCCAGGGCCTGATCCCGAGCAGGTCGAAGTGGTGGCGGTTGCGCGGGTTGTTGACGCGGGCGATGATCTGGTCGACCAGGTACTTCTCTTTCGCCACCTGGCAGATCAGCATGTTGTCCTCGTCGTCGCCGGTGACCGCGATCACCATGTCGGCGCGCTGAATCCCGGCCCGCTCCAGCACCCAGAGCTCGGAGGCGTCGCCGTAGGAGACGTTGTGCTCGAGCTCCTGCTCAACGGTCAGGTAGCGGCGCCGGTCGCTCTCGATCAGCGTCACCTCGTGACCCTTGCCGAGCAGCTCGCGAGCCAGGTTCCAGCCGACCTTCCCCGCTCCGACGACGATGATGTACATGCCTGTCCGCGCTCCCTATGCCGCCGAGGCGGCCTCGTCGGGGGCTCCACCGCGGCCGGCGGCATCGCGCACCGCCGCCTCCAGCATGTCGATCGCGACCCGGGTCGGGCAGACCGTGTTCAGGCCCTGGCGCTGGTACCACTCGGCCCGCAGCGGGTCGAGCACGCGGGCGATCACGGTCGGCACTTCGTAGCGGCGCTGGGCGATCTGGGCGATGACGATGTTGGTGTTGTCTCCGTCGGTGGAGGCGATGAAGACGTCCGCGTCCTGAATCCCGGCGGCCTCCAGCGCCTCGGTCTCCAGCCCGGCGCCGACGGTGAACTGCCCGCCGAGGTCCTCCCAGCTCTTCTCCAGCCCGACCTCGAGCCGGGCGTGCGACTCCGGGTCCTCGTCGAGGCAGGAGACCTGGTGCCCCTCGCGGAGCATCGCCCGGGCCACCGAGGAGCCGACTCGGCCGCAGCCGACGATCAGAACGAACATAGCCGCGGATACTAGTCTGCGGCGAGGGGTCGTCAGGGTTCGGGCGGAGCCGTGAGCAGAACCCGGCAGGGTGCTTTCTTCAGTACGTACTCGGTCGCGGCGCCGATCTCCGCCGGCTTCGCAGCGCCGATGCCGCCCAGCACGCCGCCGCCGCGGATCTTGGTCGGCGGCTCGCCGCCGATCACGATCGCTTCGGCGTTGCAGCGCCGCGCCGCCTCGAGGATGCCGGCGCCGATCTTGCGAGCCCGGATCACGTCGGTGGTGACGACCACGTCCTCGTACTCCTCCCCCACCTCGCGCGCCCGCTCCAGCGCCCGCCGCGCCTGCTCCTCGCGCTCGGGCGGCAGCTTCGCGTCGAGCGGCAGCGTCAGCGGCACCTCGATCACGTAGACGACGTCGAGCCGCGACTCGCCGCCGTCCCTGGAGTCGGCCTGCTCGGCCGCGGCCAGACGCCCCGCGGTGGCGACGATGTCGTCGTCGAACTTGGTCCCGAAGACCGGCACCAGGATGTTGCTGAACTCGACCTCCGGCACCTGCTTGGTCAGCGCCCGCTCGGTCACCGAGACGCGCTTGGTCAGCGTCGTCCCCTCGACCAGCTTGCGGTAGACGACGTAGAAGACGAGCCCGAAGGCCATCCAGCCGAGCCCGACCCAGCGCGCGGTCGTGTGGAAGGCGAGGACGCTGACGAAGGCGAGGGCGCTGAGCAGCGCCGCGACGATCGCCGGCAGCGGCAGCTCCGCCGTCCCCCAGGGGACGCCCATCGGGATGCGGAACGGCCGCCCTTTGTCGGGCGCCTTGACCCGCAGGCGGATGATCGAGAGGTGGGCGATGGTGATCGCCAGCGTCGCCCCGAAGGCGTAGATCGAGGCCAGCAGCTTGACGTTGGTGGGAATGACGAGGCCGATCGCGATCACGCCGCTGATCACGATCGCGATGTAGGGGGTCGCGGTGCGCTTCTCCAGCTTGCCGAGCCAGCTCGGGATCTGGCGGTTGATCGCCAGCGTGTAGATGTGGCGCGAGACGCCGAGCATCGAGGTGCTGGCGGCCCAGATCAGCACCGGCGTCGCCACTACCGCCACCAGCCAGCGCATCGTCTCGGCCACCCAGGCCGGGTGGTACGCGGAGACCACCCCCAGCACCGGCTCCTCGACGAACTGGCCCCCCAGCGCCGTGTGCGGACCCTGCGGGCCGCCGACCACCGGCACCGCCATCAGCGCGATTGCCGCCATCCCGGCGTAGACGAGCGGCACTCCGAGGGCGCCGAGGCTGGCGATCCGCTTCAAGTCACGGCGGCTGACGTCGATGTCCGGGGCCAGGTCCGAGGCAGCCTCGATTCCCGCGTAGGCCAGCATCGCCACCACCGCCGCGTAGATGATGCCGCGGGCGCTCGGCGCCGAGAAGAGGTGGATCTGTTCGGTCAGCCGGTCCGGGTGCCAGACGGCGAAGACGCCGACGACGATCACCGCCAGCTGCAGGCCGAGGTCGGCGAGGGCGAGGATCGCCAGCGGGCGCTGGCGCTCGCGGCCGGTGACGTTGAGGATGCCGAGGACGCTGACGACGGCGATCACCGCTGCCGCGATCCCGATTTCCCAGCCGGGGTCGGCGAGATCGCCGGAGATCGGCTCCAGGTAGTGCGGCACCGAGATCGCCGCCAGGGCGATCACGATCAGGTAGTCGATCAGGATCGCCCAGCCGGCGATGAAGGCGACCAGCTCGTTGAAGGCGTGGCGGGCGAAGGTCGAGGAGCCGCCGCGCTCGCGGAACATCGCCCCGCCCTCGACATAGGTGAGCGTGGTCAGCCCGAAGAGCAGGCCGGAGGCGAGGAAGATCAGCGGCGTCAGGCCGAGGCCGCGGTCGGCGACGACGCCGAGGGCGAAGTAGATCGAGAAGCCGACCGCCGAGTAGGCGGCGGCGAAGAGCCAGGGGACCCCGAGGCCGCGCTGGAGGATCGGCTCGTCCTGCGGCCCCTGCGGCCCCCGCGGCTCGCCGGGCGCGCTCGCACCGCCGGGGCGCGGCGGCGCCCCGTTCCCCTCGCGGAGGCGGTCCGGCGCGCTCATCTGCCCATCCTCGCGCCGACCCAGAGCCGCCCGACGCCGACGCCGAGGAAGGCGATCCCCATCAGGAAGCCGACCGAGGTGGGGCCGCCGCCATGCACCAAGGTCCGGCCCAAGACCACCAGGCCGATCGCGATGAAGACGAGGGAGAAACCGCGGACGGCGCCGCGGTAGAAGCGCTCGCCGTTCACGGCACCGCCTCCGCCAGCGCTGCCCCAGGGATCGCCAGCGGCTTTTCGCTCGGGTCGGAGACGACGATCACCCGGCAGGGCCGCTCGCCGAGGATGGTCTGCAGGGTCTTGTCGTAGAGCGGCACGCCGTTGCGGTAGCTGAGGCCGACGACGATCGCCTCCGCCTTGATCTCCGCCGCCTCGTCGGCCACCGAGTAGCCCGCCTGCCCCGGCCGCACCCGCTCCACGTGGCCGGTAACCCGCTGGCCGCCGATCAGCTTCGCCTCCTCGATCCGGCTCTGCGCTTCGGTTTCCTGTTCCGGCATCTCGGCGTTCAGCGGCAGGTTGGTCGGCACCGTCATCATCGAGTGGACGTGGATGCCGCGGCGGCGTTTGGAGGCCAGCTTGACCGCGGTCGCGACCATCTCCGGCGAGAATTCTTCGTCGTCCTCGAAGGCGACCAGGACGCTTCGGTACTCGACCTCCTCGACCCCGAGCGGCTCCGGCAGCACCACCTTCACGGTCTCGGTCAGCGGCAGCCGCTGGTGGCGGCGGTAGAGGATGTAGACGGCGATCCCGAGCACCATCCAGCCGGTGCCGACGAAGAGCGTGCGCGGGTTCAGGGCCATGACGACGATCCAGGCGGCGAAGGTGCCCAGGCCGCCGAGCACCGCCGTCATCGGCACCTCGAAGCCGAAGGCGCGGACGTTCCCCAGCGGTTTCCAGGTGCGCTCGACGTCGGGCTGCTTGCGGCGCAACTGGATCACCGCGACGTGGGCGATCGTGAATGACAGCATCGCCCCGAACGAGTACATCGTCGCCAGGAATTCGGTCTGGCCCGGCAGCAGGGTGACGATCGCGATCGCGGCGAAGATCAGGATCGCGATGTAGGGGGTGCGGTACTTGGGGTGGACCTGGCGCAGCCCCTCCGGCAGCTGGCGGTGCTGGCCCATCGAGTAGGTGAGGCGGGAGACGCCGATCAGGCCGGCGTTGGTGGCGATCAGCAGGATCACCGCGGCGAGGACGCCGACGTAGTAGCGCAGCACTTCGGTCGGGACGTGGGAGAGGCCGAGGTTCTGGACGATGCCGAGGATCGGGTCGTCGGCATACCGGGAGCCGAGGGCGGTCGTGTATTCGCCGCCGTGGTGGACGACCGGCATCGCCGAGAGGGCGACGATCGGGATCAGCAGGTAGAGGCCGAGCACGGCGGCGACCACGAGGCCGACGCTGCGGGGGATCGTGCGGGCGGCGTCGCGCGCCTCCTCGGCCATGTTGGAGATCGTCTCGATCCCGGTGTAGGCGATCATCCCGACCGCGATCCCGAGCGCGAAGTCGCTCCAGGTCGGGGCGACGCCGAGGTGGACGTTGTCGATCAGGACCTGCGGGCTGAGGACGAGGACGACGCCGATCCCGACCAGCACGACCTGGGTGGCGAGGTCGGCGACGGCGAGGATCAGGTTCAGTTTCGCCGACTCCTCGGTGCCGCGGATGTTGATCGCGGCGAGGGCGACGATCAGCGCCGCGCCGCCGACGATGTCGCCGGGGCTGCCGCCGAGCCAGGGCCAGAACACGGCCAGGTAGTGGGGCACGAAGAAGGCCGAGATCGCGACCGTGATCGTGTAGTTGAGCATCTGCCCCCAGGCGGCGACGAAGCTGACCAGCTCGTTGAAGGCGTGGCGGGCGAAGCTGGAGGAGCCGCCGGCCTCGGGGAACATCACGGTGGCCTCGGCGTAGGTGGCGGCGGTGGCGGCGAAGATCAGCCCGGAGATGACGAAGGCGACCGGGGTCAGGCCGAGGGCGAAGGAGGCGGTGACGCCGAGCGCGTAGTAGATCGAGGAGCCGACGTTGCCGTAGGCGGCGGAGAACAGCGCGCCGACGCCGTGGACGCGGCTGAGCGACTCGTCTCTTGGGATTCTCTGAGCCATCTAGACGGGACGTAAAACGGTCACTCAGACCGAATATACGGACGAGTGGGGCGCTCTCTGGACGTGGGCGCGAGTGAGATCGGCTTGTGAAGTGCAGCCGAGCAGGGCGAGGGTCAGCTCCAGCTCCTCGCGGAGCAGGCCGAGGACGCGGGCGACGCCCTCCTGGCCGGCGACGGCGAGCCCCCAGAGGGCGGGCCGGCCGACCAGGACCGCGTCGGCGCCGAGGGCGAGCGCGGTGGCGACGTCGACGCCGCGGCGGACGCCGCCGTCGACCAGGAGCGTGGCGCGGCCGTCGAGCGCCTCGGCGATCTCCGGCAGGGCGTCGGCGGTGGCGAGCGAGCGGTCGAGCTGGCGGCCGCCGTGGTTGGAGACGACGACGCCGGCGGCGCCGTGCTCGAGCGCCAGCTCGGCGTCCTCGGCGGTGAGCAGGCCCTTGACGAAGACCGGGACGCTGCACTCGGAGGCGAGGTCGGCGACGTCGTCCCAGGTGAGGGCGTGGTTCATCAGCGCGAAGGTCTCCTCGATCGTCAGCGCCTTGTCCCCGCCGACGGCGGCGCTCAGGCTCGGCGTCCCCAGCTCCTGCGGCAGGGTGAAGCGGTTGCGGCGGTCGCGCTCCCGGTTGCCGCCGGGGGGCGCGTCGGCGGTGACGAGGATCGCCTCGAAGCCGGCCGCGATCGCCTCCTCCATCAGCGCCCGGGTGACGCCCTCGTCCTTGAAGGCGTAGAGCTGGAACCAGTGCCGACCGCCCGGCGCGGCGGCGGCGACCTCGGCGGGGCGCGTGGTCGAGAGGGTCGAGAGGCACATCGCCGCGCCCGCCTCCGCAGCCCCTGCAGCCATTGCCGTCTCCCCTTCCGGATGCGCCATCCGCTGGTAGGCGACCGGGGCGACGAGGATCGGCGCCGCGACGGGCTTGCCGAGGATCTCAGCCTCGGTAGAGACCTTTCGCACGTCGTTCAGCACCCGCGGCCGCAGCCGCCAGTGCCCCCAGGCCTCGACGTTCTCCCGCAGCGTCAGCTCATCCCCGGCCCCGCCGGCGAAGTACCCCCACGGGCCATCCTCCAGCTTCGCCTGGGCGTCGGCCTCGGCGTCGAAGACGTTGATCCAGTCCAGCGTCACGGCGCCGGACCCTAGCGCTCGGCAGAGGGCCGGTACCCCGCGGTCAGATCAGCGGTCTGGAGAACCCGCCGGTGGAGTGCCAGGGGGCGGTGCCGGCCCCCAGCTTTCGCGGCCGTCGGAGGTGGCGATCGGGATCTTCGGCCCTGCCACCGCAGGCGTTTCCAGGGTCACGTCGGCGATCGCCTTGACCCGGGAGAGCACCTCGCGGACGTCGCTTTTGTCTCCCTGGAACCCGTACGGATGGAGGTCGGAGGTGAGGCCGGTGGCGTCGATCCCCGCTTCCTCGGCGAGGAAGAGCGCCCGCGGCATGTGGAAGCCCTGGGTGACGACGACGGCCTTGCGGACGCCGAAGATGCTGCGCGCCCGCACCATCGTCGCCCAGGTGTCGAAGCCGGCGTGATCCTCGAACACGTCCCGCGGCGGCACCCCGTCGCGAACCAGCGCCTTGCGCATCGTGTCCGGCTCGTCATAGCTCCAGCTCCCATGGTCGCCGGAGACGAGGATCTTCTTCACCTTCCCGGCGTGCCACAGCGCCGCCGCCTGCGCGACCCGGTCGGCCAGCATCGTGCTCATCGTCCCGTCGGCGTTGACCATCGCCCCCGGCACGATCGCCACTTCCGTCTCCGGCACGTCGGCGATCTTCGAGGTCGAGCTCCCCCCGCTCGCGAGCACGTAGGCGTTCGCCAGCGCAACCAGCAGCGCCAGCAGGCCTGCCCCCGCCAGCGCCGCCTTCGTCAGCCGCGGCCACCGCCGCAGCGGATAAGTCAGCCTCCGCATCGCGGGCAAGCTACCAAGCCGGCCCGCACCAACCTCCTGATTGGCAAGTGAGGTCGGTGCGGCCCGGCTTTCGCGCCGATTCCGTTCCACATAAGTCGCAAACCGCGCACCACCCGTGCGCCCAGCCCCGTCACGCTCGCCCCATGCCCACCGAGTCTGCGAAAGCCCGCGATATACGCCGGTTTTCGCAGACTCGCGAATTGGAGGTAGAGATAGCGCGGTTGGCTCGCCGACAGCATGGGGTGGTGGGGAGGGCTCAACTCGAGGCGCTGGGACTGGGGGAGGATGCGATTCGCCACCGCCAGAGCCTGGGCCGGCTGCATCGGCTCCACGCCGGTGCCTATTCCCTGGGACACCGCGTGATCCCGAGGGAGGGCTGGTGGATGGCGGCGGTATTGGCTTGCGGACCCGGTGCCGTCCTCAGCCACCGGGCCGCCGCAGCGCTCTGGGGGTTGTGCAATCCCATCGAAGGAGCAGTAGACGTGACCCTCTCCAGCAAAAGCCGCTCCTGTCCCAATATCCGCCGCCACGTTTCCCGAATCCCTGGTGACGAGCAGACGGTGGAGGAGGGGATTCCGGTCACTGCTGTGCCGCGGACGATCTTCGACTTGGCGGCGACTGCATCTGAGGACTGCGCTCCAACGCTTGAAGGAAGAGCCCGAAGGACGCAAGCACAGCCCGCTGGAGGAGCGCTTCGCACCCTTCCTGCGCCACCACCACCTGCCGCTACCCCGCTTCAACGACTGGATTGCCCTCGGCACTAAGCGCTACCAGGTCGACTGCCACTGGCCCGGGACGAACCAGATCGTCGAGCTCGACGGTTGGAGGGCCATCGCACCAGAACCGCCTTCCGGGAAGCCCCGGGCGGCGGGGAGGTCACTCGGGTGGCACTGGTGCCGACGGGGCGAGCGAAAGGCAAGACCGGCTAGGACGCAGCCGCCCCGGATAACAGAGCTATCCGGGGCGGTGAGGACACCGCCGGGCGCAGCTTTGCAGCCGACCCGACGGTGCCAGGGGCGGACGAGGGGCCTCCCCGTCGCCCTCAGAAATGGACGATCGGGATGATCAGGATGGCGACGATGTTGGCCACCTTGATCATCGGGTTGATCGCCGGGCCGGCGGTGTCCTTGTACGGATCACCGACGGTGTCGCCGGTCACCGAGGCGGCGTGAGCCTCTGAGCCCTTGCCGCCGTAAGCGCCGTCCTCGATCAGCTTCTTCGCGTTGTCCCAGGCGCCGCCGCCGGCGGTCATCGAAATCGCGGCGAAGAGGCCGACGACGATGACGCCGATCAGCAGGCCGCCGAGCGCGTCGACGCTGAGGAGGCCGACGATCACCGGCACGACGATCGGGATCAGGGCCGGCAGGATCATCTCCTTCTGCGCAGCCGCGGTGACGATGGCAACCGTCCGCCCATACTCGGGTTTCTCGGTCCCCTCCATGATCCCGGGGTGCTCGCGGAACTGTTTCCGCACCTCCTCGACGACCTGGCCGCCGGCGCGGCCGACAGCCTCGATCGCGAAGGCCGCGAACAGATAGACCATCATGCCGCCGATGATCAGCCCGATCAGCACGTCGGGGCTGGTCAGGTGGAAGAGGCTGTTGAGGTCGAAGCCGGACGGCGCTTCGTCTTTCAATTCGCTGCGGAAGGCGGCAAACAGCACCAGCGCGGCAAGCGCGGCAGAGCCGATCGCGTAGCCCTTGGTCACGGCCTTGGTCGTGTTGCCGACCGCGTCGAGCGGGTCGGTGATGTTGCGGACCTCCTCTGGCAGGTCCGCCATCTCGGCGATGCCGCCGGCGTTGTCGGTGATCGGCCCGAAGGCGTCCAGCGCGACGATCAGGCCGCAGAGCGAAAGCTGCGCCATCACGGCGATGCCGATGCCGTAGATCCCGGCGAGCTCGTTGGCTCCGAGGATCGCCAGGGCGATCACCAGCGCCGGCGCGGCGGTCGACTGGAAGCCCTGGGCGAGGCCCTGGATGATGTTCGTGGCGTGACCGGTCTGGGAGGCTTCCGAGATGGTCCGCACCGGCCGGAACCGGGTCGAGGTGTAGTAGTCGGTGATCACGAACAGCAGTCCGGTCACCGCCACCCCGATCACGGCGCAGAGCCAGAGGTCGGTGACGGTGATGCTCTTGGCGCCCACTTCGAGCCCGAACTTGACCGGGTCGGACATCAGCCAATTGGTGATCGGGTAAAAGGCGGCGATCGAGAGAACGCCGGAGACGATCAGGCCGACGTAGAGCGCGCCCTCAACTTTGTCGGTTTTGGTCCGCACGCAGAGCGCGCCGATGATCGAGGCGATGATCGCCACCCCGCCCAGCACCAGCGGGTAGATCGCGACGTTGCGAAGGAAGTCGCCGTTGGCGCCGGTAAAGGTGAGGACGCCGAGCAGCATCACGGCGACCGAGGTGACCGCGTAGGTCTCGAACAGGTCGGCGGCCATGCCGGCGCAGTCGCCGACGTTGTCGCCGACGTTGTCGGCGATCACCGCCGGGTTGCGAGGATCGTCCTCGGGAATCCCGGCCTCGACCTTGCCGACCAGGTCGGCGCCGACGTCGGCGGCCTTGGTGAAGATGCCACCGCCGAGACGGGCGAAGACGGAGATCAGCGAGCCGCCGAAGCCGAGACCGATCAGCGCATCGACGGCCTCCTTGTCGCTGCTGCCGGTGAGCACGAGGATGCCGTAGTAGCCGGCGACGCCGAGCAGCGCCAGGCCGACGACCAGCAGACCGGTGACCGAGCCGCCTTTGAAGGCGACGTCGAGCGCCGGCGGCACACCGCCGCGGGCCGCCTCGGCCACGCGCGAGTTGGCCCGCACCGAGAGGTTCATCCCGATGAAGCCGGTCGCGCCGGAGAGGGTGGCGCCGATCAGGAAGCCGATCGCGGTCTTGTAGTTCTGCAGGAGCAGCAGCAGCACAGCGATCGGCAGCGCCAGCGAGGCGATGATCGTGTACTGGCGGTTGAGGTAGGCCTGCGCGCCTTCCTGGACCGCGCCCGAGATTTCGCGCATGCGGTCGTTGCCCGCGGGTTTCGCGAGCAGGCGCTGGGTGACGATAAGTCCGTAGGCGACGGCAGCGGCCGCGCAGACGAGCGCGACGACCACGCCGTATTCGGTCAGAAAGTCGGTCAAGTTCTTATTCCTCCGGTGGTTTAGCGGCGCGGGAGTCTATAGACGAAGGCGGCGACACCGCTCCAAGGCCGCTCTGAAGCCTCGATTACCCGATTCTTGGCACTCGGTTACGCCGACTGCCGAGCGTGCTCGGCTCGGACATAGGTGCGCCGCGTCTCCGCCACCGCGTCGCGGTAGACGTCCTCGATCGAGAGACCGGAGTCGAGCGCCTCGCGTGCCCGCTGGGCGCCGTTGCGCTCAGGCAGCTGCGGGTCGAGCCCCAGTTGCGCCCGCGCCGGCTCGGTCCAGCTCAGCGTCTGCTCCAGCAGCGCCCGCGTCTCCACCTCCGCCCCGCCCTGGCGGAAGTCGATCATCCGCCCGCCGGCGCCAAAGCGGATCGCCCGCCAGAGGTTCTCCTCGATCTCGCGGTCGGCCAGCGGCGTCCCCCACCCGTCGTAGCCGTGCTCGTCGTAGTCGAGCGCCGCCTGGGCGATGCAGGCGGCGATAAGCTCCGCCAGCGCGAAGGACTCCTCCCCCCGCGTCTGCGCGTCGCAGATCCGCACCTCGACGGTGCCGAAGCTGTGGTGCGGCCGCACGCTCCACCACAGCTGCGTCGACTCGACCACCGAGCCGGCCCGCTGCAGGGTCTCGATGAAGCCGGCATAGCTGCTCCAGTCGCGGAACGGCGACGGGACCCCGCAGCGCGGGAAGGTACGGGTGAAGATCTCGGTGCGGACGCTGTGCAGGCCGGTGTCGCGGCGGTCGAGGAACGGCGAGTTGGCCGAGACCGCCAGCAGCAGCGGCAGCAGCTCGCGCAGCCGGTCGCAGACGGCGATCGCCCGATCGGCCCCTTTGACTCCCATGTGCAGGTGCAGGCTCCAGGTGTTGTTGCGCTGCGCCACGTAGCCCAGTTCCTTACGCAGCCGGTTGTAATGCGGGGTGTCGATGATCCGCTGCTCCAGGTAGTCGGCCCAGGGATGCGTCCCCATCGCCCCCAGCGTCAGCCCCATCCCGCCGACCAGCTCGAACAGCCGCGCCCGCCGCTCGCGCTGCCGCAAAACGGCTTCGCCAAAAGTTTCCGCGCGGCCCGAGCGGATCTCGATCTCGGAGGCGATCAGCTCCCCCGCCGCCGACTCGGCCAGCACCTCGTCGCGCTCGCAGGCCGCGTAGACGTCCTCGAAGCGGTGCGCCAGCTCCAGCGTCTGCGGGTCGAGGATCGCGAACTCCTCCTCCAGGCCGATCGTGAAGTCCTGGGAGGACTCGAACGTCTCGCGGGCGAGGTCGAGATCGAGGGACAAAGGATCGGTGCCGGCTAGGCGAGGTAGAAGTAGAGCGCGTAGAGCAGGTCGACGGCGGGGCTGGAGGTGTGGACCGTCACCTCCGGGGGCACCTGCAGCAACTGCTCGGAGTAGTTGAAGATGATCTTGACCCCGGCCTTGACGAGGCGGTCGGCCACGTCCTGGGCCGCTCCGGCCGGTACCGCCAGCACGCCGACGACGATCTCCTCCTCGGCCACCACGTCCGGCAGGTCGCCGATGTCGCGCACCGCCAGCTCGCCGATCGGCTTGCCGACGACGGTAGGGTCGGTGTCGAAGACGGCGACGACCTGGAAGCCGTGGTCGGCGAAGATCGGCGATTTGGCGATCGCCTGACCGAGGTTGCCGGCGCCGAAGAGGGCGATGTTGTGCTGGCCGGAGGTGCGGAGGATCTTGCGGATCTCCGAGACCAGCGAATCGACGTTGTAGCCGACGCCGCGCTTGCCGAACTTGCCGAAGCCGGAGAGGTCGCGGCGGATCTGGGTCGGGTTGATGTGGGTGTACTCGGAGAGCTCCTGCGAGGAGATCGTCTCCCGCCCCATCTTGCGCGCCTGGGTCAGCACCTGCAGGTAGCGCGAGAGTCGGGCGGCGACGCCCAGCGAAAGGCGCTCGCCTTCGACCGGAAACGCCCCGGTCGTGTCCAGGTCCTCGATCAACTCGACCATGCCCCCACAGTATCGAGCCTCGCCACGAGGGCGGCGCGGTCGAGGATCAGTTCCGAGACCTCCACCCCGTCCACCTCGACCACCGGTATCCGCTCCAGGTGGCGCCGCAGCAGGAGATCGTTGCTCTCGATGTCGACCTCGTGCAGGTTGAAGCGGTACCCCTGCTCGTGCAAGGCGATGATCTGCTCCAGCGCTTCCTCGCAGAGATGGCAGCCGGGACGGGAGTAGACGACGACGTCGGCCATGCGTGGGTCAGTGAGCGACGGCCCGGGCTTCGCCGGTGGCGAAGGCGTCGTAGCCGAGGTAGTCGGGGTACTCGATGCGGGACGCGAAGCGGGCGGCGGAGCCGATCATCGCGGCATTGTCGGTGCAGAGGCTGATCGGGACCAGCTTCAGCCGCACTCCCCGTTCCTCGCATAGCTTGGCGACTGCCTCGCGCAGCGGGCCGTTGGCGGCGACGCCGCCGCCGAGCGCGACCGCCTCCCACTCGCTCCCCTTCAGCGCCCGCTTCAACTTCGTCACCAGCTGCTCGACCACCGCGGCCTGGAAGGAGGCGGCAAGGTCGGCGCGGCGCCCCGCCACGCCCTCCGGGCCCAGTTCCCGGCAGCGGTAGAGAACCGCGGTCTTGAGGCCGCTGAAGCTGAAGTCGAGGCCGGGGTTGCGCGCCATCGCCACCGGCATCTCGAACGCCTCCGGGTCGCCGCCCTCGGCCTCACGCTGGACCGCCGGGCCGCCGGGGTAGCCGAGCCCGAGCAGCCTCGCCGACTTGTCGAACGCCTCGCCGGCGGCGTCGTCGAGGGTCTGGCCGAGCACCTCGTGCCCCTGGTGGTCGCGCACGGCGGCGAGCATCGTGTGACCGCCGCTGGCGATCAGGCAGAGAAAGGGCGGCTCCAGTGGCTCGGGCTCGAGGAAGTTGGCGGCGACGTGGCCCTGGATGTGGTCGACCGGGATCAGCGGCAGTTGCCGCGCCGCGGCGATCGCCTTGGCGGTGCTGATCCCGACCAGCAGCGCCCCGATCAGGCCCGGCCCGGCGGTGGCGGCGACCGCCTCGATCTCATCGAGCGTCACCTCGGCTTCCTGCAGCGCCGCCAAAACGACCGGCTCGACCAGCTCCAGGTGGTGGCGCGCCGCCACCTCCGGCACGACGCCGCCGAAGCCGGCATGGGCGGCGGCCTGCGAGGAGATCACGTTGCTGCGGATGTGCGCGCCGTCAAGGACGGCGGCGCAGGTGTCGTCGCATGAGGTCTCGATCGCCAGCAGCACTTCAGATCACCAAAGTCATCTCAGTCAAGCCACATGATCAGCGCGTCCTCGCCGTTGTCGTGGTAGTAGCGAGGGCGGACGCCGGCGGAGCGGAAGCCGAACCGCTCGTACATGGCGATCGCGCGGTGGTTGGAGACGCGGACCTCGAGCGTGAAGGGCAGCTTCCCCTGCGCCTCCTCGATCAGGCGGCGCATCAGCCGCCCGGCGACGCCGGCGCCGCGGCGCTCAGGCGTGACGGCGATGTTCATCAGGTGCCAGACCTGGTCGTAGCGGGAGCAGATCACGTAGCCGAGCAGCTCGTCGCCGGCGGTGGCGGCAAGGCAGATCCCTGAGGGCTTGGAGAGCTCGAGCACGAACATCGCCAGCGACCACGGAGTCGGGAATGAGCGCCGCTCGATCGAGATCACCGCCGGCAGGTCGCTGTAGGCGAGCCTGCGGACGCCGACCTCCTGGGTCACGTCACTCGGCTGTTTGGAAAGCGTCTCGCTCACGCCATCGCTCCGCGTCCGGGGGTCTGAGGTAGATCGGGGCGAGCCCGTCGCGGTCCTCCGCGTCCGCCGAAGCCCCCGCCAGCGCACAGACATGCCGCGCGGCAACTCGGTGGACGGGGTCGGAATCGTCCGCTATCCGGACGCCGCCTCGGGCCAGCTCCTGGCGAAATCGTACCGCTCCCGAACCGGCGACCGACGGGGGCTCTGCGAGCGCAGCAACCCGCGCGGCCAGCTCCTCGGGCCGGAACACGGCCGACTCCCAGATCCGCGCGCCGTCGGCGTCGTAGAGCGCCGCGAAGACCTCGCCGCGCCAGCCGTCCAACACCGCCAGACGCTCGCCGGGGGCGCCGGCTTCGCCGATCCCCGCCGCCAGCGCGTCCAGCGTGCAGACGCCTCGCGCCGGCAGGCCGAGGCTGACGCCGAGGCCGCGGGCGGTCGCGATCCCCACCCGCAGGCCGGTGAAGGTGCCGGGGCCGAGCCCGACCGCGAGCAGATCGACCGCATCCCAGCCGCCCGCCGCCGCAGCCGCCCGCTCGACCTCCTCCAGCAGGCGGGTGGCGTGCAGGGGCCGCCCCTGCGGGGACAGGCCCAGCTGCGACTCGTGCAGGACCTCACCGTCGCGCCAGGCGCAGGCGACGGTGTCGACCGTTGCGGTATCGAAGCCGACGACGTTCAGGGCGTCGCTACCCCGTGACCGTGAAGGCCCAGGACCCGACTTTCTTGCCTTTGACGAACCAGCTGACGACGTGTCTGCCGGGGATCGTCGAGGTGATCTTGTTCACGTAGAGGGTCCCCTGTTCGGCTTCCTGAGCATGGGCGCAGAGGTTTTTCCCGCTCGGGAACTTGACGCAGACGGTGTAGACGACGTCGCCGTCGAGGCTTTTGAAGAAGGCGCCCTTCTTGGCTTTCTTCGGGCAGCTGTGCGAGGGCTTTGCCTTGCGGGAGACCCCGCAGGCCACGTAGTGCTTGTAGGCCGCCGCGCCGGCCGTCGCGGGCACCGCGGTTGCCAGCAGTCCACTTACGAGAAAAACAGCCGCAAGCGCTTTCAGTCCCTTCATCCCGTCTATGCCTTTCTCAGATCGATTTCGAGCGTCGATGCTACTGGGCGCACCTTTGCCTCAACACGCCTGAACCTGTTTCGCTGCGCTCGCAGCTACCCCTCCCAGTCCACTTCTATCCGTCGCCCCTCCTCGCCCTGGTGGGAGAGGCGCACCTCGAGGGCGGGGCGGCCGAGCCGGCCGGAGCCGGCGGCAGGCCACTCGACGAAGGCGACGCCGTCGGGACCGAGGTAGTCGTCGAGCAGGGCCGGGTCCTCGTCCTCCAGCGTCTGCAGGCGGTAGAGGTCAAGGTGGGAGACGGGCAGGCGGCCGCCCTCGTAGCGCTGGCCGATCGTGAAGGTCGGCGAGGTGACGGGACCGGTGAAGCCGAGCGCGCGGCAGGCGCCGCGGACCAGCGTCGTCTTGCCGGTGCCGAGGTCGCCGGAAAGGACGACAACGTCACCGGGCTGCAGCCGCTCAGCGATCCGCGCCCCGAGGGCCTCGGTCTCGGCAGCGCTATGGGTCTCGACCACCTCCATCGCAGCGCTCCAGTCTGGCGATCAGCCGAAGAAGCCGAGCTGGTCGCTGGGCGGCGGCGGGGTCGAGCCGCCCTCTTCCTCGGCCTCGGCCAGTTCCTCGGCGCTGGGGATGCCGCTGGGCAGCGGCCGTTCAAGCAGCGCCGGAATCGTCGCGAAGTCTTCCTGCAGCGTCTGCTTGACCGCGGGCGTGCGCAGGGCGGCGGCCGGGTGGAAGAGCGGCAGCAGGTAGACGGTGCGGCTGCCGAGCTGCTGAACCTGCGGGGTGCCACGGACCTTGGTGATCCCGGTCGGGCTGCCGGTGAGGAGCTTGGTGGCGAAGTTGCCGAGCGTGCAGACGACGCGCGGCTCGATCAGCCGCACCTGCTCCCAGAGGTAGGGCTCGCAGGCCCCGATCTCCAGCGGCAGCGGGTCGCGGTTGCCGGGCGGGCGGCTCTTCAGCACGTTGGCGATGAAGACGTCGTCGCGGGCGAGGCCGATCTCCCCCAGCATCTGGTTCAGCAGCTGTCCGGCGCGGCCGACGAACGGCAGCCCCTGCCGGTCCTCTTCGGCCCCGGGGGCCTCGCCGACGAACATCAGGTCGGCGTCGGCGTTGCCCGCCCCGAAGACCGCCTTGGTGCGGGTCTCGTGCAATGGGCATTTGCTGCAGCCCTGGACCTCTTTGTAGAGCGCGACCAGCTGCTCCCGCCGCTCCTCGGCGCTCGCGCTCACGGTTTCTCCGCCTTGCGCTTGCGCGAGTCGGCCAGGCGCTCCTGCCGCGCCGACTCCCGCTCCAGCCGCCGCGATTCGTCCGAGCGCACCGCCGCCCCCCGCGGCTGCCGCCCCGGCGGCGAGACCGGCGAAAGCAGCCGCCGCGTCCGCTCGGCACCGCACTGGGGACAGGCCACCGACCCCTCGGCGGCGACAAGCTCCTCGAAGCGCGCCCCGCACCCCTCGCACTCGAACTCGTAGATCGGCATCGCTGCCGCAATGGTAGTTCGCCTCAAGGCGCGCCAACCGGAACTCCGAGTTCCCCGTTGAATACGCTGCGCCGATGAAGGCAAGGGGATACCTGGTGTGTTTCGTGTGCGCGGCGGCCGCCGCGCTCGCTCTGCCTGCCGTAGCCGTCGCCAAGCCGAGCGCTCACAAAGGGCAAAACCTCTTTCAGCTCCATGTCAGCCTCCCGGACAGCAACGGGTACTCGATGGAAATCAGCGCCGAAGACCATCGCCACGTGGAGCTGAGTGCAAGCAAAGGGCGTGTGGCGGTGGACTACTCGGTCCTCGGACGCGCCAGCAGCCACCGGGTCGACGCCGACTTCGGCGCCCTCGGCGAAGTACACATCCGCCTCCGGCTGAAGCCGGAACTGGTAGTGCCACTCTTCGGTAAGAAGCGATGCGGCGAACGCATCGGCTTCTACGGCGGCCGCTTTCGCGGCAACCTCGACTTCGTCGGGGAGCCGGGGGTACCCGGCGTGCATTCCCACCGGGGCGGCGTCTCCCTCCTCCACATCACACACGCCTGCAAACACTCGCACCGGCGCCTCACCAGCAACCTTGCACGCAGCAGCGGAGGCAAGGGGCGCCCAACCGGAGAGGTGGATCTGCTCTCAGCCAAGCTGAAAGAGGAAAACCGCACGGTCTCCTTCGAAGTGCTGCAGTTCAAGAGCGGCCGAAAATCCCACCCCTTTCTAACCTTCCTCTCAGCTGACGTCTCCGAAGCGTTGGGGCGGGTCACGATCGACAGGACCGCCTCCGAAACCGCCCCGGCAAAAGTCCTGCGCATCAGCAGGCGGGGCAGGCAGCCGGAAACCGCGGTGGCCGAACCGGCGAAGCCCTTCGCCGGCAGCGCCTCTTACTCAGTCGCGCCGGAAACCCCGGCAACCTGGGGCGGCGACCTCAGCGTCCGTCTGCCGGGCGCAGGGGCCGTGCCGCTAACCGGACCCGGCTTTAACGTCGAGCTCTGCCGCGCCTTCTCTGCTTCGGAATTGGAAGCCTGTACGGGCTCCCCAGCACTACCTTTCCCGCCTAGCGTCAGCGGCTAGGGCAGCGGCTCCCACTCCCAGCCCTTGGCGCTGGCCAGGCTCTCTTCGCTGAGGTAGCGGCGGAACTCGTCCAGCTCGGCGGGCTCGACGCTGTAGACGTGGTCGGGCTCGGGGAAGTGGCGGGTGCGGACCTCGGTGCCGTAGCGCTTGACCGCCTTGACCATCGTCTCGTGGACGTCGGCGTAGCGCTTGACGAACTTCGCCATGTGGCCGGTGGTGATCCCCAGCAGGTCGTGGAAGACGAGCACCTGGCCCGAAGTGCCGGGGCCGGCGCCGATGCCGATCGTCGGCACCTCGAGGCGTTTGGCGATTTCGTCGGTGATCGCCGCGGGAACGGCCTCGATCACGATCGCGAAGCAGCCGACCGACTGCAGTGCCAGCGTGTCCTCCAGCAGCTTGATCGCGCTCTTCGCGCTCTTGCCCTGGGCCTTGTAGCCGCCGAGGGCGGTCGCGGTCTGCGGGGTGAGGCCGACGTGGCCCATCACCGGGATGCCGGACTGGACGATCGCCCGGGCGCGCTCGACGATGACGCCGCCGGCCTCCAGCTTCACCGCGCCGCAGCCGGTCTCCTTGACCAGGCGCTGGGCGCTGCGGATCGCTTCCTCGTTGCTCGCCTCGTAGCTGCCCATCGGCATGTCGCCGACCATCAGCGGCGTCTTCAGGCCGCGGCGGACGGCCTTGCCGAGCACGAGCATCTCCTCCATCGAGACCAGCTTCGTGTCCGGGTAGCCGAGGACGACGTTGGCGGCGGAGTCGCCGACGAGGACGATGTCGACGCCGGCCGCCTCGGCAACGGTCGCCGAGGGGTAGTCGTAGGCGGTGACCATCACGATCGGCTCGCCGTCGGCCTTCATCTCGGCCAGCCGCGGCAGGCTGACCGGTTTGCGGTCCGACTGCGGCGCGGTGTGGGAGCGGGCGCCGGAGCTCATGAGAGCAGTACCTCGGGATGGCTGTCGACGGCGATCGCGCGGTTGTCGTCGTCGACGTGGACGACCACCGGCGAGTAGCGCTCGAGGTCGGCCTCGTCGTAGGCGCCGAAGGAGGCGACGATGATCTTGTGGCCGGGCTCGACCAGATGGGCGGCGGCGCCGTTCACCTGCATCGCCCCCGAGCCGGGCTCGCCGTCGATCACGTAGGTGACGAAGCGGGAGCCGTTGTCGACGTCCCAGACGTGGACCTGCTCGTTGGTGATCAGATCGGCGCCGGCCATCAGCTCGGTGTCGACCGTGATGCTGCCGATGTAGTCGACGTCGCAGTCGGTCACCGTCGCCCGGTGGATCTTCGACTTCAGCATCTGTCTTTGCACTGTCTCCCCTTTCGCGGGCTAGGTGTTCGGGTGGTCCGAGACGTTGTCGGGTTGGATCAAGACGTTGTCGATCAGGCGCGCGGCGCCGACGCGGGCGGCGACGGCGACCAGCACGGGCCGATCGGAAAGAGCTTTGACGGGCGCGAGCGTCTCCGCGTCGCGGGCCTCGAGGTACTCGGGCTCGATCCCGGCGGCGTCGAGCTCGCGGCGGGCGGCCTCCAGGCCGATCCCGAGCGAGCCGGCGTGGGCGCCGCGCTCGGCGGCGGCGAGGGCGCGGGACAGCGCCGTCGCCCGCGCGCGGTCGGCCGGCTCCAGGTAGGCGTTGCGCGAGCTCATCGCCAGGCCGTCGGGCTCGCGCACGGTCGGCAGCACCTCGATCCGCACCGGGAAGTCGAGGTCGCGAGCCATACGGCGGATCACCACCGCCTGCTGGGCGTCCTTCTGGCCGAAGTAGGCGACGTCGGGCCCGACGATGTTGAAGAGCTTGGCGACGACGGTGGCGACACCGCGGAAGTGCTCGGGGCCGCGGCGGGAGGGGTCGCCGTCGAGGACCTCGGTGAGCGGGCCGGCGACCCCGACCCCGGTGGCGAAGCCGTCGGGGTAGACCTCCGACACAGCGGGCGCGAAGACGAGGTCGGCGCCGGCCTCGGCGGCGAGGCGGAGGTCGCGCTCCTCGTCGCGTGGGTAGCGGTCGAGGTCCTCGCCGGGGCCGAACTGGGTCGGGTTGACGAAGAGGCTCATCACCACCAGGTCGCACTCGGCGCGGGCGGCGCGGATCAGCGAGAGGTGGCCCTCGTGCAGGCAGCCCATCGTCGGCACCAGGCCGATCGTCCGGCCCTCGCGGCGAGGGTCCCTAAGGGCAGCGCGCAGGTCGGCCTTCGTGCGCAGCGCAAGCGCGGCCGCAGCCGGACGAGAGGTATCCACTAGAAGATTCGAGAGATTCGCATCCATTGGTCCATGCCCTTCGGGGTCACGGCCATCCGTGTGGAAATTATAGGCGCACTTCGTGGCGCTTCTGTGACAAAAGAAACGGAAAGTTCGTCAATCTCACGGGCAAAACTCAGCGCCCGCTGAATTTTCGCCCCTATAGGGGCACTTTTTCAGCGCTCGCTGAGTTTTCATCGTGGCGTCGTGAACTCGATCCTGCGGATCGGCTTCGCGGGCACTCCGGCGGCGATCGTGCCCCCCTCGATATCGCGGTTGACGACCGAGTTGGCGCCGATCACGCAGCGGTCGCCGACGCTGACGCCACTGGTTACGGCGCAGTTGACCCCAAACCAGCAGTTCTCGCCGATCCTCACCGAGCCTTTCGAGCTGAAGCCCTGCCAGGTGATCGGCTTGGTCGGGTCGTCGTAGCGGTGCTCGGCGTCGCCGATAAAGCAGCCGTTGGCCAGCATCGTGTGGTCGCCGATCGTGACGCTCTCGTAGGCCGCGATCATCACGTTGCGGTTGAGGAAGCAGCCGGCGCCGATCTCGATCCGCGCCCCCGGCGCCAGCGTCAGCCAGCAACCCGGCTCCAGCAGCGTCCCCTCACCGATCGTCAGTCGCCCCTCGTCCAACGCCTCCAGCACCTCGCCCTCGACCGGATGGCGGATAAAGAACCCGCCGCGAGCCGCATGGCGGTCGATGCGCCAGCGCCGCAGCAGCCGATGGTTGCGCTCATACCAGCGTCGCTTCGCCCACCACAGCCTCCAGCCGCTCATCGGTCGTAGACTCGCAGGCGTGGCGGACCTGCGCGGTGGCATCGACCTGGGTGGGACGAAGATCCAGACGGTGGTTGTTGACGCGCGGGGCGACGTGGTCGGGCAGGCGCGGCAGCCGACGCCGACCAGCGGCGGGCCCGAGGACGTGGCTGCGGCGATGGCCGCGGGGCTGCGCGAGGCGGCGAAGGAAGCCGGGGTCGAGAGCAGCGAGCTCGGCGGCGTCGGGGTCGGCTCGCCCGGCGACGCCGACGAGAAGACCGGAATCGTCTCCGGTGCCCGCAACTTGCCCGGCTGGGAGGGGAGCTTCCCTCTTGCCGAAACGCTGAAGAAGGCGCTCGGGACCGAGGTGCGGATCGGCAACGACGTCCAGGTCGCGACCGAAGCCGAGTTCCACCTCGGCGCCGGTCAGCAGTTCCGCAGTCTGATCGGGGTCTTCTGGGGAACCGGCGTCGGCGGCGGGCTCGTCCTCGACGGCAGGCCATGGTTGGGCCGCGGGGCCGCGGGCGAGATCGGCCACATGGTGGTCAAGCGCGGCGGGGCGAAGTGCCCCTGCGGGCGGCGCGGCTGCCTCGAGGCTTACGCCGGCCGCTCGGCGATGGAAGCCGAGGCGCGCCGCCAGCACAAGGAGGGCCACAAGACCGACCTCTTCAAGTTGATGGAGAAGCACGGCAAACCGCGGCTGACGAGCGGCATCTGGGAGCGCGCCCTCGACCATGGCGACAAGCTGACCGAGCAGCTGCTCGAGCGGGCGATCGAGGCGCTCGGGACCGGCATCGCCTCCGCCGTCAACCTGCTCGACCCCGAAGCGGTGATCATCGGCGGCGGCCTCGGCGTCCGCTTCGGCGAGCGGCTGATGGACCCGCTGACCGAGGAGATGAGCAAGCACCTCTTCGTCAACGAGCGCCCACCGGCAGTCCGCGTCGTCACCCTGGGCGACCTCGGCGGGGCGATGGGCGCCGCCCTCCTCGTCTCCCGCTGAGCCGCGCAGGCTTGGCCTAAGCGGCCACCGGCTCGCGCCGGCCAGAGCGCTTGCGCTTGGCCGGCTCGACCAGGCCGGTGAGGAAGCGGCCCGTGTAGGAGCCGGGGGCGGCGGCGACCTCCTCCGGGGTGCCGGTGGCGACGACCTCCCCCCCGCCTTCGCCCCCCTCGGGGCCGAGATCGACCAGCCAGTCGGCGGTCTTGATCACGTCGAGATTGTGCTCGATCACGACCACGGTGTTGCCGGCGTCGACAAGGCGGCCGAGCACGTCGAGCAGCCGCTGCACGTCGGCGAAGTGGAGACCGGTCGTCGGCTCGTCGAGGATGTACAGGGTGTCGCCGGTGGCGACTTTGGAGAGCTCGGTGGCGAGCTTGACCCGCTGCGCCTCGCCGCCGGAGAGCGTCGTCGCCGGCTGGCCGAGGCGGATGTAGCCGAGCCCGACGTCGTTGAGGGTGCGCAGGCGGCGGGCGATCTTCGGCACGTTCTCGAAAAACTCGACCGCCTCCTCCACCGACATCTCCAACACGTCGGCGATGTTCTTGCCTTTGAAGCGGACCTCGAGCGTCTCGCGGTTGTAGCGCTTGCCGTGGCACTGCTCGCAGGGGACATAGACGTCGGGCAGGAAGTGCATCTCGATCTTGATCTGGCCGTCGCCCTTGCAGACCTCGCAGCGGCCGCCCTTGACGTTGAAGCTGAAGCGCCCGGGCTTGTAGCCGCGCGCCCGCGCCTCCTGGGTCTGGGTGAAGAGCGCCCGGATGTGGTCGAAGACGCCGGTGTAGGTGGCCGGGTTGGAGCGCGGCGTACGGCCGATCGGCGACTGGTCGATGTTGATGATCTTGTCGATCTGGCTGAGGCCGTCGATGCCGTCGTGGGCACCGGGGCGCAGCTTCGCCTGGTGCAGGCGGTTGGCGACCGCGTGGTGCAGGGTCTCGTTGACCAGGGTCGACTTGCCCGAGCCGGAGACGCCGGTGACGCAGCAGAAGACCCCGAGCGGGACCATCACGTCGACGTCCTTGAGGTTGTGTTCGCGGGCGCCGCGGACGACCAGCGTGCCGGTCGGCTGACGGCGCTCCTCGGGCACCTCGATCGCGCGCTTGCCGGAGAGGTACTGGCCGGTCAGTGAGGAGGGGTTCTTCGCCACCTCTTTCGGCGTGCCGGCCGCGATCACGTGGCCGCCGTGCTCGCCGGCGCCGGGGCCGAGGTCGACCAGGTGGTCGGCCGCCAGCATCGTCCCCTCGTCGTGCTCGACCACGATCACGGTGTTGCCGAGGTCGCGCAGGCGGTCGAGGGTCGCGATCAGCTTCTCGTTGTCGCGCTGGTGGAGGCCGATCGAAGGCTCGTCGAGCACGTACATCACGCCGACCAGGTGCGAGCCGATCTGGGTCGCGAGCCGGATCCGCTGCGCCTCGCCGCCGGAGAGGGTGCGGGCCGAGCGCGCCAGCGAGAGGTAGCCGATGCCGACGTTCTCGAGGAAGGAGAGGCGCTCGGTGATCTCGCGCACGATCAGCCGCGCGATCGCCCGCTCGGTCTCGGTCATCTCCAGGCTGCGGATCCACTCCGCCGCCGCGTGGGCGGAGAGGTCGCTGTACTCGGCGATGCTGAGGCCGCCGACCTTGACCGCGAGGCTCTCCGGCCGCAGGCGGGCGCCCTGGCAGGCAGGGCACGGCTGCTCGGCCATGTAGCCCTCGATCCGCTCGCGGTTGGACTCCGAGTCGGTCTCTTCGTAACGGCGCTGCAGGTGGTTGACGATCCCCTCGAAGCGCACCCGGTAGGAGCGGCGCCGGCCGAAACGGTTGGTGTAGGAGACGTGGTGGCGCTCGCCGCCGGTGCCGTAGAGGAAGACCTCTTTCTCGGACTGCTTCAGCTTCGACCAGGGCTTGTCGACGTCGACGTCGTAGGTCTCGGCGACCGAGGCGATCAGCCGCCGCCAGTAGGCGGTGACGCCGCGGTTCCAGGGCTGCAAGGCCCCCTCGGCCAGCGAGAGGGTCGGGTCGGGGACGACCAGCTCCGGGTCGATCACCCGCTGGAAGCCGAGGCCGTGGCAGCGGTCACAGGCACCGTGGGGCGAGTTGAAGGAGAAGATCCGCGGCTCCAGCTCGGGGATCGAGGTGCCGCAGTTGAGGCAGGCGAACTGCTCGCTGAAAAGAAGGGTCTCCCCCTCTTGCTCGCCGCTGACGATCTCCACTTCGATCAGCCCGGCGGCCAACCCCGCCGCGGCCTCGACCGACTCCGAGAGGCGGCGCCGCAGGTCCGTCTTCATCACCAGCCGGTCGACGACGATCGAGACGTCGTGTTTGTACTTCTTGTCGAGGGAGATGTCTTCGTCGAGGCGGCGCAGCTCGCCGTTGATCTTGGCCCGCGAGTAGCCCTCGAGCCGCATCTGGTCGAGCAATTTGCCGTACTCGCCTTTGCGGCCGCGGACAACCGGCGCCATCACCATGAATTTGGTCCCGTCCTCCAGGGTCATCAGCCGGTCGACGATCTGCTCCTGGGTCTGGCCGGTGATCTCGTCGCCGCACTCGGGACAGTGCGGGGTGCCGATCCGCGCCCAGAGCAGGCGCAGGTAGTCGTAGATCTCGGTCACCGTGCCGACCGTCGAGCGCGGGTTGCGCGAGGTCGTCTTCTGGTCGATCGAGATCGCCGGCGAGAGCCCCTCGATCGAGTCCACGTCGGGCTTCTCCATCAGCCCGAGGAACTGCCGAGCATACGCCGAGAGCGACTCCACGTAGCGCCGCTGCCCCTCGGCGTAGATCGTGTCGAAGGCAAGGCTCGACTTGCCGGACCCGGACAGCCCGGTGATGACGATCAGCGAGTCCCGCGGCAGCTCAACGTCGATGTCCTTGAGGTTGTGCTCCCGGGCGCCGGAGATGACGATCCGCTCAGAGGCAGCCACTTGCTCGATTCTACGCACACGAACAGATGTTCCCTACGCGTTTACCCGAGAGCAGTAGCCAATTTGCGCCGATAGGCACGCGCAGTCGGGTCGCCGGGGTCGAGGTCGGCGAGGATGCCGACGATCGCGCGGCGGAGTAGGTCCCGCGCGTCCTCCGCGGGCAGGCCTCCGTCGGAGGCAGCGTCCGGGCCGCTGCCCCCGGACGGCAGCTTTCCCAGCTCGGCAATCAGGGCGTCCAGGGCGGCGTCGCGGTGGCCGCGATCTAGAGTGGCGAAGGCGTCCGCGCCGAGACCCGCGCGGACGAGCTGGACGCGGGCGGCGATGCCGGCGGCGGCGAAGTCGCCGTCGTGGCCCTTGACCGCCTCCAGCGCCTCGTCTTCGGCCCCCCGCCCCAGCCTCGCTTTCGCCAAGGCGACGGCGACGTCGTCGCGCCCGGGCTCGAGTTCGGCTGCCTCGCGCAGCGAGAGCTCGTCCCCGGCGGCGAACAGCTCATCGGCTCGCGAGGGAACGAGCGAGTCGAAGAAGGCTTCGACCCGGGCCGGCGGTAAGGCGCCGGTGAATTCGTCGACCACTTCCTGCCCCCGGAACGCCTTCACCGCGGGGATCCCCTGAACTTTGAACAGCGCCGCGAGGCGCGGGTTCGCGTCTACGTCGACCTTGGCGAGGACGACCTTGCCTTGCCGCGACGCCTCGGCTTTCTCCAGCGCCGGGCTCAGCGCCTTGCAGGGACCACACCAATCGGCCCAGAAGTCAACCACGACGGGTAGCTCCTGAGAACGTTCTAGTACCTCTGAGTCGAAGGTCTCTTCAGTGACTGGAACTGACACATTTTGAGCTTAATCGGCTATCCAGCAGTACCAAACCGGATACGGCATTTAGGAGTGACAACCTGCGCCCCTTGCCGCAAACGGGGATGACAAAAAGGCTCAGGCGCTGGCGGTCATCCCGTCGAGGTCGCGTCGCAGCTCGCGCAGCTCGTCGCGAATCCGTCCTGCCTCCTCGAAGCGGAGCTCGTCGGCGGCTGCCAGCATCTCCTCTTCGAGGGCGACGATCGTCTTCTCCAGCTCCTCCGGGCTGGAGAAATCGCCGCCGCGACGGCGGCGCCGTTTGCGCGGCGCCCGGTCCTCCATCGCCAGGAACTCGGCCATCTCGGAGATCCCTTTGCGCACCGTCTCCGGCGTGATCCCGTGCTCCTTGTTGTAAGCGAGCTGGATTTCCCGGCGGCGGTCGGTCTCGCGCATCGCCGCCCGCATCGCCTCGGTCTCCTTGTCGGCGTACATCAGCACCCGCCCGTTGACGTTGCGGGCGGCCCGGCCGATCGTCTGCACAAGGCTGGTCTCGCCGCGCAGGAAGCCCTCCTTGTCGGCGTCGAGGATCGCCACCAGCGAGACCTCGGGCAGGTCGAGCCCCTCGCGCAACAGGTTGACCCCGACGAGCACGTCGTACTCGCCGAGGCGCAGGTCGCGGACGATCTGAATCCGCTCCAGCGTGTCCACCTCGGAGTGCAGGTAGCGGACCTTGACCCCGTACTCGAGCAGGTAGGCGGTCAGGTCCTCGGCCATTTTCTTCGTCAGCGTCGTGACCAGGGTGCGGTCGCCCTGCTCGGCCACCCGCTTGACCTCGTTCATCAGGTCGTCGATCTGGTTCTTCGTCTCGCGCAGCTCGATCTCGGGGTCGACGATCCCGGTCGGGCGGACGATCTGCTCGACGGTGCGACTCGATTCAGCCTTCTCGAACGGCCCCGGCGTCGCCGAGACCATCACCAGTTGCTTGACCCGCTCGAGGAACTCCTCGAACTTGAGCGGCCGGTTGTCGATCGCCGAGGGGAGGCGGAAGCCGTAGTCGACCAGCGTCGTCTTCCGCGACCGATCCCCCTCGAACATGCCGCCGATCTGCGGGATCGTCTGGTGGGACTCGTCGACGAAGACGATGAAGTCGTCGGGGAAGTAGTCGATCAGGGTGTGCGGCGGGCTTCCTGGCGGGCGGCCGTCGAGGATGCGCGAGTAGTTCTCGATCCCCGAGGTGAAGCCGAGCTCCTTGATCATCTCGAGGTCGTAGGCGGTGCGCTGGCGCAGTCGGTGAGCCTCCAGCTGTTTGCCTTCCTTTTCGAGTTCGGCAGTCCGCCATTCCAGTTCGGCGCGGATTTCATCGACCGCGCGATCGACCGTCTCGTCTTTCGTCACGTAGTGCGAGGCCGGCCAGACCGAGACGTGGTCGATCACGTCGAGCACCTCGCCGGTGAGCGGGTCGAAGTGCTGGATCCCCTCGATCTCGTCGCCGAAGAGGGAGATCCGGTAGGCCGACTCGGCGTAGGAGGGCATGATCTCCAGCACCTCGCCGCGGACCCGGAAGGCGCCGCGGCCGAGCACCTGGTCGTTGCGCTGGTACTGCATCTTCACCAGCTTGCGCAGCACGTCGTCGCGGTCGATCTCCTCGCCGACTTTGAACAGCTGCATTTTTTCGTTGTAGACCTGCGGCGAGCCGATCCCGTAGATGCAGGAGACCGAGGCGACGATGATCACGTCGCGGCGGGCGAACAGGGCCGCGGTGGCGGCATGGCGCAGGCGGTCGATCTCGTCGTTGATCGAGGAGTCCTTCTCGATGTAGAGGTCCTGAGCCGGGACGTAGGCCTCCGGCTGGTAGTAGTCGTAGTAGGAGACGAAGTACTCGACCGAGTTGTCCGGGAAGAACTCGCGGAACTCGTTGCAGAGCTGCGCGGCCAGCGTCTTGTTGTGCGCGATCACCAGCGTCGGCCGCTGCACCTCGGCGATCGTCGCCGCCATCGTGAAGGTCTTGCCGGTGCCCGTGGCGCCGAGCAGGGTCTGGAAGCGCTCGCCGCCGCGCAGCCCCTCGGCCAGCCCCGCGATCGCCTTCGGTTGGTCCGCCGTCGGCGAGTAGGCGGGATTCAGCTTGAACTCCGGCACGAAGATGAACATAGCGACCCGCCATCGCGTTCCGTGGTTCCTTTCGCACGTATACGGTGCGAAAGGAACCACGAGATGGGAAACTTGCGCGGATGAGCCGCTCACGCACGGCCCTTGCCGCTTTCTTTGGCACCGTCGGCACTCTGCACTTCCTGCGGCCGCGCTTTTTCGAAGCGATCGTGCCGCCGGCGCTCGCGGCGCAGAAGAAGGAGGTCGTCGCGATCAGCGGCTACGCCGAGATCGCCGGAGCGGCGATGATCCTTCACCCCGCCTCGCGACGGCTGGGCAGGTGGTGGCTGCTGGCCCTGCTAATCGCCGTCTTCCCGGCCAACATCCACATGGCGATCAATCCGGAGCAGATTCGCGGCCTCGACATGCGCAAATTCCCCCGCTGGGCGCTCTGGGCGCGGCTGCCGCTGCAGCCGCTGGCGATGCTATGGGTTTGGCAGGCAACTCGCGAATAACAGGCATCTCGCTATCAATTGGATGTTTTGTCTGTAGAGTTTCTGTCTTCTACGACAGAAAAATGACGCAATGGACAAACGTGATCGATTCGCCGTAAACCTGCGCCGGGCCCGCGAGGTCGCCGGCATCTCCCAAGAAGAGCTCGCCGAACGCTGCGAACTGCACCGTACCGAGGTCTCCCTACTCGAGCGGGGCGGCCGCGAACCGCGCCTCGGCACCATGGTCAAGCTGGCTACCGCCCTCGGCACCACCCCCGAAGCCCTCTGCGCCGGGATCACCTGGGACACCAGCGCGCGGGACTACAAAATCGACGAACCGCGCTGAGCTTGGGGCCGCGTTCGGTAGGAGTCCAGGTGATCCTCTTCACTCGCCTGCTGGCTGGATCGCCGCCAGCTGGCCGTGATGGGTATCAGGCCAGAGGCGCAAAACGTTCAGAGGATCACCCAGACTCCTCGCCACACGCTCTCCCCAGACCGCCAAGGGTGCTAAAGCTGTTCCAGCTCAGCGAACCCGCAATAGACCCCCGTATAGCGGGGTCTGTGGCGGTTTCGCGGTAGGGCGTCTGCCGGAGCTCTGTTGTGGAGGGGACGGGTATTCCCCGGCCGACCGGCGTCCTGTTACTCGCACCGCCGACGCTCGCGGTCAGCTGGCGGCGCTACAGGCGAGTAACCCAGGGAGGTCGG
>JBQCHH010000028.1:0-36115 GCA_051954855.1 Solirubrobacterales bacterium | reverse complement strand
CCCGTGCGCGTGGGGTTTTTTTTGTTTTTCCCCGGCGGCGGGGCCTTTTTGCCCCCCGGGTGGCCAAACCCGCGCCCGTCGGCATGCAGGTCGCTAAGGGGTGCCGCCGGTGAACTTGACGTAGGCGCTCCAGGCGGGCTTGGGGCGGAAGCCTTCTTCGAAGAGGCCGGAGTGGTCGCAGAAGTTGCAGGCGCCGGGGGCATCGTCGACGGAGAACCAGTAGACGCCCTTGAGGCGCCACTTCGCCTGCTTGTTGCGCAGCGTCGTGAAGGCGGTGCGGAGTTCCCGCGCCTGGCCGGCCGGGCCCTTGGCGAATTTGTTGCCGCTGGACGCCTTGCCGGAGCTCCAGCCGAGCTCGGTGATGTAGAGGCCCTTGCCGCCGTCTTTGTTGACGGCGAGGACCTTGCGGAATTCTTCGACCACGCCGGGCAGTTCCTTGGCGAAGATCGTGTACGGGTGCAGGGCGGCGCCGTTGAACCTGGCCTTGATTCCCGGCGTCGTCTTGTACATCTTGCTGACGAAGTCGCTCGCGTACCAGTTGAGGCTCTTGTGCTTGCCGGCGGGGGTTCGCGAGCCTTTCGGCCGGGCGAAGAGCCCAGCCAGGATCACCTTCGCCCCCGGATCGGCCGCTTTCAGCGCCGTGGAGGAGATCTTCACCAGCTCGCCGTATTCGGCCGGGTTGGGCTTGGCGACGAAGTACTTGAAGTTGGGCTCGTTCCAGATCTGCCATTCGCGGATCGGGATCTGCGGCACGCCCGGATGTTCGGACCAGAAGCTGCCGGTCGGCCCGTAGCGGGCGACCGCGGCGGTGAGGAAGGAGGCCCAGCCGGTGCGCCCGGCGCCGCTGACCGGCAGGTTCGCGGGCGCCATCAGGCCGCCGGCGCCGGGGACCCGCTTCTCCGGCACCGCCCATTCCGGCGCGCCGGTGAGGAACGGCAGCACCTTGATCCCGGCTTTGGCGGCCTCTTCGACCTGGCCGTCGAAGCCGCCCCAGTTGAATTCGCCGTTCTTCGTCGGCTGCACCGCCGCCCAGCCGACCGGGATGCGGATGCTTTCGACGCCGCCGCGGCTCAGCCGCTGGAACTGTTCGGCGCTGAGGTTGCTCTGGGGGACGACTCCCCAGAACCCGGCGGGGAGAGCCTGAGCGGCCGAGGCGAAGGCCCCGAAGGCCGCCATCGCCGCGAATGCCGCAACGCAGGCACGCAGAATCCTCTTCATGTGCACGCTCGTTTTCGGCATGGCTCAGCTCGCCTTCGGCGAGGCGGGGGACTCGGGCGAGCCAGGTTCCTGGCGGCGCTGGCGGTAGAAGAAGGCGCCGATCGAGATCGCGGCGAGAACGGCGATCGCGATCAGGATGGGCACCAGCGGAGAAGAGGAGCCTTCTTCGGTGTGGCCGGCCGGTTCGCCGAGCGTGCTGATCGGCTTCGCCTTCTGCACACCCTGGCCTGCATGGCCGGAGCCACTGCCGTTCTGGCCGCCTTCGCCGTTCGGGCCTTGGCTAGGCTGGCCTGCGTTGCCACTACCGTTTGAACCGCCGTTCTTGCCGCCGCCGTTCGGCACGCCGGAGCCGGAGGCTTCGCCTTCTTCGCTGCCGCCATGCGACCCACCAGAATGCTTGTGGTGCGCCGGCGGAGAACTTTCATGGCTCTGCACGGTTGGTACTTCTGGTTCATACACCGGCCCGGTCGCTTCTTCGGCCTGAGCCAAACCTGGGAAGCACATTGCCAGCACAGCAAGCACTGACAGAAGCAAGAAGGCAGGCCGGGAAGAACGCCGGGCACGGGGGGAACGCGTCCGAAGCATGGCGGGCAAGGTTAGAGGAATCAGCGGCGCTGATAAGTCCGCCGGCCTTGATCCTCGGGCTCGCCCTCGGGGGAGGCGGTTATTTCCTGACCGAGCGCCACATCGCCGGTCTGGCCGTATGGTTGATCCTGGTCGCGTTGCTGGCCCTCGGCGCCGCCGGCTGGGCGAGGCTGGGACGGCCCTTCTGGTGGTCGACTGGGCTGATCGGGGCATTTGCGCTTTTTTCCGCATCCTCATCTCTCTGGTCTGGGTCGGTTGAGCTGAGCGTGATCGAAGCCGACCGGGTTCTGGTCTACCTCGGCTTCTTCGTTGCCGCCTTCCTGATCGCCCAAACCGACCAGAGGCGGCAACGTTTCGGTGAAGGGCTCGCAATTGCGCTAATTGGTGTCGCGGTCCTGTCGCTCGCGCCCCGTCTGCTGCCGCACGTCTTCCACCTGGGAGCGGGCCCCGGGCACGGGGCGCGAACCGGCTATCCGCTCGGCTACTGGAACGCGGTCGGCCTCGCCTGCGGCATCGGCGCCGCCCTCTGCCTCTGGATGAGCCGCCGTTCGCTGAACGCTTTCTTGCGCCGGCTCGCGGTGGCGGCCCTGCCGGTCCTCCTGCTCGCCCTCTACTTCACCTACTCGCGCGGCGGCCTGCTGGGCCTGGTGGTCGCCTGCGGCTGCCTGATCGCCCTCTCCCACGACCGGCTCTGGCTGCTGGCGACGCTGGCGATCGGCGCCGTCGGCGCGCTGCCGGCGGTGCTGTCGGTCCAGGCGCACCGCAGCCTCGCCGAATACCTCGACAACGGCGCCCTCGCCGGCCAGGGCGTGACCGTCCTCCTGATCCTGCTGGCGGGGATCGTGCTGGCGCTGCTGCTGTTCGCCGGCTTGCGCCGGCTCGAGGCGCGAGAGGGCGGCTTCACCGGCCGCGCCGTCAGTCTCTCCCGCGACCCGAAGGTGCTGAGGTGGATCGCGGTGGGCCTGGCGGTGCTCGGGATCGGTGCCGCGGTCGCGGTCGGTGGCCGCGCCTGGGATCAGTTCACGAAGCCGGACCAGGCGTTTCCGACCAAGCCGGAAGAACACTTCTCCCAGCTCGGCGACGCCAACCGCCACGAGTTCTGGCGGGTTGCGATCGACGCCTGGAAGGAAGAGCCGGTGCTCGGCCACGGCGCCGGCACCTACCGCTACTCCTGGGACCGGCTGCGCCACATCAAGGTCGCGAGCCTGAACGCCCACTCCCTCTACCTGCAGACGTTCGCCGAGCTGGGGGCGATCGGCGGCGTGTTGGTGCTGGGCCTGGTCGCGGTCCTGCTGTGGACCGGCTTCGCCGCCTGGCGCGACGCCAGCGGCACCCGGCGCGAGCTGCACGCGGCGCTCTTCGCCGCCGCGCTTGCCTTCGCGGTCGGCGCTGCGATCGACTGGTTCTGGGAAATCGCCGGGCTGGGGGCCGTCTTCTTCCTCGCCAGCGGCGCCCTCGTCGCCGCCCGCTGCCGCCAGCTCGCCGCGCAGCGATCGGCGGTCGAGGGCCGGGGGACCCAGCGACGCTTCGGCTTCACCGTCGTCGGCCTGGCGCTGTCCTGGGTGGTGGCGCTGGCGTTGATCGGACCGCTCCTGGTCGACCGCGAGATCGACACCAGCAACGCCCTCGCCGCCGACGGCAACATCGCCGGTGCCGTCGACCACGCCGGCACCGCGCGCTCGATCGAGCCCTGGGCCGCCAGCCCCTACCTCCAGCTCGGGCTGCTGGCCGAGGCGCAGGGCAACTACGCCGAAGCGGCTGACCGCCTGAGCCAGGCGATCGACCGCGAAGAAGACAACTGGGAGCTCTACTACCTGCGGGCCAGGATCGAGCACAAGGGGGGTAACGACGGGGCGGCGGAAGCCGACCTGGCGGAAGCGCGCCGGCTCAACCCCGAAGAAACCTGCCTCGAAAAGGGTTTCGAAGGATGCGGATGATGACCAGGAGCCCACGCACGGAGACCGGGAAGACGACCGCCCCGGCGGCGTCCTCGCCGTCTCCCGCGAAGAAGCCGCCGCAGGAGCAGCGGGAGCTGAGCCGCTGGCGACGCCAGGGGGCGGTGCTGCGGCGGCTGCTCGCGCTCGGCGACTGGGGGGCCTTGCTGCTGGCCCTCTGCATCGTCACCGCAACCAGCTCCGCCACCGACGTCGGCGACCTCTTCTGGGCAGTCCTCTTCAGCCCCGCGTGGGTGATCGTGGTCAAGCTCCACGGCCTCTACGACAACGACCACCGCCGCATCCGCCACAGCACCCTCGACGAGCTGCCCTCGCTGATCTCGGCCGGCGTCCTCGGCACCCTCGTCCTCGACGGCCTGATGGCGATCAGCCCCGCCGGCCCCCTCTCCCCTGCCAGCGCGATCGGAGTCGGGGTCGGCGCCTTCCTCATCAGCTTCGTCCTGCGCGGCACCCTGCGCTTCCTCTGGCACCGCCTCACCGGCCAGGCGCTGGGGCTGGTGATCGGGCCGCCGAAAGCGGTCGACCTGGTCACGCGGCGAGTCTCGACCCACCCGGAGGCGCGGCTGGCGCTGGTCGGCTACCTCTCCGCCGAGAGCGAGGAGACGGCGAAGGAGCTGCCGCGGCTGGGCTCGCCCGCCGACATCTCCCAGGTCGCCCGCGAGCTGGCGATCGAGCGCGTCGTCGTCTCGGAACAGTCGATGAGCGAGATCGACGCCGAGAAGCTGATCGAGGAGTGCAAGGCCGAGGGCCTGGCGCTGACCTTGCTGCCCCAGCACTACGGGCTGCTGGGGCCGGGGATCGAGCTCAACCGCCTCGCCGAGCTGCCAGTCCTCGACTTCCGCTTCAGCGATCCGCCGCGCTCGACGGTGGCGATGAAGCGGGCGATGGACGTGGCCGTCTCGGCGACGATGCTGCTGCTGCTCTCGCCGCTGCTGCTGGGGGTGGCGCTGTGGATCCTGCTCGAGGACGGGCGGCCGGTCTTCTTCCGCCAGCGCCGCGCCGGCAAGGACGGGGAGCCGTTCACGATGGTCAAGTTCCGGACGATGGTCACCGACGCCGAGCAGCGGCTGCCGGAGCTGGTCGACATCGCCAGCCTCGACCAGCCCGCCTTCAAGATCCCCGACGACCCGCGGGTGACCCGCAGCGGGCGGCGGCTGCGGCGGACCAGCGTCGACGAGCTGCCGCAGCTGTGGAACGTGCTCCGCGGCGACATGTCGCTGGTCGGGCCGCGGCCGGAGGAGGAGAGCGTGGTCGCCCTCTACGACGAGCGCCAGCGCAGTCGCCTGGCGGTCAAGCCGGGGGTGACCGGGCCGATGCAGGTCTACGGCCGCAGCGACCTCACCTTCGAGGAGCGGCTGGCGATGGAGCGCGACTACCTCGACAACCTCTCGCTGCTGACCGACCTGGCGATCCTGCTGCGGACGCCGCGGGCGATGATCCGCGGCGAAGGCGCCTACTGAACGCCGGCAAGCCGACAGGAGAGGGATCGAACCTATCGCGCTCGCACTCGAGATCGTCATCGTCAGCCACGGCGCCGAAGCGCTGCTGCGGCGCTGCCTGCGCTCGCTGCGCGAGCACCCGGTCGCAGCGGGGGAGATGCGGGTCACCGTCGTCGACAGCGGCAGCCCCGACGGGACGCCGGAGATGGTCGCGCGCGAGTTTCCCGAGGTGCGGCTGCTGCGGCAGGGCAACATCGGCTTCTCCGCCGCCAACAACCTCGTCCTGCGCGAGAGCGAGGCGGCGGCGGTGCTGCTGCTCAACCCCGACACCGAGGTCTACGCGGGAACGCTCGACGCGGCGCTGGCGCGGCTGCGCTCCGACCCCCGGATCGGCATGGTCGGGGTGAAGCTGGTGACCGAGAGTGGAGCGCTCGACCACGCCTGCAAGCGCTCCTTCCCGACCCCGCTCTCAGCGCTGGCCCACTTCACCGGGATCGGCGGCGGCCAGTACCGCGCCACCCACCTCGGCGAGGACGAGCCGGGCGAGGTCGATGCCGTCAACGGCGCCTTCATGCTCTGCCGCGCCGAGGCGGTGCGCGAGGTCGGCCTGCTCGACGAGGGCTACTGGCTCTACATGGAGGACCTCGACTGGTGCCACCGCTTCTCGGACGCCGGCTGGAAGGTCTTCTACGAGCCGGCGGGGACGGCGCTGCACGTGAAGGGCGGCTCCAGCGCCTCGCGGCGGGCGCCGCGCCAGGAGATCGCCTTCCACCGCGGCATGGGCCGCTTCTACCGCCGCTTCGACGCGCCCGGGCACAACCCGCTCCTCAACGCCGCCGTCTACGCCGGCATCGGCGCCAAGCTCGGCGTCAGCCTCGCGATCACCGCCCTCCGCGGCCGGCGATGAACAAGCGCACCAATGCCCCCTGGGTCTCCTCTCCCAGAAATTTTTGCACTTTTGGTGCTCAAATGTTACATTATATTGCTGGAGGTGATGTAACATGGCCCGCATGAAGCGACTGCAGATATCGATCGAGCCTGAGCTGGACGCCGCTGTCGAACGACGCGCCGAGGAAGAAGGGCTCTCGAAGGCGGAGGTGATCAGGCGATGCGTGCGGGAGAGGGTGCGGCCGTTGCCGCCGATCGAGGAGGACCCCCTGTTCAAGATGTTCGGCACGGTCGAGGGAGATCCGGACAGCAGCGTCACGGTGGACGACGTGGTCTACGGGCCGTCGAATCCGGACCCTTGATCTTTGTCGACACGTCATTCCTCGTCGCAGGGGTCATAACGGGGGACCGTCACCACGAGTCCGCGAAGCGGCTGCTGCCGCAGATTGCCGGACGCCGGCTGGTGACCACTAACCACGTACGGGGTGAGACCTGGACCTGGATCCGACGCAAAGCGTGGCACCGTAAAGCCGTGGAAATGCTGGACAATCTCGACTCGCCCAAGGGATACATCCAGATTGTCCATGTTTCCGAAGAGGTCGAAGCCGAGGCCCTGGGATGGCTCCGGCGCCACGACGAGCGCGAGTACTCGTTCGTCGACGCGACCAGCTTCGCCTACATGCGGGCGCAGGGCATCCAGGAGGCGCTGGCGTTCGACGGCGACTTCTCGGCGGCGGGCTTCACCGAGCTTCGCTAGCTCCGCCGCAAATGGGCGGCGACACCAGCGAGCTGCCGCTGGAAGTTGCCGGCCGTTAACGAGCCCTTCTGCCCGGCTCGCTACCTTTGTTCGCTCGTGAAGCGCCCCCTTGCCGCCGTTCTCCTCGCCGCCTGCCTGCTCGCCGCCCTCTTCCTCGGCGCCCAGCAGGGCGCGGCGAAGCCCACCGTCCCCGCCCCGCGGGGCTTCTTCGGCATCGACCCGCAGACGACGCTGACCGACGAAGACGCCGCCTACATGAAGGCGGGTGGGATCGAAGCGGTGCGCTGGCCGCTGCCCTGGGCCGGGATCCAGCCGACCGCCAACGGCCCCTACAACTGGGGGGAATTCGACCAGGTGGTCGCGGTCGCCGCGCGGCATGGGCTGCAGGTGCTGCCGTTCATCTACGGCACCCCTTCCTGGCTCGCCGGCAAGTACCAGACCATGCCGCTCGACAGCACCCGCGCTGAGAAGGCCTGGGCCGCCTTCCTCGAAGCGGCGGTGCGGCGCTACGGTCCCGGCGGCGAATTCTGGGACCAGCATGCCCCGGGGGTCGTCCAGTACGAACCGGCGATCCCGACGCCGACGCCGATCCGCAGCTGGCAGATCTGGAACGAGGCCAACTTCTTCTACTTCGCCTACCCGGCCTCGCCGCACCGCTACATACGGCTGCTGAAGCTCTCGACGCCGGCGATCAAACGAGTCGACCCGACCGCCAAAATCATCCTCAGCGGCCTCTTCGGCGAACCGACCGCCAAGGGCGCGAAAGGGATGCCGGCCGCGAAGTTCCTCGAATCCATCTACCGGACGCCGGGAATCAAGCGCTACTTCGACGGGGTCGCCCTGCACCCGTACGCGGTCGACGCCGAATCGCTGGAAGAAATGGTCGAAGCGCTGCACGAAGTCACGGTCAAGAACCACGACCGGGTACCGCTCTACGTCACCGAGATGGGCTGGGGCTCGCAGAACGACTTCAACAAGGTCGCCTTTGAGCAGGGCATCCAGGGCCAGGTCAAAGAGCTGAAGGCGGCCTACGGCTACCTGCTGGAAAACCGCCGCCGCCTCGACCTCAAGCAGGTCTACTGGTTCTCCTGGAAGGACGCGAAGGGGGCCTGCTCCTTCTGCGACTCGGTCGGCCTCTTCCACGAAGGGGTCCGCTTCCACGCCAAGCCCGCCTGGCGCGCCTTCGTCAGCCTCACCGGCGGGCGCCCCCGGCCGTAGCTTCCGAACTGCATCAACTTTCCCGCCCAGCAGCCAGGAAAGTTGATGCAGTTCGCTTACCAGGGGAGGTCGTCGGCGATCTCGGCGAGCGTCGGGGCGGTCTTGTCGCGCTCGGAGAGGAGGGGGGTCTCGACGCCCCAGTCGATGCCTACGTCGGGGTCGTCCCAGCGGATGCCGGCCTCGGTGGACGGGTCGTAGTAGCTGGAGACCTGGTAGGCGACGTCGGCGGCGTCGCTGAGGACGGCGAAGCCGTGGCCGAAGCCGACCGGGACGAAGAGCTGGCGGTGCTTCAAGTCGTCGAGCACGTGCGCCTCCCACTGGCCGTAGGTGGGTGAGTCGCGGCGCAGGTCGACGGCGACGTCGAGGATCTCGCCGCGCACGCAGCGCAGCAGCTTCGCCTGCCCCGGCTCGGTCTGGAAGTGGATGCCGCGCAGCGTCCCCCTGGAGGAGCGCGAGTGGTTGTGCTGGACGAACTCGACCTCGACGCCGAGCTCGCGCCACCCCTCGCGGCTGAAGGTCTCGACGAAGAAGCCGCGCTCGTCGCCGTGGACCTGCGGCTCGATGAGGGCGACCCCGTCGAGCTTGGTCGGCAGCCTCTGCGCCACTAGCCGAGCGCCTTCCCGTACTGCTTTTCGTAGTAGGCGCGGTACTCGCCGGAGCGGATCGGCCCCCACCAGTCCTCGTTGTCGCGGTACCACCGCACGGTTCGCTCGAGGCCCTCGGCGAAGTGGACCTGCGCCTCCCAGCCGAGCCCCTCCTTCAGCTTCGCCGAGGAGAGCGAGTAGCGGCGGTCGTGGCCGGGGCGGTCGGTGACGTACTCGATCAGCGACTCGTCGGCGCCGACCAGCTCGATCACCCGCCTTACGACCTCGATGTTCTCGCACTCGTCGGGGCCGCCGACGTTGTAGGCCTCGCCGGCCTTGCCCTTGGTCAGCACCGTGTGGATGCCGCGGCAGAAGTCCTCGACGTAGAGCCAGTTGCGGACCTGGCGGCCGTCGCCGTAGACCGGCAGCGAGTCGCCGTGCAGCGCGTTCAGCACCATCAGCGGGATCAGCTTCTCCGGATATTGGCGCGGGCCGTAGTTGTTGGAGCCGCGGACGATCGAGGCGTCGATCCCGTAGGTGTGGAAGTGGGCGGAGACGAGCAGGTCGCCGGCCGCCTTCGTCGCCGAGTAGGGCGAGGAGGGGTCGAGCGGCGAGGTCTCGGTGAAGGAGCCGGACTCGATCGAGCCGTAGACCTCGTCGGTCGAGACCTGCAGGTAGCGCGGCACGCCGAGCTCGCGGGCGGCGTCAAGCAGGGTGCCGGTGCCGACGACGTGGGTGCGGGCGAAGGCTTCCTGGTCGTCGATCGAGCGGTCGACGTGGGACTCGGCGGCGAAGTTGACGACCGCGTCGGCGCCCTGCATCGCTTCGCGGACCACCGCGGGGTCCTCGATCGCGCCCTCGATCAGCTGCGTCCCCGCGGGCAGGTTCTCGCGCCGCCCCGCGTAGGTGAGCTTGTCGAGGACGACGACGTCGTGCTCGTCGCCGACGAGCCGTACGTAGGTCGAGCCGATGAAGCCGGCGGCGCCGGTTACCAGGAGTCTCATTCCGTTCCTTCCTGCGCTTTGCGTTGGGCGAGATAGCCTGCCAGGCCGTCCTGCCAGCTGGGCAGCCGGATCGCGTGCTCGCGCTGGCTGACCAGGGCCGAGAAGGCCGGCCGCGGCGCCGCGGCGCCGAATTCCTCGCTGGTGATCGAGAAGACGCGGCACTCGACCCGGGCCTGCTCGAAGATCTCGCGGGCGAATTCGTACCAGGAGCACTGGCCCGCCGCCGCCATGTGGTGGATGCCGTACTCGAGCCCCTCGATCAGGCGGACGATGCCGTAGGCGAGGTGCCAGGTGTAGGTCGGCGAGCCGACCTGGTCGCGGACGACGGTGACCTCGTTCTGGGCCTCGGAGAGGCGCAGCATCGTGTCGGCGAAGTTGCGGCCCGCGATCCCGAAGAGGCCGGCGGAGCGGACGATGAAGTGGCGCTTGTTGGCAGCGGCGACCGCCTCCTCGCCGGCCAGCTTGGTGCGGGCGTAGGCCGAGAGCGGGGCGGGCTGATCGCTCTCCACATAGGGCGCGCCCTTGGCGCCGTCGAAGACGTAGTCGGTGGAGACGTGGACGACCCGCGCTTCCACCTCGTTGGCGGCGGCGGCGACGTTCCCGGCCCCTTTGCCGTTGATCGCGAAGGCGGCCTCCTCGGCGGTCTCGGCCCCGTCGACGTCGGTCCAGGCAGCGCAGTTGATGACGACGTCGGGCCGCTCGAGGTCGAGCCTGCGGGCGAGCGCAGCGGGATCGGTGACGTCAAGCTCGGCCCGCCCGTAGCCGACCACGTCATGCCCGGCGTTGCCGGCGGCGAGCATCACGTCGTGACCGAGCATCCCGGCCGCTCCGGTGACGAGCAGCTTCACGACCGGCCCCCCACTAGACGAGTTTGATCTCGGATTTGTCGCCGACCAGGAGGCGGAGGGTCTTGGGCATGCCCTCGCTGCGGGTCAGCTTCACTTCCTTGCCGAGCAGGCTCGCCTCCATCCGGGTCCCGAGGTCCTCGACGACGGAGCCGGCGAGAACGATCGAGTTCTCGACTTCGGAGCGACGCACGTGGACGCCGCCGCCGATCGAGGTGTAGGGGCCGATGTAGGCGTCCTCGACGTGGGCGCCGGCGCCGATCACGGCCGGGCCGCGGACGACCGAGCGCTCCAGCTTGGCGCCGGGGCCGAGGACGAGCCGGCCCTCGACCTTGGAGGCCTCGTCGACCTCGCCCTCGATCACGGTCACCAGCTCCTCGAGGACCAGGCGGTTGGCCTCGAGCATGTCGGCGAGCTGGCCGGTGTCCTTCCACCAGCCGCGCACGACCTCGGAGCGGACGGTGCGGCCGTCGTCGATCAGCTTCTGGATCGCCTCGGTGATCTCCAGCTCGCCGCGCCACGAGGGCTCCAGCGAGCGGGCCGCGTCGAAGATCAGGTTGCTGAACAGGTAGACGCCGACCAGGGCCAGGTTCGAGGGCGGGTCTTTCGGCTTCTCGATCAGGCGGACGATGTGCTCCTCGCCGTCGAGCTCGGCGACGCCGTAGTGCTGCGGGTCCTCGACCGGCGTCAGCAGGATCAGCGCGTCGGGTTCGTGCTCGCTGAAGGTCGCGACCAGGCCGCGCAGGCCGTCGCGCAGGAGGTTGTCGCCGAGGTACATGACGAAGGGCGAGCCGCCGATGAAGTCCTCGGCGGTCAGCACCGCGTGGGCGAGGCCGGCGGGCTTGTCCTGGACGATGTAGGTGATCTCGGCGCCGAACCGGGAGCCGTCGCCGGCCGCCTCGCGGATCTCCTCGCCGGTCTCCGGGGCGATGATGATCCCGATCTCCTTGACGCCGGCGTCGACCAGCGCCTCGATCCCGTAGAAGAGCACGGGCTTGTTGGCGACGGGCACGAGCTGCTTCGCCGAGGTGTGGGTGATCGGGCGCAAGCGCGTGCCCGCGCCACCGGAGAGGATCAGTCCCTTCAAGGGCTCCATGCGAGGCTGCAACCCTACTGCGCGGCGAAAAGAGCGGGTTACCAGCGGGTTGTTGGCTGGACAGCGATCCGGCGGATCAGCCACCATGACGCCATGACGAAGGTGGACGAGCGGGCATTCGTGCCCGAGATCGACGACGACGCCTTGCGCCGGCTGAGCGAGGCGCTCGACAAAGAGGGCGTCGTGGCGGCGATGCTGATCGGGTCCCAGGCGCGGGGCGAAGCCGGGCCGCTGTCGGACATCGACATCGCCATCTGGCACGAACCGGGTCTCGATCGGGGTCAGAGTTGGGATCTCCAACTGTCCTTGATGGGTGCGGCGCAGGACGCCCTGGGAACCAATGAGGTGTACGTCGTGATGCTCAACCATGCTCCACCGCTACTGCAACACCGTGCCATCAGCGATGCGGTGAGGCTGGTCGAGCGCGATCCTGCTCAGCGCGTCAGGTTGGAGACGAGAGCGATTCTTGAATATCTGGACACCGCGCCGCTGCGACTGGCACTCAAAGAAGGGTTGAAGCGCCGAGTCAAGGAGGGTCGGTTTGGTCGACGATGACCGCGCCAGCGTCCGGCTCAGGCGCCTAGAGGAGTTGGTCGACAGCCTCGAAGAAATCCGCGAAAAGGGTGAAGAGGCATATCTCAGCGATTCTGGTCTCCGGGCGATGGCCGAACGCTGGCTAGAGCTTGCAATCCAGATCTGCATCGATCTCGGCACGCAGGTCTTGGCGGAACACCCGGGACCAACGCCAGCGAAATACGCAGAGGTATTCGAAATCTTCGGGCGCCAAGGATCTCTTCCGAAGGAGTTGGCCGATCGTCTGGCCGAGGCCGCCAAACAGCGCAACGTGCTGGTCCACCTCTACCTGGAGATCGACGACAAGAAGGTGTTCAAGTCTTTCTCCCACCTCGATGATCTACGCCAGTTCGGGGCGTTTGTCGGGGAACAGCTCGACTGAGACCGGCGGTCTACATCCCGAATTTCAACGGCGCCGACCAGCTGGGGCGGTCGCTGCGGGGGCTGCGCGAGCAGACGCGGCCGGTCGACGTGGTGCTGGTCGACAACGGCTCCGGCGACGACTCGGTGGCGGTGGCGCGACGGGAGCTGCCGGAGGTGCGGGTGCTGGAGCTGGGGCGGAACCTGGGCTTCGGGCCGGCGCTCAACCGGGCGATCGCCGAGGTGCCGGCCGACCCGCTGATCCTCTTGAACAACGACGCCGAGCCGGAGCCGCGCTTCGTCGAGGCGCTGCTGGACGGGGTCGGCGAGGGGGTCGACTCGGTGGCGGGGGTGCTGCTGCAAGAGCGCTCGCCGGAGCTGATCGACTCGGCAGGCGTGGTTGCCGACGCGACGCTGATGGGCTTCGACTACCTGCACGGGGAACCGGTGGACGCGGCGGCAACTGCGGCCCCGCCGCTGGGACCGACCGGGGGCGCGGCGCTTTACCGGCGCGATGCGTTCGAGGCGGTCGGGGGCTTCGACGAGCGGATCTTCCTCTACTACGAGGACCTGGACTTGGCGCTGCGGATGGCGGCGGCCGGCGGGCGCTGCCGCCTGGCGCCGGAGGCCCGCGCCGTCCACGCCTACTCGGCCAGCCTCGGCGCCGCCTCCGGCGCCAAGTACGCCCGCACCGGCTGGAGCCGCGGCTACATGCTGCGCCGCTACGGCGTGATGCGCAACCCCCGCCTCGCTCTGCGCGCCCTCGCCTGCGAGGGCGCGCTCTGCGCCGGCCAGCTGCTGAAGGACCACACCGCCGCCGGCCTCAAAGGCCGCCTGCGCGGCTGGCGCGACGCCAAGGGCCTGGAGCATCGCGACGCCGACGGTGCCCCGCTGCTCGACCTCAGCCCCCGCGAAGCGCTGGCGCTACGCCGCCGCCGCCGAGGCTGACGACAGGACGAACCTCACTCGGCATAGGGGACGGGTATCCCCCGACCTCCCTGGGTTACTCGCCACATCGTCTCCAGCTGACCGCATAGGTGGGTGGGGCGAGTAACAGGACGCCGGTCGGCCGGGGGATACCCGTCCCCTCAGCAACAGAGCTCCCGCAGACGCTGCACCGCGAAACCGCGGGAAACCTTGCTGTACGGGGGGCTGTTGCGGTTTCGCTGAGCTGAAACAGCTGTCGGACCCTGGTCGTCCCGCCGGAGCGTGTGGAGAGGGGCGTGCGACTCAATTCACGCGGAGAACGACCGGACGCCTTACCGGACGCGACAGCTGCCGACGAACTGGCGGACGACGGTGGCGCGGCGGCCGGACGCGGCCATCTGCTGTAAGAGGTCTGGGGCTTCGCGGTAGCCGCCCAGCTCGAAGAGGACGCGGCGGCGGATCATCACCGGTGGCTCGATGTAGCTTTCGCGCTGGAGGCGCTGGAGGTCCCAGCCGAACTTGTCGAGGATCGCCACCGGCTTGTCCCCTTCACGGCGATCGAGGAGGCCGTAGGCGAGGTCGGCGCCCGGGTCCTTCGTCAGCGCCGCCACCAGCCTTGCCATCCCGAAGGGTCTGATCAGGCTGCCAGGGTCGAGCAGTAGCAGCAGCTCTCCGTGCGCCCGCTCGGCGCCGGCATCACCAACGAGGACCTCCCAGGAACGCATGGTCGAGCGGCGGACCGACTCCAGCGTCGCGGCGACGGAGGCGTCGTCGCCGCGCCGGACGATCGCCGAGACGAGAGGCCGGGTCGCCTCGCTCTCGGCCGGCGTCACCCCCTTCTCCACGGTCCGCGGCGCCGGGGCGTCGGGCCGGATTCGGGCCGGCTCGGCGGCCTCGAGGCGGCGGCGCAGCGACTGCAGCTCCCGATCCTGCCGCTCGATCACCTGTAAGGCCCGTTTAAGCTCGATCGACTCCGCCGACTCGGGCGAAGGCGGCAGCAGGTCCGGTCTCAGCACCGGGACGCTCGCCAGCCGCGCTCCCACCACCCTCGCCTGCGAGGCGACCTGCGACGCGGCGGGCTGGGCGTCCACCCGGCGAGCCGCATCGAGGAGCTTGGCGGCAGCGTCGGCCAGCGGCCTCGCTCGCAGGCTCGCCTCCGCTTCGCGGGCGAGCTCGGCGCGGCGCTCGTCGTCTTCGGCGACCCAGGCGGCCAGGTATGCCAGCGAATCGAGGCTGCCGGTGAGGAGGTCGGTCCCCGGCCGCAACGGTGCGAGGTCGGGCGCGTGCTCGCTGACGACGGCGCAGCCGCAGGAGATCGCCTCCGCCGCCCGCAACCACTCGAAGCCGGCCCCCTCCTCGGCGTGGACGTTCAGCAGGACCTTGCTCCGCGCCAGCAGCGTCCGCTTGTTCTCCCCGGTGACGAAGCTCGGCCCTTCGTGCGCGTTGGGGACGCCCGGGTCGGCGAGGACGAACTCGCAGCGGAAGCGTTCGAGCAGGTCGGCGTAGCCGGCCAAGGCGCGCTCCCGCCGCTCGCTCGCCCGGCCGAGGAAGAGCACGTCGATGTCCCGCTCGGCGACATCCTCCCGGCCGTCCCAGAACTCGCTGTAGCCGAGCTGCAGCTGCTCGGGGGAGAGGGCGATGCAGCGGGCGAGCAGCGCCGGCGCCAGGACGACGCCGCCGAACTCGGCGAACTCCTGCGCCGGCAGCAGCACCACGACCCGGCCCTCGGTCGGCGCCGGGAACTCGTCGACGACGACGCGGCTGCGCGCGCCCAGCCGCCCCAGCTCGAAGGAGAGCGCTTCTGCCAGCTCGCGATGGAAGGCGTTCTGCCCCCCGGTGAAGGCGAAGACGACCTCGGGGCCGCCGCTCATGAGCGCAGCTTTTGGATGATCCTGATCAGGAGGCGAAGCGGCCGCGTCAGCTTCCAGCTCAGCGAGTTGGCCATTTCCGAGGAGGCGGCGTAGTCGCCGAGCGCTGCCTGCGCCTCCTTCATCCGCGCTTCGACCTCGGCGAGGCGAGCGAGCTCGGCCTCCTTCTCGGCAAGCAGGCGCCGCAGGCCGCCCAGCTCCTCGCGCAGCCGCTGCAGCTCGGCCTCCCGCGCGAGGTCCGCGTCCTGCGGCGCCGCCTCGATCGCGTGGTCGGCCAGGGCCAGGCGTTCGGCCCACTCGCGCAGCTCGACGTCGGCACTGAGGTCGAGCACGGCGCGGTCATCGGGCAGCTCGCCGTCGCCGGCGAGCGCGAGCGTGTAGGTCTCCGTCCCCGGCTCGTCCGCGCAGGCCTTCAGCACCTCCACCGGCCCCAGCGGCTGGTTGCCACCGGCCTCGAAGGTCGCGTCGTCGAAGACGCCGGAAGCGACCCAGGTGTGCTGCCGGCGCAGGCGGAACGACTTGAAGCGCTTCTCCAGTTCGGCTTCCAGCTCGGACGGGGTCAGCTCGCGCAAGTGGAACGGGTTGCCCGGGGTGTACACGTCGCGGTTGGGGGTCGAGAGGGCCAGCAGGCCGTCGGAGCGCAGGACGCGGCGGAACTCGTCCAGCACCACCTCGGGGTCGGGGACGTGCTCGATCGTCTCGAAGGAGACGATCAGGTCGAACTCGTCCGCGCCGAAGGGCAGCCGGCGCAGGTCGGCGACCTCGAAGCTGGCCCCAGGCGCCGCCGCCGCGCTCACCTCGGCGATCACCTCGGCGTCGAGGTCGACCCCGACCACCTCGGCGGCGCCGGCCTCGGCGAGGATGCGCGAGCCGTAGGCCATGCCGCAGGCGGCGTCGAGCACGCGACGGCCGCGGGCGAACTGGGCGGCCCAGACGTAGCGGGCGAGGTGCTCCGCCTCGATGATGCTCCCGTGCATGAAGGTGGGCTCGAAGCGCTCGCCGGTCGGCGCGCGCTCTGCCTCTTCGGGACCCGTCACAGGGGGCGCAGTGTAGTTGGGATCGCTCAACCGATCCCCAGCCAGTGGCGCGGTCGGTCGGGATCGCCCTCGCGGCGGAGGCGGCGGCGGTCGCGGCGCATGGCCGGGAGCCAGCGCAGGCCTTCGAGCTTGCCGCGGAGGGTGGCGCGGAAGCGGCGCCGGCGGGCAGCGCGGAGGAGGGCGCCGAGCTCGACGGCGAGGATGCGCGGCAGCGCCCGCGCGGGCATGAACTTGGCCTGCGTCGCGATGCGGTTGCGGGCGACGAGGCGGGCGTTCCAGGCGCTCGGCTGCGGCGCCGCCGCCATCCAGGAGGCGTTGCCGAGGTGCCAGACGACCGCCGCGGGGACGTAGCCGAAGCGCCAACCGGCGACCCGCGCGCGCACGTTGAGGTCGACGTCCTCGTAGAACGCGAAGTAGCGCTCGTCGTAGCCGCCGAGCTCGTCGAAGAGCGCCCGCCGCAGCAGGCAGGCGGCGCCGCAGACACCGAAGACCTCGCGCGGCTGCAGGTAGCGGGGCGATTGCGCCTCCCCCGCCCCCATCTCGAACGCCCGCCCGTCCCGGCTCAACCGCTGCCCCGCGCTGTACAGCCGCGCGCCCTCTACATCGTTTCCACCTTTGTCCTCGCTCTGATCGGGAGGAGGGTGGAAACGATGCTCGCTTGCGTCCAGCTGCAGCAGTCGTGGCTGGACAGCGCCCAGCGTCTCGTCCGCCTCCAGCGCGTCGAGCAGCGCGCCGACCGCCCCGGGCTCCAACACCGTGTCGGCGTTGAGGACCAGCACTGCCGGCGCCGTCGTCCGCGCCGCACCCAGGTTCACCGCCGCCGCGAAGCCTCGGTTCTCCGGCAATGCCAGGTGCGGCACCCCCTCTCGCTCCAGGTAGGCGACGGTGCCGTCGCTGGAGCCGTTGTCGACGACCAGCAGCTCCAGCTCGGCGCCCTGGTCGCGCAGCGACTCCAGGCAGCGCGGCAGCAGCGCGAGCGAGTTCCAGCTCGGGATCACCACCGCGACCGCGCGCTCCCGGTTCATCGGCGGAACACTAAGGCCGCAAGGCGAGCCAATAAGGTGCCCCGCGATGCGCGGCCGGGCGGCAACCCACACCAAGCGGCTCCGAGACAATCTCGACCGCTCCCTCTTCCTCCCCACGCCGCCGGCGACGCTGAGGGTCAGGGGCTGGGAAGGGGCGGCGGTCGTCGCCTCCTTCCTCGCGCTCGGCGCCGCCCTGCAGTTCTTCCGGATCGGCCCTTCCAGCGCAATCAACTCGCTCTGGGCGGAGGACGGCCCGGTCTTCCTCGGCGGGGCGCTCACCCACGGCTTCATCGACAACGTCACCACCCCTTACGCCGAATACCTCGTCGTGATCCAGCGCCTGTTCGGCGAGGTCGGCGCCGCCGTGCCCCTGCACGACGCGCCGCTGGCGATGAACCTCGCCGCCGTCCTCTTCGTCTCCCTCTGCGGGCTCGCCGTCTGGGTCGCCAGCGCGGCCCACATCCGCAGCCCCTACCTGCGCGCCCTCCTTGTGGCCCTCACCATCCTCTGCCCGGTCAGCAGCATCGAGGCCGTCGTCTCGGCGACCAACGCCTCCTGGTACGGCGCCTTCGCCTGCTTCTGGCTGCTGCTCTGGCGACCGGCGAGGACGTGGGGAGCCTGCCTCGGCGGGCTGCTGATCCTGATCACCGGCCTCAGCACTCCCGCGCTCTTCTTCTTCGTCCCGCTCGCCGCCCTGCGCGCGATCGCGATCCGCGACCGCCGCGACGCGCTGATCGTCGGCGCCTTCGCGCTGGCCCTGGCGGTTCAGCTGCCGGTGACGGCGCTCAGCGACGAACACCTGGTGAACCCGGCCTTCACCGTCAACGCCCTGACCACCTTCCTCCAGCGCGTCGTCAACGGCTCGGTGCTCGGCCTCGAGCTCGGCGGCTCCCTCTGGGCCGACCTGGGGTGGCCGTTCCTGATCGCGCTCACCGTCGCCCTCACCGCCTACCTGATCGCGCTGGCGCTGCGCGCCTCCCGCGGCCGCCTCTTCGCCGCGGTCGCCGTCGTCACCGCAGTAGGGATGTTCCTCGTCTCGGCCTACGAGCGGGCCCTCGGCGACGCCATGGTCTGGCCCGAAGGCTTCCACAACAGCAACGGCGGCCGCTACGCGATCGTCCCCGTCCTGCTGCTGATCAGCGCCGCCTTCGCCCTGCTCGACTCGCGCCTGCGACGCGGGAAGGGGCGCCCGGTGATGGCGGTGGCGACGGCCGCGGTGCTGCTGGTCGCCCTCGTCACCTCGTTCGACGTCAGCGTCGGCGCCGGCCGCGGCGGGCCCCAGTGGGGAGACAGCCTGGATCAAGCCGCCGCGGCCTGCAGAGCCGAACACCTCAGCGAAGCGACGGTCTTCGTCGCCCCGGCCGGGTGGGGGATGCCGATCTCCTGCGACCGCTTAGAGTCCGCAACCGGGTCGGCGCCCGCGGGTTAGCCGACCGAACCCACCATGGCCGCCGACACCACGCCTCCCGCGATCCAGGTCGAGGACCTCCACAAGTCCTTCCGCATCCCCAAGAACCGGGTCGACTCGCTCAAAGAGCGGGTCGTGCGACCGTTCGCGAAACGCGAGTACCTCGAGCTGCGCGCGCTCGACGGGGTCTCGTTCGAGATCGGCCAGGGCGAGTTCTTCGGCATCGTCGGCCGCAACGGCTCGGGCAAGAGCACGCTGCTGAAGCTGCTGGCCAGCATCTACCGCGCCGACGCGGGCAAGATCCGGATGGCGGGGCGGCTGGCGCCGTTCATCGAGCTAGGCGTCGGCTTCAATCCGGAGCTGACCGCGCGCGAAAACGTGGTCCTCAACGGGGTCATGGTCGGGCTGACGCCGCGGGAAACGCGGGAACGGCTCGACGCGGTGCTGGAGTTCGCCGAGCTGGCCGAGTTCAGCGACCTGAAGCTGAAGAACTACTCCTCGGGGATGCTGGTCCGGCTCGCCTTCTCGGTGATGATGGAGGCCGACGCCGACATCCTCCTGATCGACGAGGTGCTGGCGGTCGGCGATGCCGCCTTCCAGCAGAAGTGCGCCGACGCCTTCGGCGAGATGAAAGCGGCGGGGAAGACGATCATCCTCGTCACCCACGAGATGAGCGCGGTCGAGCGCTACTGCCACCGGGCGATGCTGATCGACGGCGGCAAGATCAAGCACCTCGGCGACCCAGGCGACGTCGGCCGCCACTACCTGCAGCTGAACTTCGAGCGCGGGGTCGAAGAGGGCGGCGTCGCCCCCACCTCCGGGCCGGCTGACGAAGTGCGACTGCTCGACGCCTGGATCGAGGACGCCGGGGGCAACCGGGTCGCCAACGTCGAGAGCGGCGAGCCGATCCGGCTCCGGGTCGAGCTGGAAGCGCTGCGCGAGGGGCCGGGGGTCGGGGTCGGCTTCATCCTCGCCAACGCCGACGGTGTCGGCGTCTTCCAGTTCGGGACCGGGGTGGACGAGGAGGACGGCGAGGTGGCGCCGCTGCGGCCGGGCAGCAGGTTCACGGTGCGGGCCGACGTGGAGAACCTCCTCACCCAGGGCCGCTACTTCGTCCACTGCGGGGTCAACCGGGCGGAGAACCAGAGCGTCGCCCTCTACGTCCACAACGCGATCGACTTCGTCGTCTACGCGGGCACCGACACGCCGAACGGAATGGTCGACCTCCCGCACGAGATCGAGACCACCGTCGACCGCTCGGGGGAGCGATGAGCGAGATAAGCGAGATGCCGGTCAGCCATCCGCAGCCGCACGTGCTGCGCGAGGTGAAGGGCCCCTCCGCCCTCGGCGGCGGCACCCGCCGCTTCTTCGACCTGCTCTGGCTGATCTCGGTGACCGAGTTCAGGCGGGTCTACTTCGGCACCGTCCTCGGCTACCTCTGGTCGCTGATGCGGCCGCTGATGCTGTTCGGCGTCCTCCTCTTCGTGTTCACGCACGTGTTCAAAATCGGCAGCAAGGAAGCGGAGTTCTACCCCGTGCTGCTGCTGCTCGGGATCGTCGTCTACACCTTCTTCCAGGAAGCGACCAGCAACTCCGTCACCGCCGTCGTGACGCAGGAGGACATAGTCCGCAAGACGCAGTTCCCGCGCCTGGTTATCCCGCTGGCCTCGGTGCTCACCGGCCTCTTCAACCTCGGCGCGAACCTGGTTGTGGTGGTCGTCTTCATCCTCGCCTTCGGCGTCGACCCGACCTGGACCTGGCTCCTCTTCCCCGTGGCGATCCTGGCGCTGCTCGTCTTCACCATCGCGGTCAGCATGACCCTCTCGATTCTCTACGTCCGCTTCCGCGACGTGGCGATCATCTGGATCGTCGGCGTCCAGGTGCTCTTCTACTTCACGCCGATCCTCTATCCGATCGAAGCCCTCAAGAACCCCACCTACGAACACTTGCTGATGGTCAACCCGCTGGCACCGATCTTCCAGCAGATCCGCGTCTGGGTGCTGGAACCCAATGCGCCGACCGCACCCGAAGTCGCCGGCGGCTGGCTCCACCTCATCCCCGCCGCCGCGATCTACCTGGCGACCTGCGCCTTCGCCGCCTGGATCTTCAACCGCGAAGCCCCCAAGATCGCCGAGGATTTGTAGGGCAGTGGCGTTTGAGATCACAATTTGTGATCTCAAAACTTCAGTCGTCGTCGCGGACCCTGAACCCGACCGGCCTCTTTTGGGGCGAGGGTGGAGCGATCAACTGATGGAGCGCTTTGAAGATCTGATCCAACTGCTCGTCATGCTCATCGAGGCGGCCGATCATCTCTCGCTCAAGGTCATCAAGCCGCTCCTGAAGCGCTTTATAGGAGCTGGCAACTCGGCGAAGCTCAACAAACGCCCGCATGATCGCGATGTTCACGGCGATGGCTCGGTCGCTGCGGAGGACCCCGGAGAGCATCGCTACTCCTTGCTCGGTGAAGGCAAGGGGGCGACTTCTGCGCCCTCCATGCTGCCCACTTGAGATCACAAATTGTGATTCAAGTTTGCGAGCTCCCTCTCGGATAACTGAAACATGAAGTCGGCCGGGAAGCGCTTAGCGTTTCGTTTGACCTGCTGAACCAAGACTCTCGTCTCGACGCCGAAAAGCTCCGCCAGATCCTCATCAAGCATCACTTGCCGCTCGCGAATGACAAAAATCCGCTTTTGGATCGCAGGCGCTGCGATCACCTCCAGTGATTCGGCCTTCTCCCCTGAACCAGACACATGGCCGATGATGACAGATGTATTGGAAGGTGTTGTCTGCGCAAGCGTTTGAGGTCGCAGATCGCGACCTCAAGTTTGGTGCCACCTCAACGGCAAACCCGGACCTGCTGCGTCGCTTCGATGTGGAGGTACCAGGGTTGGAGGGCTTCGTCGCGGGGGATCTTCAGGGTGGTGGTCGATTTGCCGGGGGCGCCGGCGGTGGCTACGGGGTATTCGCCTTCGGCGAAGCGACGGAGGGAGAAGGCGGCTTCTGGGCCTGGGGCTACTTCGATCCGGGTCAGGCCGGGGTCGAGCCGGACCTCTTCCGGCTTGCTGCCGGCGATCACCACGCACCCTTCCTGCCCGGCGCCCCGCTGGTAGACACCGGCCTGCGTGTTGGTCGAGAGCGGCAGCGCCTGGCCGAGGATGACGTCGGCCTGTTTACGGGCGTAGGCGGGGGCCGTCTCCAGTTCGCTCGGCGTGTAGGCGGGGGAGCCGTATTCGTCGACCGCTTCCAGGTACTTGCCGGCGAAGACGTCGACCAGGCCGGCGGTGCCGGCGACTTCGGGGCCGAGCTCGAATTCCGGCGAGACGGTGCGGCGGGCGATTTCGATCGCGCCGGTGTCGGCGCGGGTCAGGACGCTCTGCGTTTCGAAGAATTCGCTGCCGTCCTTGAGGACGACCAGGTTGGGGCCGATCGCCAGCAGGGCCACCGCCGCCCCGACCAGCACCGCGCGCCGCCCGAACCGCTCCTTCGCCAGCAGGTTCGCCAGCAACAGGAGGATGAAGACCGCGCTCGCGTACTGGTAGCGGCTGGAGACCGGTTCGCGGCCGGGCATCTGGTTGAAGGCGGTGAGGAACCAGTTGGTCGCCGCAGCGGCCGCGACCGGCCAGAAGCCCGGATCGAAGCCGGGGCGGCGCAGCTGCCGCGCCCAGACCAAGGCGACGATCGCCACCAGCAGGATCGCGCCCCAGAACGTCTCGGTGGCGCCGCCGACCGGGTTGTTGCCGAGGCCGAAGAGGTTGCCGACCCCGGCCGCGACCGATTCGGCGACGAAGCGCGGCGAGCCGAGGACGTTGCGGACCGAGAGGTGCGATTCGGCGTTGTGTCCCCAGCCCAGGTACCAGACGGCGAAGAGCGCGACCGGAATCACGAAGACAAAGGCGCGGTCGCGCCAGCGCTCGCGCGGCGAGATCAGGATCGCCACCAGCGCCGCCACCGCGAAGGCGATGCCGAGGCTCGAGAACCCGAGCGACAGCGCGAGGCACACGCAGGCGAGGACGTCCCCCCGCCGGTCGCCCCGATCCAGCGCCAGCAGCATCGCCAGGCCGAACAGGATCGAGCCGAGCAGGCCGATCTCGAACGGCCAGAGCATCAGCTCCCAGGCGGGGCCAAGAAAGAGGATCAGGACCGCGGCGAAGAGACCGAGCCAGGGGCCGAGGCGGCGGCTGACGTAGGCGAAGACCAGGTAGGCAGTGGCGAGCAGACCGATCGTCAGGACGACGAATTCGGGCTTGGCGCTGGTCATCCCGAAGAGGTGGATAAGGAGCTGCTCGATCGCCACCGGGATGACGACGATGTGCTCGTTGTGGGGCTGGAGGAAGGCGTCGGCGGTGAAGCCGCGCCGGTTCATCAGGAACTCCCAGCTGTCGAGGAGGAAGGTGAAGTGCCAGGTCAGCGCCAGGTAGAGCACCGCCGCCGCGGCCATGGCGGCGGCCAGCAGCAGGGTCGGGGCTTGGCGGGTGATCCTGCCCATCGCGGAGCGGGAGTGTATTGGCGGGGTCAGGCGGTCCGGGCCAGAAGCGGCCGCAGGGTGAGCCAGGCGATCCCCGCGAGGGCGGCCGCGGCGAGCACCGCGGCAACGGCCGAGTAGGAGCTGCCGGCCGGCGGCGACAGCGCCGGGACATAGAGGAGCAGGACCACCGTGACGTTGGCGAGGACCAGCCCCAGCCCCAGCCGTCGATCAACCGCGCAGGCGCCGGCGATGCAGACGCAGATGGCGAGCAGGGGCAGAGCGAAGCTGCTGACGTGGATGATCGCCTTGCCCGCGGGGTTGCCGAACATCAGGAGCGCCCAGACAACGATCGCGACCGCGCAGAAGCCGAGCCCGCTCACCGCGAAGCGCCAGTCGGGTCCCTCGGGCCGCCCCCGCACCCGCGCGACCAGCATCGCGAGCGGGCCGATCAGAAGCAGGCCGAGGAACGGCAGCAGGTCGAAGAAGCGGACGCTCCGCAAGCCGATGAGCGCCTTGCCGGGGTTGCCCGCCGAGACTTCGTCGACCGCATTCCGCACGGCCGTTTCGGTTTCTTCCTGGCCGACGATCTGGGTGAAGTTGCCCCACTTGTTCTGCAAGGTGCCGCCGATGCCGGCTTCCCGGTAGGCATCGACGATCGTCTCCAGAGTGCCGCGTTTGGTGATTTCCGGCACCCCGGCCAGCGACCACTTCAGCAGCCTGTCGCCCGGCGGGTCGGCGTAGCGTTGGTAGGCGCTCCACGACCCCAGCAGGACGACCCCGATCCCGATCGCCGCCCCGATCCAGGCCAGGTTCGGCATCCCCCGCAGCGCCGCCAGGCCCAGCAGGGGCAGGATGAAGAAAACGCTGGAGCCGTGGGCGAGCATCGCCAGGGCGCAGAGCGCGGCGAAGAGGGCGCCGGCGCGCCAGTCCCGCCCCAGTCGCGTCCACTCCGGCGAGAGGACCATCGCCAGGGCGGCGAGCGCGAAGGCGGCGGCGATCAGCTTCGGCCAGACGAAGAACGAGTTGATGATCGCGATGTCGCTGACGATCGCCCCGAGGGCGACGAGGCCGCGGGTGCGCGGGGTGAGCCGGGCCGCGCAGAGCACCGCCCACATCCCCAGGACCCAGAGCTGCTGGCCGACAAGCGCCATCACCTCGTAGTGCAGGCCGGGGGTGTCCCAGCCGAACGGCCGCTGCGCGAGCACGTAGCCGATCTGCAGCGGCGGTCGGTCACTGGAGAGAAAGCTGGCATACGGCGGCGGGGTGCCGACGTGGCCGTGCACGTAGAAGTAGTCGGCGAAGTAGCGGGGGAGTTCGTTGTCACCGGGGAGCTGGGAGGTGAACCGCGTCATCGCGGTGATCAGCGGTTCGCCGGTGCCGCCGTGGACGAAGCCGAGGAAGAGGACGAAGGCCGAGGCGAGGACCCAGAGCGCGACCGGCACCGCGAGCTGGCGGAGGGCGGCGCGGTCCACCCCCTCTCGCCGGCACCAGCCGACCAGGAGGGCCGAGCCGAAGGTGAAGAAGAAGGACCCGGTCTGCCCCAGGGTGGGGTCCGCGTAGTAGAGCCAGAAGGAGAGGATCGCGACGGAGCCGGAGGCGGCCAGGGCCACGGCGAGAAGGAGCGGCACGCTGCGCAGGCCGAAGCGCATCGCCAGCAGCACCGCGGCCGCGCCGGGCAGCCCGGTCAGCAGCAGGTGCTCGGCCAGCATCCAGAGGAGTTCGAGGTTCGCCCCCAACGGTCGGGCAGTCTCCCATCAAACGCGGCGCCGGCGGAGGCGGACGAGGCCGCAGCCGGCCAGCGCCGCGAGGGCGCCGAGCAGGGCGACGCCGCTGACCCAGCGGCTGACGACGACCGCGGGGCCGCCCTCGGCGCTGACCGTGACCACCCGCGGGCGGTGGGGCAAGGCGGGCAGGCGCACGACCATCTGCCCGACCTGGTTGCGGCCGACCGGCGTCGCGCCGGAGACGTCGACGAGGTAGTCGCCGGTGGCGATGTTGGTCTGCGCCGTCCCCGCCGGCCCGGGCGGGTATTCGACCCGGTAGCTGTCGCGGATCCCTTCTCGCACGGGGACGATCAGCTGCCGGGGCAGCGTCGGGTGCACGAGCGGCGCGCTGCCGTCGGCGAACTGCGGCGGCGCGTACCAGGAGGGCGGCGGCTGGACCGAGGAAGCGATCGCTTCCTCGCGCCCGCTCAACCAGGAGCGCACTTCGACGTTCTGCACCGCCGAGATCGCCAGGTTGAAGAGGCCGATCGCGGCCAGCGCCACCGCCGCGGCGCTCGCCCGCGCCGAGGCGCGCCGCCGCTCCGCGCTCGCCAGCGCCAGCGTCACCAGCCCGACCACGCAGAAGTCGGCGTAGGTGAGCAGCCGGTAGGGGAACTGGATGTACTGGAGGAATTCGGGCAGGTCCCCGATCAGCGCCGGGTGGAGGATCAGCGCCAGCAGGGCCGCCAGCACGGTCGCGAGGCAGAGCCCAAGCGCCCGCGCCCGCGGCGTCGCCAGCCGCCAGAAGATCGCCCCGCAGGCCAGCGCCCAGAGCAGCGCCAGGACCGGCAGCTGCGCGTTGACATCGGCGGTGATGAATGGAAGGGCGGGCCCGTTGCGGAAGATGCTGAAGAGATGGGACGGGGCGGTGAATTCGGTCCCGCTGATCGGGTCCGGTTCGTTTTCGAGGATGCGGGAGCGGTAGAGGAGCGCCGGGACCAGCATCCAGGCGTTGACGCAGCCGGCCAGCACCGCCAGCCAGGCAAGCGCCAGCAGCCGCATCGCCCGCCGCTTGACGAACGGCCAGTGGCAGGCGATCAGCAGCACCGCCAGCAGCGCCAGGAAGACGACCCCCCAGGCCAGCGTCAGCGCGTGGCTGCCGGTGAGGAGGACGAGGCCGACGACGAAGGCGACGGCGTCTCGCAGGCGCAGCCGCGCCTCCCGCACCAGGCTGATCCCGGCGGCGGCGACCAGGGGCAACATCGAGGTGGCAACCACCTCGGGGATGTCGCCGCGGCCGTAGAGGTTGGTCACTGCCAGCGGCGCCGTCACCGCGATCAGGCCCGGCAGCTGCGCCCGCCAGCTCCGCACCCCCGCCATCTGCGCCATCCAGGTCCAGCCCAGGTAGTTGGCGCCGATCGCCCCCGCATAGGCGAGCAGCACCGCGAGTTCGGTGTCGAAAGCGTCGGCGAGGAGGCCGGCGAGGGCGTAGAAGGTGCCGCCGTAGAAGGCGTAGTAGGGGTAGAAGGCGCCGAGCGAGGACTGCAGGTAGATGCTCGGCCCGCCCAGGGCACTGATGTTCTGCCCCTGCATGTAGATCAGCCAGTAGTGGTTGCCCCAGTCGCTGGAGAAGGTGCGGTCGGTCAGCAGGATCGGAGCGAGGAGGCAGAGGATCGCCACGGCGGGGATCGACCAATACCAGCGGGCGCGCATACGGCCGGACAGCTTGCCATCGGTGTCAAGCGCTTGTGCCGATGGCGGCTAGACTCCGGCGACAGTGGCCGACCGAGCGGGCGCCCAGAGCGTCGATTACGAGCAGCAGGAAGCCGCCAGCCGCGCGGGGGGCGAGAGCCCTGCCGAGCTGAAGGCCGAGATCGCCCAGCAGCAGAAGGAGATCCTCCGGCTGCGCGACCTGCTGATCGGCAAGGACGCCGAGCTCGGGGCGGCGAAGGGTCGCCTGGCGATGTACGAAGACCGCTCGAAACGGCTCGCCGGCGCCGGGCAGCGGCTCGGCACGCGGCTCCCCGGCTTCGGCCTGCTGAAGGGGATCCTGGTGCGCCTGCTTCGCGGCCGGAGCTAGCCCTTTGGCCGCACCCCGCTTCTCGATCCTGACCCCGGTCTACAACACCCCTGCCGGGGTGCTGCGCAAGATGCTCGCCTCGGTGGAGACGCAGAGCTACCCGAACTGGGAGCTCTGCCTGGTCGATGACGCCTCCAGCGAGCCGCACGTGCGGGAGATCCTCAGCCGCGCCGCCGCCCGCGACCCCCGCATCCGGGTCGAGCTCGCGGAGGAGAACAGCGGCATCGTCGGCGCTTCGAACCGGGCGCTGGCGCTGGCCCGCGGCGAGTTCGTCGCCCTGCTCGACCACGACGACACCCTGCACCCCGACGCGCTGGCGCTCGTCACCGAGGCGCTCGACGCCACCCCCGAGGCCGACTACGCCTACACCGACGAGGACAAGATCAACCCGGCCGGGCACCACGTCTCCCCCTTCTTCAAGCCGGATTGGTCGCCGGAGCGGATGCGGACGCAGATGTACACCTGCCACCTCAGCGTGCTGCGGCGCAGCCTGGTCGAGGAGGTCGGGGGGTTCGATCCCGCCTTCGAGGGCTCCCAGGACTGGGACCTGGTGCTGCGGGTGACCGAGCGGGCGCAGGCGGTGGTGCACGTGCCGCGGGTGCTCTACCACTGGCGCATCGTCCCCGACTCGGCCGCGGGCGACGCGGTCGCCAAGCCCTACGCGCTCGAAGCCGGCCTCCGCGCCGTCCAGGCCCACTGCGACCGCATCGGCCTGCCGGCCGAGGTCGAACGCGACCCGCACGACCCCGGCGTCCTGCACCTGCAGCCGCGGCTGCGCGAGGAACCGCTGGTCAGCATCGTCATCCCCACCGCCGGCCAGGAGCGCGAAGTGCGCTTCGAGGAGGTGGTGCTGGTCGTCAACTGCGTCCGCGGCATCGTCGAGAAATCGACCTACCGCAACTACGAGCTGGTCGTCGTCTACGGCGAAGCGACGCCGCCCGAGGTGCTGGAGGAGCTGCGGCAGATCGCCGGCGAGCGGCTCAGCCTCGTCCCCTTCGAGGGCAAGTTCAACTTCTCGGCCAAGATCAACCTCGGCGCCGTCAACAGCCACGGCGAGCAGCTGCTGCTGCTGAACGACGACATCGACGTCCGCACCCCGGACTGGATCGAGCGGATGGTGATGTACGCCGGGCAGGAGGGGGTCGGCGCCGTCGGCGGCAAGCTGCTCTGGGGCGACGGCCGCCTCCAGCACGTCGGCCTCGGCTTCGACGGCGGCCTGCCCGGCCACGACTACCGCGGCTTCGCCGAAGACTTCCGCGGCTACTTCAACGCGACGATGATCGCCCGCAACTGCCTCGGGGTGACGGGCGCCTGCCTGATGACCCCCCGCGCGGCCTTCGACGAGGTCGGCGGCCTGACCATGACCCTGCCGGTCAACTTCAACGACGTCGACTACTGCCTCAAGCTCCACGCCGGCGGCCGCCGTATCGTCTACGACCCCGACCTGGTCATGTACCACTTCGAGTCCTCCAGCCGCGACCCCGAAGTCGAGCGCTGGGAGGTCGAACAACTGGAAGACCGCTGGCTCGCCTACGCCTCCCCCGACCCCTACGGCAACCCCAACCTCCGCTACGGCCTCCCCCGCATCCCGTCCTACCTGGCGTGGGCGAAACGCCGCCCGAAGCCGATGCTGAAACGCCAGCGACGGCGGCTGGAACCGACGAGGTAAGAACCCATGACACAGTGACCGGGAGGGACGAAGGAGGCAGGCGGTCCCGGAACTCGTTTGAGCGCCGGAGTTGATTGGATGCGTTCGATGATGAGCTTGCTAAGCAGGGCAGGGGGCGTCCGGTGAACTACGAGCGCCTCTACTCGTTCCGCTTCCGCGACATCGATCAGGAGGGTCGCCAGGCGGTCTGGGGGGAGATCGCCCCCCACGTGCACGGGCTGATGGGGGGGCCGCAGACGGTGCTGGACCCGGCCGCGGGACGCGGCGAGTTCATCGGCGCGGTGCCGGCGCGCGAGACCTGGGCGGTGGACGCGGTCAGCTACGAGCAGGCCGCCCACAAGCCGGACACGACCGTGATCACCTCGATGATCATGGACGCCGAGCTGCCATCCACCCACTTCGACGGCGTCTTCGTCTCCAACTTCCTCGAGCACCTCTACGACCAGGAGGCGATCGCCGCCTTCCTGGAAAAGATGCACTCGGCGATGGCGCCGGGCGGGCGGATCGCGATCATGGGTCCCAACTACCGCTACTGCTCCGACGAGTACTGGGACTGCGCCGACCACTACGTCGCCCTCACCCACGTCGCGATCGAAGAGCACCTCTACGCCGCCGGCTTCGAGCTCGACCGGGTGATCTCCCGCTATCTCCCCTACTCCTTCCGCGGCATCCTCCCGCCCTCCCCCCTCCTGACCCGGCTCTACCTGAAGACCCCGGCGGCCTGGAAGCTGCTCGGCAAGCAGTTCCTGGTGATCGGCCGCAAGGAAGGCTGAAGCCGGCGGCGGCCGGCTCGATCAGGGATTGCCGATCCGGTAATCGCCGCGGCTGAGGGTGCTCTCCAGCCAGACGTAGAGCACGATGAAGAGGTAGCGGCTGCCCATCTCCCGCATCGCGAGCTTGGCCTCGCCGCTGGTGCGGTTGGTCCAGTTGGTGGGGATGACCTGGTAGGAGTGGCCGCGGACGATCGCCTTCAGGGGCATCTCGACGGTGAGGTTGAAGTGCTTGGAGAGGAGCGGCTGGATCGTTTCGATGACCTCGCGGCGGTAGGCCTTGAAGGCGTTGGTGGTGTCGTTGTAGCGGTGCCGGAAGAGGATGCGGATGAACTGGTTGGCGAGGCGGTTGATCGTGTACTTGAGGCGGGGGTAGTCGTGGACCTGGGCGCCTGGCATGAAGCGGGAGCCGAAGGCGCAGTCGTAGCCCTGCTCGAGGACGCGGTAGTAGCGGACGAGGTCGTCGGGGTCGTCGGAGGCGTCGGCCATCACGATCGCCACCGCATCGCCCTCGAAGACGTCGAGCCCGGCCCGGATCGCATTGCCGAAGCCGCGTTCGAGGTGCGAGCGATGGACCCGCACCCGGGGGTTGCGCTCGCCGATCCCCGCGACGACCGCTTCGGTCGAGTCGGTGCTGTCGTCGTTGACGACGACGACCTCGTAGTCGATCCCCTCGCGCTCGAGGGCAGCGACCAAGCCTTCCACCGTCGCGCCGACCGACCCCTCCTCGTTCTGGGCCGGCATCACGACCGAGAGTTTCATCCCCTCCGCCATCGGGCCGACGCTATCGGAAGTCGCAGAATTTCTACGAAGTGGCGCGCCAAATTTTGCTTTTGCGCGTGTTCCGTTACAGCCAAAACGTTACGCTATGATCGTGGTCGTGATGGCGCCCAGGGAGAAGTGGACCGACGAGCGACTCGACGATCGATTTGACCGTCTCGACAAGGACATCCGCGAACTTCGCGGAGAAACCAAGGCGCTGCGGACCGAGATGAATACCCGGTTCGACGAGATGAACAGCACGATGAACGAGCGCTTCGACACGATGAACGAGCGCTTCGACGCTCTCGGCCAGATGCTGTTCAAGGCAGCAGTCGCCATCATCGTCGCGCTGGTCGGCGCCGCAGGGGGCGATCGTCGCCGCCCTGATCGGCGTCAACGCGTTCTAGTCTCTTCAGGCCGTGGCGCCGACCCAGCGGTCGACGTTCTGCTCGTACATCTCGCGCAGGATCTCCTCGATCCCGTAGCGCAGATCCCAGTCGGGGTAGTCGGCTTTGAACGGCCCGAGGTCGGAGATCCACCAGCGGTGGTCGCCGATCCGCGGCTCCTCGCCCATCTCCCACTGCAGCTCCCGGCCGGTGATCCGCTCGCAGGCGTCGATCGCCTCCAGCATCGAGCAGTTGCTGAAGCGGCCGCCACCGATGTTGTAGACGGCGGCCGGGCGCGGCGCCTTACGGTACGCGTCGAAGGCGGCGATCAGGTCGGCGGAGTGGATGTTGTCGCGGACCTGCTTGCCTTCGTAGCCGAAGACGGTGTAAGGCGTGCCGGTGACAGTGCACTTCATCAGGTAGGCGAGGAAGCCGTGCAGCTTGGCGCCGGCGTGCTGGGGCCCGGTCAGGCAGCCGCCGCGGAAGGCGACGGTGGGCATCTCGAAGTAACGCCCGTACTCTTGTACCAACAGGTCGGCTGCGCACTTCGACACACCGAACAGTGAGTGAGTCGAGGAGTCGATCGACATCGACGTATCTATGCCCTTGTGGTAAGGGTGGTCCTCAGGCAGCTCCAGCCGCTTCTCCAGGCTCTGCAGCGGCAGCCGGTTCGGCGTGTCCCCGTACACCTTGTTGGTCGAGCAGAAGACGAACGGCGCGTCCGGGCAGTGGGCGCGGGCGGCCTCGAGCAGGTTGAGGGTGCCGTTGGCGTTGACGCCGAAGTCGGTCTGCGGCTCGCTCGCGGCCCAGTCGTGGGAGGGCTGGGCGGCGGTGTGGATGACCAGCTCGATCTGGCCGGCGTGCTCGTGGAAGATCCGCTCGATCGTCTCCGCGTCGCGGATGTCGGCGTTCTCCCAGCGGAACTCCGCGGGATAGGAGTCGACCAGCCGCTGGGTCACGTGCGAGGTCGAGGACTCGGGGCCGAAGAAGCGCGCCCGCATGTCGTTCTCGATCCCGACCACGTCGAAGCCCTGGGCGATGAAGTGGTCCACGGCCTCGGAGCCGATCAGGCCCCCCGCTCCCGTGATGATCGCGACCGGCATTGCTTCGCTACTCCTTTCCCGCCGCTGAGGCGTCGATGTCGAGGGCCTGGGCGATCCGCTCCTCGTCGGCGGCGATCCACTCGTGGATGTCGGTCAGCACCTGCTCGGCGCTGCGCCGCGGCCGCCACTCGTCCAGGCCGAAAAGTCTGCTGCAGTCGGACAGATATATCGGGACATCCCCCTGCCGCGTCTCCAAAACGGGCGCGATGGGCACCTCGTTGCCGGTCAGCCGCTGGCAGATCTCGGTCGTCTCGCGCAGCGAGAGGCTGCACTCGCGGCCGCCGCCGACGTTCACGGTGCGTCCGTTCCAGGCCTCGCGGTCGAGCAGCTGGCGCTCGACCAGGTCGACCAAGTCCTCGACGTGGAGGAGATCGCGGACCTGCTTTCCATGCCCCCCGAAACCGATGTAGCTGAGCGGGTTGCGGAAGTGGTGGGCGAGCATCCAGTGGGTGAATACCCCCTGGTCCACCTTTCCCATCTGCCAGGGGCCGGCGATGACGCCGCAGCGGTCGATCACCGCGGGGACGCCGAGCGCCTCGCGGTACTCCTCGATCAGCATCTCGGCGGCGAGCTTGGTGGCGCCATAAAGGGTGCGGGCGCCCTCCAGCGGGAACTCCTCCGAGATCCCTTTTGGCGAGACGCCGCGAACGGCCTGCGCGGGGGCGATCTCGAACCTCGTCTCCGCCTCCTCCAGATTCAGCGCCACCTGCGGCGCCACCGGGTAGACGCGGCTGGTCGAGAGGAAGACGACGAAGGCGCCGTCACGGCGGGCCAGCTCGAGGCAGTTGTAAGCGCCGGTGAGGTTGGTGTGGACGAGGTAGCCGGTGTCGCCGTTGACGCCGCTCATCACCGAGGGCTCGGCCGAGCACTCAATCAACGCCGAGAGCTCCGGCAGAGCGGCGAGGTCGCCGGGCTCGCGCACATCCCCCTTGACAAACTCCACCCCGGCCTCTTCCAGCCGCGGCAGGTTCAGCTCCGAGCCGCGCCGGTAGAGGTTGTCGAAGGCGACTATCTCCCACTCGGGGCGTCGGGAGGCAAGGGAGACGGCGAGATTCGAACCGACGAAGCCCGCGCCGCCGGTGATCAAGAGGCGTTTCAAGGATCGCGACGGTATCAGCCGAGTCCTGTGACTCGTGGTACACGGTTTATTCACAAACGACACTTGGGGGAGGTAATTGCGGTGGCGGTGGTGCTTGACTCGATTGCAGACCTCGTTCGCGAGCATGCCGCGGCCTGCCCGGATGCGGTCGCGATCGAGGACGGGGAGCGGCGACTCACCTATGCCGAGCTCGACCGCGCCGGCGCCGGCATCGCCGCCACCCTGGCCGCAGCCGGACTCGGGGACGAGGAGCCGGTCGGCGTCTGCCTGCCCCGCTCCTGGGAGGCCGTCGCCAGCTTCCTCGGCGTCCTCCGCGCCGGCGGCGCCTACGTGCCGATCTCGCCCGCCTACCCCGCCGAGCGCCAGCGACGCATGCTTGAACTAGCCGGGGCGCGGGTCGTCCTGACGACGCCGGAGCACGGCGACGCGCTGCCGCCCGAGGTCGAGCAACTGAACGCCACCGAGCTGGCAAGCGCGGAGCCTGAGGAGGCGGTGGAACCGGCGCCCGGAGGCGATCGCCTCGCCTACGTCCTCTTCACCTCCGGCTCCACCGGCGAGCCGAAGGGGGTCGAGATCAGCCACCGCAACCTGATCAACTTCGTCAAGAGCGGCGCCGACGTGATTCCCCGCCGCGAGGACGTCGTCCTCCAGGTCGTCCCGCTCGAGTTCGACGTCTCCGGGCTGGAGATCTGGGGGGCGCTGCTGAACGGCGCCCGCCTCGTGATCGCCCCCCGTGGGCGTCCCGATCCGCGCGGGCTCGGCAAGCTGATCGCCGAGCGCGGGGTCACCTTCCTCGGGATCTCGACCGGCCTCCTGCACGAGCTGGTCGCAGTGGCCGTCGACGACCTCGCCGGCGTGCGGCTCGTGGCGGGAGTCGGCGACGTCCTCTCCCCCGTCGCCGCGGCGGAACTGTGCCTGACCCACCGCTCGCTGCGCCTCTTCAACGGCTATGGCCCGACCGAGGCGACGATCCTCGCCACGTCTTACGAGTACCGGCTGGGCGACGAGGACTCGGTGCCGATCGGGCGAGCGCTGCCGGGCTACCGCCTCTACGTGCTCGACGGCGAGGGCGAGCCGGTGCAGGACGGCGAAACGGGCGAGCTCTGGATCGGCGGCGAGGGCATCGCCCGCGGCTACCGCGGCGACCCGGAGCGGACGGCCGAGCGCTTCCGTCCTGACCCCTTCGCGGGGGGGCGGATGTACCGCAGCGGCGACCTGGTGCGGCTGCGCGCGGACGGCGAGCTGCTCTTCCTCGGCCGCGTCGACGACCAGGTGAAGATCTCCGGCCAGCGGGTCGAGCCGGGCGAAGTCGAACGGGCGCTGCTCGCCCACCCCGAGGTGCGCGAAGCGGCGGTGATCGCCCGCGCCGAGGTCGACGGCCACAAGCGCCTGCTCGGCTACGTGGCGCCGCGCGGCGAGGCCGAGCCGGACCCGGAGGAGCTGCGCGCCCACCTCGCCGAGCGCCTCCCCTCCTTCATGGTCCCGAGCTGGATCGGGGTGCTGGAGCAACTGCCGCTGAACGAGCGTGGCAAGGTCGACCACGAGGCCCTGCCCTCGCCGCGGCGCGAGGGCAGCGGTGAGGTGGCCGACGACCCGCGCGTGGCCCGGGTCGCGGCGCTGATGGCCGAGGTGCTGAAGCTGGAGGCGGTCGGCCCCGACGAGGACTTCTTCGCCCTCGGCGGCAGCTCGCTGCTGGCGATCCGCCTGGTCGGGATGCTGCGCCATCGGCTCGACGCCGCGGTCGACGTCAACGCCGTCTTCGAGGCGCCGACCGCGGCGCTGCTCGCCGCGCTGGTCGAGCGCGCGCCGGCCGCCGCCGCGCTGCCGCCGCGGCGCCCGGGCCCCCGCCGCGCCACCGCGCCGCTGCCGGGGCCGAAGCGCCGCGCCTGGCTGTTCGGGCGCATGCACCCGGAGTCGATCGCTTACCAGTTCGCGGCGATTTTCCGCTTCGAGGGGCGGCTCGACACCTCAGCGCTGGAGGGAGCGCTGGCCGACCTGCTGGGGCGGCACGAGATCCTCCGCACCAGCTTCGAGACCCGCGACGGCGAGCCGGTGCAGGTGATCCACGAGCGCTGCCAGGCACCGCTGGAGCAGGTCGACCTGCAGGGCGAGAACAGCCTCGCCTGGGCGCGCCTGGTCCGCAGCCGCGTCCGCAGCCAGATCGACCCGGAAGCGGCGCCGCTGCTGCGCTGGACCCTCGCTCGGCTCGGCGAGGAAGCGTGGGCGCTGGTCCACGTCGAGCACCACCTCATCCACGATGGCTGGTCCTTCGCGGTGCTGGCAGGCGAGCTGGCCCACCTCTACTCGGCCCGCGCCGAGGGTCGGGAGCCGTCGCTGCCGCAGCCGCCGGTGCAGTTCCAGGACTACGCCCGCTGGGAGCGCCGCGTCAGCGGAAGCGAGGAGGTCTTCCGCCAGGTCGGCCACTGGGCTGGCCGTCTGCAGGCCAACCCGCCGCTGCTGGAGCTGCCCGCCGACCGGCCGCGACCGGCGCGCGAGTCGTTCCTCGGCGGCTCGGTGCGGCGGCGGGTCGACGCGGAGCTGGCCGGGCAGCTGCGCGAGCTGGCGCAGAGCGCCGGCGGCACTCTCTTCATGGTCACCCTCGCCGCCTTCCTCGCCCAGCTGCAGCGCTACAGCAGCGAGGACGACCTGCAGATCGGCTCCGGCCTCGCCAACCGCCGCGACCCCCTCTCCGAGGGGCTGATCGGGATGATCGTCAACACGGTGCCGCTGCGCTGCGACCTCGGCGGCGACCCGACCGTGCGCGAGCTGGTCGCACGGGTGCGGGCTGCGGCGCTGGAGTCCTACGGCAACGCCGATGCTCCCTTCGACGCGATCGTCGAGGCGCTGCGGCCGACCCGCGACCCGCGCCGCTCGCCGCTGATCCAGACCCTTTTCTCCTTTCACGACGCACCGCGCAGCGAAGAGCGGTGGAGCGGGCTCCGCACCCGGCTGGTGCAGGCGATCCCGAACGGGACCGCCAAGGCCGACCTCAACATCATCGGGATCGACGACGGCGACGGTGCGCTGACCTTCGCCTGGGAGCACTCCGACCTCTTCACCGACGCCACCGCGGATCGGCTGGCCGGGCATCACCTGGAGCTGCTGCGGCAGTTCGTCGAGAACCCTGAGGCGCGGCTGTCCGAGCTGAGCCTGCTCAGCGAGGAGGAGATGGCTGAGCTCGAAGGGTGGAAGGGGGTCGGGGGGTGGTTAGCGGGGGAACCCCCCGGGTGGGAGGGGGGGGGAAACCCCCCCACCCACACAGCCACAGAGGGAGTCACCAACGCAAACCCA
>JBQCHH010000027.1:0-7966 GCA_051954855.1 Solirubrobacterales bacterium | reverse complement strand
CCTGCTGCCCGACGCTCAGCTGCGCACCGTCCCCGGGACCGGCTTCTTGATGGCCTACGACGACCCGGTGGCAGTGGCGCGGGAGCTGATCTGGTTCTGCGGATGAGGAGTAGCGTGTCCGTGGACAGGATCTGACTGCGGAAAGGACAGGCATGAGCGTTCACGAGCAGGAGCAGCTGTGGGGCGGTGAGACCACCAAGGCGGTGGAGAACTTCCCGGTCTCGGGCGAGCGGGTCCCCGTCCCGGTCATTCACTGGCGGGGTCGGATCAAGGGCGCCGCGGCCGAGGTCAACGGCGAGCTCGGCCTGCTCGACGGCGACCTCGCCGAGCGGATCGCCGAGGCCGGCAAGGCGATCGCCGCCGGCGAGCAGGACGACCAGTTCCCGATCGACGTCTTCCAGACCGGCTCCGGCACCTCCTCGAACATGAACGCGAACGAGGTGATCGCGGCGCTGGCCGGCGAGGGGGCCCACCCCAACGACCACGTCAACATGGGCCAATCCTCCAACGACGTCTTCCCCTCCGCCGTCCACCTGGCGGCACTGGACGAGGTAACCCACGACCTGCTGCCGGCGATGGGCGCGTTGGAGGGCGCGCTGGAGGAGAAGGCGCAGCAGTTCGCCGACGTGGTCAAGGCCGGCCGCACCCACTTGATGGACGCCGTCCCGGTCACCCTCGGCCAGGAGTTCGGCGGCTACGCGGCGCAGGTGCGGCTCGGCGTGCAGCGAGTCGAGGCGACGCTGCGGCGCGTCGGCCAGATCCCGCTCGGCGGCACCGCCACCGGCACCGGCCTTAACACCCACCCCGAGTTCGCCGCCAAGGTGCGCGAGAAGCTCGCCGCCGAAACCGGCCTCGCGATCTCGGCCCCGCTTGACGCCTTCGAGGCACAGGGCAATCGCGACGCCCTGGTCGAGCTCTCGGGCGCGCTCAAGGTCTACGCCGTCTCGCTCAACAAGATCGCGAATGACCTGGCGCTGATGGGCTCCGGACCGCGCGCCGGCCTTGCCGAGCTGCGCCTGCCGGAGCTGCAGAAGGGCTCCTCGATCATGCCCGGCAAGGTCAATCCAGTGATCCCGGAGGTGGTGATCCAGGTTGCCGCCCAAGTGATCGGGAATGACGCCGCGATCACCGTAGCCGGCAGCCAGGGCCAGTTCGAGCTCAACGTGCGGGTGCCGCTGATCGCCCGCAACCTGCTCGACTCGATCAAGCTGCTGGCGAGCGCCTCGCGCCTGCTGAACGAGAAATGCGTGGCCGGCCTAGAGGCGAACGAGGAGATGACCGAGCGCCACGCCGAGGCAACCCTCGCCACGGCCACCGCCCTCAACCCCCACATCGGCTACGACCGCGCCGCCGACATCGTCAAGGAGGCGGCAGAGTCCGGCCGCTCCCTGCGTGAGGTGGCGCTTGAGCAGGGCGTCGAGGCCTCGGTGCTGGAGGAGGCGCTGGACCACCGCCGCATGGCGCGTCCACACGAGTAGCGCTAAGGGTTCGGATGCGGCATAACCCGGCGTACGCTTGCACCGACCCCGAGATTGTCCGCAAGCTGATTGCGGACAATCCTTGGGCGATCCTCGTCAGTGACAACGGCGGGCTCGTCGCCTCACACGTTCCGATCCTGCTTGACGAGGACGCCGAGGAGATCGCGATCCTCACCCACCTCGGCAAGCCGGACGACCGCCTGCACGGGCTCGGCGAGGGCGAGATGCTGGCGATCGTCCAGGGCAACCACGGCTACGTGTCGCCGAGCTGGTACGGGCCGGGGGCGACGAAAGCGCCGACCTGGAACCTCAGCGTCGCCCATCTCTACGGAGTGCCGGAGATTCTCAGCGAGGAGGAGAACCTGGCGACGCTGACCCGCCTGGTCGAGCGCTTCGAGCGGCAGGTCGAGGAGCCGATGTTCCTGGACCGGGAGTGGGCGGCGCCGTTTGCCCGCGGCACGGTCGGGATCAGGCTCCGCGCCGAGCGCTTCGTCTGCAAGCGCAAGCTGAGCCAGGACAAGGACCCGGTCAGCCGGCGACAGGTGATCGAGCGGCTGCGCCAGACGGGGCCCTATCAGCACCCAGCGCTGGCCGACGAGGTCGAGCGCGAAGTCGACTGATCGCGACGAGATCTGCGGGAGAAAAAACGAGGCGAGAGCCGTCGCCCCAGTCAAACGACGCTCTCGCCTCGACGCCCCAGATTTCCCCGTCCCGGCCGGCTCGTACCCGCGCGATCACCGCTCCAATCACGCTGAGGAAAAGATTTAGAAACTTGAGTGTTAGACAGCCGTATTTCAGCCCTGGAGAGTGACGAAGCGCTCCTCGGTCAGCTCGTGCACCGCATAGGCGGGGCCCTCGCGGGTGTTGCCGGAGTCCTTGACGCCGCCGTAGGGCTGCTGGTCGGTGCGGAAGGTCGGCACCTCGTTGATCAGGACGCCGCCGAACTCGAGGGTGCGGCCGGCCTGGAGGCCGCGACCGATGTCGCGGGTGAAGACGCCCGCCTGGAGGCCGAACCTGGAGTCGTTGGCCAGGCGCAGCGCCTCGTCGAAGTCGCTGAAGGTGTCGATCGTCGCGACCGGGCCGAAGATCTCCTCGCACCAGACCTTGGCCTCTTTGGGCGGCGCCTTCAGCAGGCTCGGCGCCAGGCAGCGGCCCTCGTCGACCAGCTCGCCGCCGACCAGCAGCTCCGCCCCGCCCTGGACGGCCTCGTCAACCCACTGCTTGACGCGGTCGCGGTCGTCGGGAGTGATCAGCGGCCCGACGTCGGTGCCCTCGTCGAGCGGGTCGCCGACGGCGAGCTTTTCGACGTTGGCGACGAGCCGCTCGGTGAAGGCGTCGGCGACGTCCTCGTGGACGAGGATGCGCTGGATCGAGATGCAGCTCTGGCCGGCGTGCGAGAAGGCGTGGATCTGGGCTTTGTCCGCGGCCGTTTCCCAGTCACCGTCATCGGCGACGATCAGGGGCGCGTTGGAGCCGAGCTCGAGGTTGACCTTCTTGTGCGGGACCTTGGAGCGGATGTCCCAGCCGACCGGCGCCGAGCCGGTGAAGGTGAGGGCCCGGGTGAGCGGGTGCTCGACGATCGCATTGCCCACCTTGGAGCCGGGGCCGGGGACGACCGAGAGCCAGTTCTCCGGTAGACCCGCCTCGATCAGGATCCCGGCCAGCTTCAGGGCCGAGATCGGGGTCTGGCCGGCGGGCTTGAGGACGACCGCGTTGCCGGCGGCGATCGCCGGGCCGAGCTTGTGGGCGACGAGGTTGAGCGGGAAGTTGAAGGGGCTGATCGCGCCGACGACCCCATAGGGGACGCGCAGCATGATGCCGAGCTTGCCCGCCCCGGCGGAGGCGGCGTCCATCGGCACCGTGCCGCCGGTCAGCTTGCGCGCCTCGACGGCGGAGAACTCGAGCGTGGAGACGCAGCGTTCGGCCTCGACCGTCGCCGTCTTCAGCGGCTTGCCGGCCTCGGCGGCGATCGTCGCCGCCAGCTCGTCGCGGCGCTCGGCGACGATCTCGGCGGCGCGCTCGAGCACGGCGGCGCGCTTGTGCTGGGGGAAGTCGGCGTTCTCGAAGGCGTCGTGCGCGGTCTCGATCGCCCGCTCGACCAGCGCCTCGTCGCCGTGCGCGACCCGGCCGACGACGCTGCCGTCGTAGGGGCTCTTCACCTCGTCCCACTCGCCGGTCTCCCTCCACTCGCCGGCGGCGAGGAGCTTGTGGTCGGTTGCCTGCACCGTCTGCGTCGCCATTCGCGCCCTCCTCGAGATTTCGTGTGCATCCAGACTACGACTCCCGCCTTGCAGGCCGCTACTCCGATCCGTTGAATCTGTTGGCTCAGAGATGTCCAAGCCCGTGAGCAAACTGCGCGCCTTCTTTGCGACCTGCGTGACGGCAGCGCTCCTGCTCTCTCTTTACCCGGTTACGGCCGCGGCGAGCGTCAACTGGGTCGTCCACGGACGCGGCTTTGGGCACGGAGTCGGGATGAGCGCCTACGGGGCCTACGGCTACGCCCTGCACGGCAAGGGCTACCGCTTCATCCTCGGCCACTACTACCAGGGGACCAGCCTGGCGACGCTGGAAAAGACGCGGGTGGTGCGGGTGCTGCTGGGGATCGAAGGGGGCGACGTCGGCTTCAGCGGCGCCACCAGCGCCTGCGGGCTAAGCCTCAATCCGCAGCGCAGCTACCAGGCGCACCGCAACGGCGGCTCGGTGCGACTGCGCACCTCCGGCGGCAAGACCCTCGCCAACTGCGGGCGCAAACTGCGCGCGGCCGGCAACGGCACGATCACGATCGCCGGCTACGGCACCTACCGCGGGGCGCTGGAGACGGTGCCGACCGAAAGCCAGGCCGGCTCGCTCAACGTCGTCAACGCGCTCACGGTCGACGCCTACGTCAAAGGCGTGATCCCGAACGAGTCGCCGCCCTCCTGGCCGATGGCCGAGCTGAAGGCGCAGGCGGTGGCCTCGCGCTCCTTCGCTCTCACCGCGAGCGTCGGCGGCAACGACTTCGACCTCTACGCCGACACCCGCAGCCAGGTCTACAAAGGCCTCGAAAGCGAGTACGCGAGCTCCAACGAAGCGGCCGAACAGACCCGCGGCCAGGTCGTCACCTACAACGGCAAGATCGCCGAGACCCTCTTCTCCGCCTGCTCCGGCGGTCACACCGAGAGCATCCAGAACGTCTTCGGCGGCCCGGCGATCCCCTACCTGCAGGGCGTGCCCGACCCCTACGACTACTACTGCCCCCTGCACGAATGGACGCTGCGGTTTTCCGGCCCCGAAATCAGCGCCAAGCTGAGCCCCTACCTCGACGGGCGCCTGAAAAAGGTCGTGATCACCAAGACCGGCGCCTCCCCCCGGATCATCTCCGCCAACCTGATCGGAACCGCCGGGACGACCGCCGTCACCGGCACCGACCTGGAAACCGCGCTTGGCGGCTACTCGGACTGGATGACGTTCGAAAAGGTGACCTCCGGGAATTAAGACCGGCCGTTTCGCGAAACCGTGAGAACCCGCGATATACACGGGTTGTCACGGTTTCGTTGAGTTCATCAGGGCAGGACCAGCTCGGCGTAGACGGCGCGATGGTCTGATTCCGGCAGTTCCTCGACTGCGTATTCGGCGATGCCGAGGCGGGAGTCGGCGAGGATGTGGTCGATGGTGACCGGCGGGATCAGGTGGCCTTCGCGCGGGAAAGTCGGCTCGAGGCCGTCACCGGCGGTCGCTCCCGCGTCGCGGTAGCCGCGGTCGACGACGCCGCGGAACTGAGACTGGTCGAAGGTGCCGTTGAAGTCGCCGGCGAGGACCCAGGGGGCGCCGCGGCCGGTCGATGGCAGGCTCGCCAGCGCTTCTTCCCATTCGGTGGTGTGGTGGGGCTCCGGCGGGAAGGGGTGGACGCCGACGATCCGGATCGCGCGGCCGTCGGGGAGGCGGAGCCGGGCGCGCGGGGAGCGGAAGAAGACGCGCCGCGGCCCGGGCAGCTGGCGCAGCGGCAGGCGCGAGTAGAGGCCGGCACCCGAGGCGCTGCGGTGGGTCTCGAGGACCTCGTTCGGCAGCCGGCTGCCGAGGCCGGCCGCGGCGAGCTTGCGGGCGAAGCGCGGAGTCAGCTCCTCGACGCTGAGCACGTCGGGATGGAGGCGATCGACCAGGGCGACGAGCGCGTCGGGGTCGGCGGAGCCGTGGTGGACGTTGGCGGCGAGAACCCGCAGCGTCTCGCGGCCTTCGACCGCGACCAGGTCGTTCCCCACGGCCCGCGGCAGGACGGCCGCCACCAGGCTCAGCGTCGCCAGCGTCGCGACCGCCGTCGCTGCCCAGTTGCTGAGCGCCGCGGCGACACCGAGGACGAGGAACGCCCCCACTGCCGCGTACGGGGTGAAGGCCATCAGTGCCGCCAGCGGGAAGCCGTTGTCGATGCCGAGCAAGCGCAGCAGCGCCCAGGCCGCGACCGGTACGACCGCGAACCAGATCAGCCAGTAGCGCCGCGCCCCCGCCGCGTGGCGGATTTGTGTCCCCCTGGTTGACAAATCCGCCTATTAGCCGTCCGGGTAGGGCTGGATCGGGATGCCGTGATTCCGTTGCTGATCTGGGGTCTCCCTCATGCCGAGCTCGTAGGCGCCGCCGGCCGGGAGGGTCAGCCGGCGGGGTGGCAGGCCGGGGCGTTCGACCGTCAGCTCGAGGTCGGCGACGGAGCAGTTGACGGTGTTGTGCTCGGGACCCTCGGGGTCGGCGTAGACCCAGCCGACGAAGTCCTTGGCGGGCGCGCTGACGCGGCCGTGGACGAGGATGTCCTTGCCGGGGAGCTGGAAGCTGCAGACGGTCGGCTGCTCTTCGATCCGGGCGGAGCGGATCGCGCCGAGGCCGCCGAGCCGATGCGGCTCGCCGTCGAGTACGAGCATCCCGGAGGGGATCCAGGGGCTCGCGCGGGAGCCGAGGCGGACGCGGGCCGCGCCGGCGTCGAAGTAGGCGCCGGGCGCGTCTGGGAAGCCGGTGCCCTCGATCCAGACCCAGCGCTCGGCGTGCTCGGTCCCCCAGTTGTGGCCGATCATCCCCGGCCAGCCGCTCAGCTCGATCGAGTCGCCGCCGATTTCGAGGCGGCCGTCGAAGCGGGCGTCCGGGAAGGGGGCCAGGAACTTCGTTTTCGGCAGCGGCGCCTTGTAGAGCCAGTCGGCGGGGAGGTACTTGCAGGGCTCGGCGTCGCCGCTGAAGGTGAGGGACCAGGCGGCGCTGAGCGCCTCGGTGTCGACCGAGCCCTCGGCGCGGCCGGGGCCGATCTCGGCGTCGGCGACTCGCATCCAGGAGCCGGCGGGGGTGGAGAGCTGCGCGGCCGGGACCGTCACCTTCGTCGCCCGCGGCCCGCTCGCCCAGCGATCGAAGAGGCAGAACCAGATCGAGGCGTTCGGCTCGCCGCCCGGCCGCTTGTGGACGGTGTGGCGAATCCAAACCCCCCTCCCGCCGCCCGGATCGCAGGCCTTGATGTAGAAGCTCTCGTAGTGGCCGCCCTTGGCGGCGACCTCCGGGAACCGCGCCCGTTCCTCCATGGTGGGACCATAGCCCGGTGCGCGTGTTCTTGGCCGGTGCGAGCGGGGCGATCGGGCGGCAGCTCGTGCCGCTGCTGGTCGCGGCCGAGCACGAGGTCGCGGGGACGACCCGGAGCCCTAGCAAAGTGGAGATGCTGCGCGAGCTCGGGGCGGAGCCGGTCGTGGTCGACGTCTACGAGCAGGAGGCGCTGACGGAGGCGGTAGTCGCCTTCGAGCCCGACCTGGTCATGCACCAGCTGACCGACCTGCCGACCGACCCCGCCGAAATCCGGGCGAAGGGTTCGGCCAACGCCCGCGTCCGCACCGAGGGGACGCACAACCTGCTCGAGGCCGCCCAGGCTGCCGGCGCGCCGCGCTTCCTCGCCCAAAGCATCGCCTGGCGGCTGCCGGGCGATGCGCACGCCTCAGTCGACGAGCATGAGCGGATGGTGCTCGACGCCGGCGGCGTCGTCCTCCGCTACGGCCGCTTCTACGGCCCCGGCACCTACCACCCCGAAGAGGGTGATCGTCCGGAACCGCCGGCGGTCCACGTCGCCGAGGCGGCGCGGCGGACGGTGGATCTGCTCGAAGCCGACTCCGGCGTCGTCACGATCGCCGACTAGACCTTGATGGTTATGACGTCGCCGTCCTGCACCAAGTAGTCCCTGCCCTCGATGCGCAGCACGCCTTTGTCCCTCGCCGCGACGTAGCCGCCGCAGGCGACCAGGTCCTCCCAGCCGATCACCTCGGCTTTGACGAACGCTTCCATGATCTCGGTGTGGATCGTCCCCGCCGCCTCCAGGGCGGTGGCGCCGCGGTGCAGCGGCCGGGCGACCGCTTCCTTGTCCTCGCCGGCGGTGAAGAAGGTGATCAGCTCCAGCAGGTCATAGGCGGCGCGGACCAGGCGCGCCAGGCCCGAGCCCTCTACGCCGTAGGACTCGCGCATCTCCTCGGCTTCCTCGGGCTCGAGCTCGGCGAGCT
>JBQCHH010000026.1:0-51343 GCA_051954855.1 Solirubrobacterales bacterium | reverse complement strand
GCCTGCAGCCCGGTGGGGGTGGGGACCGGGCGGGTCCCCCCCCCCACACCGGCGGGGGGCGCCGGGAGCGCACCCCCCCGTCTCCCCTCGACGGTCTGCTGAAGCCTGTGCGCGCGTGGATTGAGTCGCCGCTGCGGGCTCGGATCGCGGCTGAGGCACGCCGGACGCGGGCTGAGGTGCCATTGCTGCTCGGGGTCGGGGGGGCCGTCCTGCGCGGCTCGATCGATCTCTTGGTCGAGCGTGAGGGCAAGCCGCCGCTGGTGATCGATTACAAGACCGACCGCCTCAGTGGCGCGGATCCGGCTGAGCGCACGGCGCACTACGACGTGCAGCGGTCGATCTATGGGCTGGCGGTGGCTGAGGCGCTGGGCGTCGAGGAGGTCGAGGTCGCCTACGTCTTCCTGGAGCGTCCGGACGAGCCGGCGATCACCACGCTTGGCCTGGCCGAGATGGCTGCCGCCCGCGCCGGGCTGGAGCGGACGATCGCTCAGATCAGCGCCGGCGAGTTCCCGGTCGCCCCGGCGGAGCGACGCGACTGGGCGCTCTGCCGCGGCTGCCCGGCTCTACGGGGACTCTGCTCCGGCCCCGGAGCTGTCGAGCCTGGCGGCGAGATCATCGAGTCTTAGCTCCTTCAGCCCTTCGCCGACCTCGTCGAGCTCGGCGGCGCAGTAGTTGACGAGGTCGCGGCCCTCCTTGCAGAGCTCCAGGGTCTCGCGCAGGCCGGCCTGACCGGAGTCGAGGCGGTCGATGATCTCCTCGAGGCGCCCGACCGCGTCCTCGTAGGAGTCAGGCTTGGCCGGGCCGCTCAGGTTTTGCTCGGACTCGTCCATCGGCAAAGCGAAGGCTAATGAGGTTCGCGGCGCCTGCCTCGGCGGCGCTGGTCAGCGGCTCGCCGGCCTCGCCCTCGACCAGAGCGTAGCCGCGCTCCAGCGTGCGCTCGGGTTCGTGCGCCCGCAGCGCTACCGCCGCCCGGTGCAGGGCCGCCCGCCGGCTGTCCATCTCGGCGCCGACCGCCCGCCGCCGCGCCCGCTCCAGCACCACCATCCCGATCCGCCGCTGCTTGGCCGTCCGCTCGGCCAGGCCGCGTTCGGAGGCGGCGCGGATCTCGCGGATCTTCTGGTTGAGGCCGCTGCGCTCGCGCTGCAGCGCCCGCGCCGGACCCCGCGCCAGGGCTCCGAGGTGGCGCGACCGCGTCCCGATCGCCCCCTCCCCCGCCCGCCGCAACGCCAGCGCGCAGCGCTCGAGGCTCTCCCGCGCGGCGAGGCAGTCGAGCGGCACCGCCGCCTCCGCCGCGTGGGTCGGAGTCGAGCAGGCGACCGCGGCGACGTCGTCGATCAGCGTCTTGTCGCGCTCGTGGCCGACGGCGCTGACCACCGGCACCCGCAGCATCGCCACCGTGCGGCAGAGCGTCTCGTCGCAAAAGGCCCAGAGGTCGGCGAGGCTGCCGCCGCCGCGGGTGACCACGATCGCTTCCACCTCCGGCCGCGCCGCCAGGTCCTGCAGTGCCCGCCCGATCGCCGGCGCCGCGTGGCGGTCCTGCACCGGCGCGAAGCCCCAGATCACCGAGCCGCCCCAGCCGCGCCGCTTCAGCCCGGCCACCAGGTCGCGCCGGGCGGCGCCCGTTTCCGCCGTCACCACCCCGATCGCCTTCGGCAGCAGCGGCCGCGCCAGCTGCTTCTGCAGCTCGAACAGCCCCTCGGCGCGCAGCTGCTTGCGCAGCGCCTCCAGCCGCGCGATCAGGTCCCCCTCGCCGGCCAGCCGCACGTGCGTCGCCCGGAAGCTGAAGCTCGGCGAGGCCTGGCCGCCGCCGGGGTAGTAGTCCGGCCCGCCGGAGATCACGACTTCGGCGCCGTCGCGCAGGGCCGCCTCGCTCAGCCCCGCCTTCTCCAGGTCGTTGAGCCAGATCGCGCAGGGCACCGCCCCCTCGCCGTCGCGCAGCTCGAAGTAGGCCTGCACCTTGCTGCGACTGACCCCGGTCACCTCGCCGATCAGTTGCACCCGCGCTCGTTCGCGCATCCATCCCTGCAACTTGCGCGCGTAGACACCAACGGCAAATGGACCGGGAAGGCCCGAGGAGCGAGCCGGGGGAGCCTCGCCGGACCCTCCCCGGTGTTGTCCGGCGAGGCTCCCCTGGGTCGCCGCGTCAGCGCTCACACGGTCTTCGTCCACCGTTTGGCCCAAGCCTTCAGCTCACGCAGCGCCGGGTCGAGCTCCATCCCCGCTTCGGTCAGCGAGTAGGTGACCCGCACCGGCGTCCCCGCTTCCACCTCCCGCTCGACCAGCCCCTCCTCCTCCAGCTCGCGCAGGCGCTGGGAGAGCAGCCGGTCGGAGAGGCCGGGGATCGCCTTGCCGAGCTCGGCGTAGCGCATCGAGCGCTCGGTCAGAGCACAGACGATCGCGCCGGTCCAGCGCTTGCCGATCAGCTCGATCGCCCGATGAAAGTGCGGACAGACCGCCCCTGCGACCTTCTCCTCAACCTGGGTTGAGCTTCCCGGCTCCATCTCTTCGAGCTTACCGAACGTAAGTGACGGGCCCTACGGACTTGGGGAGCCCACCCCCCTCAAGCCGTACAAGGCCCCGTCCCAACTTCTTCGGTCGTGTGCTTGAGCGCTTCGCGCACCTGCTCGGCCGGAATCGCGAAACCGCCCTGCGGCCCGCTCGTCGTCGCTGCGAAGACGGTGCCGACGACCTGGCCGTCGGGGTCGACCAGCGGCCCGCCGGAGTTGCCGCTGCGCACGTCCCCGCTCAGCGCCGTGATCGTCCGTTCGACCGGCCCGTTGCCATAGGAGTCCTCGCTGATCGTCGCCCGGGTTTCGCCGATCCGCGCCGGCGCCAGGGAGTAGGGGCCGTTTTCGGGGTAGCCGAGGACGGCGGCGTCCTCCCCCTCGTGGCGCTCGGAGCTGATCGGCAGCGTCGGCAGCGCCGCCCCCACCCGCAGCAGCGCCAGATCGAGGCGCGGTTCGTAGTAGATCGGCGTGGCGTCGAGCTGGGCTCCGTCCTGGGTGGTGACGGTGGTGTCGTCGGCACCGGCGATGACGTGGGCGTTGGTGACGACGATTTCCGGCTCCACCGCCCAGCCTGAGCCCTCGATCCCGAGCCCGCAGGCGGTGCTGAGGACGCGGACGACCGAGCCGCCGGCGCGGAGCACGTCCGGGTCGGAGGCGATCGCCTGGTTGGGGGGGGCAATCGGCGCGGCCGGTCCCAGCACCGTCGGCGCCGGATCGACGCGGTCGAGCGCGTTCAGCAGCGGCCCGGTCGGCGGCAGCACGTCGTTGAGGCTGCGCAGGATCAGCGACTGCTGGATGTCGGCGCGCAGCCGCGCGGTCGAGGGGGCGTGCAGGAACACCGCGCCGAAGACCCAGGCCACGCCCAGCGCCACCGAGGCGATCAGCGCCGCCCCACCGGCCCCATCGGCGGTGCGCAGGAAGGACCGGCGGAGGAGCCGCTCCCGCAGCCCCAGCGCGAAGCTCTCCAGCGCCATCGCCGCCACCGCCCCGGCCAGCAGCGCCCCCAGCGCCCCGCAGAGCGGCGCGTAGGGCGAGTCGGCGCCCTTGGTCAGCAGCAGCGGCCCGATCCGGCTGCCGATGAAGGCACCCGCGGCAAAGCCGAGCAGGGTGAAGACACCCACGATCAAACCCTGCCGGTAGCCCCAGAGGGCCAGGGCGAAGGTGAAGGCAAGGATTGCCCAGTCCAACACGGTCACCCCCTGAATAGAAGCATGCCGGGAGAGGCTCCTTTACCTTTCCGCCAGTGAACCAGTTGCCAGCCGACGCCGAGCGCAGGCGCCGCCTTCTTCGCCGCGCCCTGCCGCTGGGCGTGGTGGCGCTGGTCGCCTTCATCGTCGGCGTCTCCACCGGGTCCTCCAGCTCGCCCGAGAAGGACGCGGCGAAGCGCTTCGCCGACGCCTGGGCGGCGAAGGACTTCAAGGCGATGTACGGGCAGTTGAACAAAGCCTCGCGAGCGCAGGTGCCGCTGAAGGAATTCGAAGCCGCCTACCGCGAAGCCCAGCAGGTGGCGACGACGCGGGAAGTCAACCCGGGCTCCGTCGGTGACCCCGAATCGCGCGGCGGCGACAAGGTCGTCCCGGTCGCGATGAAGATCGGAACCGTCGCCTTCGGCGAAGTCGAAGCGGAGCTCGACCTGCCCTTCGCCAACGGCGGCGTCGAATGGGACAAGAGCCTCGTCTTCCCGGGGCTGAAGCCGGGTGAGGAACTGGCCGCCAACGTCGAACTGGCCGAACGGGCGCCGATCCTCGCTCGCGACGGGACGCCGCTGGCCGAAGGGCCGGCCGAAGAACGCGAACACCCGATCGGCAGCGCCGCGATCGACGTCACCGGCGAGGTCGGCGAAGCCTCCGAAGAAGAATTCGAAGCGCTCGCCCGCCACGGCTTCCCGCCGCAGACGCCGGTCGGGATCAGCGGCCTCGAGCGCGCTTTCAACACGCGCCTCGCCGGCAAGCCCGGCGGCTCGCTGCTTGCGGTCTCTGAAGACGGCTCCTCGGTGCGGACGCTGGCGAAGGCAAAGCCGCAGCCGGGGACGCCGGTGAAGACGACGATCGACCCACACCTGCAGGAAGTGTCGGTCTCGGCCCTGGCCGGGCGCGCCGGCGGCGTCGCCGTGCTCGACGCCCAGACCGGCGAAGTGCGGGCGCTGGCGGGCCAGGCCTTCTCCGCCCCCCAGCCCCCCGGCTCGACCTTCAAGATCGTCACCACGGTCGCCGCCCTGGAGGCGGGCAAGGTCAGCCTCAACGACGAATTCGAAATCACCAACGGGGTCAACGTCGGCGGCCGCTTCCTCAACAACGCCAACGGCGAGTACTGCGGCGGCACCTTCCGCCAGGCCTTCGCCGAGTCCTGCAACGCGGTCTTCGCGCCACTGGGACCGGCGGTCGGCAACGACAAGCTGGTCGAAACCGCCGAACGCTTCGGCTTCAACTCGCCGCCCTCGCTCTACGCGCCGCAGATCATCCGCGAAGTCGAACCGGGGGAAGCGACGATCCCGACCGAAATCGGCGAAGAAATCGACCTCGGGGTCTCGGCGATCGGCCAGGGAGAAGTGCTGGCAACGCCGCTGGAGATGGCTAGCGTGGCGCAGACGGTCGGCAACGACGGCGTCCGCATGCCGACCCCGATCGTCCGCAACAAGAAGCTGGGGCCGGACGCCGAACCGGTGCGGGTGATGTCGCCGAAGGTCGCGGGCGAGCTGACCGAACTGATGATCGGCGTCGTCAACGAAGGGACCGGCACCGCCGGCGCGATCCCCCAGACCCAGGTGGCCGGCAAGACCGGCACCGCCGAGCTCGGCCCGCGGCCTGGCGAAGAAGGCAAAGAAAACCCGGTGCAGATCAAGGACGCCTGGTTCGCCGCCTTCGCCCCAGCCGAAAAGGCGAAGCTGGCGGTCGGGGTGCTGCTGATCGAAGCCGAAGCGGCGGGCGGTGAAGTCGCAGCGCCGATAGCCGCGGAAGTGCTCTCGGCCGGTCTCGGCTAGAGGTCGAGGGTGACTTCGCCCTTTTCGCCTTCGCTGTTTTCGATGTGGAGGATCAGCGGGCGGTTGGACGACACTTCTTCGGGCAGCAGGAAAATCGCCACCGAGCCCTCGATCGGACCCTGCTGGGCGGGCGAGTCGAGGACCGGGATCTGTTCTTCGGCTTCGACTTCGCCGTCGAAGGGGAGCGCGTAGATGCTTTCGCTGGGCAGCGCTTTGTACTTGTTGCCTTCCACGTCGGTGATCGTCACCGTCGCCGGCAGCGTCTGCGCTTCGTCGCTTTCGTTCTGGATTTCGAAGAAGACGCCGAAGTAGTTGGAGTCGTTGGGCGGCTGCGGCTGGCCTTCGAGGTAGGCCGCATCCTCGGTGTCGTTGGGGTTGAGGTAGCGCGAGAACGTGACGATGTACTTGAGCTCCCCCAGCTTCAGGGTCTCACCCTCGACGACGCTCTTGGAATCGCTCGAGTAGCCGCAGGCGGAAACGCCCACGGCGAGCGCGGCGAAAACGAGGGCGGCCAGAAGCGTCAGCGGTGCGCGGCGGTTCAGCATCGGCGGCGAGAGTCTATATATCGGCCTGGCGGGCGCGCCTCGTCGCCCGCCCCCCTCAGGGGATGCCCGTGGCGTACCGGTTGCCGCCGGCGACGGCGATGCGCTCGGAGGCGGGTCGATCGGACTCGAGGTTGTCGCGGAGCCGGCGCAGCGCCTGGCGCCAGCCGCGGGCCTGCGAGACCGAGGTGGCGCTCAGCAGCTCCAGGGCGCGGTCGAGGTGCGGCGGCTCGGTCCAGTGGGAGACACGGACGGCGGTGAGGTTGCCCGGCGCCTCCCTCAGCTCCCAGACGGTGTGGGTCGGGATGCGGTTGGCGCGGCCGCCGCGACCTTCCTCGACGATCCGGAAGGGCGGCTCCAGAGCGACGATCGCGGTGTCCATCCAAACCTTGCGCAGCGGCCCCTGGGCGCAGAAGCGCGCACCCGCGCCGACGCCGACCGGATCGATCCGGGTGAGGTGGAACCCGGCGAGGAAGTGGTCGGTGAAGGACGGCCGCAGCGAGAGGTCGGCGAGCGCCGCGAAGACCTGCTCGCGGGGAAGGTCGATCTCGATTTCGGTGCTGACGGGACCCATAGGCCGGCGGGATTCTAGAGGCGGGAGAGGAGACAACGGCCGCTCCAGAGGGCAGAGACCCCTATCGCAGACGAATACACAAAGAAGTTGGAGTGATTCCTACCAGGGGTCGCGTTAGTATCGACTGCAACCAGGAAGGAGTTGATTTCTATTTTCAACAATGCCGGCACCAGTCCAGCCGGCGAGTCATTCGCCACCGGCCGCATGCCCGGGGAGGGCACGTACTTCTGCCTCGTCTGCGGCCTGCAGGTCGCCCTCCACGAGACCGACGAGCTGCCGAGCTGCTCCTATTGCGGAGCGATCCGATTCCGCCGCGACTCGATCTTCTCTTCGCTGCAGGAGCACGGATCGCCGACGGTCGAATTCGCGATCACGGACGGGCGCGAGCCGCCGGGCTGGCTGGATGAAGTGCGCGAGCGGCTGACCGAGCCCGGCTACCACCTGGCGCTGCGCGAGCGCGGAGAGATTCAAACCTTCGCCCTCGGCGAGGGCTGGACCAAGATCGGCCGCTGCAGCACCGCGGAGATCTGCCTCGACGACCCCAGCGTCTGCCGTCGCCACGCGATGATCTGCACCGAAGCGGGAAAGCCCCCGCGGATACTCGACGACCGCAGCCTTTGCGGCGTCCTCGTCAACGGCAGCAAGATCGACGTGGCCGAGCTGGAAGAGGGCGACGAGCTGACGATCGGCCGCTACAGCCTCTACCTGCTGCAGGCGTAGAGCGCGAAACCGCAATAGACCCCGATATAGCGGGTCCCTCGCGGTCTCGCGAAGCCGTCTGTGAGCGGCTTCCGCCACCCTCGCCCCTAGGCTTTGGCTCGGTGAATGCTCCCGACCCTCCGCGCCCGCCGAGCCGCCCCGGCGACGAGCCCTCCCTCTCGGCGGCGGCCGATCGCGCCCGTGCCCAGCTCCATGAGGAGATCGAACGCGTCCGCCGCGGCGTCGAGCAGATGCTCGACGAACAGAACGCCCCCCTCAACTCCGACCTCCGCCGCGAGCTCGACACGATGCAGGAGGACATCCGCCGCTACGTCAAAGCCCGCATCCGCAAATCCCAAAAACGCACCGACCGCTCCATCCGCCGCCTAGAGGACCGCACCACCACCCTCGAACAACGTCTAGACAACCTAGACGCCGACCGCCGCCTAACCGAATACCGCATCCACTCCGACACCGAGCGCATGCTCGACGGCCTCCTGCAGGAGGTCCGAGCGATCGCCGACCGGCTGGAGGGGAAAGGCCAATAGCCACATCGGCATCCGAAGCCTGCCGCAAATCCGCTGTCCAGCTTGTGAAGGAAGGGGTAGCCGCCCGAAATCTCAGGGGTTGTCGCTGCAGAAATGCGGAAACTGCTCCGGCGAGGGAATTCTCTATCCGCACGCTGATTAGCCGCACAGCGGTGTTCGTTTTGGGTCTATAGCACCCAAAAGGAACACCGCTGTGACCGTTGAGAGAGGACCAGTCCTTCCTCGGCGGCTCTAAATCACTCCGTCGAAATGCTCGGGTCCGCCTGGACCTTGAGCGGGACTATCATTAGGAAGTTGCTGGTGGCGTCGGCGGCTAGGTCGAGGATGCGGACGGCCTCTTCGGACTGGTTGGTGGCCTTTAGCTCCTCGGCGTAACCGGTGAGGAGGTCGTCGATGTCGATCAGGGCCTCGGCGTCGAGGTCCTTGAGTTCGACTTTGGCGCCCTTGCCCAGGCGGCTTTCGATCGCGGCGCGGTCGATGCCGAAGGCGTTGTGGCGGACGTAGACGCGGCCGCCGGTCATGCCGGCGCAGGCCCAGGGACCGATGTCGCCGAGGACGACGGCGCGGCCGCTGGTCATGTACTCGAAGGCGAAGCCCTTGGCGTTGGCGCGGTCGACGAGGCAGCCGCGGCTGTCGTCGATCGGGCCCTCGGGCTCGCCGCCCAAGACCACGTCGGCGCCGGAGAGGCGGATGCAGAAGCGCGAGTCGGCGCTCCCCTGGACGTAGAGCTTGCCGCGCTGCGCCCCGTAAGCGAAGGACTTGCCGACCGAGCCGTTCAGCCGCCGGCCGCGGGCGCCCTTGCCCTTGAGGATCGAGATCGTCCCACCCAGCATCGTCTTGCCGACGCCGTCCTGGGCGCCGCCCTCGACGCGTAGCGCTACGCCGTAGGCGTTGAAGGCCCCAAAGCCCTGACCGGCGACCGAGCCGCCGTTGAACTCCAGGCTCGCCAGCACCTCGTCGCTCGCCTCGGGCCCGTCCTCGAAGATCCGCGAGCGGGCGATCGCCCCCGCCAGCTCGGTCCCGAGCACGCGGTCGTTGGCGTCGGTCGCCCGCGGGAACTCGCTGCGCACGGTCCGCCCGGAGCAGACTTCCGGCGCCAGCGCGGCGATCTCGCTGGAGGCCTGCTTCGCCTCCATCCGGATCGGCCGCGCGACGACGAGGCCGGCTTCGGCCCGCGCCTCGGCCTCCTCTTCGACCGGCAGGTCGAGCGGTTCGAGGTCGAGGAACTCCTCCAGCGGCGTGATCAGCGGCGCCAGGTCGATCTTGTCCTTCATCGCCACCTGCTCCAGCAGGTCGTAGCGACCGACCAGGTCCTGGGCGCGTTCGTAGCCGAGCGAGGCGACCACCTGCTTGACCTCCTCGCCCATCGAGGAGAAGAAACGGGCGCAGCTCTCGGCGGCGAGGTCGACCTCCTGCGGGGTGAACTTCTTCAGCCCGTGCTCCTGGGCCTGCTCGATCGTCTCGATCTGCGTGGCGATGCCGACGTGGCAGGTGTCGAGCTGGCAGCCACGGCAGATGGTGCAGCCGAGGCTGACCATCGCCAGGGTGCCGAAGCCGACCCGGTTGGCGCCGAGGCAGTGCAGCTTGACGATGTCGTAGCCGGTCCGGTAGCCGCCGTCGGCCCAGATCTCGACCCGGTTGCGCAGCCCGGCCTCCATCAGCGCCCGGTGCACCGCCCGGGTGCCGATGTCGCTCGGCAGGCCGACGTGGCGCAGCGCGTGCTGGCGCGCCGCGCCCGTCCCCCCCTCGAAGCCCGAGAGGGTGATGATGTCGGCGCCCGCCTTGGCGATCCCGAGGCCGATCGTGCCGATGTTCGGCACCACCGGCACCTTGACCGAGACCCGCACGTCCGGGTTGACGGTCTTCAGCTCGTCGATCAGCTCGGCCAGGTCCTCGATCGAGTAGAGGTCGTGGTTGTTGGAGGGCGAGATCAGGTCGGTGCCGGGCGAGGCGTTACGCGCGGCGGCGACCTTCTCGGAGACCTTCTTGCCGGGCAGGTGGCCGCCCTCGCCGGGCTTCGCGCCCTGGCCGATCTTGATCTCGGCGACGTAGGAGCTGTTCAGCATCTCCGCCGAGACGCCGAAGCGCCCGGACGCGACCTGCTGGCCGCGCCACTTGCGGTAGCGCCCGTACATGTCGCGGATCTCGCCACCCTCGCCGTTGACGCAGAGGATGTTGGTCGCTTTCGCCGCGTCGGCGTAGGCGCGGAAGGCCGGCTCGGACTGCGAGCCGAAGCTCATCGAGGAGATCACGATCGGGTAGTCGTGGTGACCGATGCCCGCGTCCACGTCGGCCGGGTCGACCGCCGGGCGGTCGCCCTTCAGGCCCATGATGTGGCGCATCGAGATCGGGTTCTGCTTCTCCAGGTCGCGGACTTTCTCCGAGTACTCCTCGTACGTGCCCGTCCCGTTGGCGGTCGCGATCGCCGCCTTGTAGACCTTCGGGTAGAAGCGGAACGTCTTCGCCGGTTTCGCCGCCGCGTCGTCGCCGCGCAGCGCGTGGGCGCGGGCGTCGGTGTCCTCGTCGAGATCGGCGAAGCCGGTCCCCGCCTTCTCCGAGGCCGCGTAGAACTCGGTCCCGAAGATCTCCGCCAGCTCCGGCTTGATCCCGATCGAGCTGAACTGGCGCGCGTAGCCGCGCACCTCGTGGATTCCGATCGTCGAGATCACTTTCTCGATCCCTTTGCGCAGCGCCGCGCAGAGGTTGGAGACGTCGGACTCGTAGTCCTCGACGCAGATCACCTCGACCATCGTGTACGGGCAGACGCCGTTGGCGCCGAGCCCGAGGGCCAGCATCACGTCGTGGACGTTGCGGATCGCCGCCGAGCGCAGGACGATGCCGCAGCGCCGCCGCAGGTTCTCTTCGCCGGGCTCGACTTTGAACTGCTTCAGCGCCTGGTCGATCGCCGAGGTCGCCAGGTGCGGGTCGAGGTAGCGCCGCTCGGCGTCGTAGACGGTGCGGTCGGTGAGGACCAGCAGCTCGCAGCCGTTGCGGACCTTCTTCACCGCCTCCTGCCGGATCCGCTCGATCGCGCCGCGGGTCGTCTCCGACTCCAGCAGGGAGATGTCAACCGCGCCGGCGCGGCCGCCGCCGAACTCCTCCCAGAGGTCCTCGAGCAGGTAGGTGTCGTGCTCGCGGGCGATCCGGCGGTAGGGCTCCGCGGTCAGCGGCGCCAGCTCGTGGTGGCCGCCGAGGATCACCGGGAAGCCGGTTTCGACGGTGCCGGTGTCCTCGCCGGCGTTGTCGAGCGAGGGCCGCCGCCCGAACAGGGCGCGGGTCGAGAAGTGCTCCATCTCGCGTTCGCGGTCGATCGCCGGGTTGGTGACGACGGCGACCGTCTCCTTGAAGTAGTCGGCGAGGTTCTGCCGCTCGGGCGAGAGCGCCGCCAGCGGGCCGTCGTAGCCGAGCGAGCCGACCGGCTCGGCCCCGTTCGAGGCCATCTGCTGGACGAGTTTGACGTCGTCGCGCTGCCAGCCGAAGCCCGCGAGGACGCGGTCGGTCACCTTGACCGGCTCCTCCGGCCCGGCGTCCGAGTAGCCGGGGACGTCCTTGCCCTCGAGCGGGCCGCCGGTCTCCAGGGCTCGGTCGTAGCCGGCGACCGCCTCGGCGCCGTTGCGCTGCAGCCAGCTGTCGCGGACGATCCGCAGCATCTCGTCGTGCGGGTGCAGGGACGAGGAGCGCTCGGCGCGGTCGATCAGGACCAGCGCCTTCTCGCCCGGGGCGAGCGGCTTCGGCTCGGAGACCATCTTGCTGACCGAGACCACCCCCGGCTCGGAGCTGAAGACGAAGTCGTCCTCGGTCTCCACCTGCCAGAGCGGGCGCAGGCCCAGCGCGTCGGCGGAGAAGACGCACTCATCGGCGTGGCGGGCGATCAGCGCCACCGGGCCCTGTGCGAACGGGCCCATCGCCTGGTGCAGGTAGAGGTAGAAGCTGTGCAGGTCCTCGGGGAGGCGGCGGATCTCATGGACGATCGGCGGCACCACCATCTCCATCGCCTCGGCGAGGCTGAAGCCCTCGCGGCTGACCAGGGTGTCGATCGCGCGGTTGAGGTCCTGCGAGTCCGAGGAGTCGGGCTGGATCGGCACCGCCAGCATCTTCGCCTCCTGGCGCAGCTGCTGGATCGTGTTGATCTCGCCGTTGTGGCCGAGCACGGAGAACGGCTGCACCCGCTTGAAGGAGGGCCAGGTGTTGGTCGAGTAGCGGTTGTGGCCGAAGCAGCCGATCGTCTCGAAGCGCGGGTCGAGCAGGTCCGGGTAGTACTCGCCGAGCACCTTCGGCGCGCCCATCACCTTGTAGACGCAGGTGGTGGCGGAGAAGGAGGGGACGTGGACGTCGAGCTCTTTCTCCAGCGCGATCATCAGGTCGAAGAGGACCGCGTCGCGGATCTTGGCGTCGGGGACGAGGCCGGCGACCTGCCAGAAGACCGGCTCCTCCTCGCGCGCGGTCGGCCCGAGGGCGGGCGAGTTGACGACGCCGCTGCGCTCGGCGAGCACACGGAAGCCGCCGGCGGCGAGCAGCTCGCGGGCGTCGTGCTTGATCCGCTCGACGTCCTGGGAGCGCTCGATGAAGACGTGAGCTACGGCGAAGGCGTCGTCGGTCGCCAGCGACGGGTCGTGGCCGTCGCGGCGCACCTCCTCGGCCCAGATCTTCCGCGGGATGTCGACCAGGAGGCCGCAGCCGTCCCCCTCGCCGTCGACGTTGCCGGCGCGGTGGAGCATCTTCTGCAGGGCGGGAATCGCCAGTTCGATCGGCTCATGGCTCGGCGTCGCGTCCTTGCGGACCGAGGCGTAGATCGCGCACGCGTCCTTGTCCTCGACGCTGGGTGGCGAGACTAGGGGCCGGTAAGGGCGCTCTGGGGAATAGCGCTCGACCGGAGCGCCGTGATCGGACTGGCTCTTCAATTTTTACCTCCCGGGTTCCGTGCCTTCTTCGAGCGGGCGCGCGACGGGGTTTGACGAGTCCGAGAAGTATAGGGCCGGAGTCAAGCCGGCCGACGGGGTCAGGCCCAGGACATCGGCTCGTAGCCGCCATCGGGCTCGACGCCGATCAGCAGCGCCGTCACCTTGCCCTCGGAGCGGTTGAGGATGGTGCGGGTGGCCTCGGGCTCGAGCGAGGCAAAAGTCCCTGCAGGGGCCCGGTGATCCTCCCCGTCGAGGCGCAGCACCGCCTCGCCTTCGAGGATCACATAGAGCTCTACCTGGCCGCTCTGGGCCTCGTCGTGCTCGGGAATCTGCCCGCCCGGCTCGATCTCGACCAGGTTGTAGCCGAAGGCGCCGGTGCCGAGCGCCTTACGGGCGAGAAGCCAGGTCGAATCCCCCGACCCCTCCATCCGCTCGAACTCGTCCCGGTGCTTGATCGCGTAGTTGGCCATGAACCGACCCTAACCCGATGACCCCACCTAGGCAAGACGGCGGGTTTGTCGCCCATCGCGGAACAAACCCGCCTTCCGCCTCAACCGGTCGGCGCCGGCCCCCAGCTCTCACTGCCTAGATGACGCATCTATGCAATCCGTACGCTTTGGCAAGTTTGTCAGCCTGCTGGAACTGAACCGTGTTCGTCATCGCGGTGCCAGGATCGGCTTTGACCTTTTCTATCGCTTCTTCCCTGGCTTTGATGATCTTGTCGAAGGAATCCTGATCTCCCGAAGGCGGTTCGAGTTCACTCAATTCTTCAGAGGCATTTTCATAGGGAGAGAGGTATTCGATGAAAGCTTTTTCTTTAGTGGCGTAAGACGCATGGAGGCCGTATTTAGCCGTCAAGGTCTGGAGCATTTTCGCCTGTTCGTGTTCCCCCTTGGCACAGATGGCGTTTCCTTCCTTCAAGAATGCCGCCTTCGAGGGCGCCGAACTGCCACCCCCACAGCCGGTGACTAGAAGTGCGACGGATACGGCTAGGCCCAAAATGAGTGAAACAAATCCCCTGCTCACAGTAATCCTTTTGATAGTTCTTGACGTCAACGGGCCCTATCCGCCCGCGACTTCGGACGCTCCTTTTCCAAGGAACAGAGTTGTTCTAATGCATACTGGGGCAGGTAGTCAAGAGCACTTGAGCAATTTTGCACCTGCTGTCACTCGCGGGTCGTGGCTCAGGAGGCGGCGACTTGTCACTCACAGCTCGGGCACGTCAGCGCCTAGCGGGCTGAACGGCAGGCGCTTCACCTCGGCCCAACCGGCGCAGCGCTCCTCCAGGGCGGCGACGACGTTGCCGGCCTCCTGCCAGGTGGTCCAGACTAGGACGGTCGGGCCGGCGCCGGAGATCGTCGCCCCCAGCGCGCCCAGATCCCGCGCCGAGTCGACGATCTCCATCGAGCGCGGGTAGAGGTCGCGGCGACGATCCTGGTGAAGGCGGTCGAGCAGGCCGGCGGCGACGAGATCGAGGTCGGCGCTGCGCAACCCCAGCACCAGCGTCGCCGCAGCCGAGACGTTGGCGACGGCGTCGGCGAGCGGCACCTGGGCCGGGATCGCCTCGCGGGCGCGCTTGGTCGAGACCCCGTCGGGCGGGATCACGACGATCCCCTCCAGCCCCTCCGGCGGGTCGAAGCGCGCCGCGGTCGGCCCGTCCTCACCCGCGCTGCAAACCACGAAGCCGCCGTAGATCGCCGCGGCGACGTTGTCTGGGTGCCCCTCGATCTCCGTCGCTCGCGCCAGCAGCTCCTCTTTCGTCAACGCCAGCTCGTAGAGGTGGTCGGCGGCGGCCAGCCCGGCGACGATCGCCGACGCGCTCGACCCCAGCCCCCGCGACAGCGGGATCTCGCTGCGCAGCCGGAAGGCGATCCCGTCGGCCGGCCGCAGGCTCTCGAATGCCCGCACGATCAGGTTCTCGCGCCCCGTCGGAACTGCCAGCCCGCCCGGATCGAAGGAGAACTCCCCCGCCTCCTCCACCTCCACCTCCAGATACAACGCCATCGCCGCCGCCATCGCGTCGTACCCGGGCCCGAGGTTGGCCGAGGAGGCGGGGACGCGGACGAGCCGGTGACGCGCAGTCATCGGCTAATCAAATACCGCGCGCTCGACGGCGCTGAGGTCGTTGTCGCAGTTGATCACAGAGGGGGCTTTGCCGAGGGCGGTGTCGGGGTCCTTGAGGCCGTGGCCGGTGAGGACGCAGACGACGGTCTCGGGGGGCTCGATGCCCTCGACGATGGGGAGGCCGTGGGCGAGGAGGCCGGCGACGGAGGCGGCGCTGGCGGGCTCGCAGAAGACGCCTTCGTTGTCGGCCAGCCAGCGGTAGGCATTGACGATCTGCTCGTCGGAGACGGCGGCGACGCGGCCGCGGGAGGCGGTGAAGGCGGCCATCGCCTCCTCCCAGCGCGCCGGGTTGCCGATCCGGATCGCCGAGGCGATCGTCTCCGGGCGCTCGACCGGCTCGCCGCGGACCAAGGGCGCCGCTCCCTCGGCCTGGAAGCCGTAGAGGACCGGGCCTGAACCCGTGACACCTTCCTTACCATGGAAGTGCTCTACCAACTCAGTGAATCCGCGCCAGTAAGCCGTGACGTTGCCGGCGTTGCCAACCGGGATCGCCAGCGCCCCCGGCATCTCCCCCAGGTCCTCGACCACCTCGAAGGCGGCCGTCTTCTGGCCTTCGATCCGGTGGGGGTTGACCGAGTTGACGAGCTCGATCGGGTGCTTCTGGGAGAGCTCGCGGACGATCCGCAGGGCGTCGTCGAAGTTCCCCCGCAGGGCGATCACGCGGGCGCCGTGCATCAGCGCCTGGGCTAGCTTGCCGATCGCGATCTTGCCCTCGGGCACGATCACCGCCCCGCGCAGGCCCGCCCGCGCCGCGTAGGCGGCGGCGCTGGCGGCGGTGTTGCCGGTGGAGGCGCAGATCACCGCCTCCGCCCCGCGCCCCTTCGCTCGCGAGACGGCGACGGTCATCCCCCGGTCCTTGAACGAGCCGGTCGGGTTCAGCCCCTCGAACTTGAAAAAAGCACGCGCCCCGATGCGCTCTGAAAGGCGCGGGGCTTCGATCAGCGGCGTCGAGCCCTCGTTCAGGGTCACCACCGGGTCGCCCGGCTCCAGCGAGAGCCGGTCTCGGTAGCGGTCGATCAGACCCGCCGCCATCAGCGCCGCCCCCGCATCAATACTCCTCCTCGATCACGCGGATCGACCGCGGCGGCGCGCGCAGGTCATCGAGCTCGCCCAGCGCCAACACAGCGGCGGCGAACTTCGACTCAAGGCACTCGTGGATCACCATCACCAGCCGCGCCTCGTCGCCGATCCCGCGCTGGACCACGCTCTTGACCGAGACCCCGTGGTCGCCGAGCACGGTCGCCACTCGCGCCAGCACGCCGGGCCGGTCGGCAACCTCCAGGTAGAGGTAGAAGGAGGAGCTGACGTCCGCGACGATCGGCAGCTCGACCCGCGTCTCGTGCACCGGCGCCTCGCCGGCGAGGATCGAGACCAGGTCGCCCAGCACCGCCGAGGCGGTCTGCAGGCCGCCCGCCCCCGGCCCCGACAGCGTCACCTCGCTGATCGCCGGCGCCTCGACCATCACCGCGTTGAAGGCACCCTGGATCGGCGCCAGCGGGTGGCCCGGATAGAGGAAGCAGGGGAAAACGCGGACGCTGATGCCGCCGCCGCGCCGTTCGGCGACGCCGAGCAGCTTCAGCGAGAGGCCGAGTTCCTTCGCGTAGGCGAGGTCGTCAGGCTGGATCCGCTCGATCCCCTCGTAGGTGACCTCGGAAAGGGTGACCGGCGTGTGGAAGGCGAGGCGGGCGAGGATCGCCATCTTCGCCGCCGCGTCGGCGCCGCTGACGTCGTCGGTCGGGTCGGCCTCGGCGTAGCCGAGCTCCTGGGCGCGCGCCAGCACCTCGTCGTAGCCGGCCCCGGTCGCCGCCATCTCGCTGAGGATGAAGTTGGTGGTGCCGTTGACGATCCCGAACACCTTCGAGATCTCGGTGACGCCGAAGCCCTCCTGGATCGTGCGGACGATCGGGATCACCGCCGCCACCGCCGCCTCGAAGCGCAGCTGCACCCCCGCTTCGCGGGCGACCGCGAAGAGCTCGTCGCCGTGCTGGGCGAGCAGCTGCTTGTTGGCGGTGACGACCGGCTTGCCGGCGCGCAGCGCGTCGAGCACGTAGCCGCGGGCGGGGTCGGTCCCCCCGATCAGCTCGACGATCAGGTCGGAGTCGGCGAGGATCGAGGCGAAGTCGCCTTCGCGGCGGGTGAGGATGCCGGAGATCTCCGGCCGCCGCCCGGTCGCCGCAAACACGGCGTCCGCCCGCGCCGCCAGCAGCGCCGCGAAGGAGCCGCCGACGGTGCCGCGTCCCAGCAGCCCGATCCGGACCGGTTTGGAGCCTTCCGAGGCCATGGCGCTCTAGACGTCCCTCGCGGTCAGGTCCTCGTAGGTCTCGCGCCTGACCACGACCCGCGCCGAACCGCCGCGGCAGAAGACGACCGGGGGACGAGGCACGCCGTTGTAGTTGTTCGCCATCGCGTAGCCGTAGGCGCCGGTGGCGGGGGTGACAAGGACGTCGCCGACCGCCGGCGCGGCCAGCGTCGCGTCGCGGACGATCACGTCGCCCGACTCGCAGTGCATCCCGGCCACGGTCACCAGCGTCTCCGGCGCGGCGGCGGCGCGGTCGGCGATCAGCGCCTCGTAGCGCGAGCCGTAGAGCATCGGCCGCAGGTTGTCCGACATGCCGCCGTCGACGGCGACGTAGGTGCGGACGCCGGGGATTTCCTTGACGGTGCCGACGCGGTAGGCGGTGACGCCGCCGTTGGCGACCAGCGAGCGGCCCGGCTCGACCAGGATCCGCACGTCGGGCTCGAAGACGTCGTGTACGCCCCGGACCTTGACCTCCACGTAGGCGTCGATCGAGGGCGGCTCGTCCTCCGCGGTGTAGGCGACGCCGAGGCCGCCGCCGACGTTGACCACCCGGCACCAGTCGCCGGCCAGCTCGCCCAGCGCCCGGATCGCCAGCTTGTAGGGCTCGAGCTCGAAGATCTGCGAGCCGATGTGGGCGTGCAGGCCGACCAGCTCCAGCTTCTCGGAGGCGAGCACGCGCTCGATTGCCCGCGCCGCCAGCCCGTCCTCCAGCCCGAAGCCGAACTTGGAGTCGAGCTGGCCGGTGGTGATGTAGTCGTGGGTCGAGGGCTTGATCCCGGGGGTGACGCGGATCAGCACCCGCTGCGGTTCGTCAAGCAGCCGCTCGCAGCGCTCGATCTCGTCAAAGGAGTCGAGGATCAGGTGGCGGATCCCGGCGCGGGCCGCGAAGAGGATCTCCTCGTCGGACTTGTTGTTCCCGTGCATGTGGATGCGGTCGGGCTCGAAGCCGGCCTTCAGCGCCATGTGCAGCTCGCCGCCGGAGGCGACGTCGACGGAGAGCCCCTCCTCGGCGAAGAGCCGGTAGGCGGCGGTGCAGGGCAGCGACTTGCTGGCGAAGAGGACCTCGAACTCGCCGGTGCGGCGCTCGAAGGCCTCGCGGTAGGCGCGGGCGCGGGCGCGGATGTCGTCCTCGGCGTAGAAGTAGGCGGGGGTGCCGAACTCTGCGGCCAGCTCGACCACGTCGCAGCCGGCGATCTCCAGGTGGCCTTCGGCGTTGACGCGGCTGCCGGCAGGGAAGACCGCCGATCCTTCGACCGGATCGCCGCTCGCCACCGACCCCACCTGTTCGCGCTCGCCCATCGGAGGGGCATTGTGACGATTAGTCGCTTGAGCAGGCGGAAAGCTCGGGAACCGCGGCTATTTGCCGCCGACGATGCCTTCGACCGCACCCGCAGATTCGTCGACGACTTTGCCGACCGGCGATTCCGGGCCGGCGACGCCGTTGACGACTTCTTCGGTGGTTTCGGTGACGCCGGTTTCGCCGACTACTCCGCCGGTGGCTTCATTGGCCCCGTTCACCACTCCGTTGACGGTGCCGGCCACTTCGGAGGAGGGCGAGCTTCCGCCACCGCCGGTTCCTCCACTGCCGCCGCCGCTTCCCGAGGCGGTGCCGGAGCCGCCGCCGGTGGGAGCTGGGCTGGAGCCACCGCCGCCCGCGCCGCCGCCTCCTTCGCTTCCGCCTCCGCCCCCGGTTTCTCCGCCGCCACCGGCGCCGTTGCCGCCGGGCACTTGGGCGCCTGGGCCTGATCCCTGCCCGTTGCCTTCACCGCCTGCACCGCCATTACCACTCGCCGTCGCGCCGCCTTCCGCGCTGGCGGCTTTGCCAGCCGCGGCTTCGGCGGCCGCGGCCGGGCCGGTCGCAGCGCCCGCCTCCTTCGCGTTGGAGATCGCGGCGTCGCTGCCGCCGCCAACCAGGCCCGCAACCGGCCAATCGCCGAAGACCTGGGTTGAAACAAGCACGGCAAAGACGGCGATGGCGATGGCGATCAAGGTCGCCCCGGACATCGCCCCCACGAAGTAGGTGCGCGCCTGGCGAATCATTTCTCCCTAATTGTTCCTCAGAGGTATCCCATCGGGTCGGTCACGGAGCCGTTTATACGAACCTCGAAATGCAGGTGCGGCCCGAGGCAGTATCCGGTGCAGCCCGTATACCCGATGATCTCTCCCTGGGAAACCGACTGGCCGAGGGAGACGGCGAAGGAAGACTGGTGGGCGTAGCAGGTGGAGAGCCCGCCGCCGTGGTCGATGCAGGTGTAGTTGCCGTAGCCGCCGCTTTCGGCCTCTGACTGCTGCAGGCTGACAGTGCCGGCGGCGGCGGCGTGGATCGGCGTCCCTTCCGGTACGGCGATGTCGATCCCCGGGTGGAACTCGTAGCTGCCGTTGATCGTGCGCGGGCCGAAGCCGGAGACGACCGGTCCGTAGACCGGCCAGATCAGACCGCCGCTGCCGGGCTGAATCGGCCCCACCGGCAGCACCGAGCCGGATTCCCCCAGTTGAGCGGCGATCTTGCCCTGCAGCGCGGCGAGCGAGCCGTCCAGCTCCTGTTCGTGTTCGCGGATCTTCTTCAGCGCCGCCCGGCGGTCGGCACGGGCGGCGATCAGCTGCCGCTGGCGGCCCTGCAGCGCCGTGCGGGCCGCCGTCAGCGCTTCCTTTTCGGTCGCGATGGCGTCGCGGGAGGATTCGATCCGGTCCTTGGCCTTGCGCAACCGCGTCACCAGGCCCTGGACTTGGTCGCGGAAGTCGCGGACGCGGCCGACCACGGCTTCGTCCGCCCCGTGCAGGCGGTCGAGGTATTCGGCGCGGGCGGCGAGGTCTTCGAGCCCGTTGGCGCCGATCAGGACGCCGGCCAGGTCTGGGCTGCCCATCTCGTACATCGCCACCAGCCGCTCGCGAAGGGCGACGAGGGCGCGTTTGAGGTGGCTGCAAACGCGCGCCAGCCGTTCGCGGGCAGGGTCGAGCACGGCCACCGCCTTGTCGAGCTCGGCCTGCTTGGCGACGAGGCGTTCGCGCACGGCGGCCTCGCGCGTGCGGATGCCGGCGACCGCGGCCGAGAGGCGGTCGATCTTGTCGCCGAAGTGAGAGATCGTCGTCGTCAGAACGCCCTTGTGGTGTTCGACCTTCTGCAGCTGCGACTGCTTCGCTTCCAGCTGCGACTGAAGATTTTCGGCAGGCGCCGGAGCAGCAAACAGCAGCGCGATGAGGGCCACGGCGGCAGCAAGAAGCGCCGACGCGACGGGACGATTACCGAGCATCGCCAGCGAGGCTAACCAAGCACTGATCTCGTCTCAGCTACTTAGAAAGCGCCTGCAATCAGGCTTGCGGAACGTTCTCGACGCGCAGCAGGCCTTCTTCGGCCTCCTCCTCCATCTGAAGCGTCGTGTGTTCGATACCGAAGCTCTCGCGGAGGGTTAGCTCTAGGCGGCGGCGTATTAGGTCACGGTCGCTGTCTTCGGCGACAACGACGTGGGCTGCAATTGCGCCGAAGCCGGAGGTGACGGTCCAGACGTGGAGGTCGTGGACCGAGCGCACGCCCTCCTCGCGGCAGATCGCGGTGCCGACGGCGTCGACGTCGACGCCGGCGGGGGCCGACTCCATCAGCACGTCGACCGGTTCCTTGATCAGGCGCCAGGAGGAGACGAGGACGAGCAGCGCGATCAGCAGGCCGACGATCGGGTCGACGACGGGCGAGCCGCCGAGGAGGACGAAGGCGCCGGCGAGGAGGACGCCGAACGAGCCGAGGGCGTCGGCGGCGGAGTGGCGGAGGACGCCCTCGAGGTTGATGTCCTCGCGCTGGCCGCCGGCGAGGACGAGGGTGGCGGCAAGGTTGCCGGCGAGGCCGATGGCGCCGAGGGCGAGCACACCCCAGCCGTCGATACCGGGCGGGTCCGAGAAGCGGCCGAAGGCAGCGATGCCGATCGCGACGCTGACGCCGACCAGCAGCAGGCCGTTGACCAGCGCCGCCAGCACCTCCGAGCGCTGGTAGCCGAAGGTGCGCCGGCCGGCGGCCGGCAGCGCCGCCAACCGGGCGGCGAACAGCGCCAAGGCGATCGAGCCGACGTCGGAGACGAGGTGCCCGGCGTCGGCCAGCACCGCCAGCGAGCCGGTGAGGATGCCGCCGACGACCTCGACCACGACGAGGCCGACGTTGAGCGCCAGCGTCCACCACATCCGCCGCCGGCTGTCCTCCCGCCTCGCGTCCAACGCGTGGCTATGCCCATGCGGCCCGTGCATGGGCCGAGCTTACGCCGCTACCGGCTCCTTTTTCATCGCCTCGTCCGCGACTTCGGCGGCGTAGCCAAGGCGCTCGGCGTATTCGCGGGCCTGCATGCGGGAGATGACCATCCGCTGGATCTCGGCCGTGCCCTCGAACAGCTGGTAGATCTTGGCGTCGCGGAACCACTTCTCCAGCGGGCACTCGGTGCTCTGAGCGTAGGGGCCGACCAGGTCCATCAGCGTGGTCGTCGCCCACATCGTCACGTCGCCCGCCTTCAGCTTCGACATCGAGCCCTGGCCGCCGCGCATCGGCACGCCGTTGCGGCCCATCCAGGCGGCGCGCTGGACGAGCAGGCGAGCGGCTTCGATCTCGGTCGCGATGTCGGCCAACGTCTGCTGGACCCGCTGCGCGCTCAGCAGCGGCACCCCGCCTTCGCTGCGGCCGTCGAGGTACTCGAGGGTCCACTCGTAGGCGGCCTGGGCGATCCCCAGCGCCGAGGCGCCGACCAGCGGCCGGGTGATCTCGAAGGTCGCCAGCGCGTCGGCGCCGCGCGATTTCTTCCCTTCGCGGCCGCGCTGCAGCTTCTTCTCCAGCTTCTCCTCGCCGCCGAGCAGATTCTCGGCCGGGATGCGGCAGTCCTCGAAGACGACCTCGGCGGTGTGGGAGGCGCGGATTCCGAGCTTCGTCTCCTTCTTGCCTTGGGCGAGACCCGGAGTGCCTTTGGGAATGACGAAAGAGGCCTGGCCGCGGGTGCCGAGGGTCGGATCGACGGTCGCTACGGCGACGGTGACGTCGGCGATGCCGCCGTTGGTGATGAAGACCTTGGTGCCGTTGAGGACCCACTCGTCGCCGTCGCGCTTGGCGGTCGTCTTCAGGCTCTTGACGTCGGAGCCGGCCTGCGGCTCGGTGACCGCGTAGGCGCCGAGCTTCACCTCCTCGCCGACGCCGAAGCACTCCGGCACCCAGCGGGCGATCTGCTCGGGCGTGCCCGAGGAGGCGATGCCGGCGGCGGCGAGGCCGGAGCCGCTGATCGCCAGGGCGATGCCGGCGCAGCCCCAGTGGAGCTCTTCGGCCGAGATCACCTGCAGCTGGCCCTGCGCGTCTTCGGCGTTGCGCTGGATCGCCTCCAAGCCGCCGAAGCCCTGCTTCCGCGCCTCCTTGATCACCTCCCAGGGGGGGCTCTCCTCTTCGTCGTGCTTGCGCGCGACGGGCCGGATCACCTCGCGGGAGAACTTGCGGACGCGCTCTTTGAACTCCTGCTGCTCTTCGGTAAGTGCGAACTCCATCTCTTCCTCTCTGCGCCTGGGTCTTCGCCTGATTGACTGGTCAGTCAGCCAGTTAATGGGACTGTACCTGTTCTCTGGCGGAACGCTCGGTACGTTTCTCGAACCCGTGCTCCCCAAGCGGCCGATCAACGCGGACGTTCCCGCCCCGGATGGGGGCAAGAAAGAGGCGCCCGCGGCGGCGGAGCCGAAGGCCGAGCCGGATACGCAGGAACTCGAGGTTGCGCGCAAGCCGAAGTCGGCCGCGCCGAAGGTCCTGGCGGGCCTGGTCGTGCTGGCGCTCGCCTTCATCGTCGCCGCGATCGTCGGCAGCAGCGGTGGCAGCGACAACGCCAATACCTCGGCCGCCCCCGCGCCGGCGTCGGCCGCGAGCGGCAACGCCGGCGGGGGCTCTACCTCGCAGACGGTGGAAGAACTCGGCTATCCCAGCTTCGCCACCAACAACACGACCCGGATCGGCGGCGCCGACCCGGCGACGAACGCGGCCGGCGTCGCCCTCGCCGTCTTCCCCTCGACCAGCGACGCACAGCGCCCCGCCGCCGTCACCCTGGTCGGCGAAGAAGACTGGGCCGGCGCGATCGCCGTCTCGGTCCTGATGGCCCCGCCGGTCCGCGCCCCCATCCTCTTCTCCACGCCGAATGAAATGCCGCAGGTGAGCGAAGAAGCGCTGGACGCGCTCGACCCGCAGGGCAGCAAGGACACCCAGGGCATCTCCCTCTTCGTGGTCGGTCAGGTGGTCGTCCCCAACCGCCCTGGCAAAGGAGTCCCGATCGACGCCGGCGACCCGGCCGGCACCGCCGCCCAGATCGCCACCCTGCGCGACCAGCTCTTCGGCGGCCCTCCTGCCCACATCGTCATCGCCTCCAGCTCGCGGCCCGACTTCGCGATGCCCGCCGCCGCCTGGGCCGCCCGCTCCGGCGACCCGGTCCTCTATGCGGAAGCGAAGAAGCTGCCGCCGCCGACCGCCGCGGTGCTGAAGAAACACCCGCAGGTGCCGGTCTTCGTGCTCGGCCCCCACTCGGCGATCTCCGCCGGCGTCGTCGCCGAAATCAAGAAGATCTCGAAACGGGTCAAGCGCGTCGCCGGGTCCGACCCGGTCGCCAACGCGCTCGCCCTCGCCCGCTACCGCGCCGGCGACTTCGGCTGGAACGTCAACGACCCCGGCCACGGCTTCGTCCTCGCCCGCAGCGACTCCCCCGCCAACGCGGCCGCGGCGGCGCCGCTCTCGGCCTCGGGGACCTGGGGGCCGCTGCTCCTCACCGACAGCGCCGGAGCGCTGCCGAGCGCGGTCCGCAACTACCTCCTCGACGTCAAGCCTGGCTACACCACCGACCCCACCCGCGCCTTCTACAACCACGTCTGGGTGATCGGCGACCAGGAAGCGATCGGCGTCGGCCAGCAGGCGGAAGTGAACGACCTGGCCGAACTTGCGAAGATCGGCGGCGAATGAGCGAATCGGAGAACCCGCAGCTGCTGGGCCGGGCGCCGGAAGTCACCGCGGAGGACATCCGCGCGCTGGCCGGTCCCGTCACCCCCCACTTCTCGCTGCAGGTGCGCAACCGCATCCGCCGGCTGATCGAGCCGCTGCCCGCCGGCCACCCGGCGCGGCTGGAGGGCGAGCGCCAAATCGCCCGCCTGGAGGCGCTCTCCCAGCACAGCGGCGAGCCGCGCGAGGGGCTCGGGATCTCGCATTGAAGTACCTGGCTCCAGGGGTCTGGCGGCTGAAGGAGTTCCCCGCCCCGACGATCAACGTGTACCTCGCCGAGGACGTTCTGATCGACGCCGGGCGCACCTGGGACCGGCGGCGGATCTTCGCCGAGCTCGAGGGGCGGGAGATCTCGGCGCTGGCGCTGACCCACGTCCACCCCGACCACCAGGGCTGCGCCAAGGTCGTCTGCGAGGAGCGGGGCGTGCCGCTCGCCTGCCACGCCGACGACGTCGAGGCGATGGAGGGACGGCGGCCGGTGCAGGAGGCGGCAGCGAGCAACCCGGTCAACCGGCTGATCCGCTCGATCTGGGAGGGCCCGCCTCACAAGGTCGAGCGGGTGCTGCGGGACGGCGACGAGGTCGCCGGCTTCCGCGTCGTCCACACGCCGGGACATGCGCGCGGCCACGTCGTCTTCTTCCGCGAGAGCGACCGGGTGGCGATCTGCGGCGACGTGATCCGCAACATGAGCTACGCGACCGGCCTGCCGGGGATCAAGGAGCCGCCCGGCGTCTTCACCTACGACCCGACCGAGAACCGGCGCTCGATCCGCAAGCTGGCCGAGCTCAACCCCTCGCTGATCCTCCCCGGCCACGGCCCCGCCGTCACCGACATCGGCGCCTTCGAGCGCTTCGTCGCCGCACTGCCCGACTAACGCGTCACCCACCCGAGACCGCACCGACTCGCGTCGCCGCGGGTTACTTGATTTTGGGGAGAGCGAAACGAGCTGGAAGGAGTTCCGCATGAGCAGGCAGAGGAAATGGCGGCCGTCGCCGGCGATGGTGGTGGCGGTGATCGCCCTGATCGTCGCCCTGGCCGGGACCGCCTACGCGGCGGGCAGGATCAACGGCAATGCGATCGAGAAGCAGACGATCGGCGGCGGCAAGCTGAAGAAGAAGACCCTGACCGGGTTCCAGATCAACACCGACAAGCTCGGCACGGTGCCGTTCGCGAAGGTGGCGACGCACACCTTCTGGGCGGTCGTCCACAACCCGGCCAACCCTGGCAACGCAGCCCTGGCGCGCGCCAGCGGTCCGGGGATCACGGCCACCGAGGCGGGCGGGGCGGTGACCGTCACCTTCCCGTTCAACGTCTCCGACTGCGCCGACGTGGCCGAGCGCAACAACGCCGGCACCTCGACGCCGCAGTCGGGCTACGCCCAGACCAACACCTCTCCCGCCAACCCCAACGCGATCGAAGTCCACACCCGCGACAAAGAAGGCAAAAACGAGGACGCCGACTTCCACCTGATCGTCATCTGCCCGTAGCTCAGCCAGGAAGCAGCCCATCGCGTGGTTCCTTTTTCCCCTATGTCGGGCAAAAGGAACCACGGGTTTGGCGGGCGGCGGGTTCGGGGCTAGGATCGGCACATGGTTGAACGGCACACGGTCGAGACCGGGGTCGACAAGCCGGAGCAGGCGCGGGAGCTGGCAATCCAACGCCTGAAGATGAAGCAGGATTTCAAGGGCCTGGTCGGCAGCGGGCTTCTCGCGATCATCGTCACCACGATCATCTGGGCGATGGGCGGAGGCGGCGACTACTGGCCGAAGTGGGTCATCCTCGGCGTCGGCATCGGCCTCGTCGTCCAGGGCTGGAAAGCCTACGGCCCCAGCAACCGCATCACCGAGGCCGACGTCCAGCGGGAGATGGAACAAGGCTGAGCGGTTCCGTGGTTCCTTTGTCGTCCCTGGGGCGACTAAGGAACCACGCGAGCAATGGACATGTCCACTCGCGGACCGCGGAAGGGGACGCCCTCGGCGCGGAGCAGGGCGCGCTGGCGGTCGCCCTTGGCGAGGGAGCCGTCGGCGCGGACGACGCGCCACCAGGGCAGGCCGGGGTCGCCGGCATGAAAGAGGACGGTGCCGGCGAAACGCGGCGCCCCCGGCGAGACATCCCCATACGTGCGCACAAACCCCTCCGGGATCGCCCGCACCCGCTCCAGCACTTCCAGCTCGCGAGACCGCGAGAACCCTTGCTCTACAAGGGTTTTTGCGGTCTCGGTGAACGGGTCGTCGTCCAACCCCGGCCACTCCCTTCAGCTTCCCGGGCCGAAGGCGTCGATGATGCGGTTTTGGAACTCGCTCAGCTCCTCGGCGGAGATGAAGTAGGTGGGCGGGGTGAGGAAGAGGCCGTCGGCGCGCTCGGCGGTGGCTTCGACGCGGGCGCGGACCTTGTCGAGGGGACCGGCGGCGCAGTAGGCCTCGACCATCTCGTCGCTGATCGACGCCGGCACGGCGGCGAGGTCGCCGCGGCGGAAGGCCGCGCCAGCCTCAACGGCGTTGTCGGCGAAGCCGTGCATCTCCCAGAGCGGCATGTAGGTCTTGACGGTCGCGTAGAAGGAGATCGTGCGACGGGCCATCTCCAGCGCCCGCCCCTCGTCCTCGTCGATCGCACAGCAGACGGTCGGCAGGTAGTCGAAGCCGGAGCGCTCGCGACCGCTCCGCCGCAGCCCCTCCTCTAAGGCCGGCACCACCACCTCGTCGATCCACCGCAGGCTCTGGATCGGGTGGCCGATCAGCCCGTCGGCGACGTCGCCGGCCATCCGCGCCATCCCCGCCTGCACGGCGGCGGTGTAGATCGGCACCGCCTCGCGCGGCGCCGGATGCGGCCGCACCCAGCCCTTGACGTCGATGTCGTAGTAGTCGCCCTCGTAGCGGATCGGCTCGCCGGCGCCGGCCTGGCGCATGATCAGCCGCGTCGCCTCGATCGCCTCGCGCAGGTGCGGCGCGGGGCGGCCGTAGTCGGCGTTGTGCCAGGTCTCGTTCAGCCGTTTGACCCCCGCTCCCATCCCCAGCCGGAAGCGGCCGCCGGACATCTCGTCGACGTCGAGGGCGCTGACGGCGTGGATGAAGGGGCTGCGGGTGAAGGCCCAGACGATCCCGGTGGCGACGCCGATCCGCTCGGTCTTCGCCGCCAGGTAGGTGGCCTGGGTGACGGCGCTGCGGAACAGCTCCGGCGCCCAGACGCACTCGACCCCCGCCGCCTCGGCCCGCAGCGTCTCCGCCTCGAGGTCGGCGACCGAGGTCCCGATCGCGGCGACGGAGATGCGGTCGAGGGCACCCACCGTCGCCCGCCGGTCTCAGGCAGCGGCCGGTGCGGTCGCGCCGCTCAGCACCGCCTCGGCGACCCGCTCGCGGTGCCACCTGGTGTCGCCGAAGGTGGCGGCGTTGGCGCGGCCGCGCTTGAGGAAGAAGTGGAGGTCGTGCTCCCAGGTGAAGCCGATCCCGCCGTGGACCTGGATCGCCGCGTCGGGCACCCGCCAGCCGGCGTCGCTCGCGTAGGCCTTCGCCATCGAGGCGGCCAGCGGCAGCGACTCCGGCTCGGCATCAGCGGCCCAGGCGGCGCCGTAGACGGCCGAGCGCGAGTTCTCCGTCTCCAGCAGCATCTGCGCGCAGCGGTGGGAGACGGCCTGGTAGGCGCCGATCGGCCGCCCGAACTGCTGGCGGTCTTTGGCGTAGGCGACCGAGAAATCAAGTGCCCGCTGGGCGACGCCGGTCGACTCGGCTGCGATCGCGACACAGGCGCGAAGGAGAACCGGGAGGTAGGCCTCGGCGCTGCCGGGCAGCGTGTTCTCCGGCACCACCCGCACCCCCTCGAAGCGGACCGAGGAGAGGTGGCGGGTGAGGTCGATCGACTCCTCCGGGACGACGGTGACCCCGGCGGCGTCCTTCTCGACCAGGTGGCGGCGGCCATCGGCGGTGGCGACGAGGAAGAGATCGGCGCTGGCCGCGTCCATCACCAGCGTCTTTTCGCCGTCGAGGACGACGCCGTCGCTGTCCTCTTGCGCCGCCATCGCGAACTTGCCCGGCTCAGCGGGAACGCCCGCGTCCATCAGCGCCGGAGTCGCGCGCAGCTCACCGGACGCCAGCCGCGGCAGGTAGCGCTCGCGCTGCTCGTCGGAACCGCCGGCGGCGATCGCCAGCCCGGCGAGCGTGGTCGAGAGCAGCGGCGCGGGCGCGCCGACGTAGCCCATCTCCTCGAACACCACCCCCAGCTCGACGATCCCCAGTCCCTGGCCGCCCCACTCCTCGGGCAGCGCCAGCCCGGCCCAGCCGAGCTCGGCCATCTCCCCCCAGCCAGCCTCGTCAAAGCCGCTCTCGCCGGCGGCGATCTCGCGGATCCGCTCCGATTTGAAGCGCGAGGCGAGGAAGTCGTGGGCGGTCGATTTGATCGCCTGCTGCTCGTCGGTGAGGTCGAAGTACATGGTTAAAACGCTCTCGCTGTCGTTAGCCCTGGCCCTAGCGCAGTCGCGGCAGGCCCAGCACCCGCTCGGCGATGATGTTTTTGAGGATGTCGGTGGTCCCGCCCTCGATCGAGTTGGCGCGGGAGCGGAGGAAGCTGTACTGCCAGGCGCCGCCGGCGACGGCGTGGTCGGAGCCCCGCATCAGCAGCGAGTAGGCGCCCTCGATCTCCAGCGCCAGCTCGGTCAGGTCCTGGTTGATGTCGGCCCACTGCCACTTGCCCAGCGAGCCCTCCGGCCCGGGGATGCCCGACTGCATCGTCTTGGTCAGGCCGCGGTAGGCGTTCAGCCGCATCGTCTCCACCTCGATGTAGAGCTGGGCGATGCGCTGGCGGAAGTAGGGATCGTCGGCCGCGGTGCCGCCGTTGGCCGGCGTCTCCTGCGCCAGCTTCGAGAGCCGGCCGAGGCTGTTCTGGATCGCCGAGATCGCGCCGAAGGCGAGCCCGGCGCGCTCGTTCATCAGCGTCGTGATCGCCACCGCCCAGCCGTTGCCGACGCCGCCGACGACGTTCGCGTCGGGCACCCGCGCCTCCTCGAAGAAGACCTCGTTGAACTCGCCCTCGCCGGTGATCTGCACCAGCGGGCGGGTCTGCACCCCCTCCTGTTTCATGTCCATCAGGAAGTAGGTGAGGCCCTGGTGCTTGGGCGCGTCGGGGTCGGTGCGGGCGACCAGCATGCACCATTTCGCGTACTGGGCGAAGGTCGTCCAGACCTTCTGCCCGGTGACCACCCATTCGTCGCCGTCCTTGACCGCGCGCGTCTTCAGCGAGGCGAGGTCGGAGCCGGACTCGGGCTCGGAGAAGCCCTGGCACCAGATCTCCTCGCCGGTCAGGATCGGCTCAAGGTAGCGGGCCTTCTGCTCCTCGCTGCCGTGGGCGATCACCACCGGCCCACCCATCGCCAGACCCAGCACGTTGGCCGGCGCCGGCGCCTCCTGGCGGGTCGCCTCGGCGGCGAAAATCGCCTGCTCGATCATCGTCGCGCCGCGGCCGCCGTACTCCTTGGGCCAGGAGATGCCCGCCCAGCCGGCCCCGTGCAGCTTGCGCTGCCAGTCGCGGCGGAAGCTCATCACCTCGTCGAGCCCGGCCTCGGGCTCCGGTCCCGGATGGTTCTCTTCCAGCCAGGTCCGGACCTCGTCGCGGAACTCCTCCTCCGAAGGCGACAGCGTCAGGTCCATCGTGAGCGCAGCATATAGGGGTTGACTGGCCGCCTGGCCAGGAGCTGCCTCAAGGCTGCGCGCATAGCCAGACCCCGTAGGCGGCCACGAGCTGTTCCGATTCCGCGAACGGGTTGGGGTGCTTGGAAGTCGCCGCAGCCAGCCATTCGGGGTGCGCTTTGGTTTCGCTTACCCCCCGTTCCATCGCCGTGAGGATCGCTCGCACCTTCGCCTTGTCCCCTGCGGGCACGGGCAGCGCGCCAAGTTCTTCGACCTTCTCTTCGACCACCGGCAGCACCACCGCGACGATGCTTCTTTCCTGCGCACGCTGACTCGGTTCGCCGGCGTTCAAGCCATGGGCTTTGTAGAAGGCTTCGGTCTGGCGCACCTGCTTCTTGCTCAGCCGGTAACAGATCGCGTGCGCCCGGCGGATGAACTGCTGCTTCGTCAGCGCCTGTTCCGACCCGCTCGAGCCAGAGGAACCGCCACCACAGCCGCTGACCAGAATCGCGACCAGGCCCAAGGCGACAACGAGGGAGGCCTTCGTCTGACGTTGCATCTCCGCCTACCCCCCGGCCTGCCCGCAGAGCCAGATGCCGTAGTCGTCGGCCACGTCCATCGCCTCCCTGAAGGGCTCGCCGCGATGGGCGATGGGAGCCGCCGACCGAACAGGATGGCTCCTGGATTCCCTGAGGCCCGATTCCAGCGTGCCGAAGATCTGCGCGACCTTCGCTTCGTCGCCCTTCGGCACGGGCAGCGTCTTCAGCGCGTGAAGCCTTTCTTCGATGTTCGGCAACAGGACCCCGAGGATGATCTGTTCCCGTTCGTGCTGGTCGGGTGCGGCGGCGTTCAGTTCATGTTCTTTGCTGAAGGCTTCCGATTCCCGAACCAGCTTTTGGCTGAACCGCGAGCAGATCGCGTTTGCCCGACGGACGTACTGCTTCTTCGTCAGCACCGATCCTTCGCTCCCGCTCCCGCAACCGCCCAGCGCGAGGAGCCACCCGACCGCGATCGCAGTCGCTCCGAGCCAGACCATTCCCTTAGGCCAGCCAGCACTTGGTAAGGCCATATGCGATCCCCGTCGAGTAAGCCTTGAAGAAGGCGAACGCAGGGCCGCCCGCGCGCATTGAGCGGGGGTCTTCTTTGCCTTTTTCGACGCCTTCTTCCCAGTACCTCAGGATCTTTTCCATCCGCTGTTCGCTGCCTTGCGGCAGGCCCAGCGCCTTGATTTGATGCAGCTCTTCTTCCCTCACCGGCAGAATGACTTTGAGCTGCAGCTCGTTCTCGAGAGCTTCAGGGGGTCGCGCAAAGGGGCCGCCATGCTGCTTCCAAAACGCGGCGTCGCCCTTTCCCATCGCAGCGGTCTTCTTGGCGCAAATCGCATTTGCCTTCTTCAGGAACTGGGCCTTGGGGAGAGTGGCCGTGCTTTCACCACCGCTGCCCCCGCCGCAGCCGGCAAAGCAAAGCAAGAAGGCGGTAACCGCCAAGAGCGTCGTCGATTTCCAAGCCGGTCGCATCTCAGCCCTCCTATGCCTGCCCACAGAAGGGCGTTCCCAGTTTCTCGGACAAGGTCCGCGCTTCCGAAAACGGTTCGAATGAGCCGGTCGCAACCCAGCTCGGGTTCTTTTCGCTGACGGCAATGCCGTGTTCTAGCGCCTGCAGGAATTCCTTGAGGGTGGCTTCCTGGTTCTGCGGCGGGTGCAGCTTGGCGCGGATATCGTGGATGTTGTCGCGGACGATCGGGAGGATCACCACGACAAGTTCCTTTTCCAGCTGGGCTCGGGAGGCTTTTTCCGGTGGCGGGAGCCCTTCCTTTTTCTGCCACTTTTCGCGGGCGACCACCTGATGATCGGTGTGGTGCTGGCAGACCCAGCCGAGCTTGTAGACAAACTGCTTTTTGCTCAGTCGCACGACGGTTTCTTCGGGCTTGCTGCTGCCGCCGCAGCCGGCCAGAACCGGGAGCAGGAGCAGGAACGTCGCGAACGCGAGTAAGCATCTCCTCTGGCGGCGAATCTTCATCAGCTCAGCCAGCATTTCTTGAGGCCATAGGCGATTCCCATCGAGTAGCTCTTGTAAAAGGCGAATTCAGGACCGGCCTTACGCAGGCTGTTCGGATCTTTTTCGCCTTTTTCGATCCCTTCTTCCCAGGCCGTCAGCATCGCGTCGACGCGCTGTTCCTGACCGCTGGGCGTGCCGAGGGCGCGAAGCAGGCGGACCTCTCTTTCCCGCACGGGCAACACGATTTCCGCCGCCGCTTCGTCCAGCAGCGCCTCGCTGGGCGTCTTTCCCCCTGCCACATGCTTCCTCGAAAACTCTTCGTAGGCCTTATTGATTTCTTCGCTGCCCTTGGCGCAGATCGCGTTGCCCTTCTTCAAGAATTCCGCCTTGGACAACGAGCCGGTGCTTTCGGGGCCGCCGCTGCTCCCACAGCCGGTCGACGCCAGGATCAGCGCTAGCAGCACCAGGGTCGCCCCCACCAGATTTACCCGCTTCCCAAAAGACATCTGAGTAATCGCTGGAGAACATAACGCAGGGCGCCGGCGGGCGCCTCTTCAGATCCGCCGGGAGCGGGCGATCATTCCCCGCTTCCGCCCTTTTCTGCGCTTTCGCTTTCGCCTTCCGTGCCTTCGCCTTCGGGTTCTGCGCCGCAAACCGTGAGGCCGTATTCGCGCGAGAGCCTGTTGGCCTTCACGAAGGGGCCGACCCCTCCTCTGCCGAACACGCTCGGGTCTTCTTCCGTTTCCTTCAGCGCTTCTTCGGAGGCGGCGAAGATAGCTTCGACTTCTTCTGCGTCGCCGCTGGGAATGCCCAGGGCGCGGATTTCGTCGATTTGCCTGCGCACCTTCGGGACCAGGACTTCTTCGGCGAGTTCCGCTATCTGCGTTGCGGTCGGCGGCTTCGTCTTGGAGAAGTTGTGTTCATCCGTGAACTTGGCGACGCCTTCCGCGACTTCTTTTTCCGTCTTGGCGCAGATCGCATTGCCCTTCTTCACGAATTCCGCCTTCGTCAGCCCGCTGGTGGCTTCGGTGGTTTCCGTGGTGCCGCTGCTGCCGCTCCCACAACCGGCCAGCGCCAGAACCATCGCCAGCAGAACCAGGGTTGCCCTCACCAGATTTACCCGCTTCCCAAAACGCCTGAGTAATTGCGGGAAAGATAGCGCAGAGCGACAGCGATACCAACGAAAAGGGGCGCCCGCTGGCGCCCCTTTTTCGCTTCGTAAAGGCCGATCAGCCTTCTTTTTCCCCTTCTTCTTCTTCGCCGCATTTGGTGAGACCGTATTCGCGCGAGAGCTTGTTCACTTTCGCGAACGGCCCGGCGCTTTCGGGCTTCAAGAAGACCGAGGGGTCTTCTTCGCCCTTTTCCAGCGCTTCTTCGGCGGCGGCGACCACCGCTTCCGCTTCTTCGTCGGGTGGCCCGAGAGCGCGGATGCTTTCGACCTCCTTGCCGATCTTCGGGATTATGACCGTTTCAACCGCTTCTTCCAGCTGGGCCTTGGACGGTTCCTGCTTTTTCGAGAAACCCTGTTCCTTTCTGAATTCTTCGAAGCCTTCTTCGATTTCTTCGTTGCCCTTGGCGCAGATCGCGTTGCCCTTCTTCACGAATTCCGCTTTGGTCAGCGCATTGGTGGTTTCGGTGGTGGTGCTGCTGCTACTACCGCAGCCGGCGACGATCAGCGCCAGCACGGCAAGGGCAGCGAACAGCGCGACGAGTCGCTTGCTCATGCATCTCCTCTGCATGTCGATTACCGGGATAGGTGCGCACGCTATCCGGCCCGTCGGGTGACAAGCCGTCCCACCTAAATACGCTGGATCAGCGTCCCGGTGCCGAGGCCGCCGCCGCAGCACATCGTCACCAGCCCCATCTCCTTGTCAGAGCGCTCCATCTCGTGCAGCAAGGTGGTGATCAGGCGGGCGCCCGTTGACCCGAGCGGGTGGCCGAGGGCGATCGCGCCGCCGTTGACGTTGACCCGGTCCATGTCCGGTTCGAGCTCACGGCGCCAGGCGCCGAGGACCGAGGCGAAGGCCTCGTTGATCTCGCCCAGGTCGATGACGTCCATCTGCATCCCGTTGCGCTCGAGCAGCTTCCGGGTCGCCGGGATCGGGCCGGTCAGCATGATCACCGGGTCGACCCCGACCGTGGTCTGGTCGAAGATCCGCGCCCGCGGCTTCAGGCCCAGCTCATCGGCCTTTCCCCGCGTCATCAGCAGCACCGCGGCGGCGCCGTCGGAGACCTGGGAGGAGTTGCCGGCGGTGATTTTCCCGTCCTCCTTGAAGGCCGGCTTCAGCTGCGAGAGGCCCTCCAGCGTCGTCTCGCGCAGGCCCTGGTCGGTGACGTAGGTGTCGCCGTTGACCTGCATCGGCAGAATCTCGCGCTCGAAGCGGCCCTCCTCGGTCGCCTGTTTGGCGAGCTGCTGGGAGCGAACGCCGATTTCGTCGAGCTCGGCGCGGCTGATCTCCCATTTGTCGGCGATCATCTCCGCCGAGAGGCCCTGCGGGATCAGGTTGTAGCGCTCCATCAGCTCGGGTGAGAAGGCGAGCCCGTGCTCCTCCATCACTTTGTAGGAGTCGGCGAAAGAGATGTGGCCCATGTGCTCGACGCCGCCGCCGATCGCGACGTCGTGGACGCCGGCCGCGACCAGTGCCGCGGCGAAGTTGACCGCCTGCTGGGCGGAGCCGCACTGCCGGTCGACGGTGGTCCCCGGAACCTCCTGCGGCAGGCCGGCCTCGAGCCAGGCGTTGCGGCCGATGTTCAGCCCCTGCTCGCCGAACTGCTGGACGCAACCGGCGACCACGTCGCCGACCTCGTTCGGGTCGATCCCGGCGCGGTCGATCAGCTCCTCGTAGGTGCGGGCGAGGAGGTTGGAGGGATGGAGGTCCTTGTAGTAGCCCTTCTCCGGGTGGCCGCGGCCGATCGGGGTCCGCACCGCCTCGACGATCACGACTTCTCGCCCGCCGAACTTGCCGTTGCCGTTGTCCATCGCCAGCCTCCGCTTTGTTGAATTTCGCTCTGTTGAAGATCTGGGGTGCGCTGCGCAGCCTCTCTTGAGAGTAGCCGATTGACTGGTCAGTCAGCCAGGGTGGGCACCCGCCCCAGCGCCGATCAGGCACCGCTGCCCGAGCCGGAAGTCATCGCGGCGCGGCGGCGTGATAGAAGCCCCGGCCAATGAGCGCAAATCAGGGTTACTCAAGTCCGGGGATCGCGGGCAGCGGGGCGATAGCCACCGGCCTTGCCGCGGTCTCGACCACGACCGCCGACACGATCCTGCTCGCCCGCAGCGAGGCCTCCGCCTGGCGCGCCGAGGAGAAGGTCGTCGCCGCCTGCGCCAAGATCGACGGCGCCGAGCCCTCGCGGCTGCGGGTCACCACCGACCCCGACGACCTCGCCGGCTGCGACGTCGTCGTCGAGGCGATCGTCGAGGAAGTCGAGCCGAAGGGCGAACTGCTGGGCCGGATCGCCGAAGCCGCCCCCGACGCTGATCTCGCGACCACGACCTCCTCGCTCAGCATCGCCGAGATCGCCAAAACCGCCGGCACCGAGAAGCTGTTCGGCTTCCACGTCTTCAACCCGGTGCCGCGGATGGCGCTGGTCGAGGTCTGCATCCCCGACGCCGCCGCCGCCGCCCGCGAGAAGGCGCTGGCCTGGTGCGCAGCGCTCGGCAAGACCGCGGTCGAGGTCCCCGACCAGGCGGGCTTCGTCGTCAACCGCCTTCTCTTTCCCTTCCTCTTCGACGCCGTGCGGATGGTCGAGCGGACCGGCATGGAGCCGGGCGAGGTCGACACCTGCATGAAGCTCGGTGCCGGCCACCCGATGGGCCCCCTCGCCCTGCTCGACTTCGTCGGCCTCGACGTCTCGAAGGCGATCGGCGATGCCCTCTACGCGGATTCCGAAGAGCCGGCACACAGGCCTCCCGGTCTGATCGAGGAGATGATCGGTGAGGGCAAGCTAGGCCGCAAGTCCGGCGCAGGGTTCTACTCGTACGACTGAGGAACCAAGCTCACTCGGTAGGGAGGGGGTGGGTGTTCCCTTCCTCCCTGGGTTGCTCGCCTGGATCGGTACCAGCTGACCGCGAACGTGCGCCGGTGCGAGCAACAGGACGCCGGTCGTCAGGGAACACCCACCCCCTCCTAACAACACAGCTCTGATAGACGCTGTTCAGCGAAACCGCGAGAAAACCCCGCTACAGGAGGGTCTGTTGCGGTTTCGTGGCTGGAACAGCTTCGCCACTCGGCCGTCCTGTGGAGCTCTGTCGCTGAGGGGGACGGGTATCCCCCGGCCGACCGGCGTCCTGTTACTCGCCCCACCAACCTAGGCGGTCAGCTGGAGACGATGTGGCGAGTAACCCAGGGAGGTCGGGGGATACCCGTCCCCTATACCGAGTGAGCTTCGTCCCTCAGGCGGCCTTTTTGTGTTTGCCGCTGATATCCCAGATGACATCAGCCTCTGAGATGCCCTGGCGGCGGGCGACGAGCTCTACCTCTTCCCAGGGCAGTTCGGCCTCGGGCAGGTCGTCCCAGCGGGCCAGGTCGAGGGCCTCGACCGCGCCTCTGAGTGCGGGGCCGAGGTGCTCCTCGGAGCGCAGCAACGCCCTCAGGACCTCCAGCTGCTTGTCGGTCAGGCGTACAACCCACATGCGGATACCTCCAACTTGAGCGGATCGCGGGTTGCCCGGAGAAGCTAGGCGGCGGTGCGGACGGAATCCTCGGGCCCGCCGCTGATCCGCACCGCCTCGATCCGGTTCTCGCGCACCGCCTCGACCCGGATCGTGTAGCCGTCGGCCTGGATCGAGTCGCCGCGCTTCGGCAGCCGCCCGAGCTCGCCGAAGACGTAGCCGCCGACCGAGTTGTAGGCGTCGGTGTCGACCGGCAGGTGGATGCCGGCGTCGGCGAGGTCGCCGAGCGAAACGTGGCCGCGCACGAACCAGTCGCCGTTGGTGAGCTTGCGCAGGGCGGCAGCGCGGGGATCGGTCTCGTCCTCGATCTCCCCTACCACCTCCTCGAGGATGTCCTCGACGGTGACGATCCCGACCGTGCGCCCGTACTCGTCGACGACGACCGAGAGCGAGGTGCGCTGCACCTGCAGGTCGTGCAGGAGGTCGTCGAGCGGGCGCGTCTCGGGCACGATCAGGGCGTCGCGGACGACGGTGTCGAGCGATGCGTCGGCGCCCTCGCTCATGTAGAGGCGGGCGAGGCTGTTGTTGTGGACGATCCCCTTCACCCGGTCGGGGTTGTCGTCCTCGATCACCACCAGCCGCGTGTGGCCGGAGGTGACGCAGCGGCGCAGCGCCGCCTCGACCGTCTCCGAGCCGTTGACGGTGACGACCGCGGGGATCGGCGTCATCACCTCGCGCGCCTCCTGCTCGTGCAGGTGGAAGACGCCGCCGAGCATGCCCGCCTCGCCGGGATCGAGCGTCCCCCCGAGCCGCGAGCTGTCGATGATCTGCTTCAGGTCCTCGGCGGTGTGGCGCTCCTCTAGGTCGGTCGGGTTGACCCCGAACAGCCGCACCACGCGGTTGGAGACCCAGCTCAGGCCCTTGGTGAACGGCGCGGTCGCGGTCGCGAACCAGCTGAGCGGCCGCGAGACCCGGCGCGCGGTCTTCTCCGCGTTGGCGATCGCCAGCATCTTCGGCACCTGCTCGCCGATCGAGATGTGGACGGAGGTGACGAGCGCGAACGCGATCGCCAGCGAGATCGCTGCCGCAACCCCGTCCGAGAGGCCGCCGAAGACCGGCTGCAGCAGCTTCGCCAGCGAGGGCTCGCCGAGGAAGCCGATGCCGATCGAGGCCATCGTCACGCCGATCTGGCAGGCGGAGAGGGATTCGTCGATGCGGTCGAGCTGCTCGACCACTGCCTCGGCGCCGGCTTCCCCCTCCTCCACCGCCTGTTCGACCTTGCCGCGGCGGCTGCGGACCAGGGCGAACTCGGCCGCGACGAAGAAGCCGTTGATCGCGATCAACAGCAGCAGAAGGACGAGCAGCAGGACGCTCATCGTCTATGCGGCCCGGTACTTCGGGCTGGGACGTCCTCGGCCATGCGGGCAAGCGTGAATATAGCTGTCCAGGCCGCGGCTTCCCTTGGGCGTGGCTTGATGCAGGTGCGATATTGACCAAACCATGCGAGTCGCAACGCTCAGCGAGATGCTCGAAGAGGTCGTGCGGACGGGCGAGGCGACGGGGGCGGAGAACGACGCCCACGAGCTGCGCGGCGAGCTCGAGGGGCGCCTGGCGGCGGTGCGCGCGGCGGTGGCCGGCAGCGGATCGCCGCGGGTGATCGCCCTGCAGCGGCTCGACCCGGTGCGGGTCGGCGGCTTCTGGATCCCCGAGATGATCTCGATCGCGGGCGGCGAGGACGTCGCCGGCGACCCCGGGCTGAGCCCACCCGACGTCGGCTGGGGCGAGCTGGCGAGCCTCGGCGCCGATGTGGTGATCGTCATGCCCGAAGTCACACTGGACCACGCGCGGGCATTGGCGATGGAGCACTGGGAGCGAATCGCCAGCCTCGGGGCAATGCGCCACTACGCGGTCGACGGAACGGTGTTCGCCGACCCGGCTCCGCGCCTGATCGACGGCGTCGAGCTGCTCGGCCACCTCATCCACCCTGATCTCGCCTACCCGCCGGGGAGCGTCGCGTTCACCGCCCTGCAGGCGCCGAAGGGCCGCCGCGCTTAGCCGGCGATCAGGCGACCGCGAGGGCGCCGACGATCGAGATCACAGCGACGGCGAGCATCGCCAGGTACTCGGCCTCACGTCGACGGGGACCGAGATAGCCGCGCTCGCCGGCAACGATCGCCGCACCGCAGATCGCGCCGCCGATCAGACCGCCGAAATGGCCGCCAACGCTGATCCCCGGATAGCCCAACGTGAACGCGAGGTTGAGCGCGATGAGGATGCCAAGCTGGGAGGCCACAGCGTTGAGGCCACGGCCGCGAGCGATCACGAATGCCGCGCCGAAGACGCCGAAGATCGCGCCGGAAGCGCCCACCGTGAACGCATCGGGTCCGCTGACGACAAGGGCTCCGAAGGAGCCGGCGAAAAGCGAAGCAAAGTAGAGGGCGAGGAACCTCCGGGTTCCGATCGCGGGCTCGACCAGCCTACCCCCGAAGTAGAGGGCAACCATGTTCAGCAGGATGTGTCCGATGTTCTCGTGGAGGAACCCGCCGGTAACAAGCCGGTACCACTCGCCTCCTGCGACTTCGACCCCGTTGAGGGCGAATTCGAAATACATCTGCGGACTGATCCCGCTGAGACCGCCCGGTCCACGGAGGATCTCGACCAGGTACACGGCCACATTGATCGCGACCAGGGCCACCGTCGCCGGAAAGGCATGACTGCCCGGCGTTCCGGTCGGATTCCGGACCACTTTGGTCCGCTGCCGCGAGCACTCGGGGCAGCGCATGCCGACCGGGGTCGGGGTCATGCACTCGGGGCAGATCGGCCTCCCGCAGCTGGAGCAGGAGACGCCGGTCTCGCGGTTGGGGTGGCGGTAACAGGTCTGGGCCATCGGCGGGAGCCTACAATCGGCGCCGATGGAGCCCGCCAGCCCCGCCCGTCTCTACGCCACCGTGGTGGGGGCGCTGCTCGTCGTCCTCGGCCTCGTCGGCTTCTTCTACACCGCCTCCTTCGGCGGGATCGGCCAGTACGAAGAGGCCCTCGGCGCGCTGCAGGTCAACGCCTGGCTCAACCTCTTCTACCTCGCCGTCGGCGGGATCGGGGTGCTCGTCGCCGGCGCCTCCTCACGGACCTATTCGCTCGCGGCGGGCATCCTCTTCATCGTCCTGGCGATCGTCGGCTGGGGGACCGCGGCGCTGCACCTAGTACTTGGCCTGCTGGGCCTGGCCGCGGCAGCTGGAACCGCCCGCACCAAATCCCGCCGCCCATCGCGTGGTTCCTTACGCCCCAATACGGGGCAAAAGGAACCACAAGATTCAAAGGCGCGAGCGCAGGCCGCTCGCCAGCGCGCGTAGGCCGCTCTGGCTCTTCTGGCGGCTGCGGCGGCGCAGCTCCAGCAGCACCAGCGCTCCCGTCGCCGCCCCGCCGGCGCCGACGGCGACCACCGGGCGCACCCAATTGCGCGGGTCACGCAGCGCCCGCAGCTCGCTCTCGGAGAGCTCCTCGGCCCAGTCGGAGAGCTCCTCGGCGGCGGCCTGGGCGAGCGCGGCGAAGGTGTCCTCGATCCGCCCGGAGAGCCGCTCCGGCGGCTCCATCGGGCGCAGCGCGTCGGTCAGCAGCGCCTCGACGTCCCAGGTCGACCCGCTCAGGGTCTCACTCGAGTCTTTCATCTTCCATCTCCTCCTGCAGCTGCTTGATCGCGCGGTGGATCAGCACCTTGGTGGCGCCGTCGGTGCGGCCCAGCGCCCGCGCGATCTCGCGGTTGTCCATGCCGAGGGCGAAGCGCATGATCAGCGCCTCGCGCCGGTCCTCGGAGAGGCGCTCGAGGTTCCGCATCACCTCGCGCAGCTCCTCGCGCCCCTCGGCGATCGCCTCGGTGTCGTGGCGCGCCGCGATCGGGTCGGCGTTTTCCAGCGGCGTCTGCGGCCGCCGCGAGCGGTCGCGGTAGTAGTTGGAGGCGAGGTTGTGGGCGATTCGGATCACCCACGGCCGCAGCGGCCGCCCGTCCGACTCGCGCCGGGCGCGGTCGAAGTGGCGGTAGGCCTGAAGGAAGGCCTGCTCGGTCAGATCCTCTGCATCGTGATGATTGCCCACCCGGTAGTAGGCGTAGGAATAGACGTCGCGCAGATGCGAGCGATAGAAGTCCTCGAAGGCGCGGTCCAGCTCCGCCTTGGCCGCCGGAGCCAGCTTCGCCGGCTCGACGTTCTCCTCGGGGCCGCTCACCGGCCAAGCCTACCCTGGGGCCGGCCCACATCAGGCGGCCCACCGTTCGTGCTCGGTCTGGTGTAGCCATTCCACCCAGTCCTCCCCATCCATCACGCCCACGATGAAGTTGGCGAGGGCGCCGAGGGCGCTTTTCTCCACGCCGTATTGGGCAACCGCTGACGCCAGCAGCGGAATCGCGTCCAGTCCCTCCGAGGCCTGACCGATCCTTCCCGGGATTGCGTCCGCCGGGACCCCCTTGGCGAGCAGCTCCCCTGCCCGCCTGTTACGGCCCGTCGGCGCCATCATCGTCGCGGTCAGGTCCCCCACTCCGGCGAGACCGGCGAAGGTCTCCCGCTCGGCCCCGTGCTTGAGCGCCAGCTCGATGCACTCCCGCCAGATCATCGCGACGGCGATGCCGGCCGCGTTCATCCGGTACCGCCCCGAGGGCGAGGGCAAGGTGGCGGCCGAGGCGGCGGCCAAGGTGGCGGCGTTCTTCGCGACCCCGGCCATCTCGACTCCGACCACGTCGCCCGAGCGCTCGCAGATGAGCCCTGCCGTGTCGAAGACCTCTCCGAGCTGAGCCTTCAGTTCCTCGTCGGCGGACCCGAGCACCAAGGCCGCCACGTCCGACACGGCCTCGCGGGCGTGGGCGGGACCGCCAAGACAGGCGATCGCCCGCGGCTTGACGATTTCGCTTACGTATTCCGAAGGCAGTCGCCACTCCGAGGAGCCTGGAAGGTCGATCAGGCCCTTGGTCAGCATCAGGATCGCGCTTCTGGAGCTGACGCGCCCCGCGATGATCGTCTCCACTGCCTTGGGCAGCGATCTCGAGGGAATGGCGAGGCAGATCAGGTCGATCCCGGCCAGTTCGATCGAAGACGCCAGCCGGACATCGATCTGCTCGGGCAGCGGCACATCGGGCAGATAGCGCCGATTTTCGCGATCGGCGAGGAGCTTCTCCACCGCCTCGGCGGTTCGCGCTCCGAGCTGGACCTCGAGGCCGCCGCGGGCGAGCAGCACCGCCACCGCGGTGCCCCAGCTGCCGGCGCCGATCACCGCGGCGCGGCGCATCGGCGGCAGGCCGCCGAGGTCTTCCCATTGCAGGAGCACGTTGGGCCAGATCCGCGCCGTCACCGTTTCCGCCACTGCCGGCGAGGGCTCCTCGGCGCGGGGGAAGGTCATCGGCGGGCCCAGCCGGACCTTGACCTTGCAGGGAAGGATCCAGAATCCGTTGCGCGCGTTTTCGGTACCGAGCACCGCCGTCGGGATCACTGCCGCCCCCGTCTCCAGCGCGAGCCGACCGATTCCGCGCTTGGGGTTGGCGAGGGTGCCACGGCGGATGCGGGTGCCCTCGGGGAAGACGCAGACGGCGCCACCGCGTTCGGCGATCATTCGCGCAGTCAGCATCGAGTCCTCGTCGGACTCGCCGCGCCGGACCGGGAAGGCACCGAGGCGGGAGAGCACCCAGCCCTGCCAGCGCCGCTCGAAGAGCTCGACCTTGGCCATGTAATTCATCGGTCGTCGCCACGGCAGGCAGGCACCGATGACGAAGGGGTCGAGGAAGCTGCGGTGATTGGCGGCGACGATCACCCCGCCCTTCGCCTTCCCGTACTCCCGCCCCAACCTCGCCAGTCGGAAGTAGACGAGGAAGAACGGCAGCAAGAACGCCCTGACGACGCAATACATCGGCCAGTTGACGCTGTGCTTGCGGGTGTAGGCGTGGTAGGAGGCGAGCCGCTCCGAGGTCACGCGTAGCGCTACACGCCAGTACCCCCCGAGTTACTCGCGCACCTTTTCCTCACTTCCGCATGAGAGTTGGCGCGAACCGCGCACCACCCGTGCGCCCAGACCCGTCACGCTCAGGATGTGCCCGCCGAGACCGCAAAAAGCGTCGAATACCGACGCTCTGTGAGGGAAGGTGGACGGCGGCTGTACTTGCCTCGGGTCCCGAAGCCGTCCTCAGCCACTGGTCGGCGGCTGCGCTATGGAGGATCCGACCCAACTCGCGCTCGATCATCGACGTCACCATCCCGCAGAAGAGCCGCTCGTGGAAGGGGATCCGCCGGCACCACTCGCCTCTACCTGCCGATGAGCTGGCCATCCGCGAAGGCATCCCGGTCACCACGGTCCCTCGCACGATCCTCGACCTCGCGGCCACCGAGCCGGAGGACGTGGTCGAGAACCTCTTGCGCGAGGCGGAATTCCTGGAGCTCTGGGACCGGCTCTCGCTGCGGGATCTCGTCGAGCGCTATCCGCGCAAACGCGGGGTGCGGAAGGTGCGCCTCGCGCTTGATCGCTTGAAGGAAGAGCCGACTGGTCGCAAACGGAGCCCATTGGAGGAGCGCTTCGCTCCCTTCCTGCGCCGATACCACTTACCCCTACCTCGCTTTAACGACTGGATCGTCTTAGGAGAAAAGCGCTACCAGGTCGACTGCCACTGGCCGGGCACGAACCAGATCATCGAGCTCGACGGTTGGAAGGGCCACCGCACCCGCACCGCCTTCCGCGAAGACCGCGCAAGAGACCGCGCGCTCCGCGTGGGCGGCTACTCCGTCACCCGCCTGACCTGGGCTCAGCTCGATGACGAACCCGAGGCGGTCTCGGCGGATCTGCGGGTGCTGCTGGGGATTGAGAGACGAGAAAAGAAAAGAACCCGCTCCGGGCCGGGCCGCATCGACCTCTACTTGCCGTAGTGGAGGTTGATGTGGCCCGGCTACCAAGCGCTCTGAACCAGCCCGACCAACTCGTCCCGAGAGACCGAGCCCGGAACGCGCGAGAGCTCGGGCCGCTGGAGCATCGCCTCGACCGCTTCGTCCAGCTTCGACGCATCCCCACCCAGCTCGCCGAGCGGACGAGGGCGTCCCAGTTCTTCGACGCGAGCGGGTAGGTGGGGAACATTGGCGCCCAAAGCGGCGGCGAGTCGCTCGTACGGCTCCGGCGCTCGCCCCGCCAGGAGCCCCAACGCCTTCGGCAGGATCGCCGCGTTGGTCTCCGCGTGTGGCGTGCCACAGAGGCGGACCAAGGTCTGGCAGACGACGTGATGCAACCCGAGCCCCGCGGAGTCGATCGCGTAGCCGCAGAGGATGGAACCGAGGGCCAGGCTGGCGGTGTCGCGCCCCTCCCGCCCTTGATCAAGCGCACGACCGATCAGCTCGGCCCCACGCAGCGCGGTCATCTCCGAAACCGGGTTCGACAACGGCTGGTAGAGCGTGTCCGCCCCGTGCGCCAGCGCGTTCATCGAGCTCGCCCGCAGGTCGGCCTCGGTCTGGCTCGTCATCGCCTCCGGGTCGGCAATCACCAATCTCGGGCGCACCATCCCTCGTGCCCGTTCCTCCGCACCTTCCGGCAGCCGGTGGATCGCCGTCATCGGCGCCCCCGACATCGTCGTCGGAATCGCCGCGACCTCGGCCCCGGACACCGCGGCGATCGCCTTGGCCACGTCAATCACCCGGCCGCCGCCGAGCGCTACGAGTGGACGCACTCTCACCCCCTCACTAAGCAGGTAAGGGGGTGAGAGTGCGTCCAACAGCGCGGCTGCGGCGGCCGGAACCTGGCCCTTTCGAACTTCATGGATCTCCACCGCCGCCTCGGTCAGGCCAGGTGCCTCCCCCAGCGCCCGCTCCGTACTCAGCAGTTCGAACTGCTCGACGCCGTTCTCGCGGAGGAGCTCAACCGCGCCCGCTATGCCCCCGCGCCGAAAGACGACGGTGCGGCCCGCGTCGCGCCAGCTGAAGTCGGCCGTCAACCCTTGGCTTGGACGCGCGGGTTGACCACTGGACGCAGGTTCGGTTCGACCTCGTCGCGCAGGTGCTCGAAGGCGGGCGGCAGCGAGAGCTTCTCCCCGAGGTGCTCGAGCGGCTCGTCGACGGTGAAGCCGGGGCCGAGGGTCGCGATCTCGAACAGGACCCCGCTCGGCTCGCGGAAGTAGACCGAGCGAAAGTAGAAGCGGTCGATCTCCGGCGTCGGCTGGGCGCCACCGGCGACGGCCTTCTCGCGCCAATCCAGCAGCTGATCCGGAGTCGAGGCCCAGGCGACATGGTGGACGCTCCCCGCGCCCTGCAGCCCGCGCTCGGCGGGCGGCTCGTCATAGAGGTAGCGACCGCCGCGTCGCTCGCCGCGCGCTTCCCAGCCACCGTCCACCTGCTCGAACTCGAGCGCCTCGAGCAAGCCCCTGCTCGCCCCTGGCGAGGTCGTGTAGGCCCGCACCGCGTGGAAGCCCTGCAGCGCCATCTCGGCGGGGACCTCCGGGTGGTCAGCGATCAGCGGCGCGTCGGGCACGTCCACGACCACCAGCTGATGTTCCAGCCCCTCCGGTTCGGCGAAGATCAGGCTCTCGCCCTCGCGCCGCGACTCGGCGTCGTTGGCGCGCAGCCGCTCCTCCCAGAAGTCGAACGCCTCCGCCGAGGCGACCCGCCAGACGATCCGGTGCACCATCCCCGCACCGGCCCGGCCCAGCGGCGCGCCGGGGTACTCGAAGAAGGTCAGGTCCGACCCCGCGTCCCCCTGCTCGTCGGCGAAGAAGAGGTGGTAGACGGTCGGGTTGTCCTGGTTGACGGTTTTCTTGACCAGCCGCAGGCCCAGGACGCCGGCATAGAAATCGACGTTGCGCTGGGCGTTCTCGGTGATCGCGGTGATGTGGTGAATGCCCTCTAGCTTCATTACCCACGTATACCATCCCCCCATGAGCCGCGGACGAAAACGTGCGGTCAGGGCTCTGATCGTCCTCGGCTCGGTGCTGGCCTTCCTCAGCGTCTTCGCGATCTGGATCGAGCGCCAGGCGCTCAACACCGACGACTGGGTGGCGACCAGCGGCAAGCTGCTGCAGAACCAGACGATCCGCACCGCCGTCAGCAATTACCTGGTCGACCAGCTCTACGAAAACGTCGACGTCCACAAGGAACTGGAAAAGATCCTGCCCGGGGAAGTGAAGGAACTCGCCGGTCCGGCGGCCGGCGGCCTGCGGCAGGTCGCCGGCGACGGCGCCGAAAAGGTGCTGGAAACCTCGACCGCCCAGGAACTCTGGGAAACCGCGAACCGCACCATGCACGAACAGCTGCTGGCCGTGCTGGAAAACAAGAAAGAAGCGGTCTCGACCGAAGAAGGCACCGTCACCCTCAACCTCGGCAGCCTCCTCACCAACCTCGCCAGCCAGGTCGGGATCGGCGAAAGCCTGGCCGAAAAACTGCCGCCCGACGCCGGCCAGATCCAGATCCTCAAGTCGGACCAGCTGAAGACGGCGCAGAACATCGCGGTCGCGGTCAAAGGGCTGGCGCTGCTGCTCTCGATCCTCACCTTCGCCGCCTTCGGCGCCGCGATCTATCTCTCGCGCGACGGGCGCTGGGTGACGGTGCTGCTCAGCGGCGCCGGCCTGATCGCCGCCGGCTTCGCCGTGGTCGTCTTCCGTCATGTCGCCGGCGGCATCGTCGTTGGCCAGCTGGTCCACAACGACAGCATCAAGCCGGCGGGCGAAGCGGCCTGGTCGATCGGCACCTCGCTGATGACCAGCATCGCCACCACCGTGATCGTCGTCGGGGCCCTCTTCCTCGCCGCCGGCTGGCTCGCCTCGCCGAGCGCCGGCGCCCGCAGCGTGCGCCGCTTCCTCGCCCCCACCCTGCGCCTGCACCCCGCCTTCGTCTACACCGCGCTGGCGATCGTCGTCTGCATCTACTTCCTCAGCGCTCCGACCCAGGGCCTGCGCTCCTTCCTCACCACCCTGATCGTCGCCGGTATGGCGGCCTTCGGCATCCACGAGCTGCAAAAGCAGACCGAGGAGGAATTTCCGGAAGCGACTTACGACGAGGTCTTCGGCGGCACCCGCGACAAGGTCGTCAGCGCCGTGCGCGATGCCAACATCCCCGAGCGGGTGGGCGAGCAAGCGGCGAAACTGCGCCTGCCGGAGGTGCGGCGGCGCCCGCCGGAACACGGCGGGGCCGGCGAGGCGCCCACCGCGACGATGCCCGTCAGCGAGCAGGACGCCCGCCTGCAGCGCCTCGAAAAGCTCGGCGAGCTGCGCGACAAGGGCATCCTCACCGAGGAGGAGTTCGCCGCCGAGAAGGCCCGGCTCCTCGACGGCGACTCACAGGGATAGCTGGGAGCCGCGCGCGGCAGCTCCCGCTCAGCGCCTGGCGTAGTTGCCGATCTCGCCGAAGTCGACCATCACGCAGGCCTCCGATCCGGTGACCTCCGCGTCGTGACCAGGTGGGATCGCGACCACGTCGCCAGGGTGGATGTCGATCTCCTGGCCGTCATCCATGTGGATGTGCATGCTGCCGGAGAGGACGTAAGCGAAGTGGGCGACCTGACACGAATCGGTGCCCGCGATCGGCTTCACGTTCTCCGACCACTTCCAGCCCGGCTCGAAAGTGCCGTAACCGACGGGGTGGCCCGCAAGTTCCACCACTTTGGCCTGGCCCTTGCCTTCGAACTCCCGGGTCTCGTCGGGAGAGTCGAAGTTCTTCAGTTCCGCAGCCATTTAGGACTCCTTCCTTATGAGCCCTGCCCGAACTCGACCCTACACCCGGCCATCCGCCCTGTCGACCGGCGCCGGGAGGATCGGTGGGGCCGCCCGAAAGCAGCCCCACCGCGAGCTTCTATTCGCCCAGGCTGACCCGGACCCGCGCCCCGGGGGCCAGGATCTTGCCCGGCTTCGGGGCCTGCTTGATGATCTTGCCGACCTCTTTCGGCTGCGGCGCGTTGACTTTCTTGACGTGACCGAGCTTGCAGCTGCGGCGCCGCAGCAGCCGCTTGGCCTGCTTCAGGGTTTTGCCTTTGACGACGGGCACCACGCACGCCCGGTAGACGTAGTCGTCGAAGCGGGTGTTGACGTTCGTCCCCGCCAGGGTGGTAGCGGTGACGTCGACTTTGCCGGGGCGGCTGGACCGCGGGGTAGTAGCGGTGATTTCGGTGTCGGAGTCGACTTTGAAGCTGGTCGCCGGGGTCGAACCGAACATGACCGAAGTGGTGCCGTTGAAATTCTTGCCGGTGATCGTCACCACGGTGCCCCCGGCGACGGAACCGAAAGGCGGGGAGACGAGGGTGATTTCCGGCTGTGGCTGGATTTCGGCGCTGAGCTCGATCTCCTTGCCGCCGACCGATTCGCTGGGAGCGACCACGGAGCCGTCGAAGGGCGTCGGGAAGATCGCCGCGTAGCTGGCGCCAGCCACCGTCGCGAAGCCGATTTCGTCGCTTTCTTTGGTCGGGTCGATCCCGATCAGGTCGCCGGCCTGAATCTTCAAGTTCGTTTCGAACGTCTGCAATCCGGCGTTGAGGGGCATCGCCCCCTGGCTTTTCCCGGCCGCTTCGTATGCGCCTTTGCCGTTGGGATGGAGCACCCGCAGGTAGAAGGGGCCGCCGACGGCGCCCTGCACCCGCCAGCGGACGATCGCGCCGCTGACCGGCGAGACGAGGTTCGCCCCGGACTCCGGAAGAGCGGTGTTGAACAGCGTCTGCACCCGTTCGAAGGGCGCCGAGGTGAATTCTTTCGGCAGGACGCTGCCGACGCTGATCACCGACGCCTGTGCGGAACCGGCGAAGAGGCCGCAGACAGCCGCGACGGCCGCCGTGGCGATCGCCAACCGACGCGTCCTCCTTCCTGATCCCTGATCCATCCCCTGCTGCTGCCGCATCGGTTGCCTCCTTGTCGTTTAACTGGCCTTTAGCGCTGGGCGCTGCCCGCTGTAAACGGGAGGCAAACAGAAAGTTGCGGTGGTTGAAAGCCCGCCGCCGGGATCGAACCGGCAACCTCCTCATTACAAATGAGGTGCTCTCCCAGGTTGAGCTAGGCGGGCGCGGTGGGCGATGATGTCCGAAATGGACGTCGAGTTCAGATTCCTGGAGCCCGATGAGGGTGCAGTGCTGTCGGGCGCAATCGAATCTGCATACGGGCAATCATACGACGTTCGGTGGGTCTACGACCCAGAAGAGATCGGAACGCGAATCGAGGCCGGGACCTATGTCGCCTGCATCGCAGAAAGCCCTGCAGGGGAGCTACTTTGCCATATCGGGATGAGCCTGGCGGCGGCGGGTGACACGGTCGGCCATTCGGGGCAGGCGGTGACCCTTCCGGTCGCCCGCGGGCAGCATCTCTTCACCCGCACCAAGCGCTTCCTGATGGACTGGGCACGGGAGCGTGGATTAGCCGGGTTGTACAGCGAGGCCACCGCCGCCCACCCCTACAGCCAGAAGGCGAACATCGAGCTCGGCGCGCACGAGACCGGCTTCCTGCTGGGTTGGATTCCAGCGTCTGTTTCCAACGATGCCGCGGCGGGACGGCGGGGCCGTCAGTCGGCGGCGCTCCTCTACAACAAGCTGAACGACGGCCACGAGCGCGCCGTGTTCGCGCCGCAGCGGCACCGGGAGATCGTCGGTCAGACGCTCGATCTGTGCCAGCTGCGCGGTGCCCTGGCCGAGGTACCTGCCGAGGCTGAGCTGGCGGAGCGCAGTGAGCTCCACGTCGAGATCGACGCCGACCACAACCTGGCGCTGATCACCGTCCACGTGCCGGGCGCCGACCTCGAGCAGGCGATCGGCGCCGAGCGCCACCACCTCTTCCACCGCGCCTGCCTCGACGCCGTCTACGTCGACCTGCCGCTGGAGCAGCCGGCGACCGCCTTGGTCGCCGACCACTTAGAGCGCTTAGGTGTCTCCTACGCGGGGATCTTCCCCAACCGGCGGACCGACGGGGACGTGCTGCGGATGCAGTCGCTGCACCGGGTCCGGGTCAAGGCCGACGACGTCGCCGTCGCCTCGGACCACGGGCAGGAATTGCTCGAATACGTCCTCGCCGATCTGCCGCAGGCCCCCTAGGCCGGTACCTCGCGCGAAGCCAGGTGGGCGCCTACCTTGCGCTTGACACGCTGGAGGGCGTTGTCAACCGTCTTCGTGTCGCACTCCAGCCGCTCCGCGATCACCTCGTAGGAGTGACCGTCGAGGTAGAGCGAGAGGACCCGGCTCTCGAGGTCCGAGAGCACGCCGGAGACCCCGGAGAGACAGGAGACGAGGCTCGCCAGCTCTTCGGTCGCGATCACCTGGTTGACCGGGTCGTGGACGCTCGGCCCGGGCAGGATCTCGTCCAGGGTCGTTTCCGAGTCGCCGGCCGCGGCCGGGGTCTGGCTGAAGGAGACGTACTGGTTGAGGGGGGTGTGCTTGTTGCGGGTCGCGGTCTTGACCGCGGTGATGATCTGGCGGGTGATGCAGAGCTCGGCGAAGTTGCGGAAGCTCGACTCGCGATCGGTCCGGTAGTCGCGGATCGCCTTGTAGAGACCGAGCAGGCCCTCCTGGATCAGGTCGTCCGCCTCCCCCCCGAGGAGGAAGTAGGACGAAGCCTTGAGGCGGACAAAGCCGCGGTAGCGCCGCACGATCATGTCGTAGGCGTCGGTTCGACCCTCCTTGGCAAGGGCGACCAGGTAATGATCATCAAGCTCAGCTTGAGGGTTAGTGCTGGGGACGCGACCGGCAACCGGGGCTGGCAATTCCTGCGTAGGCGTAGATAGAGCCACAGATCCTTCTCCTTGACTGAAGGGTCGTGGCGCCGCTTACCTCCCCAGAGGCGCCCTGTATTCACCAGATGAGCCTCAAGCTGAGGTTCACCCTTATTGCCGCGGTAGTTTACGTCCTCGCGGTGTTCTGTCAACCCCAAATTGCGGGAATTGCAAATCCGGTTGCAGGCGAAGGAGCTCAGGCCCGCTGGCGGAGGGCCTCGAAGAGCAAGGCCGTAGCGGCTGCGGAGACGTTGAGGGAGTCGACTTTGCCCAGTTGGGGGAGGGCGATGAGGGCGTCGCAGGAGGCGGCGACTCTGGGGCGGAGGCCCTTGCCCTCTCCCCCCAGGACCAGGACGGTGGGGCCGGTCAGGTCGGTTTGCCAGGGAGACTGCTTGGCGTCGGCGTCGGCGCCCCAGATCCAGAAACCTGCCTCCTTTGCTTCGGCGAGCCAGTCGGCGAGGTTCCGGACGTGGGCCACCTCGAGGTGCTCGACGGCGCCAGCGGAGGCCTTGCAGGTGGCGGGGGTGATCGCGGCCGAGCGGCGCTTGGGGATCACGACCCCCGCCGCGCCGGCGAACTCGGCCGAGCGGCAGACGGCGCCGAGGTTGCGCGGGTCCTGCACCTGGTCGAGCGCCACCAGCAGCGCCCCCTCCCCCCGCAGCAGCGCCGCCGGGTCGCCGTAGGGATATGGATTGACCTCCGCCACCACCCCCTGGTGATCCGGCGACCCGCAAAGCCGCTCCAGCTCCTCACCGGAAGTCTCAGGCGCCCGCCAGACCCGGTGCACCCGCCGCCTCCCCCGCTCCGCCTCGGCGACGGGGCGACGACCGTAGATGAACTGATTCGCCATCAGGCGCAGCTTGTCATGAAGAGGAAGACCTGCGCTCAGGCCTTCGGGACCAGCGTCGGCCCCTCGGCCGAATCCCGCACGGTCCACCCCAGCTCGGCCAGCTGATCCCGCAGCGCGTCGGCCCGCTCGAAGTCCCTGGCGGCCCGAGCTTCCTCGCGTTCCGCCATCAGCTTCGTGGCGTCCTCGCCGACCTCAGCTCCCTCATCCGGCTGGGTAAGGGAGCTGAGCCCGACGAGGTCGAGCATCTGGGAGAGGATCTCGCCCGCAGCGTCCCGGGCCGCCTCGCTCCGGTTGGCTTCCGCGACCAGCTCAAACGCCTCCGCCATAGCCCTGGGCGTGTTGAAGTCGTCAGCCAGCGCATCCCTGAAAGCGTCCAGTCGGGGGGGCGGGGGGGGGGCCCGCGCCCCCACCCCCAAATGTTTGTGGGGGGCCG